>CAZFVA010000016.1:46977-79391 GCA_964522105.1 uncultured Anaeromyxobacteraceae bacterium
TCGCCAACAAGACACCTGATTGTGGCAGCAAGTGCAGCGGGGTCCTGAGGTGGCGCATACAGCAGGCCGGTTTCGCCGTCCTTCAGCCATTCGGTGATGCCGCCGACGTCTGAAGCAATGACCGGCGTTCCAGCGGCAAAGGCAGCCAGTCCTGTAAGGCAGAACGTCTCGGGCTCGCGGCTTGGAATCACCATGATCGCTGATGTCGCGATTTCCATGTTAAGGTCGTCCGGTGACAGCCAACCGGTAAAGGTGACCCGTTCGCTGACGCCTGCCGCCGCCGCACATTCCACGAACATGTCCTTCTGAGGCCCGTCACCCGCCACCGTCAGTGTTACCGCCGGATCAAGAAGAGCCAATGCTTTTATAAGGATATCAAGCCCTTTGCCGCGAACAAGCGTCCCGGCAAACACCAATTTTCTGTCATCGCGTGTAACGACCGGCATCACGGCCGGGGGTACTATGAACAGTGGCACGGCCCTGGTGGCTGCTGCCGGAAAATCGTGCTTCACAATCAGGTTGGCCATGTATTGCGAACCGGAAATGAAGCCGGTAAGTTCGCGGTTTGCCTGAAGAACTTTTTCCTTTGACGCAGCGGTTGAAATGCCGAGCCCGGTGATTCCCGTGCCGGTTTTTACAATGCCAAGGCATCTGAAGCAGTGAAATCCCATCGGGACGGTGCACGTATGGTTTGTAATCGCAAAGTACTTGTGGTCCCTGGGGCAGAACGGGCTGTGATCATGGAAAAATCGCACCGATGGAATACCGGTTGCGGCGATTGCGTTGATCGTTTCGATGTCCGCGACGTTGTGCACGTAAATCAGGTCAGGTTTCAACGCGGCGACCGTCGTCTTCAGTGTCGTTGAATCAAGCGGAAATGCCTTTTCAAATGGACTTGTGAATTTGTAGTCCCACGGCCTTTCGATACCGGCCATCAGCATATTGCTGAAGCCCTGGCGTGCCAGCAGCGTCGCAGTCTCGTGAATGTACTTTTCGGCCCCGCCGGAAAAGGTCGCCAGATTGTTAATCCACAGGATTGTCTTCATTCGGTCCGCTTGTGCCCCGCATTATTGAATACCCGGCGGTCAGACAGGCGTTGCCCGTCAGGCCAGACGGCTTCCATCTCGATCCAGTCAAGTCCTTCCGGATTGATGCTGACCTCAATCCCTTTGAAAACCTGACCCATCGACGTTTCCCAGATTACATCAGCGTCTTTGATTTCGCGATCTTTACACACGGCGGTAAAAGGTCCGGTGCCGTTTATCATACCGCTCAGTTTCCGGTAAGGTCTTGATTTGTCAGTGGTTGTCGCAAAAATCGCAGCCGCTGCCGCCAGCGATCTTGCAAGAACTGGTATCACCATTTCTGCGTTGACGTTCCAGTGGTCCGTGAAACGGTCATAAAGTGGCCACGGGTCAAGTTTGTCGCCGTCCGATGGGAATGTCAGGGCGCCAAGCTGTCGTCCGTATTCGCCCAGCCAGCCGCACCCTGCGATGACGTCACCGACGATGATGCCGCCCGGGGGAAGCAGACGTCCATCGTTGTGCGCGTACTGACTTACCGGCAGTGTTGGCCAGCGCAGGCCAAGGCCCGTGATGTAGCTTATATTTACCGGATTCATCCCGGCCTGATAGTAAAAATTGGCCAGGGCACCTTTCAAGTAGTCCGGGCGTGCCTTGCCCTTCAGTTCCGCGAATCGGGCCGCCGACATAAGTTCAAATGCGTTTTCCGATGAAAAGTACCATCCGGCCGTTCTGTGTCGTTTGCTTTCATTGGGAAATGATGTGCCCCAGACCGAGTCGCGGTACCACGTCATCAAGTCGGCCGTTCTGCCTGTAAACGCCTCGTCGCAGCGTCTGCCGAACAGTTCTTTAAGTTTGCCGCCTTCGTCCGTAACTGTCGCCATTGCGCAGGACCTGACGGCGTAACCACCGGCCTCGAACAGCTTCAGCCAGCCCCATTTTGCGGTTGCCGGTTCGAAGTTTTCTTTCAGCCAGTCAAGGTACTTTTCATCCTTTGTTGCCAGATACAATTCGACAGCCGCCCATGCGGTTTCGTCATAGTCGCCGAACGTATCGCCGTAATGGGTAATCTTCTGATAAGCGCCTTTCCCAAATTTAGTCCGGGCATTTTCCAGGAATGTCCATGCCTTGCGGGATTGCGTCAGGAAGCGTGCTGCTTGATCCGGGAAGTGTTTCTGGACGTGTTTTGATCGTGATGCCTGTGCCAGAGCCGCAGCCGCTGCAGCCGTGACCGCAGTGTTCTTGCCGAACACAACCTGAAGGTCACCGTCATCCGGCAGTACGTCATCTTCGTAGGGGCGGTCCCGTGGATATACAAGGAAGTAAAATCCGCCATCGGAATCCTGGGCTTTTGAAATGAACCTGGCTTCCCACATTGCTGCCTGGATGATGTCTGGAATGCCATCGCTGCTTTCCGGCATGCCAAGGTTGTCCAGCCCGGCGACACCGGGGAAAAAGTCTGCAGCAAATATCAGCGCGTTCACAACACCTGACGAATTGATCAGGTACTTTGAATAGTCGCCTGCGTCGTGGTATCCGCCCGAAACATCAACGAATCCTTTGTTCTCGAAAGGAAAATGGAGCTTTCCTGCGTCCTCGATGACGCTTTTTATCTGACGGGACCCCTCGACCAGGCTCGGGGTGGCGCTCCCGATCTTGTCTACCCCTGAGTCCAGAATGTCAGGGTCTGGAATTACCGCTGGAGCGGTATGGCATTTACCGTGGGTGAACCTTGAAAAGGGCAGGGTGACGGCTGTTCCACATCGTTGATTGTACATTCCAAGAGCGAATGTTCTGGCGAACGCGCCGGCCGTTGAATCGCTGATTGTAAAGGGTTGCGACCTTCCAACCCCTTTGACAAACACACTGTATTTTCCCGGCGCAATTCCTGCCGGAAAGTCCGCCTGCCATGCCAGTGTATACGGTGGAACCTGTTCGGAAAATCCGGTTTCCCGTCTGCGGACCAGTGTTCCGCTGAAAACGGCGCTGTCGGTAACTGCGTTGATAATGCTGAATTCTGCAGGTTCATCAATATGGATTTCGCCCGCCGTACCGGCGAATTTTTCAACCACGGCGTGGCCACCTGTCGATGCCATGTAGCCTGCCTGACTGACGTGAATAGCTGAACTGACCCTTTTGTTTTCCGAGGTTACGGCCACGGATATCTGTCTTGACAGGTGCCGCCCCGTTTTGTCAGTCAGAACAATCGTCCCTGCCGTGTCGATTTTGCCGTCCAGAATCAGGTACAGCCAGTTTCCAAGTCGCAGGTCATGTTTGCCGCGCGGTGCGTAAATCGGTCTGCGTTTGAATCCTGTCTGTTTGATTTTGACTGCATTGCCATTGAATTTCAGTTCGAAGTCGCCGGGGCCGGGAATTGCGTCAATTGCGGCCCAGTCCCACACTTCCGGCGGCCTGTCCCTGGTAACCTGAGTACATATGAAAAGTTCCAGTACATTTGATGAAACGGGCCGCAGGTCCCACAGGCCGACCCGGGGTGGAAGCAACCGGTCCGGCGAAGCCCTGTCAGCGTCATCAGGAACGAAAGGTGCCGCGACGGCAAAACCCGACATGGCAGAAACTGCAGACAGAAATACGAAGATCTGCGCCAGGTGGCGAATCATGTCAGCCTGCGTCCCCTTTTTTCAACGAATGCCCAGTTGTCCAGACATCCGTCAAGGATACCAAGAAATGTGAAAAATCCATCAGTTCCAAGGACTTTGCTGCGTGGAATCGAATAGATATCTTTGTTTGGAAGGGCAATTCCGGTGACAGCCATGAAGCCGGCCTTGTAACCGGCGTTTGCCGCCATCTTTCTGTTCGCCGGGGACACTTTCGCCGGAGTGCCGAACGGGTAGGCTATGTAGCGGACTTCCCTGCCAATCATGTCTTCAAGGCGGCTCTTTGAATCAGCAATTTCAGCCATCGCCTTTTCTGGCGGCATGCCGGCCAGAACGCCGTGCGACAGGCAGTGCGAACCGATTTCCCATCCGGCGTCGGCCAGTTCACGAATCTGTTGGGAATCCATCATCCTGCGTAGCATTGTGTAATCTTTATCGGGTGTTCCGCCGGTCGCCAGATGAGGTGACACGAACACGGTGCCGGGTATGCCAAGCGATGACATTACAGGTGCGGCGTGTTCTATAACATCAATGTATCCGTCATCAAATGTGATAGCAATCGAGCGGTCTGGAAGCGGCCATTCCCCGGCAGGTGCGCAGGTTATTGAATCTATCAGGTGATCCAGCGCAATCGGACGGCGCGTGGCGACCTCTTCCATCTGCTTTTTGAATACAGCAGGGTTGACGGTCCATTGTGCGTCGCCCCCTTCGCATACACCGTGATAACACAGTATCCGAGGCTCGCTCGTCTTTACGCCACGGGCGTTCCGACACGCTGCAACCATCAGTGCTCTGGCATCGGATTTAAGTCGGGACGTCAATGATTCCGGGGTGTTTTTGTGTTCGTCCCGGAATGGCGCCATCTGTTCTGCCGCTACGAACGCCGGAATCCCCAGGAAATAGAACTTCGCCTTGTGGGGCTGCTGGCGCACGATGTCCAGCCATTCAAGACGCATCTTGCGTATCCACGCCGGTGAACGTTTAATCGAGCCGGTGTAATAGGCGAAAAGGCCACCGATCGCCAGCCATACGATCCCCTGCAGTTCAGGGTCGTCGAGGTGTCTTTCAATCAGTTGAATTTGAAGCGGGTTGCCCATTCCGACCAGCACGAAGTTCGGTTTGCACCTGATGATGTCCTGCATAACCGTAGATTCTTCTTCAGGTTTGAAGAATCCATGGTGGAAGCCGACAAAGTTGATGTGCGGCCACATCGTCTGCATCTGTGCAAAAGCCAGGTCTATCTGACCAGGTTCGGTTCCCAGCAGAAACACCTTTGTTCCGGCAGGGGCCTTTGTAAAAAGCTGTGGTGTCAGATCTGTTCCGTTAAGATTGTCGGGAAACGATTTTCCACGTCGCCGTGACACGTATTGCAGCGCGCCACCATCGTTCAGGGTGACCAGCCGTTCCCTGGTCAGTTTCTGAAAGTCAGGCATGTTGCGGATCAGATTCATGGTCTTCATGTCGGGAAACGCGATGCCTGTAGTTTCGCCGGCAGCAGATCTTGCAAGCATCCAGTCGATTGCCGCTTCCCTTGTCATGATGGGAAATTTGAGGCCTGTGATTTCCACATACTCTGTTGACGGGATTACCGGCGTCATCTTGCCCCCCTCAGTATCTTCAAAGTCGCTTCCGCAGTTTTTTCCCATGTGAAACCAAGGCTTCTGGCTGTTCCGCGCTTTATCAGCCGGGCGCGATAATCACGATCGTCAATAATTTTGGACACTTCATGGGCGATTGACTCATGGTCCCCGGGGTCGAACATCGCAGCACCGTCACCCGCTACTTCTGGAAGCGACGACACGTTCGAACATGCGACAGGAGCCCCGCAGGCCATAGCTTCCAGCAGCGGCAAACCGAAGCCTTCGTAAAGGGAAGGGTAGACGACGCAATCAGCCTGCCTGTAAAGAACGGGCAGCTCTTCAAACTTGATGAAACCTTTGAATATTATGTCGCTGCTGTACTTTGATGCGGCGGCCGCCTGATGGATTACTTCGGCACGAAACCAGTCCTTACCGACGAAGACCAGCTTGTGAGGATAGCCTTTCGCCTTCAGCAGCTCCCATGCCCGAATCATCTGAACATGGTTTTTTCCTGGATGCTCGAGCCTTGATACGTACAGCAGAAATGGTTCTTCAAACGGCAGAATTCTGCCTGCGTCCGGTCGATGCCGGTCGTCAAGGTCGCCCGCCGGGCCCGGGTGAAATGCTGAATGGTCGACGCCAAGATGAATTACGTCAATCCGGTCCGGATCGATTCCGGCGTAGTTGACAATGTCTTTCCGGGTGCTTTCGCTCACGGTGATAACGCGGTCCAGCCTGCCGAAAAGCCAGGGCAACACCGTTGAAATATAGAAGACCCGCGCCGGATCGTATTTTTCCCTTACATGAATGGACGACATGTCATGGACAGTGCCGACAGTTCGGCACGGTGCCCATATTGGCGTTCTGCGGTTTGCTGCAGGCAGAAATAGACAGTCCAGTTGATCATGCAATGCGTAAGCCGGAAGCAGCGTCTGATGCCAGCCGACGTTCATCACCGGATTACCGAAACCAGTCCCGGCCGTTTTAGATGTAATTCCATGCACTTTCGGGTCAAAGAAATCCAGATCCGATTTGCTGCCGTAAAGCACAGCCCGGTCATCGTTCAGCAGCGGGGCCATCCCGGCCAGCAGGCGATTCAGATATACGCCAATTCCTGATTTGCCGCTGTCCGCCCCGAAACATGGAATCCCAATTTTCATAATCGTTTCTACTGTTTTTGGTAGTCGGCAATGACTTCGTAATACAGGTCTTCAAGGCGTCTGGTAATTGAATTCCATGAATAGCGTGAACTTGCTTTGGCGTGGCCTGCTTCCGCAAGACAGGTGGCCCTGGCCACGTCTTCATGAATGTCGGCAAGGTGTTGTGCAAAAGCCGTGGCGTCGCCTGCCGGGGCAAGCAGTCCGTCGGTTCCATGTTCAACAAACGATGGTATCCCGCCGACTTCGGATGCCACGACAGGCAACCGCGCAGCCCAGGCTTCCAGAATGACGATTCCGAAAGGCTCGTGACGCGACGTCAGCAGGAAACATGACGCGGCCGTGTATGCGTCAATCAGGTCGGTCGTATCGCGTGAAACCCCGGGGATCAGCGTGATGGCATCTTTGTGTGGCGAACGCGCGATGGCATCGGCAACATCATGAAAATACAATTGATCTGTGACATGGCCGACTATCACAAGGTGTGTATCCGCAAAGCGGTCCCTGAACAGTTCAAACGATTTTATGGCCGACAACTGGTCTTTCTGAGGGTCAATCCGCCCGACGCACAGGACGGTAAACGCCCCGGACGGAACGTTGAATTTCTTTTTGAAGCGCGGCCCGTCGCCCAGTTCGAAAGTCGCGACATCAACGCCGTTTTCCAGCCTGACTACTTTTTTGTCAGGCCATTGCTTGCGAAGTGCGGCCTCTTCATTGGCCCCCAGGCAGATGATGGCGGCGGCTTCATCAATAACTTGCCGCGAACCTACCAGCCAGCCAAGGACCTTGCCCCATTCAAGCAGGCCGGTCGTCGGGTCGGCAAGTGCCCTTGCCTGACTGTCGGGGACATCAAAATGGCCGCCATGCAGAGAAATCACATATGGAATCTTCCGCCATTTCGCGACAAGACGCCCGATACCGCCCATGCGCTTGCCGGTGTGCAGGTGAATAATGTCCAGTTTCGGATGCCTGAACAAAGCGTGAAGCAGCGAAAATGAAAACAGGTTTCCGCCTTTGTAATCAAGACTGCGGGCAGCGCTTTCTGACAGGCGCAGATATGGGTATAGATAGCCGAAGCGCCGCACCGAAACGCCTTGAATCTGTTCTTCTTTTTTGTCGCACAGGGCCATGCTGGTCCATATCCGGTTGTCGTGGCCTTCGGCCGCCAGAATTCGAGATGTTTCCAGAACTACCGTTTCGGTACCACCCCAGTCGGACGTCACAAAACGCCTGGGAATCTGAATGATGCTCAGGCGCTTTCTGTTCATCTGGCGCCCCCGGCAACTTCAAGGCAGTAAGCTTCAAGGTCGTCGACATAGCGCTCCATGCTGAAGCGTTCTTCAACCATTGCGCGGGCGTTGCAGGCCAGTGATTCGGAAAGTCCTTTCGTTTCGCACAGTCGCGTGATGGCTGCCGCGAGTTCGATTGGGTCGGCTTTCGAAAAGGTCAGTGCATTTTCGCCGTCAACCAGAAATTCGCCGTGGCCGCCATCTGTTGTGCTGATGACGGTTGTTCCGCTTGCCATGGCTTCCAGATGTGTCAGACCGAACGGCTCGGGCCAGATTGAAGGAAAAATAAAGACGTGATTGTTCCGGTATTCGATCGCCAGCTCGTCGTGCGAAAGCTGGCCGGCAAATCTGACGTTGATGCCAGTCTGGTCAGCCAGGTCTTTAAGGTGTTCCTTGTATTCATGCGGCCCGTTACCTGCAATCGTAATCTGCGTATTAAGCCATTCAGGAAGGTGCTGAATTGATTCAAGTATCGTGTGAACGCCCTTGTATTCGTGAAGCTGCCCGGCATAAAGAATCTTCAGCGGTTCGCTGTCCGGCATCGGCTGTTCCCCCTTGGAAACAGGCAGCCCGGCAGGCATACATCCCGGCACCGGCTTCGGTGGAAACTGTTCAACAGGAATGCCTTGATAGATGATCGTGGCTTCATTGACCCGAATCCCTCTGCTGATCAGTTCCCTTCGGACAGTCCGGCTGATGCACGTCACATTCTTCAGATCCAGTGACCCGATATGCAGGTTTCCCAGAATTTCCAGGTCGATCCAGTTCTTCACCCGCCCGAATTTCCCGTCGGCCGGGTCAGCCGGAAGGTAAGATTCAATATGGTAGTCATTCATGGAATATATGGCTGGAATACCCTTTTCCTGAACCGCCCGTGCCGGTCCGGTAGTAAGGCGTAACTGGCTGAATATCAGTGCCAGATCAAAGTCTTTCTTCCGCAGAACTTCTTTTGTAATCCGGTAGTTGAATGTATCCGCAAACAATCTCCGAATCCGGTTTTTTCCAGTGGCCTTCATTGAAAACGGCAGGAACAGTTGAAGCTTGCGGATTACTTCGCGGGTAGAACCTGTTTTTCCGTGGCTTGACGTCAGAACGGTCGTCTGATGGCCCTTGCGTTCAAGCGCTTCCCGCACCTGTCCGCACAGTATCTCGTAGCCCCCGAGAATATCTGGAGGGAACAGGTTGGTTAGAATAAGGATTTTCATAACCTTTGCCCCGTGTCCCTAGTCTATTGCCAGAAATTTTGGCGGAACGGACGTCAGAATCAGCCCGCTGACCGGTGTACCGGCATTTTCAAGCTGCCTGATTGCCTTTTTTACCTGGCTCGTCTTCGAAACGCAGGAGTGAATAACCAGCAAAACGGCATCACAGTTTCTTGCCAGAATCTCGGCATCAGCCCATGGCAGGGCAGGTGCTGAACGGATAATCGTGACGTCAAATTTTTCCCTGGTGGCCGCAAGTAAAGCCTTCATTTCGCGGGATGCCAGTATCTCGGGGTTTTTGACAGCAGTTCCCCGTGGCAGAAGGCTGACCCGTTCCAGTCTTGTCCGGATAATTACTTCATCACTGCGGGTGCTGTTTTTCAGCAGATCTGTAAGGCCGTCCGGCTCTTCCTCGGCATGAGGAGCCGTACAGAGCATTTTCAGCAGGGCTTTGCCACGCGGTTCCCGTGTCTCGGCATCAATAAGCAGAACGAGCTCTTCGCGCCTTCCGAGCGCCGATGCAAGTGCCGCACAGACTTCAGATTTTCCTGCCATCCTTTCTGCGGACGTTATGGCAATAATCGAGCCTTTCTTCGGAAATTTAATCTTGAATTGACCGGCCATCAGGCGGGCCGCCTCGGCTGTTTCTGAACCTGTGTCCATCCTTATGCTGCTTAACAGACTATTGGATATGGGCAGGACGCCTATCACCGGAAGACCAAACTTCTGTTTCGCCTCGGCCGGTGACCTGACAGTTGGATTCGTAACCTGACGGCCGACCAGCAACAGCACTCCAATAATCCAGATAAAAAACGCAGAACCACCGGCAATCAGCCTTTTGGTCGATTTTTCTGAATTGATCGGGGGTTGGGCAAAAGCAATGACTTCATACGTGCCACCCTCGCCCTCACTGTACAACAGGGCTGTCTTGGCAAGCAGTTGCGGCAGTCCGCCATCAAGGGTCATCATCAGTTTTGCTGTTGATTCCTTGCCATCTTCCGTACGTTCCAGAAGCTTTTTTATCTTGTCTATGGCGTTCTGCAGATCGGTCTCGGCCGTCTTTGTTGTGATTCGACTTAGTTCAATTTCGTAAGATTTCTGAAGTCTTTCGTTAAGAAGCGAAATTGTCGGCGACACAGTTTCTGTTTCTGATGCCATTGCCGAGGCGAGGCTGTCCAGTGTGCGACGCATGCTTTGAGTCTTTTCGGATTCGACTGTTAACGCCCTCTGCTGTTCATAAGCAGTCTTTGTTTTGTCAAGTTCCACCCCGGAGATCAATTCCTTTGAAGCCAGCGTCTTTGCGTGGTCAAGCTCTTTTTCAAGTCTGGTCATTTCGGCAGACGCGGTCCTGTTTTTCTGTTCGGCATCCAGAGCATTCTGTATATGTTTGTATCTGGCCGAAGCAAGGCCCTTGCCACTTTTGCCTTTTGCCGACTGTTCTTCCTCGACCCGTAACTTCAGGTCATCAATGACTTTCTGTATCTGCGTTGCCTGAGCGTCCATGTTCTTCAGGTCAGTACTGACCTTCGTGTGACGGACTTCAAGCTGGTTCTGCTGAACTTTCAGCCAGCGTTCAAGATGGATATCAGTCATCGTGTTGGCGATTCTTGTCGCCGTCATCTCGTCATCCCATGTGCCGGCGATTGCCATCAGTGCGCCGTCCTGGGAAATGCTGACTTTCACCGACGATCCGATGGTGTCGAGTCTTGACCCCAGCTTCAGGCGTTCCCGCAGTAACGTTATGTTATCAAGGAGTTTTACTTGATTAAGTTCGCTGTAGATAAAATCCGAAGCGGCGTGTCCCGCTACAGGCGTGTACTTCAGGATAGCCTCGGCCTTGAATGTTTTTGCGCCAAGAAGGTACCCGGCGATCAGTCCGACGCCTATTGCCAGAACGGTCACTCCGGCAAACAGATGAAACTGCCCCCGAAGGCCTGTAAGAACCGTTCGTATCTCAAATGGCAGCTTGATTTCTTCTAACTGTGGTTCGTTTGTTGATGCCATATATGCTCCGGAAATTTGCCCGTTTCCGGGCTGAATCTATTCCTGGCTTCCCGGTAATGTTCCGAGAGCCCTTACAAGGGAAGCCCATGCCAGTGCGTATTCGTACTCGGCAAGGACCATCTGGCTTCTGGCCTGCGCCAGGGATCTTTGTGTGTCCAGGATTTCCATCTGACTTCCGGTTCCCGATTTGAACCGTTCCATTGCCAGATTTACGCCTTCCTGTGATGAAATCAAGGCGGCGTTAAGTGGTTGCAAGGTGATTCGGTACCGTTCAAGTCCGCCCCATGCCATTTCGATCTGCGCACGGATTTCTAAATCGAACTGCTCCAGTTCAGCGCGTGCAGCGGCCAGCCTCGCTTTTGCTGATCTGGCCTGGCGGTAAGTTGAAAGCCCTGAAAACAGCGGCAACTGCAGGCCGACACCAGCCTGCCAGTTCCAGGCAAGTTGATCGATGTACGAGCCACCGTACGAGAATCCGGCAAGCACGAACAGGTTCGGGTAATGATCCCCGTGAATCTGTTTAACCCGTGATGACATGGAAGCAATCTTTTCCAGAATGGCTTTTCTGTCGGGACGGTTCGCCAGCGCCAGATCTACCAGTTCCTGCATCCCTTCCTGGCCTGCCTTGATGGCGTAAGGCTTTGTATCCACGCGAAATTCTATTGGTTCCCGCACCCCAATCCTTATTAACAGGTTTTTGCACGCGCCTCGGAATCGTTCTTCGGCGCCCATGTATCCTGCAAGGATCAACTGGGCTTCCGTTTCGGCGCGGACCATTTCGATTTTCGGGACTTCACCGATGCGGTACAGGTCAAGTGCGGTGTCGGCATTCTTTCTGAATGCGTCGCGGTTTTCGCGGGAAAGGTCAAGGTTCTTCTGCGCGGCAACAATCTCGGAATAAGCTGCAAATATCTGATACCACAGGTTTAATACGTTACTGTCCTTTGAGAAGCGGGCCGCTGCCGTGTTGCTTTCGGCCTGCCGCAGGCCATACAGGGTTCTGCCAAAGTCCCAGACCGTCTGTTGCAGGTTAATTCCCAGTCCAAAATAGTTGTACGACTGTGAGCTCATGGGGGGATCAGTGTTGAGGTCTGTGTCCAGCACCTGCCCCGGTTGGGCCGCGAAGTTACCTGTCATCCGCTGGTACTGCATGTTGAATGACATCTGCGGCAGAAAGCCGGCTAAAGCGACGCCTTCGTCTTCCGTGGCGGCTGTAATATTGCTGTCTGCGGCCTTGATTGCCGGGCTTCCAGCAAGCGCCAGTTCGTATGCTTCCTGGAAAGTCAGAAGCCCGTCTTCAAAGGGGTTCGAAGCGACTGCAGTGACGCTGAACATGCTTATCACTGCGATTGCAGCCAGTTGAGTCAGTAATTTCTGAAAATAATTCGTCATTACTTGATATTCCAGTATGCCCCAGCGTCAGATTAGAACCTTATTATGGGATTATTGACAAACTCATGACAGCAAAAACGGCATCTTAAGCGGCCCTGAACAGGTACCTGCGGGTTTAATCAGAGCGGTTGTTCTTCGGCGACCAGATTCAGAGGTGCGACAGCAGCCGCGGCCCTTTCGGTAAGGACTGCGCCCCATTCGGTGTCAAGGCTGAATTTGCTGCTGTTCAGGTTTTCAAAGGCCGTTTTAATCGTGTCGAAGTCGGTGTCCTTCACGTCAAGGCGCTGTCCGGCATTTTCCGTCGGGGTGTAAACGCCCCACAGGCTTGGCGCGTCAAAGTATTTCCAGGTCCATGGTGCCCAGTGAACGCCACGCCTGTTCATCATGTCAAGCACGCCGTCCATCGCGTCAAGCTGCCAGCGATTTTCGGGGTCGTCAGTCTCGTTAAACGAATTCGGGCCATAGACGGTGAATTCGCCGTAAAACAGGGGGCAGTCGTAACGTTCCCAGTATTTTTCAAGGTTGGTGATTTCCCCTTCCATCATGTAGATGTGCTCTGCCGCAGTTTCGCCGCCCGGGTAGTCGTGGAATGAAGCCGCCGCATTGGTCCAGCCCATTTCAGCGGGGCCCGCCAGTGCTGCCGGGTTGATGAATCCGTCTTCCATCATGACGATATGTGCCGTGTCAACTTCCCGGATTGCTTGAATAATCGCGTCATGGGCGGCGACGTAATGTTCCCGATCCGGCGAACCGTTCGGTTCATTAATCAGGTCCAGAACAGCGACGTGCGGTTCGTCTTTGAAGTAACTGGCGATGGCCTGCCACAGGCGGGCAGTCTTGTCGATGCACGCCTGGTTTGTCCAGAACTGTCCGGCGTTTTCAAGCCCCTGGTGCCAGTACGCGCTTTGTCCGCCGGGGACTCCGTGCATATCCAGCATGATGTAAAGCTTGTACTTGCGGGCCCACGAAAGGACCTGGTCCAATCTTTGCCAGCCTTCTTCAACGAAGCCGTTTTCGCCTTCAATGTCAGTTTCCAGGGCCTGGTACCAGAAAGGCAGGCGAATAAGGTTGATGCCAAGCTCGGCGGCCCGCTGGAAGTCGATTTCGGTGATGTAGTTGTCCTGATATGTGTTGCGCAGCTCAAGCATCCGTTCGTAGCCGAATCGTTTCGTGAACCATTTCCAAAGGCTGCGTTCTTCATAAATCCACGGTTCGGAATCGAACCACGCCCAGAAATTGTCTGTGCCTTCCTGCAGCGCCGGCGTCACGTTCTGCGCCATGTATGTGCGCCATTCTTCGGTGCACAGCCAGGCCGCCTTCAACTGAAAACTGCAGTCAATCACGTTAATGAACTGAGCTTCTTCAAAAAACGTCTTAATCCCGAATTCTTCTGCTTTTTCGGGCATCATTTTCACAAGTTCTTCCTGGCCAAGGATGCCGATGCCGGCAATCCAGCTTTCCATCATCAGCCAGCTTCCGAAGTTAATGCCGCGCAGCATCACCGGGTTGCCTTCTTCGTCAACGATGTTCTGCCCGTCGACATGCAGAAAAGGCAGCGTGGCAGCTTCTGAAGGTACGGGGCGGACCGGGAAAGGCTTGCTGTTCGGCTTGCAGTCAGCCTGGACCGGGGCTTCCATCTGCTCCCAGCCCTGGTCGGCGCCGGTATCTGTGGCGACATCCGTGCCTGTGTCTGTTGTTATGTCCCCGCCGACGTCATCAACAGTGTCAATAACCGTGGTGTCGGTGTCGATTGCCGTATCACCACATGCCGAAAATGCACCTATGATGGCAGTGGCTGTCAGAATCGCGATTGTCGTTTTCTTTGTCATTTTATGGGGTTTCCTTGTTTTCAGCAGGTTTTATGGGCTGAGACCGTTCAATCTTATTCTGTACACCGTGATTGTCAATGCAGGATATTTGTGACGGCTGATTAAGTTAAAGGGTACAATGTCATCGAATGAGCAGGGTCGGGCAATGGATTTTGGCGCTATCACCAGAATCGTATCAAATTCTTATGGTCCGGACCTTTCCACATTTGATCCTTCTTTTCTGGTCCAGTCAATAAACAGAAGACTTACGGCAACTTCCATCGGTGATGTGGCTGATTATGGCAAATATCTTGCGGACAACTCTGCCGAGGTTCAGGAACTGATTTCTTCCTTGAACGTCTGCTACAGCACGTTCTTCCGCAATCCGATTGCGATGGCCCTGCTTGAACAGATGGTTTTGCCGGACCTGGTCGAGCGCAAGGTGCAGTCAGGTGAAGGCACGATCAGGATATGGTCTGCCGGATGTGCCGCCGGACAGGAGCCGTACTCGATTGCGATCCTGTTGCAGGAAGTTCTGGCTTTGACTGGTAAGCCTGTCACGTTTCAGATATTTGCGACCGACGTGTCAGAATCTGCGCTTGCGGCGGCCGCTGTCGGTCAGTATGCGTCTGCTGACGTTCAGAACGTTCCTTTGAAATACATCAACAAATATCTGGTGCCACAGGGCGACTTTTTTCAGATAGATCAGTGTCTTCGGCAGAAAGTCAGCTTTTCACAGTATGACCTTCTGGACCTTACAAGGACCTGTCCGCCGGAAAGCATTTACGGTCACTTTGACATCGTCTTGTGCAGCAACGTCTTGTTTTACTACAGCGCCGGAATTCAGCAGCGTATTTTAAGGAAAATTGCAGCCAGCATGGTTTCAGGGGGATATCTGGTCGTCGGCAAAGCCGAACGCGGACTGGTGGACGGTGCCAGGGTCTTTTGTCCGGTCGAGCACTGCTCCACCATTTTTCAACGCAGGGGGGATGTATGAAATTCAAAGACTTAAAAATCAGTATTCAGTTGTCAGTCGGCCTCGGGTTGATTGTCGGACTGATGCTGCTGGTTGGTCTTGTTGCAATGTATCAGGGTCAAAGGGTGTGGGCCGAGACGGAGGGTCTGTATGAACATCCGCTCCAGGTCAGGCGGGCCACCGGCGAACTTTCAATGGACATCATGGCCATCTATCAGGGCATGCAGAGCATCGTGGTCGCGCAGGACCAGGATGAAATTAGTGCAATCCGGCAGAAGATTGCGGCCAGTGAAGCGAACGCTGACCGCCAGTTTGCCATTTTGTATGACAGATATCTTGGAAACAAGGCCGACATTGACAAAGTGCATGAAGGATTCGCCCAGTGGAAAGACATTCGTTCCGAAACTGTCAACATGGTGGTGGCCGGGGACGTTGCCGGGGCTGCGGCCAGGATAAGACACGAAGGCGTTGGTGGCCGGAAGGTGGCCAATCTGTTGGATTTGTTGTCAAAAGTCAGTGATTTTGCCAGGCAGAGAGGCGGCACGTTCTATAACGATGCCGAAAGTCACAACAATGAAATGAAGGTCATGATGGGAATCCTGATGGCCATCATCGTTTTACTGACGATGCTGATAAGTTACATTCTGTTGAGGTCGATCAGAACACCTCTGGCCGAGTTCACACAGGCCGTGAACCTGTTCGGAAGTGGTCGTCTGGATACGAGGATTGATTACAAGTCCATGAATGAAATGGGTATTCTTGCCAATTCATTTAACTCGCTCGCGGAAAATGTTCAGGCCGGGATTGAGCTTGCAAGCAAGACATCACGGATTGCCGGTGAAATAGTCGGTCAGGAAGATATCGGTCCATTCTGTCTGGCCCTTTTGAATTCGCTGATGGAAGAAACCGATTCTCAGGTCGGCGCCATATATCTGTTGAATTCGCAGAAAACCCATTTTGAATTAATTGAATCAGTCGGGCTTGCCGCAGCCATCAGATCGTTTTCCGCTGTCGAGCGTGAAGGTGAGCTTGGCGCAGTGCTTGCGTCAGGAAGGATGAAACGCCTTAAAGATATACCTGAAGATTCGGTGTTCCTGCTGCGTACCGTAAGCGGAGACATTCGTCCAAAGGAAATAGTTACTATTCCGATTGATTCCGGTAGCGGGGTGGTGGCGGTAGTCTCGCTGGCAAGTGTTCGAGGTTATTCAGAAAAGACGACCCGCCTGATCGAGATGATACAGGATTTGATAACAGCGCGCTTTAACGGTGTGTTGACCTTGCAGCAGGTTCGCGAATTTTCACAGAGGCTTGATACCCAGAACCGTGAACTCGAGGCTCAGAAAACTGAACTGCAGCGGCAGGCAGATGAGGTTCTGGCCCAGAACATGGAACTGGAGCAGCAGAAAAGACAGTTGGATCAGGCCAACCGCATGAAGACCAGTTTCCTGTCGAACATGAGCCACGAGCTTCGGACTCCGCTGAATTCGGTGATTGCGCTTTCCGGTGTGCTGTCTAAAAGGCTGCGTGGCGCGATCCCCGACGAAGAGTACAGTTACCTTGACGTTATAGAACGAAACGGAAGAAGTCTGCTGGGATTGTTGAATGACATTCTGGACTTGTCCAGGGTCGAGTCAGGGGCGGAAGAAGTCGAAATCACCAGTTTTTCGGTTCACGGGATGGTCACTGAAGTCGTGAAGATGATTGAACCGTTGATCGGCACTAAGGACGTGACGCTGCTCAATCGGGTGCCTGTAGATCTTCCGATGGTTGCAAGTGATGCGCTCAAGGTCCGCCACATTCTGCAGAATCTGATTGGAAATGCAGTTAAATTCACGATGGACGGAAGTGTCGAGATCGCTGCCCATCGCGCAGACAAGTGCGTTGTTATCACGGTTGCCGACACCGGCATCGGGATTTCACCTGAGCATATCCCATTCATATTTGACGAGTTCCGGCAGGCGGAAGAAGGCACCGCCAGAAGGTTCGGCGGTACCGGGCTTGGCCTGTCGATTGCCAGGAAGTATGCGACGCTGCTGAAAGGGACGTTGACTGTTCAGAGCGTGCCTGGAAAGGGTTCCACATTCACTTTAAAACTTCCGGTGGACGTCTTTTCGTCAGCATGTGCCAGGCCTGAAGATGGCAATTTCACCGGGCGTATTGAAATGGTGGCCAGTCCTTATGGTGCCGGCAAAAAGATTCTTGTCGTTGAAGACAGCGAAGCGGCCGTTATCCAGGTTAATGATATGCTGGCCAGTCACGGCTATATTGTGTCCGTTGCCCGCAACGGGCGCGAGGCGCTCGAGCAGATTGAACTGGGTCTGCCGGACGCGATGATTCTTGACCTGATGATGCCCGAGGTTGACGGTTTTGCGGTGTTGAAGGCCATTCGCAGTGTTGAAAAGACGATGAACATTCCGGTCCTGATCCTTACGGCGAAACATGTGACGAAGGAAGAGCTCAGTTTCTTGAAAAGCAACCATATCCATCAGTTGATTCAGAAAGGTGATGTCAGCAAGGTTGATTTGTTGAACTCAGTTGCCGGTATGGTCGGTTTGATACGGGCCTCGGCCGCTTCCAGTCGCCCGGTTACTGATACTGAAATCCCGCTTATTAAAGTGGCGCCCCGGCCCACAGCGTTGGGAAAGCCGGTAATTCTGGTTGTGGAAGATAACCCTGATAACATGAAGACTATCAGGGCGCTGCTGTCCGATGTTGCCACAATTATCGAGGCTTCAGATGGCGAGGCCGGCGTGGCTCAGGCTCAGGTAAAGATGCCCGATATGATTCTGATGGACATATCTCTGCCGTTCATGGACGGGTTCACGGCCCTGGACCAGATCAAGAAGGAAAAATTCCTTCAGCATGTGCCGGTGATTGCCGTTACGGCCAGGGCCATGAAGGGGGATCGGGAACAGATGCTGGCGTATGGTTTTGATGGATACGTTTCGAAACCGATCGATGGAAAAGTTCTTCAGGACACTATCCGCGCTTTGCTTACCGGAAGGGATTAGGTCCTGTCACGGCTTGAATGCGTAAGGTCTGGCCTGTTTTATCACCAACTTCCTGTCAGGTGAATTCAACTTGAATTCGATGTCCAGCGCAAACGTGTAGGGATTGCCACGGTACAATTTTATGAAGTGATTGTGCAGGCTGCGGGCGGCGTCATAAAGTGCCGCGATTTCATCGTCGGTCATCAGCGGCTTGTCAGCAGAAAGACTGGAAAATCTTGACCTTATGACCTTCAGTCCATCGCCTGTAAACGCGACACTGAAGATTTCAGGCAGCGCACCGTCAACCGGATTAGTCACCGATGTTTCGCCCTTCTGGACATTTACGTAATAGCCGTCAATCGCGGGGTCAAGCAGGTTTCTGGTTACCAGGACCCCGTTTGCCAGCTCGTCCGGAAAAGCCGGATGCACCGCGACGCCCATCTTGACGTCGGTATGTGTCAGTCCCATGAACGCCCGTTCTTCAAAGGCCCGCCAGTTCCAGGTGCTGGCCCAGACCTTGCGGATCCTGTCCGACGGAAGCTTGTCTGACTGGTTGGCCGAAAATGACTCGTAAAGTCCGGCCCCGGCAAAGTCGGCCAGGTCTTCGGCGTTTGTGCTGGATCGCAGGCGGATCGGCACATCTCCGAATTTCAGGGCGGCCTTTGAATCGATCAGTGTGGCGAACGCGGAATCAACCGGGATGTGGCCAAACAGGTATCTGATACCGTCAAGACTGGCTTCCCTGTAGGTTGAATCCTGAATGAAATCGGGGTCATCCAGAAAGGCCTGGATATAGTTGGCCAGCACGGGTTGTCCGACTTCTGCCGACGCCTGCGCACAGATATCAGCACATTTTATCCTGACTTTTTCGCATGTTACGTTGGCGCGGCCTTCTTTGACACAGTCGGCGGATGCATCGGTACAAAGGGACGCCGTGACTTGAGCTGCGTCGATGAACTGCTGGTAATAGAAGAAAGGCACGCCGAAGCCGTCCGGAACGGTGTCGCCAAGTACGGCGCGACATTCAGCCAGATTGGCCGCCTTGGCCCCGACCAGCGTCGAATCGGTAAAGCCCAGATCCTTGAAATCAATCAGACCTTCGGTCGTCGTGTCGGCCGCAGGAACTTCAACGTCATCGGGATGTTTACTTTCCCAGAACGCGTCGGCTTCTGCCTGTGTAGTTTCTGTAATCGTGAAACCGGCCTTCGTGACTTCAAATTTTACAAGAGTGCCGCTGTCGATGAACGGTTTAACCCGGCTGTCTTCAGATGCGCCAAGCAGGGCGATGTTCGGCGTGCCACGGCTTCTGGCGGCAACATTGACGTGTGCCAGCGGTGTCTGAAGCTCTTCGGTGATGCAGCCGCCCATCAGCGGGACTTCGTTGGGAAGTCGCGTCAGAAGAATGATGTCCTTGAAAGACACTACTGACGTCATAAGTTGCTCGGGTGTCATTTTGCGAAGGTTTCCGTAGGCGATCCCGGTATTCAGAAGTTGCAGCGTAATTCCGCCATAAAGGTCGTTGCGGCTTAACCATAGAGCCCCGGACCTTTCAAACAGGCTGTCGGAAGCAGCAAGAACAGCTTCGTGGTCAGATGACGCCGGTACATACACCAGGCGCAGGTCGGTCCCGCCGATCTTCAGGAACTGCATCCTTTCTTCAATCAGTTCATATGCGCGAAGGGCCTGCGCCGGGGTCAAGTCGTCGCTTGGAAAGAATTCAATGGCTAAAGGTCGTTGAACAGGTCCAACCCGTGAATCTGTCGGGCTGAAATCTTGGTAAAACGAGACGATTCCAGCCATCGCGGTGCGGTCGGTGCCGTGGTACGTCGTGGCTTCGTATTCGGTTTCAGTCAAAGCTTTGCCCAGAACGCCCTGAACAAAACCGTAATGAAGACGGTGCTTTCTTGTGTTCTGGAAGTACACGACAGGGTCGCCATTCAGGTCGTCGATGTAGAACTTCACGACCGAAACAAGGCCGGTTTCTGTCGAGGCGTTCACGGATAGATTTGTGAACGCATCAAGTGTGTCAGATGCTGCGAACCCGGTTACGTAGTCATCGGTGCTTTCAAAGTCACCCAGCGTTTCCATCGTCAGCGTCAGGTCAGAACAGTTGTCAAAGGCCGACGAGCGGATTTCCCGGGAAATGTCTTTGTGAACGGTCTTGAACCCTGAAGCTTTGGCTGTCAGCGTTGCCGTCGCCGGCCGAATTGCCACGGCAGCACCGTCGTTGCATGACCCTGATTCAACTACAGTTTCTGCAGATTCACAGAATACGGCTGCGAAGCCCTGATCTGCCCCGTCCAGAATTACTGAAACTGGATAAATTTCAGTACCTTCTGAATCGGTAACGCGGATCGCAGTCGTGCCGCCGCAATCTGGCTCGGTATTGGTCCCGCCACACGAAATGAACGTGATCGTTGCTGCCGACAGGAAGGTCAGGGCGGTAAACGTCGCGATCGTACCCGTCGCAGGTTCTGTTTTAATTTTCATAATTTCACTTCAGGGGCTGCAGTATCGATTGTCGTTTCAGCGACTTAATTACATGAATTGATCTTCACCGCCGCATGGCAGAATGAATACGTCATCTCCTTCTACCCACGGACTTGGCGTCGTCCAGGGGTCCAGCATCTCCGGAACGGTTCCATCAGCGTTTACCTGTACGCAGATTACCTGCAGGGCAGGGGGCGGTCCACCGGCGGCGCGAGCGCAGCCGTCCTGCTGAATTCCTGTTACGCCGTCCGCCGTGCAGTCCACTCCGTTTTCGCAGACGATAAGGCAATCGGGCGGGCTGCAGACGCGCCATCCCCAGCCTATAGATGAGTGGCCAATTATGAATTTTGTGTCGCCAACATTGAATGTTATGTAATCGTTGCGGTGCTTTCCGCCGGCGTCATATGACCCGGTGATTTCAGCAATCTGGTCGCCGGTCTTAAGCCACGCGCCTGGTGTTGAATATGCAGGCGTGCCAAATCCATCGCATGACTCAGGGTTGGACTGAATGTAAAGCATTGCGTTCATGGCTGTGTTGTCTATCTGGCAGATGAAGTCCGCCTGGGGCATCATGGACGTTCCCACAAATTCGGTGACACATTCCTTTGCTTCCTGGTCTGGCATTCTGATGTCGAAATCCCACGGGTTTGCCGTGTCGCCCTGAATCTGGTCGGTAGCATTGGTGTCGGTTACGGCTGTGTCCGTTACAACCGTGTCGGTTACGGTTGTGTCCGTTACGGTTGTGTCCGTTACGATCGTGTCCGTACCGGCAGTGTCCGCTACAACGGTGTCGGTACCGGTCGTGTCCGTTACGACGTCGTTGCTGCCGCAGCCGACCATCATGCCTGCTGCCAGAACGATTATCCCGAACAGTCTGCTGAACATGTTCTTTGTCTGGTATCTGGAAATCTTCATTATATATAGCCTCGTAGTGCGTTGTTTGACCGGGGTAATTTTCCGACTTTTCGGGTCGTAAGTCCATTCTGGTATTTGATGTGTTGTTTTAATGAGTTACGCGGAATCGTGAGTGGTACCATAACAAAATCAGAACCATTGAAATCAGCATTAAGGGCAGGCCGGATGCTGAATCGCCATTTGTGGCCTGACAGCCGCCGTCAGCCTTGATTGTCGGCGGCACAGTTCCAAAACAGACCCCTGAATCGGTACATTGATCGTCGGCCGTTTCCGGGTCGTCGTCGTCGCAGACCGCCCCTGCAGCGCGCAGCGTGATGCTGCATCCACCGTTTCCATCACATTCCGAGGCCGACTGGCAGACTGCCGGTTTGCATGTATAAGCCGTGCCGGTGCATCCGCCTGCGTCGTCACAGCGGTCATCACTTGTGCAGACGTTGCCGTCATCGCATGCCGTCCCGGCGTCGCGCAACGTCACAGTGCAACCGCCTTCGCCGTCACATTCAGACGTTGTTTCACAGGCACCCGGTTCGCATGTGAACGCACTTCCCTGACACGCACCATCGGAAGTGCATGAATCCATTGATGTACATACGTCTTCGTCGTCGCACGCTTCGCCTGTTGCGGCCGTGAACGTACAGTTTCCGTCCACGCACGCGTCGACAGTACAGGGGTTCTGGTCGTCACATTCGCCGCACGACACGCCGCACCCGTTGTCGCCGCACGTTTTGTTGTTACAGGAGCAGGGCACGCAAGCGCCTTCAACGCAGTAGTTGTTCGCTTCGCAACTTCCGCAGAAGCCGCCACAGCCGTCAGTGCCGCACACGCTTGCGCCGCAACCGGGCGGGGCCAGACAAATCTTGAAAGTGATCGAGTCCCCCATCTGGCCGACGTCAAATACGCGCAGGGTAGCCGGTGTGCTGTTCTGCAGGTGGATGGACGGGTCAGTATCTTCATTTATGACGGTGCGTCCTTTGTCCGCTGACAGGGCAGCCAGGCTCAGTCGGCCGTCAGATGCGGGGGAAACTCCCGGCCTGAACACGTAAACTTCGTCAGGCGGTCCACTTCGGTTGCCGTCGCCTTCGACGGTCGTGTTTATGCGGTAAACAATCAGGCCGGATGCGGGCAGCGACGACTCGAACTTTCCTTCCGCCTTTCTGTATTCCATGACGAAGTATTCGTCAGTCGATTCAGGCACCGCAACGCGCACTGCCTGAGTGCCTTTGTCCCAGGACGGGAACAGCGTTACTTCTGTGTTTTCGGTTACTTCCGGAATGTCGTCAACCCATGCACCGTACTGCCATTTCATGTATGCAAGCGGGTGCTGGGCCGCCATCATTCCAGTAGATGCCATGACGCACCACGGCCCAACCGGGTCACGGCCGTCCTGGCTGTAGTGGTAAAGGTCTGGCGACCCCAGTGAATGATACATTTCGTGGACGAATGTTCCGGGCGAAATCAGCATAAGTACGCTTAGTTGCAGGTTGTACGTTTTGACCGAAAGGTCGCCGATCTTCACGTCTTCAAAGAATTCCCACATGTGCGGCCACAGCAGATCGGCCCACGCATCCGGCCAACCCTGGACCATGAATATCACGTTGTCCACGAAGCCATCGTCGTCCGCATCAAGGTCAATGCCTTCGGGGATGTCTGCTTCAACGAATGCAAGCGCGTCTTTCAGCATGGCGTGCTCGCGCAGTTGCGCCTCGTTGTCGCTGGTGTACCCGGTCGGGTTATAGACGGCGTCATAAGGCCGGTAATAACCGCGCTTGTTCGGGGAAGTCCAGGCGGTCATCCACTTGCCGTCCGGGGGCGGGGTAAATACCGTTTTTACGTCCAGGGTATCTTGCGAGATCTCGCGGAAGTAGTTAAACATCGACGCCGATTCGGGGACTTCACTGTTGAACTGAGCGTCGTACTGCGCGTACTCTTCCAGCAGGACCTCGTCGTCAGCAAACCTGATGAAAATAAACAGATTATTGACGGCCCCGGTCGTTGGTGCAGCCTGGCGCTTCGTGCGTAAAGCCCGCTTTGCCCAGGTCTTGTTTTCTATTTGTGCCGGGGCTTCGTCGATGCCGGGGACAAGGCCTGCTGCGGCCGGGTCGTCGATCCCGACGGTCAGAAACGTCGGCAGAAGCCGGTCGTCGATCACGTCTGCATAGACAAGCCAGTTTGAAGACTTGTCGACTACAGCGGTGAAGTTCCGGTAGTCATGAACGCGCCGGTGATATTCGTCGCCGGACACCAGCACGCTGACCGTTGTGCCATCGGGCTGTCTGTATTGAAGCGGCACGTTTTTAAGCGGTGCCGCAACAGCCGACACTGCAAACAGCAAAGCACATGAAACTAAAACCAAATTGACTGATATGAACTTGAAAATGCGCCTTGAAATAATTGTTCTGGTCAGCATGGATACGTGTGCCCCCTCCATATTTCAGCGGCAGTTTATCATCCTTGCGGTTAAATTGGCGTATGCTTGTGCGCGCATCAGTGGGGGCTTTTTAAGTTCATGGGCAAACAGGAACCGGAATCAGATTCAGCAGACGACGCGGCAGTTCATCGCAGAAGGCCGCACTATTCGGGAAAGAATCCGCGTCGCTTTGAAGAAAAGTATAAAGAACATAATCCCGACCAGTATCTGGATACAGTTGAAAAGGTTCTGGCTTCGGGAAAGACGCCGGCCGGGATGCATCGCCCGATTATGGTGGCCGAAATCACGGCCGTTCTTGAACCGGCGGCAGGTGAAGTTGCAGTTGACGCCACGCTTGGCTATGGCGGTCATGCCCGCGAAATTCTTTCGCAGATTTGTCCTGACGGCGGTCCTGCCGGTCGCCTGATCGGTCTTGACTGCGATCCGATTGAACTGCCTTTGACGCAGGCAAGGCTTCGTGATTCCGGCTACGGTCCCGAATCATTCTCCGCCCACCTGACCAATTTTTCAGACATTTCAAAAATTCTGGCTGTCGAAGGTCTTACCGGAGTTGACTGTATTCTTGCCGACCTTGGTGTGTCGTCGATGCAGATTGACAACCCGGTGCGTGGCTTTTCGGTTAAGGCAATCGGGCCTCTCGACATGCGCATGAATCCGACGCGCGGGCAGTCGGCCGGGGCTTTGCTGGAAAGACTGAAGCCGTGGAAGCTTGTCGAAATGCTTGAAGAAAATTCGGACGAGCCGCATGCCTCCGATATCGCGAAGGCCATCGCAGGCAGAAAATTTGCGACGACTGTGGCCCTTGCCGATGCCGTCCGTTCAGTGTTTCGCAAACTTCCACCGGATGAACGTGAACAGTCTGTGCGGCGCGTTTTTCAGGCCTTGCGGATAGCTGTTAACGACGAATTAAACGCGCTTGATACGTTTCTGGAAGCGCTGCCTTCATGTCTGAATCCCGGTGGCCGTGTCGCGATTCTGACGTTTCATTCCGGTGAAGATCGTCGCGTCAAAAAGGCTTTCAAGGCCGGTTTGCTGGAAGGAATCTACAGCGATATTGCCGACGAAGTCATCCGCGCCACGCCTGAAGAACGCCGCGATAATCCTCGCTCCACATCTGCCAAATTACGTTGGGCAATCAAGGAATAGGGCCGGTTATTTATCCCAGGACAGGCTGAAGCCTTCGCCGGTCATTACCGAGCGGTCAAGGACTTCGATTTTGCCGTCCAAGGGAAGAACGATGCGGGCGTCGGGGGCGAAGTCGATGATATCTTTCTGGATGTCCACGCCGGGGGCGACCTGGAACAGTTCAAGTCCGCGTTCGGTCAGACGGAAGGTTCCGACGTTTGTGCAGTAAAAGACTTTCAGGCCGTCTTTCAGGGCGCTTTTTGCGCTGAACGTGATTTCTTCAACGTGCTTGACGAACTTCGGAGTGCCGCGTTTCGTGATGACCAGTTTTCCATCGACGATGGACATTTCGGCTTTTGTCATCCACTGCCCGACGAAGATGATGTTCTTGGAATATGTAACCAGGTTAATGAATCCGCCTGGTCCGACGTATTCGGTGACTTTGTTCGACTTGCGCGACACGTTTACGTTCCCGCCAGCATCAACTTGAAGTGTGCCAAGGCACGTAACGTCAAGATTTTTTTCGATGTAGTGGAACATCTCGGCAGAAGAAATCAGTTTTTTCGGGTTAATCGCGGTCCCGAAGAAGAATCCCGGTGACGGCAGGCCGCCCATAACGCCGGTTTCAATCAGGAACGTGATGTCCTTGCCCAGGCCGCCGCTGTTAATCATGGCGCCCATTTCCTGAGGCAGGCCGTATCCAATAATTGTGTTTGCACCCGGGAAGCCGACGCGCGCAAAAATCTTGGCCGCCTGGCGGGCCAGAGCGTAGTCAATCGGCTTGCGGAGCGTGTCAAACTTGGTGAGTTTGTTCAGGGCATTAAGCTTTGCCAGGAAAGGGGCCACTTCTGCGTTCTGGCCAAGCGTGATTTCCATGATCGGTTTTGACTGCCGGAACATCGTAGTCTGTTCATTGCGCGGATTCACAACGATGGCGTCAACTTCGTCAGCCCTCAGGAAAATGTTCGCTTCGTCTTTCGGAATAATCCTGGAAACGGTGATCATGACAAAGCCGTTGTTGCGCCGGACCGCACGGGCGACTTCCTTGACCTCGGTGTACATCGGCGCGTCTTTCATGTAGATGTTGCCGTCTGCGTCGGCGTAAGTTGCCAGAAGGGCAGAAACGTTAACTTTCGGCAGGCGGTAGCGCAGTTTGTCGCCTTCAACTTCGACAAGCTGGGGACCTTTGCCCGGTTCGACCTGGGTGCCGGTGCCGACGCGCGGGTCCATGAAAGTTCCGACGCCGACTTCGGTCAGGACAGAATCTTCGCCATTTGCCTGAGCTTCAACCAGGTGACACACGGTTCCCTGAGGAAACACGGTTAACGTTAAATCACCGCGATCAGCCATTGCGAGTGCAGCGCGGACCGTTTCGTGATGGCCGCTGATAAACCACTTCAGTAACCCTTTGATACAGATTTCTTCGGCCGCCCCCGGAGCCTTCCCGCGCGTTCCCGCACCACCCGGGCTGATCCATGTAATGTTGGCCGGATGGCCGGTTCGTTCAAATGAGTCGCGCACAAGCAGGAAGCATGTTGCGGGCCGCATGTTTGAAACCATTCCGCACCCGGCAATGACGGCTTCGTCCGGTATGTGTTTTGCGGCTTCGCGGGCGGTCATGAATTTCGGGCTGTTGACGCCTTTAACTTTGTAGTCGAAGTTAATCAGGTTCCTTGTAAGCATCCAGTAAATTACGGTCTTATATGCGAACAGTTTGTTGGCTAAATTTCCCACTTTTTGTCCCGCTCTTTTCAAGAAAAACAGAATTGCCTTTTTCCAACATTCAGGGAATTAAGTCAACAGTTGGCTTCCAAACTTGCGGGAAGCAAAGCGCCCGCATGGGCAACTACTTTTTCAGCAAGTCGGCAGGCGCAGGGCAGGGCGGATGCGGTTGGTTCATTTTGAATGATTCCTGCAAGCAGACGGGCCAGAAAGGCGTCCCCGGCACCGACAGTGTCCACGACGGTGACATGTCGGGCGGCTTCCCAATACCATGTATTGTCGCGTAGAAGACCGGCTCCTTTGTCACCGGCGGTGACGCAGACGATTTGTGCGCCGGTTATCTGTGGCAGGCGCCGGGCCAGTGATTCAATGTCATTGCCGCCGGACGTTGTCAGTCGTAATAATTCGTCTTCATTGACTTTGATGATGTCTGCATGCCTGGCAAGGGACATGACTGTGGCCGGATCGTCATGAGGCGCGCGAAGGTTCACGTCCATGACTTTGATGCCGCAACAGGCTTTCAGCAGTGAATCAAGATTGTGTCGGTTGGCCGACGATCGCTGGGCCAGTGATCCGTAGATAACGGCAGAAGATTGAGCTGTTATTTCCGCAAGTTCCCGCGAAAAAGGAATCCGGTCCCACGCCGTACCAGTCGAAATTGAAAATCTGGGCAGACCATCATCACCAGTCGACACACCGGCTGTCCCGGTCGGTAAGCCTTCCAGAACACTTATGAATTCGGTATTCAGTCCGAAAGCGGCGACCGCATCAAGCAGGTCATGGCCGGCCTTGTCATTACCGACTGCGCTTGCAAGAACTGCGTCAAATCCGAGCCTGTGAAGGTGCGCTGCCACATTCAGCGCCGAACCGCCTGGATGACGCCCTTCTGGGAAAACGTCCCAAAGAAGTTCCCCCCAGCAGATGACAGTCTTTCCGCACTTCATTTCTTGATAACCAGATCGTAAATCTCGTGAAGGATAGCGCAGATTGCCGCTTCATGTTCATCAGTCAGGCCGGTCGTCAGGACAATGCCGACCGTCCGCTGGAATGCGCGGTCAAGGTTAGGTAACGTGCCGCGGCTGTAGTTCAGATTTTCGTGTGCGGCGTTGTGCGGGCAGGTCCATGGGCATCCGTTGCTGTCGATGCCGAATTTACGCAATAACTGCGGGATATTATAATAGATATGGACTTCGTAGTCGTGGCAGTAGAAGGCAGGCAGGCCACGTGAACGCAGCTCCGCAAGAACGGCACGTCCCATTTCAAAGGCAGCCGTTTCGTCGCCAGCTATTTCCGGCAGATGAAACATCAGGAATCCGCTGCTGTCGCCGCCGGCGTTGTCTGCCTTTGCCCTGACCGTCAAGCCCGGCAGTGTCTGCACACACGTCGTCAGCCGCTTATGAATGCCACGCATTTCGCCAAGTATGCCGTCCAGCCTGCGAAGCTGGACCCGGGCCAGCGCGGCCTGAACCTCGGTGAATCTTCGGCCCTGACCCCAGACCAGCAGTTGGTCCGGGCGGTCCTCGACGTTGCCGGTGCCTTTTGAATCCCGCAGGAAGCCGACGTCGTGAATCGCAAGTATGCGGCGATGCAGGGCTTTGTCGCGGGTGACGATGATGCCGCCTTCGCCGCTGGTGATGTTTTTATTCAGTTGAAGGCTGAATATGGCCGCGTCGCCGAACGTCCCAAGCCGGTGAATCCCGTCCCGTCCAATGCGGTCAACAGACCCGGCGATGCCCCTCGCGTGTCCGCCGATTGCCTGAGCCACGTCTTCAAGTACGCGCAACGGCGCAACGCCCCTCGTTTCGCGGTCAAAGTTGATGTGCCGGACAGCTTCCATGATGGCGCCGATGCGGGCAGGTTCGCCCGCCATATGTACCGGCAGTACGACTTTAGTGCGGTCGTTCGTCTTCCTGACAATGTCGGCCGGGTCCATGTTCATAGTTTCATCGGCGTCGACAAGCACCGGCACGGCGCGGCAGCGGACGACTGCGCCTATCGTTGAAATCCACATGAATCCGGGGACCAGAACTTCGTCCCCGCAACCGACGCCAAGGGCTTCAAGTGCGACTTCAAGGGCACCTGTTCCGCTGTTGACGGCGGTTACCAGAAACGGGCTGGTGGCCGGCCATTCTTTGCCGAATCCGCTTGCCATGTAGCGACCGAACTCGTTTTCGAACTGCGCACATTCGCTTTGAAGATCGGGGCCGTAGAAGCGAAAAGGTGACCTGGCGCGGATGACGCCCATGACTGCCATGGCCTCTTCTTCGGCATATTGAATGCCGCCAGGGAATTCGCGCGGAAGGCATACTGTCGTTCGTTTCATGGTGCGTGGCCTCATCCAGACTCAGGCGACAATCTGACATAAAGTGTCAGTCGCTGTCAATTGGTAGCTGAATAATCGTTTTTAACCAACATAATCAACCAGGCTTGTTGAATCTAATTCTTTGTAGGCGTATCATAAAGTCATTCTAGTTTTGATTGGCCCCTGAGGGTTCCAGAAGGAGTCGGTAGATGAAGGCTTCATTTCAGAAATTGTCACCGTGCTTTCTGGTATTGATTTTGGCCGTTTGCGGTTGTCAAAAGTCTGGTCCTGGGAATGATATCTTGGGTGAGCTGATGGCCGATACTGGCGTTCAACCTGATGGTGATGTGGTGCCAGACCAGTTTGATGAAGGTGTGTATATAGACAGTGGCGACTCTAATGACTCTGAAACTGCTGAAGCTGTTGATATAAAAGAACTATGTTCAGAGGGTAAGGATTGTGCCGAATTATGTGAAGGTGGGCAGATTTTGTGTATAACTGGTGAATGTCACCAGTGTTGTGCTGATGACGATTGTGAGCCTGTTGCTGGATCCGTTGTTGTTTGCACCAATGGCGGAGTCTGCGAGATTGTTCCTCCATGTGGTGGATTGTGTGGTGCCGAACTTCCGTATTGCGCTATGGTGTCCGGCGTTGAACAATGCGTCCAGTGCCAGACTGATGACGATTGCACTGGAATCAGTTCTGCATGTTCATGCAAAGAAACGGCAGGTTGGTCATGTCTGATGCAGCATGGAACAGCCTGTCAGGAAGGTGTTTTGCAGTGTGTCTACCCAGCAGATCTTCCTGCGTCATGGGGGCCGGTTGGAGCTGCTAGCTACCTTCAGATTCCATCAAATTCTGAAGAAAAACTTGGTTGTTTTGATTACACGGGCGATGGACTTGGAGATTCGGGCATATCAGCGTTAGCTGTTCAGCTTAATCCTTCGCTCAATCGCATAATTACGGAGGGCAATATTGCCATCCTTATGGAATTCAAAGGACTTTCTAACCTAACAGCCGATACAAAATTCGTGTTATATGGAACCACCGGAACGCCGATTCACCCTGGTTTTCTCGTTGATGGCGTGTATTTGGATACGGAAGACCATCTGTTCAACATGGATACGTGCGAAGCTGCTGTGAAGTTTGACGCTGAAATCAATAATGGCGCACTTAGCGGAAGGGCTGATAAGATTTCGATCAAAGTTTATGTAGCACCGACACTGACCATCGTTCTTAATTTAATAGACGTACGTATATTCGCAGGTCTTGATGCAATAGGCGTCGGTGTTGATGCAAGTGATGGCGTGCTTTCCGCTATCTTGACAAAGGAAGAGTTTGACGGTGCTTTGAATGCAATTGGTGAAGCCTGCGATGGCGATCCGCAGTCGCCGGAGTTGGTGGAGATTTGTCCCTACGTTGAGGTCAGTCATACCACCGGATACAGTTCATTCGATCTTAGCCGCCTGACGGATGGCACATACGTTTCCCATGACGCCGAACATTCTCGTAACGCCATGTCGGTGTGCATGAAGTTCATACTTGTACCAGCAAATGTTGTCGGATATAGACCAATCAGTTGATATCCCAGTCCACGAGGTCGGTTATTGTGACAGCATTGCTTTTAGGGATAAGATGTTGACTTGAGTTGTCGTAGTAAGTGTATGATTGCTTATAGGAATTTCGATTTAGTCAAGGAGAAACCGCAATGAAAAGGTTGGCTTGCGTGTGTATGCTGCTGGTGGTGATGATTGCGTCATCAAAGTGCCTTGGAAGGATCGGAAACCCAGGACGATTTCAAAAGGGAGTTGAGCTTTCTCTGAAAAGGAACGCAGTTGAAGCACAAAATTCGTTTATGAACAGTAAGTACGCTTCTAACGCAATCGCAGACTTTGAAGGGTACTATGGCGTTATTACAAAGTATCGGCTTCGCCAGCCGAACGTCGGCATGGAAATCGTTGATAGGTTTCCTGATGGTAAAACCGTTGTTGAGGACTTTTTACGTGAACATTCACAGTTTTTCAAGTTATCGGAACAGCAGATTTCAGATCTGAGAATCCGGTCAAATACCCATTCAGCCCCCTCACTGAACGGACGATATCTGCGGGTGGAGATTACACAATGGCATCAGGGAATCCGAGTCTTAGGAGCATCGGCCCAAGCTTTGGTTGCTCCCGACGGTACGCTTCAGTACTATAGAGGCCTTCTGATTCCTGGCGATTTCAATGATTTAGATAGTCTGAGGCCACCCATTGACGCGATCAGGTCAGTGAGGTTGCGCGAAGGCCTCCCCTTCTTTGATGGACTTGTTTCAATCGTTCCGAGAGCGAACAACGGGCTGGATATCTATGAGAGCGGCGTAAGGGTTGGAAATACTGAACCTATATTCTATGCGAAGGATAAAATATTGGCTCCTGGGTGGTTGATTAGGACCACTTCGGAACACCCTTCATTTTTTCTGGTTGATGGAGAAACCTCTGAAATTGTAGGTGAATCCGTAATTGAGCGATCACGTCTGTTCGGCAGCCATTTTGGCAAGTTTTGCGGTTCTCCGTATTCAGATGTCATCTGCGACAATCCGTTTGCTAGAACTTACGGAGATCCTGGAATTCCAGACACATGGCCATGTTATGACGTTAATTGCGGCACTACATCTGACCCAGATTATGCGCTCTGCTGTACAAAATCATCTACGGCTAAGGCAAGAATTGATAGCGAATACACGGGGATCGATGGCGATTGGACTTTCGTTGACCCTAACGACTCGACACATCGACTTTCCTATGGAAACAACGCATTTGTAGCTCGCAATACAGCACCTTGTGGTACTGGCACTTGTGCCATCGGCAATCCTAATACCGGTTGTTTTGAGCCATCTGATTTCATGAGATGTAAGAGTCCTATTTCGGATCACAATTTCACTGATTCAGCCTCATATACAAATGATCTAAGTTATTCAAACGATTTTCTTAACCCTGCTACAGAACAGGAGAACCCGGCGGCCGTTTCGAATGCATTCTACTGGATGAATTGGTATCATGACTTCTTATATGAATTGGGGTTTACAGAAGTCGAAAAGAATTTTCAGTTTAGTAATTATGGCAGGGGTGGAGAAGGAGCAGATGGGATCGTATTCAACGAGAATTTTGAGGGGTCTGAGTGGTGCTGGTGCGGGCCATTTTCCGATACTCCCAACTATTCAGATGGGGACCCAGGGGCAATATATTTGTGTGAAGTCGGAACTTATGATGGAGTTTTTGGAGCAGATATTTTGACGCATGAGTATCAGCATCTTGTCACAAGTAGATTGATCGGGGAAATGTGTGATGGTTCTTCTGATATTGTATACAGGCACGTTAGGGCCATGTCCGAGGGTTGGAGCGATTATTTTGCT
>CAZFVA010000017.1:0-17154 GCA_964522105.1 uncultured Anaeromyxobacteraceae bacterium
TGCGACGACGGCGTGGCTTACACGACCGGTGATGTGTGCGTGCTGGGGCGCGATTGTTCCTGTCAAGGTACCGTTGTGGCAAACCCGTGCAATGAAAAGATCAACCCGACGTGTGAGGCGTTGGAATGTAAGACTGCTCTGGGGGTTGCCGGGAAATGCGGCCAGTTGCTGATTATGGAATGTGGCTGTGTTACGCCTCCGGCGGGTGACTGCGAAACGGTTGAAGACTGCCTGTGGCAGGACTGGCTCATTGACTGCAGCGGGTACTGGACGTGTAACAGGGGCAAGTGTGCCGGAGCGTGCGGACAAACTTGTGGAAATGATATCTGCGAGCCTTTGCTGGGCGAATCGATGCTTTCCTGTTCGGAAGACTGTACGGCATGCGTCGATACCGGTGACTGCGGCAAGAGTGGCTACTGTCTGAAGGTGGCTGGCGATTGCAAGGCTCCCGGCATGTGCCAGGTCAAACCGTCCACGTGTCCGCGCCTGTATGCCCCTGTCTGTGGTTGCGACGGCACTTCCTATGACAACGATTGCTTCGCGGCCCAGGCCGACACGGCTGTAGCGTCAGTGGGTCTTTGTAAGTAGCGATCCGGCCCGTCTGCATCCCCGCCCTGAAAACACATCTTCAATATGACGACACTTTGAATCTGACCACGGAAGCGGCGGTGTTACTGCGCCCCTTCAAGGGCGCGTTAAAGTTGTTAATTGGCTAATGTCACTTGACATTTCGCCTGTTTTCAGCAGAATCCATCCTGCTTTTCGAAGAAGCCAACGTAGCTCAGTCGGCAGAGCACTTGATTCGTAATCAGGGGGTCCGGGGTTCGATTCCCCGCGTTGGCTCTAATAATTCAAATAGTTACATCATCTCCCGCCAGCCGGTTACTTTGACGCCTTCGCGTGTGTAGCTGCCGGAGCCTCCGAATATTAGAGCTGGCTCTTGTGTCGATTTGGAAATAGCCACCCACTTTTTCAACGTCCTGAACATGTCCGGCACGACCGTCTGGCCCGATTTGATCTCTACCGGGTAAAGTTCGCCAGCCTTGTCTAGAAGCAGGTCAACTTCATTACCGCTGCTGTCCCGCCAGAAGTACAGACTGGAGTCTTCCCCCCGGTTCCATTGGGCCCGCAGGTATTCAGAAATAACCATGGTCTCGAACAGGGCACCTCTGGCGGAATGTGTTGAAAGTTGTTCCGGGGTCTGGATACCCATCAGGAACGCCGCCAGGCCTGTGTCATGAAAGTACAGTTTTGGTGTCTTTACCAACCGCTTGCCGAAGTTGGCGAAGTGGGGCGTCAGCCGGAAGACGATGTAGCTTGCCTCAAGAATACCGAGCCACGCGGTTGCAGTGCTCTGGGCGATTCCGCAGTCGTTGGCCAGGGACGAAAGATTCAGCAATTGTCCGGTGCGTGCGGCGCAAAGGCGAAGAAAACGTTGAAAAGTTATTAAGTCGAGTACCGCCGTGAGGTCTCTGACATCACGCTCCAGGTAAGTTGAGACGTAACTGGAAAACCAGTCCGAGCATGTGACGGAAGTGCTGTGCAGTGCGGGATAGCCTCCGGTGAAAAGCCACTGGTCAAGACCTTCACAAAGAAGCCCCGCCTTCATCAGTTCAGCCCCTGAAAAGGGAAGCAGTCTTGCAATACCGGCACGCCCGGCAAGGCTCTGGCTTATGTGCCTGCTAAGTGAAAAGTTCTGCGAGCCGGTCAGAATGAATCTACCGGGAGTGTGGTGTTCATCAACGATTCCCTGTATGTACGAAAGCAGATCCGGGGTGCGTTGAACTTCGTCCAGAATTGCGCCATCAGGATAGGTAGCAAGAAAGCCACGAGGATCAACGGTTGCAAACAGTCTTGTGTCCGGTGCTTCAAGGGATACGTAGGGCTTGTCCGGAAACACGTTCCTTACAAGGGTTGTTTTGCCTGACTGACGTGGGCCGGTCAGTACGACGACAGGGAAGCCCCCGGCCAGTCGCTGAACTGTTGATGTAAGTGACCGTGGTATCATGCTTTTTACCTGATAAGGGACGTTGCTTTGTAATTTAACGATTTAATCGTGAATTTGCAAGAACTATGGTTTACAGGGAGTTTGCATTTCATTGTTGCCCGATTGTGAAATGTTGTTTGAGGTGAGCAACCCGTAGATTTCTGGCAACAACCGGGGCCATTGGTTACTCGGGGCGCGGGGTGTCGCCCTCGCCGTCTACGGCAGGGGTTCTTCGGGGTCGGGTTCGTCCACTGGTTCCGTGTCGCCGCACCAGCCCCAGTCATAGACCGGGAAGGCTTCGGGGTCCAGCAGTGTCAGTTCAGCAACGGATCCAGCCGACAGATCGCGGGTGTCGTGGACCTGCATCCCGAGCTGGCTGAGGCTGTAGACGTAGTCCTCGACAAACAGGCCGCGGTAAATCTGGGCCTGCCAGTATCCGTTGTAATTGCGGCAGTGGTCATTTCCGCCGAAGTCATCAAAAAAGTCCATGTGGCTGATGGCGGGCAGGACATCGATAGTGTCGCGGGTCACGCGGAACAGGGCCAGTTCAGACTTGTACTCGCCCCACCAGCCGTCTTCCCCGTCGGTCTCGACCCAACCGCCAATCGGAATGGCCAGAAGGTTCCGGGCCGGGAAGAAGCTGAATGCCTTGTGGTCCCACAGAACGTCGCTCCATGTGTTCCAGCCGTCGCCAATCACTGCCGTCTTGACGCTTTTCGGGTCAGTCGGGTCGGTCACGTCGAATATCTCGATCTTGATACCGCCAACACTACCTTCTTCGTCGGCGTCGCGACCGGCCGTCAGCAGATAACCTGGCTCAAGGGGGTGGATGTAGCTGGAGAAGCCTGGAATCTTAAGTTCCGCGGCTATCTTCGGTTCGGTCGGGTCGGCAAGGTCCAGGACATAAAGCGGATCGACCTGCCGGAACGTCACCACGTACCCCTGGTCCGCGATGAAACGCACCGCATAAATCTGCTCGCCAAGCCCGAGGCCGGTTACGACCCCGACCTGCTGCAGGCTGCCTTCGGTCTCTTTCAGAATCGTCACCCGGCTTTCCGTCTGTTCGTTGTTCCACCAGCCGAAGCCGTCAGTCGTGGCGACCCGGAGATGTCCTTCATACTCGTCGTACGCGAACTGGTTGATGGCATAGCCCAGAACTTCCCCGGATGCGCGATAACGGGCATCTCCGGATTCATCGAAGGCGAACTTGTGAATGTGGGTCTTGATGGGCGGGACGTCTTCGTCGCCACGCCACCACCAGTAGAAGTCCCAGTTAGTCGATCCGACATAGATCGCGTCCAGGCTGGCGTACACCGTACCCCATGACCCCTGGATGGTGGATCCTGCGATGTTGCCCGAGTCCACATCAAGCGAGACCAGATTAAGCAGTCCCTGTCCGGAAAAGACGCTCGGGGCATGTACCTCGGAGCAGCTACCGATCTGCCGGCCTTCGGCGTAAGTCGCCGCGTTACCACCGGTCGTGGTCCAGTACTGCGGCAGCCACTCGGCAAGTGTGCGTGCACGAATCTTTTCGATGTTGCGGGTGATCATGGCGTCAAAGATGGCATTGATTTCTTCAGGTGCCGGCCGGACGTCCTCGCCATTGGGACCATACATGACCAGGTCCGCAGGCCAGTACTCGAGGTCATAAATTGACTGGTAATTGTTCAGCACAAGATAGACTTTGTCGGCAATGCGGCGGCTGTCGGCCGTGTAGCCCTCGAAGAAAAATTCCTTGAGGATGCGGGGGTTTGCCCTGTCCGCCAGACTGACGACGGTCACCGTTGTAACCGGGCGATACTCGTAGTAATAGTAGGGCTCTTCTTCCACGAAGTCTTCTTCAACATCGGTCGACGACGATCCACTGTCGATCTGGTCAATGACGTCGGTTGTGTCGGGCTTCGGGGTATCATCTTCCCCGTTGTTACGACGAGGCGCATCCTTAACTACTTCAAAAAGATTAGCGCTTCCGAGCACGATGGCCTTGTCGCCGTCCAGGAAGAAACTGGACGCCCATGTGCCCAGCGTAACCCGTCCCACCTCTTCGGTCTGCGCAGCCGGCCAGGACTTGACCACGACCAGGTCGCGGTCACTCAGCACGTAGATGTACTGGCCGTCGGTCTTGACGCGATCGGCCTCGTCCACGCCCTCGACCTGAGTGTTGGTCTCGCTGTATTCGTCGGGCGTCTTATCGTCCCCGGAGCCACCTGCATCGGGAGTGGGGGTTCCGTCATTGGCCCATTCTTCGTCGAGGCCGCCGCGATACCAGCCGCAGTCATCGGGGGTCAGAACGCAGCGTCGGTTCGCCTCGACCGCCAGCGTCATCTGTGTGATAACCCCTTCCTCGATCCAGGCCTCGGCCTCATCGCAGCCTGTGGCCGCAGTCAAAGCAGCAGACTGCGTCCAGTCGAGGCTCATGACTTCGCCGTTTGCCAGTGGATTATTACCCTGACTGCAACCTGCGGACCCGAGTAACGCCAGTGCCGCGAGTGGCACTATTGCCAGTGATCGGAAAATATTCCGGCCAGTGGCCTGAATCGGGTGGGTATCAAGTTTTATATAACGCATGTGTTCACCTCATACCGTTTCAAATGTGACACCATCATTCTACAGATCTCCTATAGCAAAATCAAAACCCCGGAGGCGGGGGCCGCGTCCCGGCTTGGAATCCAGAACACGAAGAATATTCTGGTAAATGAAATCAGGATTCTGGTGAAGTGGCCGTCAAGACCGGATTTATGGTTTTTTAGTCCGCGAGGTTGCCTGCGGCACCCCGGCATTTCAGCGAATGTAGATAACGCCCTTTTTGTACAGGACTGCGTTTCCGGCTATTGCGATGGTGTCGCCTTCGTATGTGCAGAACAGGGTGCCTTCGCGCCGGGAAAGTTGTTTCGCAGTCATCTGTGTCTTTTGCAGGACCCCGGCCCAGTATGGAACCAGCGAACAGTGCGCGGACCCGGTGACCGGGTCTTCAAGGATGGTCGCCTGCGGGGTGAAAAACCGGGAAACAAAATCGACATGGTCGCCGGGTGCCGTAACGCAAACCCCTCCGGGGCTGAGGTTGATGCGGTTGAACGTTGCCGTGTCGATCTGGATGTTCCTGATGTCTGCCTCGCATGCATAGACAAAAACGTAGTCTCTGGATTTCAGGACCGCAACTGGTTTGATGCTGACCGAATCAAGCAGCACCTGCGGCGCGGTGGCTGGAACCGGTTCGCGGGTAGGAAGATGCATCTTTACAAGGCCCCCGGCGATTTCGGTTCGCAGGATTCCGGATTGTGAAAAGAAGTCGACGCGGCTGCATTTTTCCACGAAATTGCAGACGGTGAATGCTGCTGCCAGCGTGGCGTGTCCGCACAGGTCCATCTCAATGTCCGGAGTGAACCACCTGATGTGGTAGCCGTCATTCAAGGCAAGCACGAACGCCGTTTCCGGCAGGCCGTTTTCCGCAGCAATGTTCTGCATCACGGCGTCGTCCGGCCATCTGTCAGTCAGCAGACAGACCGCCGCCGGGTTGCCGCGAAACAGTTCTGATGTGAACGCGTCCACGTGGTAGTAAGGGATTTCCATAGATTCATGACCTTGCGAGTGACTGACAGCGGACCTGCCACGCCTGAGTCCTTGATGCGCAGAATAAGGCATGAACAGGTTCATGTCATCGAATATCACTATCTGGACCTTGCCCCGTGGAATAGAATTAACCGGTCAACCAGCAGGGGTTGCCTGACATTGGCGACCAGGGTGTTCAGATGATCCGCTCGACCGGGTTCGTTGTTTTGGCCGTTATCATCAGCGTGGGCTGTGCCCCCCGTGATATCCAGTCGAGCAGGCTGCCTGCCGCTGTTTCTTCGGTGGATTTGGAGCAGGCCGACAAGCTTGGTGATGCACTGCTGTCCCGGATGACCATCGAGGAAAAGATTGAGCTGCTCAGTGGCCGCGGACCGATGGAGGTTCCCGGGAATGACAGGCTGAAAATCCCCCCGTTTACGATGACCGACGGTCCGGTCGGGGTCGCATGGGGAAAGGCTACAGCGTTTCCGGCTTCGGTTGCGCTTGCTGCGTCATGGGATCCGGCGCTGGTGCATTCAATCGGACAGGCCATCGGACGTGAGGCGGCGCAACGCGGACGGGACGTTCTTCTGGGACCTTGCGTGAACCTGCACCGCCTGCCGACCGGAGGGCGAAACTTTGAAAGTTACGGCGAGGATCCATTCCTGGCCGGGGCTGTAGCGGCAGCATTCGTCAGGGGTGTGCAGGATCGGGACGTGATCGCCTGCGTCAAGCATTATGCGGCCAACAACCAGGAATGGAATCGCATGAAGCTGGATGTAAGGATGGACGAACGTACCCTGAGGGAGTTGTATCTGCCGGCGTTCAGGGAAGCCGTGATTAATGGCGGTGCCAGGTGCGTGATGTCGGCATATAACAAGGTCAACGGCGAATTCTGTTCGGAAAACCGGCATCTGCTGACTGAAATCCTCAAGGATGAATGGGGGTTTGATGGTTTCGTCGTTTCCGACTGGGGTGGTGTGCAGAGCACGGTCGAATCCGCACTGGCCGGAAATGACCTGGAGATGCCGAAAGCGAAGTTCTGGGGCGACCGTCTGCTGGAATCCGTCCGTCGGGGCGAGGTCGCGGAGTCTGTCATCAACGACAAGCTCCGACGTACTCTGCGGGCGCGCATCCGGACCGGCCTGATTGACTCACGTGCGTCCGTGGTGGAAGTGCCTGGACCGATCCAGGCCCACAGGGACCTGGCGATGGAGGCAGCTTCGGATGGCATGGTTCTTCTGAAGAATGATCCGTCCATGCTTCCGCTGGACATCAATTCAATAAGTTCGATTGCAATCATCGGTCCCGGGGCCAGGACTGCCAGGGTCGGCGGCGGGGGAAGCTCGGAGGTTGATTCCTTTGAAGCTGTGTCCGCCTGGGACGGCATGATTTCGGTCGCTGGCAGCCGGATTAAGATAGCTTACTCGCCGGGTGCGGCTCCTTCCGGTGACCTTATCCCGATTGAAACCAGATATCTGTCCACCCCGGACGGCAGTCCCGGCCTGCGTGGTGAATACTTTGCAGACATTGCCATGCAAGGGCAGCCCGAAATGACAAGGACCGACGAAACGGTCAACTTCAACTGGGGTTATGGAGCGCCACTGAAGGAGCATTACGACCGATTCGCAGTTCGCTGGACCGGAACGTTGAAACCACCACGTTCGGGGACTTATCGCTTTCATTCGGTGTTCGACGATGGCCTGCTGCTGCGAATCGGCGAGACCACACTGATTGACAGGCGGGGGGTTGTCGAGGCCAGAGACAATATGCAGACCGCTGACGCAACGATTGAACTGGAAGCTGGCCGGGCATACCCGATCATTGTCGAGTACTTCGACAGTATAAGCCTTGCCCAGGTGCAACTGGGCTGGGACACTCCCGGGCAGGACTCTGTCGCCGAGGCGGCGGAACTTGCCCGAAACAGTGATGTTGCGATCGTGTTCGCCGGCCTTTCAAGGAATCTTGAAAGCGAGGACAGGGACCGCGAGCGAATGGACATGCCGGGACAGGATGAACTGATTGAAGCAGTGGTAGCGGCCAACCCGCGGACAATCGTCGTTCTTCAGACCGGCAGTGCGGTGACAATGGGTAACTGGTTCAAAAAAGTCTCCGCTATTATCCAGGCCTGGTTCCCGGGCCAGGAAGGTGGACTGGCGATTGCCAGGGTGTTGTTCGGCATGGATGAGCCTGGTGGACGTCTGCCAATGACATTCTATGCGCGTGCCGAGGACTGTCCCGGTTTTGCCGGCTACAGATCGCCCGATCTGGTCGCGCCTTATGGTGAAGGTATTTTCATGGGTTACCGGCACCTTGATCGAGCCGGAATCGACCCGCTGTTCCCGTTCGGCCACGGTCTGTCCTACACGACCTTCAGGTATGACAGGCTTGACATCGCAGCGAGCGGCAAGGACCGTTGGACTATTTCCATAACTTTGACAAACTCCGGCAACCGGACTGGGACGGAGGTTGTCCAACTTTATGTCTCCGATGAATTCAGCAGGCTGCCGCGTCCCCCGAAGGAACTGAAGGCGTTTGAAAAGGTAACACTGGACCCGGGGAAGTCGCGGACGATAACGATGGAGCTCGGGCGGCAGGCGTTCAGTTATTTCGATCCCGATGCGAACGGTTGGGTGCTTGAACCGGGCAATTTCGGGATTCACGCGGGCAGTTCATCTAAAGATATACGCCTTAATGGGGAAATCGAGATTCGCTGAGACTACTTGGCCAGCAGTTCTTTGATCAGTTCCAGGCCTTTTTTCATCTCTTCTTCAGACATCTTGCCCGGTTTGATGTAATGGACTTTGCGGTCTTTGTCCAGAATGATGACGACGTCCTTGCTGTTGCAGTCGCCCAGGTTCCAGGCATTCTTCAGCAGGTGGTCGGGGTCGGTAAGGATCAGCGAATCGAACTTCTTTTCCTTCCCGCGCACTACCGACCGGATAATGCTGTTAGCCAGCCACGTATCTTTCATGTTCACGACGCCCAGTCCACGGAACTTCGCGCGGTCAAGGTCGGCCGCCTTCAGCATTTCGCGGAACGGCTCGTTCATGTCCTTTACGTCCGGATCGGAGTAGAAGACTGCCATGACTTTGCTGCCGAGATCGGGAATTTCGGCGTCCTTGTCCTTGCTGTCCTTGACCTTGACCTGGTTGACTGTGTCGCCCTTGTTCAAGGCGCTTGCGTTCGCACAGACAAGCGTGAAAGCGGCGGCCATCGTCAGCGTTACGGCGAACATCGACGCGCGGTATAAATGCTTACCGCAAAACAGAGCTTTAATCTGGACCATCAGGAATCCTCCAATGACGGAATTGGTTACTGCCAAGTCTGGCAACCAATCGATCTTACGTCAAGTATGACTTGGGCCGTCCGGCGTCCCGCTACAACCAGTCCCAATTTGTTTACATCTTTGGTATAGTCAACTTCGGTATAGTCAACGTCACAGGGCGCGTGTTAATCGGCGGTGGACCGGTAACCGGCGGCGCATGCGACCCTGATTCCAGGGGGGTGCGATGGACACCGGGAATCGTTTCAGATTGAGTCTGGCTTTCCTGCCGTGTCTGGCTTTCCTGTCATGCATCGCACTGACAACCCTGTGTGGTTGCGACTCTTCGCCGTTCCCTTTTGATGCAAATGCCTGGAATGATGTTGGCCCGGGCCGTGATGGTCAGGACCGGGACGTGCAATTTCCGGATTCTTATTCCGGCGACGTCCTTTCGGCCGTGCAATTGATAACGTTTAAGACCCCTGACCCTTCCATACGTCCGGTCGTGTCTGGAAAGTATCGCGCAGAGTTCGTGTATCAGGACCAGGCCGATCTTCCGGCGACTCTGACAGTGGAGTTGCTTCCCCACCCCCAATTTGAACCACTGATCATCGCCGTTGACGGGTCCGGGACGTACTTCGTGGAAATCGACACGACGCTTGTGGCTGATGGAAAATGTTCCATCGAGGTCACCGCAGTCTCGCAGGACGGTCGAAGCTTTTCCCGCAGGGGCAAAATACTGGTGGATAACAATCCCCCGGTAATCGAGTTCCTGGACCCGACGCCACTGGAAGGTGCCGGATTCGTGGAAGACCTGCCGGTGCGCGTCAGGGTGACCGATTCAGGGTCGCTTGTGCGTTACGTCAAGATCACGGCCGGGGACTTTGTGTGGGAATGGCCGTTGACTGAAGGTGAGTCGGCGGCCGAGGTTGATACACGGGCTGTTGTTGAAGGCGAAACCGACGGGACATATCAGGACCTGATCATTCCGACTGAGGGCTGGTCCGGGGGTGACATTGTTCTGAACGTGATTGCCCGGGACGGTCATGCAGACCGCGATGCCGTTGCGGAACGTCTACTTACGTTCGTTGAGAGGCCGGGTTTTGACGGTGGCGAAAGGATCGACCTGCCCCTTGCTGAAGGCGAAATCTGCGTCAGCGTCGAGGGTATCCGGCTTGGACCGGCCAACGACGGTGACTGGGCTGTGCTTGCCGCAATCCAGAAGCCCACGGCGTTCCAGATGAACATCTATCAGCGGACAGGTGCTCGTCATTCGGCCCTTTTGATGACAGTGATGGAAGAGTTCTGCGCCGTGCACAAGATCATCGACATGAACCTGGATGGAATGGACGACATTCTTGCCTGGTGCGGGTCGGGCGCCACTCGCCGCATCCTTGTGTTGCAGCAGACCGCCGAGCGCGTCTTCGTGGAAACTGATTCGCTGGCGACTGCGTACACGGTCAAGGATCTGGCGGCCGGGGATCTGAACCGGGATGGAATTCCGGATATTGCCTTTGTCAGCGATGTCGAGCCCCTCTGGACCGGGATAATGTTGTCAACCACTGACGATGAAGGCGATTTCGCGGGATATGCCGCGCCTTCATTCTACTCTGGGGCCGTCAAGCCGAATCATGTGGCGATTGGACGGTTCAGTGACAATGAAAGTAACTCGGTCGTCGTGGGGGCAAAGGGTAGCGGGCTGGTCACGGCGTATCCTATCGACGAAAGCGGCGTTCCTTCAATGGGCGAAAACAGCAGCCTGGATCCAGATAATCAGTTTATAGATGACGTTTCGGACATGGTCGCGGTCAACTTCACCGACATCAACGCCGACAGCGACTCGCTGATTGTCGTCGATTCCATGAAGGCCGAGGTGATGGGTATCGCCAGGTTGCGGCAGGACGCGTCCCGCAGAGTCGAATCGGTCAGGGAATGGCCGATCGGTGTTCTGGCTACCGACATCGCTGCAGGTGATATTGACAGTGACGGTGTGGCTGATTTCGTCATCCTGTGCCCCGGTTCGAACATGGTTGACGTCTTCATGGGCAACAGGATCGGTGGCTATTCCGACCCGGTTTTCGAAGGCACCCCTCTTGTTTCCGGGTCGGGCACCGACGTGACGCTGGCCGACATGGATATGGACGGATTTCTGGACATCGTCTTGCTTTATGGTCGGCAGCAGTTGAAGGTCATCTTCTATCGAAAATCTTCTGCGGGCGGGTGGTTTGACGGGTCGCATCAGGGCCTTCTTGCCCAGAAGCCGCTTTCAATGGCGACCGGTCATTTTGTGAAGCCGCTTTCAGGTTCGCGGGCAGCATTTCTGGATGCGGCAGTTTTGTACAAGAATTTGGACGGTTTCAGCGAGATAGGTGTCTATTCATCGGACGAAATCGTCGGCATGCCGACCCGTCACGCTGGTGCAGTCACTCTTGATGTGCGGACCGCAGTCGGTATCGTGGCCGGTAATTTCAACGTTGACCTTTCCAGCGGCGCTTTCAGTTCGACTACCCGTCCGGACGACTTGATCGTTACTACGGAAGAGACTTTCAGCGAGGATAAACCTAACACCGCACGGATCGTGCTTTTTGAGGAGACAGGACACCGGACTATCCTCGGGTACTACGGTGGGATCAGGACAGCAAACCTGCCTCGTAATGCTGTGGTGGGCAATTTCGACGCAGGGTCGGGTTCCCGGGAAACTATGGATGTGGCCTTCATGGGGTTTTTTCAGGAGGCCGCTTTCAAGGATTGGATTCTGCAGCCGATGCTTGGCCTGATGGACGGGACTTTTTCCACCAACAGCAGCGTCATTGGTGAACTGACGCCGGTTTCAGTCGGGTATTTCAATCAACCGACGTTAATCAAGGCATTCCCGTTGAGGCTTTCGCTGAAGCGATATCTGGCGGGTACGTTATCCGCGCCTGACATCATGTTGACGAACAGGCGTACTCATGACGTAACCATTTATATAAACAGCGGTTTCGGTAATTTTCAGTCCAGGGAACTGGGAAGTCTGGATTTTGCGGTCGGAGGGCAGCCTGTCGATGTTACCGCCGGGTACCTTAGAAACAGGATTAATAAGGACCTGGACGACACGGTTGCCGAAAAGCAGCTTCCCGATCTGGTGACGCTGCTGGCTAACTTCGTTCTGATTTCGTATTCCATGGATATGGATTTTCTGCAGCAATCCGGCGAAGACATCGGTTTTCTGGCTCCGGTGGTGCTGTCCGTTAATACCGGGGTCGCAGTGGCCGTTGAAGTCGCTGACATGAACTGTGACGGCATTCAGGACATTATCGTCCTGGACAATCAATTCTCGAAGGTCGTGATATTTCCCGGCCTGGGCCAGTTCAGGTTCGCCGAGCCCTACAGCTATCCGAGCGGTGTCGGTCCGTTCGCTATGAAGGTTGCGGACGTCGATGCCGACGGAAGCATGGACATAGTTACTCTGGACAGCAGCGGCAAGACTGTCACGACTTTGCACAACGCTACGCAGGCTTGTCTGGATCAGGGGGAACCGAAATGAACGAATTATCTCGTTTCAGGTTCCTGACCGGGTTTGCGCTTGTTTTTGCGGCATTTCTTGCCGGGACCGGCTGTGAGGACAGCAGGTTTCCTTTTGACATGACACAGCCTGATGAGCTGGCAGGTGATCTCGGTCGCGACGGCACGTCTTTCGACGCCGATGCCGATGCCGCGCAGGGCAGCCTGTCCCTGACCCTTCTGGATCCTGTTCCCGGTGAAGCCGCGCTGATTTCCGGGCCTGTCGATTTCATGTACAGGTACGACGATTCGGAAGGTGCACCGGCGACCATAACTTTGTCGGGTGCCGGCAGTGAGCCGGTTTCGATGGATGTAGATGGCCCCGGGGAATACAAGATCACGTTCGTGCCGGTTTCCGTGTTCCAGGGAAGCGGCACAGTCAGGCTGGACGCGGCAACCGTGGATGGCCGCAGCACTGGAATCGACGTGACCGTATTTGTTGACATGTTTCCCCCCGTCATTTCTTTTGAACCGCCGACTCCGGACGCGTATGACGAAGTCCAGGATGACTTTGTTATCCGGGTCAGGGTGACTGACAGCGGGACTCTGGTTCATAGTGTCCGCATAGCAGTTATGGATTTTACGTGGGAATGGTCTTCCCCGGGTGGCGAACCGGCCGCAGAAGTCGACTCATCCGAGCATCGCGATCTGGTGATTCCGGTGTCGGGCTGGACGTCCGGTCTTTATACGGTCGAGGTGACGGCTGATGACGGGATTCCTGGACGTACCACGACGGCGCTGTTGCCGTTCGCGGTCCGCCGGGCAGGCGAATTTGCGGCCGACAGCGCCGGTGTTCCAAAGCCTTCGGGGGATGGGATCGCCGGGGCGGGAATCAGGATCGGGCCATCGTCGGATGGAATCTGGGGAATGGTGACTTCGCGCGGTGTCTATATAAGGTCGGCCGACGGGATCAGGAAACAGTCCGATGGCTTTAAATGTGAAGGCGTCCTGTGGGCTGTTCTTGATGTGAACTATGACGGGTTCGACGACTTTGTCGGGTATTGCGGTGACTTCGGCAGTGAAAGGATCGTGTACATGCTGCAGGAAGGCAGTGGCACGTTTACCGAGCTGCCCGTCAGTTCCGGTGCATTGAAGTTAGCTGATCTGGCTGTCGGTGATTTGAACGGTGACGCATACGCTGACGTGGCGTTCCTTGAGTTGGAAAACACTCCGTTGTCTTTGATTAAAGTCGTGATGTCCACGACAGGCGAGGCAGGAGAGCTTACCGGCTGGAGTCCTGTCACCGAGTACATCGGGGCTTCCACTCCAAACAATATTGAAATTGGTCTTTTTTCGGACAACGGTCGTAACGCGGTTCTTGTCACCTCGGAAGCCCTCGGGATGTTCACGGTGTTTCCTGTTGATGGGAATGGTTCACTTATGATGGGGGAAGACAGCTTCTACAATGAGACTCCGTTTGCCGTCACGCAGGCGGCGAATTTCTGTTCGAATGGGGCCCCGCCTGACAACGTTGTCACGGTGATGGGTACTAACAAATGTATGACGTTATATGTGGCAAGGACTGATAGCAGCGGCTCGGCCAGGTTTCTACCGTATGACGCCGCGAGTGGCGGAGTTGAGGCGACCGACATTGAGGTCGGGGACGTGGATGCGGACGGGTCGGGCGATATTCTGGTACTGAGCAGGGGTGCCAACCAGGTTCTATTTTACAGGGGGGGTGCCGACTGCGGCACTTTCCATTTCGTGGACGCCGGAATGGCGCTCGTTTCCGGCGCGGCCACGCACATCTGGCTTTCGGACTGGGATAACGATGGATATTTCGACCTTTGCGCCCTGACGGAAAGTGGTGTCAGTGTTGTGTATTACCGCATGGACGCTGACGGCGGTCATTTCGACGGTTCGTACCAGGGTCGCCTGGAAGGCCTTCCAATCGACCTTGCCGTCGGGCATTTCGCGAAACCAAAGGAAGGAGAGTCCAGGAGTTATCTGGATGCCGCCGTCCTGCTGTCCGAAGGCGGGGCCAATATCTTTGAGCAGCATAAAATAATTGCTCAGCCGATTGTACCGCTCGTGCCGATTGTACCGGTCGGAAATACTTATTTTCCCTTGCAGCGCGTACCTGTACTTTTCAACAATTTAGTGCCCGTCGGGATGGTCTCGGGCAATTTTGGGTCGGTGATTTCGGAAAATGAAACGGTGATTTCGGAAGTTGGCCTGGGAACATACGTTGAACTTGATGGTCTTGTTGTCTCGACCTCGAAGCTTACAGATGAATGGAACAACTATTCATCGGCTATAGCTGTTTTTGATGAGGATCTTGGTTTTGATCGGTTTTCCCTGGCACTGCCGATAGAGGCCGGGAGTTCGCCCCGGCTTGTTGCTGCGGGGGGTTTTGACCTTGAGGGTGACTCCGGCACGATCGACGATTTGGCCTTTGTCTGGCACAGGGAGCGGACGCCCGACATTGAACCTGCGTATTTCCTTCAATCATTACTTGGGCAGGGTGACGCCACATTTCAGAAACTGACGCCCGACGGTACGCAGATAGAGCCCCTGATTATTCAGGAAAACAGGTTCCCGGGGGTGATTATCTCGTATCCCCTGCGGCGAACATTAAAGGATTTTTTGTCGGGGAAAGCGGTCAGTCCTGACCTGATTGTTGCAAACAAGGGCACCAGTGATTTCACTGTTTTTCTGGGTCTTGGTGACGGCCGGTTTCTTGCGAAGTATGACGGAAGTCTGGACTTCGCTGTCGGTCTGCCACCGGTCGATGTAGCGGCCGGTTATCTGAAAAGTCCGCTGGACGGCAGCGTAAGTGATTCCATTGCAGCCGGGGAATTTCCGGATGTGGTAACCCTGACCCGCGAGGGGAATACGTCGGTATTGACGGTGTCTTATGCGATGGACAGTCAGGAACTGCAGGAAAGGGGCCTTGATGTCGGGTTTGACGTCCCTTCCGCGATTATTTTCTATCAGCCGGGATCCGGTACTCCGCCTAACCCTGTTCCGGTGCCGGTCGCACTGGCATTGGCCGATGTCGATATGGACGGGCTTACAGATATTCTGGTCCTTGATCAGGCCCGGTCGTCCGTTTCCATTCTGATCAATCAAGGGAACCGTCAGTTCAGTAGACCACACGAGTTTTTTACCGGAACCGAGCCGATTTCGATGGTTGTCGCGGACGTCAACGCCGATGGATGTCCTGACATTATGACAGCCGACCAGAAGGGGGGGACGATGTCCGTATTGCGCAACAGTCGTTGTGCCGCGTCTGGCGCCAAAGGTCTTGACCGCAACCTGCCACACAGGTAACTTTCAAGCAGTGGATTTCGGTTTGTTTCAATAATCATGAAGCGGGCAGGTGCCTTTTACTAATTGGTGGTGTGCAAATGTTCCGATTTAACACGGTTTTCCTGGTGGCGGCGCTTGTGGCTGCGGTTCCTCTTAACGCCCTGGCGTTTTCACACATCGTCATTAACGAGGTTGATTACGATCAACCCGGCCCTGACGAAGGGGGCGAGTTCATTGAATTGAAAAACATCTCGCCGAACACGATCAATCTTGCCGGTTACAGCATCGAACTGGTTAATGGGGTAAACCCGCCCGGTACGGTACCCTTCACCCTTGAGATGCCGCCGGAAGTGAACGTGCCCGCTGGTGGGTATTTTGTAATCTGCCGTTCAGCTGCCACGTCGACGTTGACCAGCGAAGAATGTGACAGGAACGCCCCTGTCGATATGGTTGTGATTCCGAATGGAAACAGGGACGGAATCAGGTTGCTGAAGGACGGGGAAGTTCAGGACATGCTGTCCTGGGGCCTGTACATGGATGGTTTGACCGAGGGGTTGAATCCGGCACCGAAAGACCTGGACAATAAGGATAACTACTCGTTGTCAAGGACTCCTGACGGTTCTGACAGCGACACCAATGACGTCGATTTCAAGTGGACATGTTCGTCGCCGCGAAAGAAGAATTACACGGCTGAAGAATGTCAGTGCATCCAGACAGTTTGCGGGGATGGCAATGTCTGTAATCCATTGACTGGATATTGCGAAGTCGTGGAAGTCCCCGAAGACGTTATTGAAGATACGGCGGGCTCGGACACATCTACCGGCGAAGACGTGTCGGAACCGCTGGACACGGCGGTGCAGGATTCGCTGGATCTGGACGCAATGACTGGTGATTTGTCGGGAACTGATACCCGGACTGACGCGACCGTTTCGACCGACACCCCGTCAGGTTATGACGTAAATTTTGTGTTCGATCTGGGCGGTCTCGGGCATGAAGATACGGGCGGTAACGGCGCAAGTGATGGCTGTTCAGCCGGTCGTCATCCTGTGTCCGCCGGTACTGGTCTGCTATTGCTGCTTCTGGCCTGTATGTCCTTTCTGGCAGTCCGCATCACCCGGAAGGCCAGCCGAACGTAAACCAAAGACATGAAACCGATTCCGGGGGGGATTCAATGGACCCGATCATCGTCGAAATCCGGCAACGGCTTGAACGTGAAGGCACCGAGGCTGTCCGCGAAGGGACGAAGCGGTTTTTCAAGGAGCCGGTCAAGGTTTATGGCCTGAAAGCGGCGGCTGCATCCAAGGTTGCCCGTGACGGTTTCAAGGTCATAAAAGGCCGGTCGAAATCGGAAATCTTTGCCCTGTGCGACGAGCTGTGGCGTTCAGGATATCTGGAAGAAAGCGGCATCGCGTGCGAGTGGTCATGGTCGCAACGCCGTCTTTTTGAACCGGCCGATTTCGCGGTTTTCGAGCGCTGGGTTGGACGGGACATATCGAACTGGGCCCAGTGCGACACGTTCTGCAACCACACGGTCGGGGCGTTTCTGGATGCGTTTCCG
>CAZFVA010000017.1:17254-55581 GCA_964522105.1 uncultured Anaeromyxobacteraceae bacterium
CGAACGGCCCTGCGCTACGCCATTGAAAAGATGCCTGCCGACATGAAGGCCCGCGCGATGCAGAAATAACGAATATCAGTTATGCCCGCCGCAGCCATGAGCGCCATGCCCGTGTCCGCCACATGCCATGCCGGGTTCGACCTTGCGGAGCGTACCGTTCTTCCATGCCTCGATCGCCAGTCCCGCCGTCGGATGTTCAGCAAGATACACCTGGATTCCGGCTGATATCAGTTTGGAAAGTGCCCCCATGCCGATTCCGCCGACAACGATGCCGTCGATCTGTTCGCCATTCAGCGCCGCCAGGGGCTGGCACATGCCATGCTGGTGGTGCTGGTTCTGGTTGTTGATTGTGCGACATGCGCCAGTGGTCGCGTCAACGATCAGGAACAGTGGGGCCGAGCCGAAGTGGGCGCAAACGGGGCTTTCAAGGCCGGAATCTTCAGTAACCGGAATACAGATGTTCATTCAGGGTCTCCTTTTTCCCGACAATTGTCGGGGTGTCCTTCTGCCTGTGACGGTGCGTCGGATTTTCTGCAGCGTGGACACGCAGTTCCACCGGCGATAAGCCGTGAACAACGCGGGCAACCGTGATCATGTTGTTCTTCAGTGGTGACAAAGCCACCTTCGATGCGAAGCTCGGTTCCACGAACCAGCATGGTGGCTATTTTGGCATGCGCAGATTCTATGATGCGGCTTAGCGTCGGCCTTGATACGTCCATCATTTCAGCGGCTTGCGCCTGGTACATCCCTTCAAGGTCGGTAAGGCGAATCGCCTCGAATTCGTCCAGAGTCAAGGTAACTGATTCAAGTTCGCGGCATGGTATGCCACACGGCTTGAACCTTGCGACACAAGGTGCCTGACCTATTTTTCGGCAGTTTGTCGGCCTGGGCATTCGTCACCTCCTAATTTTGATTATGGACTTATGTTCAAAACGTGTAAACTAAACAGTGCGTATTCGGCATGAGGTTTCAGGTTGAGATGAAGTTTTCTGTCAGGCTGCTTTCAGTGGTGCTTGCTATTGTGTGTTCAGGTTTTTCGTTGGCGGCCCGCGCGCTGGATACGGTCGAAACTTTTGACCCGGGAAGCGTTGACGTCGAGATGTTTGCCGGTTTTCACGGCATCAGCGGTGCCGGTCGTCACTCTGAAGGTTTGAACTTCGACCTGGCCCTTGGTTACGGCTTCATCGATCGTTTTTCCGGTTACGCAGCAGCCCAGATCGGCAGTAATGCCGGCTTTACAAAGGCGCTCGGCGGCGCTGGATTTGGAATCTTTGGAACACCGGTTGACACTGACCATTTTGATATGGACCTGATGCTTGAATTCGGCTTTGGTGATTTCGGGGTGGCCCTGACACCTGCAGTTGAATTTAACTTTGATTTGAAGCCGGACCTGAAGTTGTGGGGCATGTATTTTCGCGTTGAAGAGGTTTTGACAGGTGATATTGAAGCGGCTTCGCCTGGTCTTGCGCCATATACCGTCCTAACTGCGGGTACCTACTGGACCATAACACCTCGCCACAAACTGCTTGCCGAGTATGACATGACCGTGGCCAACAATCCGGCGGTCGGCGAGCGCGCCCTGGATGTCGGGTCGGTCGCGCTGGGATATAACTTGATGATTCGTGACAATCTGGCGTTCGTCAGCGCGGTTCATTGCGACATTCCGCAGGCTGGCGAAGTCGTGACCTTCGGTGCGTCAATTGGTATCAAGTTCAGCGGAATTAACAGGTTATCCAACAACTGAGTCAGTACACGCTCCAGCGGAAATAGAGCAGGGCGCCGGCGTCAACATCGCTGATGTCCCTGGAATCATCATCCCATTCGCCTCCATCCACCGCAATCATGATGGGAAAGTCGATCCCGATTCCGACCGACGAGTGGTGAAGCATCCATACCAGTTGTAGATGTGGTGCCAGTTGCGCACCTTTGCTCCAGCCCCGATGTCCGTTGTCGTTGCCTTCACGAAGCCAGAACGAGAAGCCCAGCTTCATACCGATCCGCAAGGCCATGATATCTGTGAAGAATTTCTGGTATCCGGCGCGTCCACCGACCCCGATCATCCCGAATTCGGGGTTCAGTTCGCCTTCAATAATCGTGTAGTACCAGTGTTCCTGGCTGATGGTGAAGAATGTCGCGTCGATCTTGATGAAGGACGTGGTGTTATAGATGAAACCGCCACCGATGTTGACGCCGAACCATTCCACCATAATCCGTGGGGCCGACTTTAATTGGAAATTGTGTTCGCCGCCGGGCTGCTCGGCCAGTGCCGGCCCTGCCAGCAGCATGAAAAGTGAAACCACAGTCAGCACATGAGCGCGTATTGAAAGGCGGGAGTGTGATCTCATAAATCCTTCCTGAAGGCGTGTCATTGGCGGCAATGATAACGGATTTATGGATGCCGGTGAATCAAACTACTGATTTTCTGTGCTTTTTCTTGGTCACATTATCAGGCTCTGATATTTTTCCTGCCGGCCGTTAATGATCTCTAACTAATCGGGGATGCAAATATGCAGGGTCTGGAAAACATACTGTCGCAAATCAGTTCGTGGGTGTGGGGGCCGCCCCTGCTTGTTCTGTTGTGCGGGACGCATCTTTTCCTGACCTTCAGGCTTAGATTTATCCAGAGGTACATTGGCCGGGCAATCAAGATTTCGTTTTCCAAAGACAAGGAAGGCGAGGGAGACGTAAGTCAGTTCGGGGCGCTTACGACGGCCCTGGCGGCGACTATCGGGACTGGCAATATCGTTGGTGTCGCGACGGCGGTTGTGGCCGGCGGACCTGGTGCCGTCCTGTGGATGTGGCTGACCGGTGTGTTCGGAATAGCGACCAAGTATTCCGAGGCGCTTCTGTCCGTAAAATACAGGGTAAAGAACGAAAAAGGCCAGATGTCCGGCGGGCCGATGTACGTGCTTGAGCTGGGAATGAAGAACAAGCCGCTGGCCATTCTGTTCGCGGCGTTTACGGCGGTGGCGGCTTTCGGAATCGGTAATATGGTTCAGGCAAATTCGGTTTCCGTGCTTGTGAAGGAAACTTTCGGGGTGTCACCCTGGATTTCAGGTTCGATCATGACCGTGTTGACAGCGGTCGTTATCCTTGGCGGCATCACGTCAATTGCCAGGGTGTGCGAGAAGCTGGTTCCGTTCATGGCGATCTTCTATATTCTTGGTTGTCTGATAATTTGTGTCGTGAATTATTCAACAATTCCGGACACTATCGTCCTGATTGTAAAGTCAGCTTTCACCGGACAGGCGGCTATCGGCGGGTTCCTTGGTGCCGGCATGCGCGAAGCGATGCGCTACGGAGTTGCCCGTGGATTGTTTTCAAATGAATCGGGGCTGGGCAGCGCACCCATTGTCGCGGCCGCGGCTCAGACACGGAATCCGGTAAGGCAGGCGCTGGTGTCATCGACCGGCACTTTCTGGGACACCGTCGTTGTGTGCCTTCTGACAGGTATTGTCGTTGTGAATTCGGGACTCTGGCAGAAGGGCTACAACGGCGCGATGCTTACAAAGGCAACGTTCGCCCAGATTCCTTATGTCGGGCCGATAGTCCTTACCGTTGGTCTTCTGACCTTCGTTTTTTCAACAATCCTTGGCTGGTCGTACTACGGCGAAAAAGCGGCCGAGTATCTTTTTGGGACCAGGGCCATCAAGCCGTACAGAGTTCTGTGGGTTGCGGCGGTAATGGTGGGTGCTGTCGCGACGCTGCCTGTCGTATGGAACTTCGCGGACATCGCCAACGGCATGATGGCAATACCGAATCTGATATCCCTGATAGTTTTAAGCGGGGTTCTGGTAAGCGAAACGAAGAAGTATCTGTGGGACGAAAAGATCAAGTAATCGTCACCCGAACCCGGCCGATTTCAGCCCGGGATTGCCGAGAAAGTCACCAGTTCTTCCCCGACATTTCTTTGGATTCGGCCTTCGCCTTCAAGCCAGCGCAGGTGTGCTATCGCCTCGCCGACCGCAAACCATTTCTGGGCGGCCGGGAACTGCTCGAAGTTTTCACACCTGATGTCCCACGTCATTCCAGCGGCAATCTGATATGCGGTCATTGAATTATCACCAATGACTTCAATGACTTCCAGCGCACGTTGCCTGTGGTGTTCTTTCAGCGCATCGACCCGGCCTTTCAAGTCGGTAAACGTGTTGCGATGTCCCGGCAGGACGATGTCGACCGGCAGGTCCCGGACTCGATCCAGGCTGTCCAGGTAGTGTTTAAGCGAGTTCGTTTCGTACGACCATGACTCGATGTGCGGCGTTATGTCGTAAAGGATGTGGTCGCCTGAAATCAGCATTCTGTGCACGCTGTCGAACAGGCAGATGTGACCTTTCGTGTGCCCCGGAGTCAGGATGCATTGCAACTGAAAGTCGCCGACCGTAATAACATCGCCATCGTCCAGAAGTGTGAATTCAGGAACGGTTTCGGGTAGATACTTGATCCCCGGGTGGGCATCCATCGCCTTCTGAATGTCTTCAGCCTGAAATCCGTTGCTTAACGCGTATGCCATCATCGGCTGCCAGTTGATGCTGCGGTCATATATGCGGGCGTCGATTCTGCCGAAGTACACTTTGCTGGCGGGCGTGGCCAGTTTCGAAATCAACCCGGTATGGTCGGCATGCATATGGGTCAGCATGAAGTCGGTTTTTGACGGGTCAAGTCCCAGTTCGCCGAGGCCAGCAAGCATCGCGTCATAACAGGCGGTGCGGTTGAACCCGGTGTCGATTACCAGACTCTGGCCGCCTGACTTGATGACGTACGAATTCAGATCCTTTAACGGACTGTTCGGCAGGGGCACCTTTATCCGGTAAACGTCCGGCAGGATTTGCTCAATCATCAACAGACTCCACGTGAATCCACTTTCCGTGGCCTGACTACGTTACATCAAATCAGCGGTGAATGCAGGTTGGTCTGGCAGTTATGCAGGTGATTACCAGGACTTCATCATTTCTTCAATGCGGTTGTGCAGCTCGTCGCGGATGGTTCTAAAGACCGCCAGCGTTTCTTCTTCGGTGCCGGTTGCTGCCGTCGGGTCAGGCAGTCCCCATGATTGCCGGTTTACGATGCCGGGTACCAGCGGGCAGATTTCATCGGCGCACAGCGTGATAATCGTGTCTACAGACCCCAGTGGAATCTGGGTGAATGCCTTCGGACGGGCCTCCGACATGTCGATGCCGACTTCTTTCATCACCTGCACGGCCCGTGAATCTACCTGTCCGGCTGGTGAAGAACCTGCGCTCCAGACGTGAACGCCGACCGGAAACATTTTGGTCGCCCATGCTTCGGCAATCTGGCTTCTGGCGACGTTGTGCACACACAGAAACAGTACGCCGTGGGGGCGTCCACTGTACTGCGTGCTGCTTACGTGACGTATGTCCTTGCCGCGCACCATGAAAACGACCATTTCGGCCAGGTTCGTGGCGTGGTCGCCCATGCGTTCAATGTATTTGGCGATCGACTGGATTTTGACACCCCGGTTGATCGCCTTTGCATCTGCCATCATGTATGTCAGCAGTTCACGGAATATCTGACCGTAATATGCGTCAACCATGTGGTCCCGCTCAAGAACTGCCTGTGCCAGATCGGTGTTCTGCGATTTGAATGCACTTAGAGCGTCTTCAATCATCCCTCGAACGACTTCAGCCATCCTGGGCAGGTCGATGTATGGTTTCAACTGCGGTTCGACGTTCAGTTCGATGATGCGTTCGCATACGTTGACGCACAGGTCGCCGATTCTTTCCAGGTCGGTGACAATCTTCAGCGCGGTTGTAAGAAATCGCAGATCGGAAGCGACAGGCTGGCGAAGTGCCAGAATTGTCAGGCAAAGATGGTCGGCGTCAAGCTCCAGCAGGTCGACGTGCCGGTCGGCGTCAATGACCTGCCGCGCCAGATCCGAATTTCGTTCAAGCAACGCGGTGATGGACTGCGAAATCATATCTTCGACGTGGGTGCCCATCGCCTGAATCTGCGCGTGGAGGCTTGTCAATTGCTGTTCGTATTCACGATCTGTGTGTGGCGTTGCAATCATCCGAACCTCCCGGTGATATAGTCTTCTGTACGACGATCTGAAGGATTTGTGAAGATGCCGGTGGTCGGACCGAACTCCACAAGGTCGCCCAGCAGCATGAATCCACAATCTTCGGATACGCGCCCGGCCTGCGCCATGTTGTGCGTCACGATAATAATCGTGTAGTCGTTTTTCAGCTTCTGCATCAACTCTTCTATGCGTGTCGTCGCGATCGGGTCCAGCGCCGAACACGGCTCGTCCATCAGAAGAATTTCGGGCTTCACGGCAAGCAGACGGGCAAAGCAGAGCCGTTGCTGCTGCTCGCCTGACAGTGTAAGTGCATTGTTTTTAAGGCGATCTTTCAGAATATCCCACAGGCCGACCGAGGTAAGATTTTCGGTCACGATCTGGTCAAGGTCCTGTTTGTTTTTGATTCCATGAACGCGCGGGCCGTGTGCAACGTTGTCGTACACCGACAGCGGGAACGGATTTGGCCGCTGAAAGACCATCCCGACACGTTTGCGCAGCATGTGGATGTCTTCGCTGTAAAGCGGATGCCCGAAAACTTCAATGTCGCCGGTGACGCGGACGCCCGGGATCAGGTCGTTCATACGGTTGAACGTTCTAAGCAGGGTCGATTTTCCGCAGCCGGAAGGGCCGATCAGCGATGTTATACGTTTTGGCGCAACCGATAAGGTGACATTTTTCAGAGCCTGAAAATCACCGTAAAACAGGTTAAGCCCGCGTGTTGTGATTGCGTCCATATCAGCCAAATTTTCCTGTGACGTACTGTTCGGTCCGTTCGTCGGACGGCATGGTGAAGATTCTGGCGGTCGTGTCGATCTCGACAAGTTCGCCCATCAACAGGAACGCCGTGCGGTCGCCGACGCGCGCCGCCTGCTTGGTGTTGTTTGTCACCAGTATCTGCGTGTGAACCGACTTCAGTTCTTTCATTGCTTCTTCGACGCGTGCCGTCGATATCGGGTCCAGGCCCGAGCAGGGCTCGTCGTACATGATTATTTCCGGTTCGACCGCCAGGGTACGGGCCAGGCACAGACGCTGCTGCTGTCCGCCCGACAGGTTCTGGGCCGACGTGTTCAGGCGGTCTTTGACCTCTTCCCACAAGTATGCCGCCCGCAAAGTCTTTTCAATGATGGCATCGCCTTCCGACCTGCTGACTTTTCGTTTCAAGCGTGGCCCGAACAGGATGTTTTCCCGGATCGTCATCGGCAGTGGAATCGGCATCGCATAGACCATTCCAATCCGCCGCCGCAGTTCTTCAATGTCGTCACCGGCCCCAAAATTCTTGCCGTCCAACAGGATTGATCCGGTCACTGAAGCCCCGGGAATCCGGTCAAGCATGTGGTTGATTGCCAGAAGAAGGCTGGATTTACCGGAGTTTGCAGGGCCGATGATTGAAAGTATTTCGTGATGCCGTATGTCCATCGACACGTTGCGCAGTACTGTGGCCGCGCCGTAACTTACCGAAAGGTCTTTGATTTCTATTTTGGGGGCGGCGTTGCTCATGCGGCCCTCCGTCCGCGCATCAGGCGGTGCATCAAGGTGTATGCTGTTGTATTTATTATCAGAATTGTGCAAATCAGTACAGCCGCCGTCGCGTAGGCGTTTTCTGTCGAGATGCCTTCGCGAGCCAGAATATAGAAGTGGACGGCCATCGTGCGTGCTGAATCAAAGAATGATGTCGGCATCTGGACGGCTGAGCCGGCGGTGAAGATGACGACGGCCGTTTCTTCGATGGACCGGCCGATTCCAAGGATGATACCGGTCAGAATCCCGGGAACGGCATATGGGAGTACCGATCTGGTGACAACCTGCCAGCGCGTGGCACCAAGCGATGCGGCCACATCACGATACGAAGCTGGAACCGACCGCAGGGCCTCTTCCGAAGTGCGGATGATTGTTGGAAGAATCATCGCGGCCAGCGACAGTCCGCCCGAAATGATTGACCAGCCAAGCCCCATTATGTTGACGAACAGAATGAAACCGAACAGGCCGAAGATGATTGACGGAACGCCGGCCAGGCAGTTGATTCCGAAACGGATCGTTTGCGTGACGCGGCCTTCGCGGGTGTATTCGGACAGGTAAATGGCGCTGGCGATACCGAGCGGCGCGGCGATACCGACCGAGACCAGTACCATCAGCAGAGTGCCGACGATCGCTGGCAGGATACCACCTGCGCGGCCCATGTCCTGGATCGGCTCGGTCAGGAAGGCCCACGTTACATGGCGCAGGCCGCCAGCCAGAACGAAGCCGACGACAAAGACCAGCGCGCCGATTGCTGCTGCCGTGGCGACGTATAGCAGGCTTTTGGCGATGGTCTGTGTGGTTCGCGGCGACACGCGCATATTCAGAACTTCCTCCGTGAGAATTTCAGTGCAACCCCGTTCAGCATCATTATGAAAACGAACAGGACAACACCGGTCGCGAACAAGGCCTGCCTGTGTTCCCCGACAGCGTAACCCATTTCGATGGCGATATTTGCGGTCAGTGTGCGGACTGAATCCAGCGGCGAGCCCGGAATAGCGGTCGAGTTACCCGAGATCATGATGACGGCCATCGTTTCACCGACGGCACGGCCCATTCCCAGAATAATTCCTGCGAATATGCCTGAACGGGCGGCTGGAAGCTGGACGCGCCAGACCGTTTGCCATTCGGTGGCGCCGAGTGCCAGCGAACCCTGCTTGTAGCTTTTCGGAATTGCCTGAAGTGAATCGATGGAAATGCTTACGATTGTTGGAAGAATCATGATGGCCAGAACGCAGGAAGCTGCCAGAATCGACAGGCCGGGACCGCCAAGATGTTCGCGTATCAGGGGTGCCAGCCACATCACGCCCAGGAATCCGTAGACGACGGACGGTATGCCAGCAAGCAGTTCGATGGCCGGCTTCAGGATATTTACCCACCGTGTCGATGTGAATTCTGCAAGACAGACAGCGCAGGCGATGGCCAGTGGCACCCCCAGCAGCAGCGCCCCGAAGGTTATACAGAGTGATCCGACGATAAACGGAAGGATGCCGAATTGTCCTTCGGTGGGCGCCCATTCGCGGCCGAACAGGAATGAATCCAGACCCGCCGAAGCCATGATGGGAACGCCTTCCATGAATATGAAAATGGCGATAAGCGCCAGTATGGCGGTCGAGGAACAGGCTGCGATAAACAGGATTTTTGAGATCGTCTTGTCCATCACTATTTAGCTGAAATCAGCCCTTCCTTTTCCAGCAGCTTCTGGGATGAGCCAGACAGAACGAAGTCAATAAATGCCTGGACTTCCGGGCTGAGTGGTTTCGCGGTAAGAAAGTAGATTGGTCTGGCCAGCGGGTATGTACCGTTTTTGACGTTTGCGTTCAGTGGTTCGACCCCGTCAAAGGCGACTGCCTTGACCTGATTGTTGACCAGGCCGATCGACAGATATCCGATGGCGTCGGGGTTTGAACTGACGGCCTCGCGGATTGTGCCGTTCGAGTTCTGGAACAGGGCGTTCGGTGCCAGTTTCGCGTCGCCGAGGACCAGTTTCTGGAACGACTTGCGTGTGCCGCTGCCTTCTTCGCGTGAAATTATTCGGATTGGCGCGTCGGGGCCGCCCAGTTCTTTCCAATTGGAAATTTCCCCGGCGAATACGCTGCGGGCCTGCGCCGCTGTCAATCCCTTAAGGACGTTTGCCTTATGAACGATGATTGCGATGCCGTCGCGTGCAACTATTGTGGCCGTCAGGCTTTTTGCTTCGTCGGGAAGGGTCAGCAGATCGGCCATTCCGATCTGGGCACTTCCAGCCAGGGCCGCCTGAACGCCGACGGCCGATCCACCGCCCTGAACGTTGATTCTGGTTCCGGGATTTGCGTCGATGTAATATTCGGCCAGTTTTTCGGCGAACGGCTGGAAAGCCGTTGATCCTGCAAGAGTTATGCTGTTTTTGTTGCTGCGGGAACACCCGGCCCCGGCGACCGTGATACAGAGTAAACCGGCAATTGCGACCGTAACTGCGATAAGCGAATGTTTCATGATTGCTTTCCTTCCACAAATTCCCAGCGTAACTGTACACGCCGTTCGTGACCGGCCCGTTAGCGGTTGGTGATGGTTCAGTCAGAATTATGTGACGATTGTGTTAGGACCATACGCTCTGGCGTTATAACAATCTGAATATACAGGATTATTGTTGTATTGCCCGGCCGATCGCGTCAGCAGGTGTTTTCACATACAGTCGTCGTTGTTGTGTGTGGGATAGAACCCGTGACGTCGCGTAACTGTCAGATCCACAGTCTTTCCTGCAACATCGGCTGATGCTGTCCGTGACATTCCAATATGGCTGCCATGCTGGAACAGTCCCATGCAACCGATTACCGGCAAAGCTTCCACCATCGCCTGTGGAATCGTCAGGCTGCCGGCCGTGGCTTCCTTTCTGCAGTACAGAACTGAAGCGGGTGGCGAGCCGTGCCAGCCAGTGTTAAGAACCAGATCTACGTATAGACCTGCGGTGTTTTTATCGGGTACGGCCCAGGTCACGACATTGTCCCGGCCGTCTTCCAGGGCCAACCCGCTGTCGCTGTCCGAGCTGAACGCAGTGGCATCGACCCCGGTTGTTGTGACCTCGAATGCTTCAAATCCGCCAACCTGGCCGTCGGCCTCAGAAATTATCGTGTTTCCGCTGTGTATCAGGCTGGCAGCGACGCCTTCGACGTAATACCAGTACGCATCCAGACCGTCCCCGGTCGGCTCGACTTCGATTTTCGTTGCCCCGAACGTCAAGGTCAGCTTGCCTGCCGAGATCCGTGACGGCGCTTTGACGCATTGGTCTGACTGGTCGCAGTATTCGTCGTAGTTGCATACCGGATTGCATGCGGCGCTGGTCGGGACGTACATGACGCAGTCGCCTTCCTGACGGAAAACTTCATACATTCCGGGGGTATAGGCGGCGAAAGCATCCATTCGCATTGGTGAGTCATAGAACTCAATATTGGACCAGGCCTCGGTGTTGTAATCGAAACTTCCAGACTTCGACAGGGCGATCAGAATTCGACCGTGTGGTGAAGGCTGTGCGACAGGAACAGGTTCGGTCGTGTCTGTTGTGTCGTCAGGATTTATTGTGTCTGCCGGTTCCACCGAATCCTGATTGGCATCGTGCGCAGCGTCGGCGGGGCCAGGATCGTCAGGATTTGCTGTGTCGTCAAGCGCGTCGCCGTCCCGCAGTGGAAGATCGGCCGGTTCAGTGTCGACGTGTCCATCGGCGATGTCCGGGCTTGTATCTTCAGCAATGTCATGGCCGCCGGTGTCATCCGCCGGTGTTGAATTGCCGCCGCACGCGACGGCAAATGACAGGCAGGACAGCATCAAAACTGTAACGACTCTGGAGATAAATCTGGATTCCATAACTACCCCGTTTCAGCAGGTGTAGATCACTGAGCAGGTACGAGGTTAAGGATGCCGGAAGCGCCCTTATTGTACAAGGCCGGGTCCATCGACAGCGGCCACAGGCGCCCGTTCAGCCAGTCTTCAGAGGCGTTCGAGTAGGCGGGCGTCATCGGCCATCCTGACTGTCCCAGATCCAGCACCATCCTGGTATCTTCAAGTTTGTTGAAGTCCATCACGTGGCGGAAGGCCGGGCCTTCGCTGACCGGGAAGGCGTATTCGGCGGGCCAGAAGCCGCCACCGGCCGCCCACACAGTGTCCCATGCGCCTGGAATCGGGTACGGACCTTTGTCGAACTTGCCCATGGCTGTCTTGCCGAACGGGTGGCTGAACGTGATGGTGTGCAACTTGCCCCAGGTCCACTTTTCGACGTTGCCACCCAGTTTCTTTGAAAGGTTTTTGACGGCTGTCCGCCACGCCTGGCGCAGGATCTCGTCGCGATTTTCGACCTGGGCCGTGCCTTTGCGGTCCCACACTTTTGCCGTTGGAGCTTCCACCCACAGTCTGTCAAAGAAGTGGTAAGTGAACCCGAATACGTTGACCAGTTTCTTGAACAGTTCGGGAAGGTCGTCATCAAGCGCCAGTTGCCAGGCTTCCCGGTACGTTGCGTAGAAGATGCTGGCCCCGACCGAATCGACTGCGGCCACGCGGTCCCAGTTTCGCAGTGCATCCAGGGCCAGTTTTTCACGGTCGTTTACCTGGATTCCGTCCAGCGCCGTCAGCAGGAAAGGCATCAGGCGGTCGCCCTGCTTCGAGTATGCGTCGATCTGAAACCCGCGCATGTCGTCGGCAGTCAGGTCCGGTTTGGCCGTAAGCATTTCGCGGATTCTGCCGGCGCGGTAGCCCTGCATCGTGTCGATGCTGTATGGGTACGGGTAGTCATCTACCGGTACGACCTGATTGTTAGCCGTCACGATCATCCCGGACGGCGGGTCGTACATTTTGGGCAGTTCTTCGACCGGGATGCGGCCTTTCCATTCGAAGTCGTCGGTCCAGCCGGGGACCGGTGTCGTGCCATTGAACGTTGTGCGGAGTGGCACGTTGCCGGCCGGGTAGTAACCCATGTGTCCGGCGTCGTCCACGGCGATCCAGTTCTGAATCGGCATTCCCCAGGTATCAAGGGCCGCGAAGAACTCTTTTACGCTGCCGGCCCGCAGAAAACGCATCATCGTCAGGGCCTCGTCGGACGGCCAGACGGCGGCAGTTTTCAGCGCTATTGGTTGTGCGTCAGCCGGTAATCCTTCAATCAGGGAGTCATTCAAGATCGCGCCGTGGCGTGTGTATCTAAGGTCGAACGGGTGATTGCGGTATTTTCCCTGGTCAATGCGTTCGCGAATCACGTGCTTTTCAATTTTAAATGGCACAGGACCTTCCGGAGTCATGTATTTCGTCGGGTCGTTCGGGTCCAGTTTTTCCAGGTAAAGGTCCTGCACGTCCGCGAAAGTGTTGGTGGCTGACCAGCCGATGTGCTGGTTGCGTCCAAGGCTCAGGAACGGGGTGCCGGGAAGCACAGCGCCGATCGCGTCGATCCCGGGTGCGCTCAGGTGCATCAGATAGAAAGTGGATGGTGCGCCGTGCAACAGGTGAGGATCGTTTGATAGAATCGGTTTGCCTGATGCGGTGCGACTTCCTGCGACAGCCCAGCTGTTCGAAGCTGCCGGAGTGAGGTAAGGCCGCGCGTCCTGTTGTACCTGGCCGAGCAGGTTAAGGAAGGCCTTCGCTGCCGGGGCCCACGCTGCGACGTCGATACCTGATTCCTGTATCAAGGCCTGTGCAGCGTCTTTCTTAATGTCGACATTGACGCGTGGCATCGCCCGGAAGTCTTTGTCTTCCCGTTCAATGATGTTCGGGCCGATCGGGGCCACGCCGGGGAATATTTCCTGTTGTGCTTCCTGCCCCAAATCGGCGATCAGCAGGTAACGCAGCAGTTCGTGGGCCATGTTTACTGACAGTTGAAATGAAGTAAGCCGACCGACAGTCAGCACATCATGGACGGTCCATTTTTCGGGCGTCTCGCTAAGCAGCCGGTATTCAATTGGCAGGTTTTCGGCTGTACGAATCCAGGCATTTATGCCTGCAACATAAGCATCGCCCATGGCCCGGCCTTCAGCATCCAACCTGTCTGCCGCTCGTTGCGCATCCTGCGAAAGTCCCATTACGCGGAAGAACCGGTCCATGCCAAGTGTGTCCTTAAACGGCATTCCAGGGGGGGCTTCCTGCGCGCCAAGCAGTTCGCTGATTCGCCCTGACGCCATCCGTCGCAGCATGTCCATCTGGAACAGGCGCTCGCTGGCCTGCACGTAGCCTGTCGCGAACCACAGATCGCGATCGTTCTGCGCGACTATGTGCGGTACCTGATGGCTGTCGAACGTAATCTGGACTGGTTGTGTCAGTTCGTTATGCGAAATTTGTTTATTAAGATCAGGGGCATCCGGCTTGATCGCGTATCCGATGAAGCGGGAAGCGGCACAGGAAAGGCCTGTCAGGGCCAGGATTGTAACCAGGGCAAGTGTGATGCGTCGACTTGTGGGCATGGTGACCTCCATAATGTTGTTACGATAGCGCAAATTGACGCAGAGCAGCAGGTGAAAAATCCATAATCAGCGCCACAGGCAAACTATTTGCGAGCGGTCCGGTAATATTTTTATAACTTATGACCCGGTTACTGCAGGACGTGCCACGAGATTAGATTGAAGACCGGCTCATGGTCTGAAAGCGCAACGCCTTCGTCGTCCACAAAACCTGAAGGAATCGACCATTCAAGAGGCGCAAGTATAACGGTGGCGGAGCTTCTGACCATGATGCGGTCAAGGCCATCGACGCCGCACGAAAGGATTTCGCACGATTCTGTCAGGCCGGTGGCGCCCAGGAAATTATCAAGGGTCGTGTCGTCCCCCGGTCTGCTCCGCCTCATGTTTGTATCGCCACCCAGCAGGATGGCCGCGCCTTCTGAATGTGTTGTGATGAAAGCTGCAAGCTGAATGGCCTGCGCCTGCCTGGCCGCCTTGTCTTCGTCTGAACCGCCGGCGTCCATGTGCAGGTTATAGACGTCGATGAAAACGCCACGGGCAAGTTGATGGCGCGTCCAGGTGAATCCTTTCGTCGTCATGCAGTCGCTACCCTGATCCAGCAGACCGTTGCACTGTTCCCAGCCGACACGGGTCACCGGTTCAAACGGAATATTTGAAAATGTATTCAGGCCGTCGCCAAAATTGTCCCAGTCCGGGATCGCCCACATCGGATCTGACTTGTAAAGGTGGGTTGTGCCGGCCTCCAGGTCTGCGTGATACCAGAAGTCTTCCTGCACCAGCACCATTTCGTAGTCGTTCAGCTTCGGCGCAATCATCGGCATGTGTACTATCGGATTGACATCTGACAGCTCCATGGGCAGCCCGGCCACGTTGTAAATCAACATGCGGATCTGGCCCTCGGTCGCCACAGCGGCGTCCGGGAATTCAAACGGGATGTCTTGCGGGATGTCTGAAGTGTCGGCATTTACCGCATCGGAAATGTCCTCCGGCGTTTCTGTGTCCAGGATCTCCGCTGCGGTGGAATCGTCACTGTCGCCGCTTCCAATATCACTGGCATCAGACAGTCCGATGTCGTTAATGTCGTTGTCTTTTATGTCGCGCGCATCGTGCGCGGCCGTGTCTTGAATATCAACAGCAACGGTATCAGGGACGTCGGTTGTGTTCGCATCGTTGATGTCGGCGATGTTTCCGGCAGGATTCGTGCACGCGGCCGCCCACAGAAAGCAGCACGTCACAAGGCATTGCAAAGCCTTGCGCCATCCGGACCTGACAATCGCGGTTCCTTTTGCCATGGCATCCTCAGTCGTCATGTTCCAATTGTTGATTGTACCTGTAAATCACGGGGTGCGGATGTTGTGTTTTTCGGTCGTATCGTGGTGGCTGTCGGAAGCAGTCCAGCTAGTCCCCATCGTGCTTGTTGCCCTTGTCGTGCTTGTCCCCGTTGCGATTGTCATGATTATTGTTGTGGCCACCTGGTCCGTTGTGGTCGTGCATTGCGTGACGGCCATGACTGTGCTGGTAATAATGCGTTCTTCGGTAATGATGAGGTCCGATGCAGCCGGCTGTGGTCAGCGCAAATGCGCTGAGCGCGACTAATGCCAGAATTTTGAAAGCCGACAAGTTCATTATAAGTCTCCATATGTTGCCCAGATTACTTGCAGTTGCAGGTTCTGTGCCACGGCGGCAAGTTATTGGAATGTTTCGATTAGTTGCTGATCCATTACGGACAGGCAGGCTTGTCGGAATTTTTGTTCAATCAAATTGAAGTGCTGGCTTCAATTCTGATGGACTCTGCAAGTGGTCGGTCGGGTTGATTCGATCGGTCCAGCGTGGTAGATTTCGCGCTGATTTCTGAAGCTTCAGGGGGCACTTATGAATCGTATGTCGTTGTCAGTCAGTGGCGTTCTATCTGTTGTTTTTCTGTTAGTTACGGGTGGTTGTGCCGGTGGATCAAATCCATCGGATACTGATATTTCGGGTAGTGATTCCGGGCATGAAGTCGTGCTGACGGATACCGTGACAGACCACGGCCCGACATGTACAAACGAGTGTCCTGATGAAAGCGCCCGCGAGTGCGTCGAAGGCGGTTACAGAACCTGTACCGATCTGGATGACGACGGTTGCGTCGAGTGGACACTGCCGACTGAGTGCGGCATAGGAACGTCCTGCAAGACCGGATATTGCACCAGTTCCTGCGCCAGTCAGACCTGTACGGCCGTTGGTGCCAAGTCCTGCGGGACTGGAAATCAGGTCCTGGAGTGTGGCGATTTTGATACTGACGGCTGTCTGCAGTGGGGTAATCCTGTTGAATGTACTGAAAGTCTGGTGTGTTCCCGGGGCTTCTGTGCAAACACATGTTCCAGTGAATGCTCGGTGATTGGCGCAAAGAAATGTCAGGCAAATTCAGTTGTTACATGCGGGGACTACAACACTGACGGCTGCTATGAGTGGGGTGACGCGACGGATTGCGGCGGACAGTTCTGCAGCAATGGCGCATGCGCCGCGCAGTGCCAGGATGAATGTACAAGTATCGGCAGTCGTCAATGTGAACTGGACGGCTTCGTGCTCTGTGATGAATATGACAACGATGGATGCCTTGAGTGGGGTACCGTCCTGTATTGCGGCAAAGATCAGGTTTGCAGCAACGGTTTCTGCGCAGTTGAATGTTCTGCGGGATGCACCGTTCAGGGTGCCCGCAAGTGTCAGATCAATTCAGTAATCACTTGTGGAAATTACAATGGTGATGAGTGTCTGGAATGGGGCTCCCCTGTGCCCTGTGACACCGGCCTGGTTTGCGGTGGTGGCAACTGCGCCAGCCAGTGTTCCAACGATTGTTTTGTCGTTAATTCGCGTCAGTGCGACGTGAGCGGCAGCGTCGTGGTCTGTGGCGACTACAACGAAGACGGCTGTCTCGAATGGGGTACTCCGACACCTTGTGACACTGACCTGGTGTGCAGCGGCGGAAACTGTGGATTGGCCTGTTCAAACGCGTGTGAGGTCGGCAATTCGCGTCAGTGTGTGGCCGGATCTACCAATCAGTTCAAGGTTTGTAATGACTACAACGAAGACGGTTGCATGGAGTGGGGCTCTTCCCAGCAGTGTGAAGGTGAATTGGTATGCAGCGGCGGAAACTGTGCGATGACTTGTTCAAATGACTGCACCATCCAGGACGAGCGTAAATGCGTTGTTGGAAACGCCTGGACGAAGTGTCAGGACTATAACGATGACGGCTGCCTGGAGTGGGGAACGTCGGTCTACTGCGAGGCGTGGGAGGAGTGCGATGCAGGCGCCTGCGAGCCATTGGCCCCACCCGCCACTATCCTGATTGATGAAGTGATGGTCGATTCGACAAGCAGCCCAGACTCCGATTCATTTGTTGAACTGTGGGGCCCGGCTGACACTGATTTGTCCGGTTGGCGTCTGGTGGGCGTCAACGGGTCTGATCAGGATGAATATCAGTCAGTGACGCTTGTTGGTGTCATTGGTTCCGATGGAAGGTTTGTCGTGGCCCATCCTGATTCGCAGGCCTCGATTCATGACATGGGCGACCAGTTCGCCGCGAACGTTGACTTTCAGAACGGCCCCGACAGTATCCAGTTGCGATACGGCGATACTGTTGTTGACGCAATCGGTTACGGCACTTTCGCTGTTGACGATTTCTTTGCGGGCGAAGGCAGCCCGGTCCCGAAGCCCCTTGCGAATCACAGCCTTGCGCGTGACCTTTCCCACACCGACACGGGCGATAACCTGGCTGACTTTTCTGAACTGTCTTCGCCGACACCCGGTGCTGCCAATCAGGACGTCAACGAAGCCCCGACGGCTCAGTTGAAATGTCCGGGAACAGGTATCCTGGGTCAGTCCCTGTCGTTCGACGCCTCGGATTCCGATGATCCGGACGGTACGTTGACCACTTTTGCTTTTGATTTCGGCGATCTGTCGTCTGTCGTGTCCGGCTCTGACGCCACTGTTGAACATGTGTTTTCGAAGGCGGGTACGTTCTCGGTTTCGGTCACCATAACCGATAATCGTGGCGCCACTGATGAAGCCGGATGTCAGGTTGCGATCGGCGACGATAATGCCCCGACTGTGGACTTCATCCGCCCCGCCAACGATACGCAGGTGACCCAGGGTTCGTCGGTATCGGTGCTTGTCAACCCGTCGGCCGTCCCCGGCCGCAGCATTACCAAGGTTGATCTGCTGGTCGGCGGAGTCGCAACAGGCCTGTCGGATGATTCGGCCCCGTATGAGTTCACATACGTTGTTCCCGCCAATGAACCGAATAATTCGACTTTGACTTTGCAGGCCAAGGCTACCGACAGCGTTGGTTCGGTCGGCATCGGGTCCGTTAATCTTCTGGTGCGTAACGATGCGCCTGTCGCCAGTTTCACCGCGGTCGTCAGCGGCGAAAAGCAGATTACGGTCGACGCGTCGTCATCACGCGACACAGAAACGGCCGCTGCCGAACTGGTTGTCCGGTGGGACTTCACTAACGACGGCACATGGGACACCGGTTGGTCCACAGAAAAGATCGTCCTGCATACTTACCCGGCCGACGGTCAGTACACCATCAGAATGGAGGTCAAAGACGCCATCGACCAGACTGCGTCCTCGACCCGTGACATCACGCTCAGCTCGATTCAGTATGTTGGCGGGACTGTAAACACAACGACGTGGACCGGGACTATCGTTATTACCGGTGACGTTACGGTACCGGCCGGACAGACCCTGACTGTTGCAGCAGGCACTTCGGTGCAGTTCGCGTATATCGATCAGGACACAAATGGCATCGGCGATTATGACATCACAATAAATGGCACGTTGCTTGTCGCCGGTACAGGGGCTCAGCCTGTCCTGTTCACTGTCTTCGGAACGGACCACAAGCACGCGAAGGCGTGGAACCGCATCATTATCAACGGCACAGGATCGCAGGTCAGGAATGCCGTGTTCGAATTTGCCGACACTGCCTTCGAGGTCAAAAAAGACCTGTTGATGGAAGACACCGAGATTCGTTACTGCACCGAAGGTGTGCGGTCGAACGCTTCGGCGGCCAGTTCAACGTTTACCCGTGTCGTTCTGCGTGAAAACGTCACTAACGGCCTGTATGTTTCATCGGGGACCGTGGCCGCTGATGACTGCCTGTTTACTTCAAATGGTGCGCGTGGCGTTTACGTCATGGGCGGGACGTTCAACCTCAGCAACAGCGAGGTTTCGGCCAATGGTGCTGCCGGGATCGAGTACATGCGGGCGGGTGGCGGCCTTATTACCAGGAACGTGATCACTGGTAACAGATACGAAGGCGTGCGAATCTGGACTGACTCGACAACCGATCCGACGCCGGTTGTGAACTACAACAACATTACGGGCAACGCGACAGCAGGCGCCATTGTTACAGGTGACTTGAATCTGTCTGTAAGTACCGATGCCAACTATTACGGTACCAAGTTAAGCGGTACATGGACCAATCCCGTTAACACGACAATTGAACGGGTCTATATGTCCTATTCTGAAGTTGACAGTGGCTATGACTACATCAGTGGCGGCGTGAAGAAGGATTCGGGGTCGGGCGTTGATATCGCAGTCGGCGAATCCGGGGTCAGCAGATGGTATGACACCACATCGTACGGGGCTAAGACAATTATTGCCTACGTGGCGGACTATTACAGCTCAAGTTATTATGGAACAACGACCGTTACGAAGGCCGCCTATCTGGATCCCGCTGCCGTCCGGGAGGCTACCGCCATTACACGGTCGGGCACGATTGATATGCGCCATAACTATTTCGGGGTGTTTCCGAATGTTCTTGATGTGGTAACGCTTGGCACGGCGACGGCCGCCAACTTGCAGGGGTTCGTCGGGGTGCCTTTTGACGCTTCGTGGTCCAAAGGCATCTACTTTGGTGGTGAAACGATTTCTGCGGAAACGACCTGGATCGGCACGGTTTACATTACCGGCGACCTGACGTTCTCGGGCACCAGTCTGACAGTTCAGGCCGGTTCGCAGATTCTTTTTGCGCCGGTTGATCAAGATCGTAACGGCGTCGGGGACTACGACCTGAATCTTTCCAACACCATGTTTACGGTCAATGGCATGTCGGGTTCGACGGTTCTGTTCAGCACTGTCGGTGGAGTGGCCAACGGATTCCAGGAGGTCAAGGTGTCGGGCACCAGCCTCAGTGATATCAATTACACGGTGTTTGAAAATGGTAATACCGGCCTGCACCTGGAAACCGGCAACCACGGGGTGGCGGACTGTACTTTCCAGGATAACGCTGCCAACGGATTGTGGCTGAGGTCAAACGGCAGTACATATTCGGCCACTGTGTCCGGCGGTACCTTAAAGCGTAACGGTCGTGGCGTTGTGGTTGAATCATGCAGGAATTTGACGCTGGACAGGGTCTTGATTGAAGACAACATCGGCGACGGTCTTGTGGTTTCAACTTCAACGACGTCTCTGGAGGTTACCAGCACTACTGTGCGCCGCAACGGTGGTAACGGCGTAAATCTCACAAATTCCAGCGTCGGGATTGATCACTGCAATATTCAGTACAACGGTATGAGTGGTGTGCGCTATCAGGGAATTTCGGCCGGCAGTCTGTCGAACTCAAACGTGAAGTTTAATGACAAACAAGGCATCCTGCTTGTCAGCGCAAGTGGAAATCCTGCACCGGTCATAAATGCGAACAACATATACGGGAACTCGCTGAAGTCAGGGATCGAGGTCGCCAATCCTGCCCAGGCCGCTGTTACCGACTCCAGCTACTATGGAACGAGGTGGTCATCCGGTTGGTCCACCCCGGGTAATCAGATCATCCAGTGGATTCGGGCCACGTACTCTGAAATTGACAGCGGCTACGACTACATCCAGGGTATGGTCAGTTCTGATTCGACCTCGGGCGGTAGCGTCTATGCACCTTCAAGCAGTGCGCCGACCCGGTTTGTTGACATCGAGAGTTACGCCGTAAAAACAATTTTTGCCGGCGTTGCAGATTATTATTCGTCATCTTACAGCGGCACCATGACGGTCGACGTGGCCATGTATTCGGTGTCCAACGTCCCGACGATTATCCACCCGACCGAACTGGCGGCGGCAACCGATGCCGGCCAGGTCAACTGCAAGGCCAATTACTGGGGCACTTTCCCGGACGTTCAACCGCGCTTTACGCTTGGTCGCTCGGACGCCATCGACTTCCAGAATTTCGTCGGGTCCGAAGTAAGCGGTGCCGGTCCGTTGCCGTAGCAGTTTCTTATTTTGAACAAGGTAGATCCAGTGTTGCCATGCCGATCCGTTCGACGCCTTCGGCCCACTCGTCACGCGCATTGAAGTACATGCGGATTTGATCGCCTTCCCGAACTGTGTCGAACGCATAAACGAACGCCTTTTTCCATCCATCGTGTGACGGTTTGACGATCGGAAAGTCGCAGACATAGTCCCATTTCAGGCCGTCCGCGCTGCTTAAAACTTCAATGGCGCTTCTGCTTTTGCCTTCATTGTCCTTGTATATGCCGTTGTTCAGGGCGATGAACCGGCCACCCACCTTTTCATCCAGCAGTTTGATCGATCCTGCGCCCATGTTCATCAGGGGGTTCGACAGGTCAGGCGAGATAAGCGGTGTGGCATTTTTGGTGTATGGGCCCATGATGTTATCTGCCGTTGCGACCCCGATGTGACGCGGTTCATAGAAGTTGCATTCCGGGATGAATACGTTGCTGGCGCTGTAATAAAGCCAGTATTGTTTCAGATCGGCGCGGTACATCAGATAGGGGTTTCCTATTGTGCCGTTCGGGTCTGTTTCCCAGGAAAGCTCCGGTTTCAGCAGGACGACCGGCGTTTCCCAGTTCAACAGGTCAGCGCTTGTTGAATACAGCATTTCAGATGCGTCCATGCCGGCGTACTGTTCTACAAAGATGTAATAAACAGGCTGTAAACCGCTCTGGTCGGTGAATACAAACGGTCTGACGACGCCCATGCCAAACAACGTGTCCGGGAGCATTTCCCAGGCGATTCCGTCTGGCGATGTCAGGTGGTGAATTCCCAGGAATCCATAAGCGAACATGTGCCACACGCCGTCCGGTGCCTCGTCAGGCTGGATAACGGCAGGATCGCCTATCAGCCAGTCCCCTTCCGCAGGCTGGATCAGCGGATTTGACGGATGTTCCGTCCAGTTGCAAAGCAGATCCGCCAGATCTATGGACGTGTCATTTGAATACCAGCACGTTCCTTGTTCCACGTCTGCGGTGCATGACATAAAAATCAGGCTCGAAAGCAGGAATATGCCGGTCATAAGCGTTTTGTTCATCAGCGTAACTCCTGTTCAACTGACCTGTATGATAGTCGCAAATAACAAGGGACGAAGATTTCAGCGGCCTGAATCTTGCCGGTTTACAAATATTTTCCATTACTTGATGTAGAAATCTTGATTTTCAAGTTTAGTAATGGATAATCGCATCATCAAGAGGACTTGGGGTACCGGTATGAAAGGCGTAATTCCTTCTTATCAATTTGCCAGAGCGCAAGATGATGAAATTACAGTTAATGTTGGTCAGGTGATGGTTAAAGGTCGGATTAATTCACTCAGCCAGCGGCGGATAGCGGTTGAACTGCTCGAGCCGTTCCGGTGCGAAGAGACGATTGGAGCCTGCCTGCCATCAAAGGAATACGCGCATACAGTTCATTTTCAATATTCCGAGATACATCCGTCAGGTCGGCAGGTCCTTTCATCTTTCGGGGAAGAAGAAGCCCGCGAATTGACTGAAGACTTGTATCTGGCTGTGACGGCCGCCCGCGACCTGCGTGTTCAGATGCAGGAGCTGTACAACAGGGCATGGAAGCTTGCCGGCGTCGTAGTTGACAGCACTGCCGCCGAAATGCCCCCGGCCGTCGAGTCCGAATTTGTCGGTCTTGTGTTCGGTATCCTTCCGGAAAACGTTATAAGCCCCTATCCGGTAGTCAATTGCTGGATGCGCTATTTCCGCGATTCCGTCGTGTAAAACCCCCATTCTGTTGACACACCGCTGCGCATCCATTATCAAGGGGCATGGCGGATTTTGACAAAAATGACCCGTTATCCACCGATGTTCCGATGCCATTTGACGGTACAATTCCGCCTGCCGCCGCCCTGCCATCCATGTTTGCTTCTCTGCGCCACCGTAATTACAGGCTGTTTTTCTTTGGGCAATTGATTTCGTTAATCGGGCTGTGGATGCACAACGCGGCGCAGTCGTGGCTTGTGTATGAAATGACCGGGTCCAAGACGATGCTCGGCCTGACGATGGTCGCGGAAACTTTACCGATATTCCTGTTTTCAACGTGGGGCGGGGTTCTGGCCGATCGGTACCCGAAGCGCAAGATTCTGTATGTGACTCAGTCGATCGAGGCCGCGCTGGCGCTGATTCTGGCAGTCCTGGTTTTCACGGACTCGGTTCAGGTCTGGCACATCATGGTTCTGGCGGCCCTGCTCGGCATTGATTCCGGCTTTGAGGCGCCGGCCCGCCAGTCGTTCACGATAGAAATGGTCGGCCGAAAAGACTTGATGAACGCCATTGGTCTGATTTCCTCAGTTTTTCACGGTGCACGTATTGTCGGCCCGGCCATCGCCGGTCTGGTAATTGCCGCGTGGGGCACAGGCATCTGTTTTCTTGTAAATGGTCTCAGTTTTGGCGCCCTGATTATTGCGCTTGCGGCGATGCGCCTGCTTCCGAAGCCTGCCGATGAAACCAGCAGCAAGGGCTTTTCAATGCATCATGCCTTGAAGGGTTTCAGGGTTGTAAAGCGCACTCCGGCAGTACTTGGCCTGATATGCCTGACGTTTACGGTGGGTGTGTTCGGGTGGTCGTATATCGTGCTTCTTCCTGCCATAGCAAAGGACACTTTTGGTGTGGCTGCCGATGGTTACGGCGTGATGATGTCTGCAAGCGGCGTCGGGTCCGTAATCGGGGCACTGTGGCTTGCGTCGTCACGTCGCATCAATAACGGCCGACATTTGATCAGCGGTTCGATGCTGCTGTTTTCAATCGCGACAATCATATTTTCGCAGACTGCTTCATACGTGGTGGCCTTGATAGTGCTGGTTCCGATCGGGTTCGGGATGACGACTTTCTTTTCAAGTACCGACGCGCTTATCCAGACCAGTGTTGACGATGACGTGCGCGGGCGTGTCATGGGGGTAGTGGCCCTCGTGTGGGGCGCAATGATGCCGCTCGGGTCTCTGCTGGCCGGGACTGTTGCTGAAGTGCTTGGCAGTGGAACGACCGTTTTTCTTGGTGCGGTCTTTGTCGGATGTGGCGGTATTGCTGCCCTGCTTGTTCTGCCGAAAGGTCTGACGCTCGGGCGCTGACCATCCCCCCATGGATATTTCAGTCCAGCAGTTTGCTTACTATTGATGACAGCTCTGTCACGTGGAAAGGTTTCTGAAGGAAAGGCATGCCCTGGTCAATCCGGCTGCCATTGATTATTGTGGTGTCAATGTACCCTGACATAAGAAGGATTTTCATGTCCGGCATCGTGTTTTTAAGCTGCTGAGCCAGCTCTACTCCGCTCATTTCGGGCATGACGACGTCGGATATGATTAAGTCCGGTAACGTTTCCCCCTGCATGATGATCTGCAGCGCTTCCTTTCCGTTTGATGCAGTTGTCACGCGGTAATTCAACTCTTCGAGGATGTCTTTCAGGAATGTAAGAAGCATGGGTTCATCTTCAACAACCAGAATATGCTGGTTGGTTCCTGCTTCCAGACCGTCGATCTTTCCCTTATGGACTGGCGGAAGGTCAGGTAATGTGAAAGGAAGATAGATTTTGAAGGTGGAACCTACGTTCGGCTCGCTGAACACCTCGATGCCGCCCCCGGATTGTTTTACAACTCCGTAAACGGTCGAAAGGCCCAGCCCGGTCCCTTTGCTTTTGTCTTTTGTGGAAAAGAATGGCTCGAATATTCTTTCTTTAAGCGATTCATCCATGCCGCATCCGTTGTCCGTAACTGTCAGAACAAGATGAACGCCGGGTTGAAGCCCTTCCATAAATGAACAGTCTTTCTGGCTCAGTATCTTTGCGCCTGTTTCAATGACTATCCTGCCGCTGCCGTGTATCGCATCCCGCGCATTCACAATCAGATTCATCAAAATCTGATCAAACTGGCCGGGGTCTATCTTTACAGGACAGATGTCCTGGGGCAGGTTTGTGACCAGTTCAATGTTTTCCCCGATCACCCTGCGTAACATCTTTTCAAGATTGATAATCCGGTCGTTGACGTTCACCACTTCAGCCTGCAGCGGAAGGTTTCGGCTGAATGCCATCAACTGGCGCGTCAGCGTGGCCGACCTGTTTCCGGCTTCAATTATCTGATTCACTGAATTAAGCAGCCTTTCGGCGCCTGGCGGTCTGCGGATGATGTCTTCGCTGTATCCAAGTATTATGCCGAGCATGTTGTTGAAGTCATGGGCGACGCCGCCGGCAAGTTGCCCGATTGCTTCAAGTTTCTGGCTCTGGCGGAAACGTTCTTCCAGTGTGTCTTTTTCCTGCTGAAGGCGCATATATTCAGTCATGTCCATGTTTACGACTATGGCGCCTTCGATATTTCCGCCATGGCCGATTATTGGTGCGGTTGAGTTCAGGATAGTTCTTTTGCGGCCGTCAAAAGCGTCAATTTCAAGCAACTCATTCAGGATTGTTATCCCTTTGTTTATAGCGTGGGCCAGTGACCAGTCGTCAGGCGCCACCGGTTCCCCGGAGGGCAACCTGCGGGCATTGAATATTCCGTATTCCTGCTGTCCTACCAGTCGTTCAGCCCCCCAGATTTTGCGCCCGGCTTCGTTGCTTCGGATCAGTCTGCCCCTGGAGTCGGAAAGCCACAGCCCGACCGGCACGACTTCAAATATCTTCACAAGCAGCTTTTCGCTTGAAGAAAGCTCATCAAAAGCCAACTGCAAGGCGGTGATATCCTGAACCGTACCGACCAGTGTTTCTGGAATTCCAGAAGGCCCTGTCTTGTAACGGCCAGTCTCCTGAACCCACTTGATTCGTCCGTCCGACATAATCAGGCGGTGTTTGAATGCGTAAGTAGTAAGGCCGCTGAGTGATTTTTCGAATTCCTGATCCAGTGCCTGCCTGTCGTCAGGGTGGACAAATTCAAGGAACGATTCGTGTGACTCAGGGATTTCAGTTCTTTTCGTTTCGAACATCTCGTAGATTGAGTCCGACCAGGTCAAATTATGTGTGGCGAGGTCAAGTTCCCATCTGCCGATTCCGGCGGCTTTCTGGACTTCATTATTGGCTTGTTCCGCCTTTTGTCTTCGGGCTTCAATGTCGAGTGTGGTAATCCCGAACGCCAGGGCTTCTGCCGTAGCTGTCAGAAAGGAGTGTTCGTCCGGTCCGATTTCCGAGTCGGGGTCGCGCAGGACATCCATGGAACCGACTGATTCCCCGCGATGTACCAATTGATAAGACACGCTCGGGTGGTCATCTTCGTTGCCGCAGGCGGCGGTCAGGCCTGTTCGGTGGCGCCCGGTTTCGATTCTCAGTCGTAAGCCTTTGTATCCACCATGACCTGCCAGCACATCACAGGCATCCTTTGTCAGCGTTTCAACGCTGTCGGCCTTAAAAATTAGTTGACTGATTTTCGAGAAGGTTTTCAGGAAAGGCTCAGTAACTCGGGCATTTTGTTGGAATTGTCCGGTAAAGTTCATTTGCCCCCCTTAAAATCCGATTAGCACCCAAGGACACCCCGTATCGGGATCAAAATTCTATGATGTAGTAATACTACTACAAACTGGTTTGATTGTAACCATAAGTTATTGTACAGAATTGACTGGTCACGGACAGGTTCGCAATCTGCGATCGTCGGGGCGTTGGACGTGGTTACAGGGTCTCGTCCCACTTCATCGGGTCGCGGACAATGTCGCAGTCAACCCACTTCGCGCCGGTCGGGTTTACAACCGGTGACCAGCAGTGTTCATAAATCTGTGCCATGTCTTCGACATTCCACCAGCACTCAAGAGTTTCACCAGCCCCCTGGCATGATCCCGGGCGGTATCCGCCAAGTTCACCATCGGGAACAGATACGTCCCACGGATCCCAGTATGGCCACTCAGCGTACCGATCGACTGCACGCCCGTAGAATTTATGGATCGAGCGGACTTCTTCTGATGTAAGCGGGTATCCGAAGTTGGACGCTTGAGCCAGATACACAGACAGCCCGCGGTTCCAGTCTTCCAGGGTGTATTTGTCCTGTTCCGGCCCCAGAGCCTTGTCTTCTTCAATGCGCTCGTTCAGGCCGTCCATAAGAAGTGCGGCACCTTTCCTGTCATGGTTTACGATGGCATTCGCGAGGTGCGACAGGTGGAAAAACTGGCAGATTTTCTTGTTGTATCCGTTGCTGGCAAAGGAAATGTCGTCGTAGGCGTTGGGCTCGCCACGGCCACATTCTTCGTCCTGGCCTGCATGATATGCGATCAGCGCAGCCGAGCGTCTGGCGTTACATTCGCTTTCCGGTATCAGGTCCCGCCAGTAGGTAAATGAAGAAATGTCACCCTGGTTGTCGTCCAGTTCGGGAATGCCGGTATATCCGGGGCTGTATGGGACGCCATCAGCATCTTTGGTTCTGATGCGGTAATCCTGGTCAACGAGATCTTTTGCAAAGCTTTCCAGAAGGGTAAGCGTTTCGGTACAGGCTGCCTTGACCGGACCTTCCGGTGCGTCGGCCACAACGTAACGCAGGTTTGGAATCAGCCTGAATATGTATGGCACGTCATCCTTCGAGCGCAGGTTCGTTACCCACAGCTCGCCCCAGTAAGGGTTTTGGGTGATTTGGTAGCGATTGCAGTTCCAGCGTTCGTAGGGCGAGTACCAACCTGAAAAATCGACGGCTTTCCGTTTGCCATCATGCGTGTCGAATTCCTGCGAAAATGCTGCGATGTTTCTGCTCATCAGGAATGGCAGTGGATCGTTTTCATCGTGCGCCATGCCAAGCATTGAGGCAGACATTCCCTTGCACAGCTTTTCCGAGGCCAGTGCGGCGCTGGCGTCACCGGATACAAGGTATGCGGCAATCACGTCGCCAAGGATCTTGCTCATCGGAATGTGCAGGTTGTGGCCGCCATCGTTCAGGTTTTCAGGGTGATAGAACGTAACAATGTTGCCTTCTTTGCGGAAACGTTCGTTGTACCAGAACTGCCAGTCGCGCTTACCTGTCGAGGCGTCAACCCCGTGCGTTGTGTAAAGGACATAGTCAAAGTAGTGCACGTCCCGCAGAAAACGCATGACTTTCCGGGTGAACGCCGCGATTTCTTCGGGCGTCAGAATGGTTCCGACATCTTCTCTCGTGTACTCAAAACCGAGTGAGGTTGGCAGGTAATCCGGGATGCCAGTTGCATCAGAAGCATCGTCGGTTGAGTCAACGGTTGTAATGGAATCGGTCGGCGTGTCGGTATTGACTGAATTGTCGGTGGGCGTGTCGATCAGGGAGTCCGACATCAAGTCCGGATGAATTGAGTCCAGATGAACCGTGTCCCCATCCGCTGTGTCCGTCAAAACAGAACCGTCCTGAATGTCCGCATCGACCTCAGCAGCAGTGTCACCACAACCGGTGGCCGAAAGCACCGCAAATATCAAAACCGTTTGAATCAGCACAGAAGATGTCTTCATGGACAGTTTCCTTTTAAGGCCTTTACGTCATTACTATTAACGATTCCCGGGTGGCGGTCAAACCAGACTGATAAATCCCGTTGTGATTGATTGTCACACTTTCAGGATGTTAGAGTAGCGGCGTCTTTACCGTTCAGGGGTTCAAAGTGCATTTGAAAAAGGTAATTCTGGTTCTATTGTCGATTATCGGCCTGCAGGTTGGCTGCACCGTTGATTCTGTACCGGGTGAAGACTGGCCTGATTGCGATTTCCGCTATGTAAACCATGACTTTGTCGTCGAACAGACAGGTCTGGCGACCGGCGAATGGGCGGAGCCCGCCCTGACACATGACCCGATTCCGGTTGACCCGAAATACACGCATCAGCTTGGCTTTCTGTTTGATCCGATGATGCCGCCGTGGATGAAGTCAAAGCCGTCGTCCGGTCCGCTGATTCTGTACGGCGATGATTTCAGCACGATGGTCATCAGTCCGATGAACAACTTCGGCAGCTCGTGGATGTTATTTGAAGACGGTCAGGTTCAGTACGGGATGCACGGTGACACCGAACGTATTCCGGCCGGGACGCAACAGCGGTTCATTGTTGTTGAAGGGCAGGGAATCAATCACACAATTCAGTGCTGGGGCGAGCTGCTGCGGCGGGATCGTAAAACAGAACCCCCGGATCGCTACGCCGATACCGGCCTTTCATATGTGGGCTACTGGACCGACAACGGCGCTGCCTACTATTACCAGACAGCCGAGGGTATGAACGAAGAAGATACGCTTCTGGCCGTCAAGGCCGAAGCCGACACGATTGGTATAAATTACGGGTACTTCCAGCTCGATAGCTGGTGGTATAAAAAAGCCAGTGAACAGGCGTTGTTATCAGGCGGACTTCTTAGATGGGAACCGTATGAAGACATGTTCCCGCAAGGTCTGGCGGCTTTCCGGGATAAGCTTGGACTGCCCCTTGTCGCCCATAACCGCTGGTTTGACCGCGAAAACGGGTATCTGAATGATTACGAATTTGTGACCGACGATGCAGAAGCTGCAATGGCACTGCCGATCGGCCCCGGCGTGTATCAGCATTTCATGCAGTCATGTATTGACTGGGGAATTGAAACTTACGAGCAGGACTGGCTGGTCAATCAGTACTGGGGAAGCCGCTGGTTGCGGAATGAACCGGGGCATCTGGAGACGTGGCTGGCAAACATTCACGATTCGGCTGCTGACAGGGGCCTGACAACGCAGCTCTGTATGACCGGCGCGGCCCATCTGATGGACGCCATTGATCATCCGAATGTCACAACAGTCAGAACCAGTATCGACTATCAGGCCAACTTCTGTAAGGAAGGTTTCTGGCCGCAGTTTCATACGGTAAACATGATTGCCCGGGCCATTGGTGTCTGGCCTTTCAAGGACAATTTTCATTCCAGCGAGACGTTCGGTCAGGCTGAAGCCCTGATAAGTTCGCTTTCGGCAGGCATGGTCGGGATCGGGGATGCCCTTGGAAAGACTGATGTTCCAATAGTTATGGGTACTTGTCGTGAAGACGGCCTTCTGTTGAAGCCTGATCGTCCGGCGACCCCGATCGACCCGATGTTCCTGACCCACGAAAGGCCGTTTACCGTTACGACCGAGTCAGTCAGAAAAGGCCTGGGCGAGTGGATTTATCTGGCCGCTTTTCATATTGCGGAAAACCATCCTGACAGAACTGATAACGACAAGCTGTGGGCCATCCTTCTTTACGATGGTCTGGACCTGAATGACATGTTCGTCTATCCGGACACTGTTACTGACTGGGCCTTTGATATGCGGCGCGATATCGGGCGTTCAGGCACGATGGTCGCTTACAACTGGAAAACTCGGGAAGCGTCGGTCGTGACTGATGCTTTTGATATTCCTGCAGCGCCAAATCATAATGAATTCAGCTATATAGTGCTGGCGCCGATCTTTGAAAACGGCCTGGCCCTGATCGGTGAACCTGACAAGTATGTGACGGTCGCCGACAAGCGTTTTGAATCGATCAAGCCGCAAAAGAATGGAATAGACGTGACTCTGACAGGTGCCCCCGGTGAAAGCGTGACCGTCCTGGTTTACGACACGGTCGTCGGACGGATGCTGCCGGAAGGTCAGGCTGTGATTGATGCGCAGGGCCGTGCAGAGCTTTCAATTTCCCGTGAACTGGACTGAAGTCACCAACTATCGCCCTCTATTATGTGCTTACCCCGGATAAGGCGTATTATTATTAGCGTTTTGTCATGTTGTGATCCTGAAAAGGTTTTTTTGTCAGATCTGTTGAGAAATCAAGGAAGGCAAGATGGAAAGTCTGCTGCTCAGTTTTGGTTCCATAAAGATGGACTGGCATCATGCGGTGCTGTCGATCGCGCTGGCCTTTCTGCTGTCTTCAGTGATTGCCGTTGTTTATGAAAAGACTTTCAAGGGCCTTTCGTGGTCCAGCAGCCTGGTCCAGTCAATGATTCTGGGCAGTATGGTTGCCTGCGTAATCATGATCGCGATTGGCGACAATGTCGCACGCGGCATCGGCATCGTCGGTTCCCTGGCAATCATCCGTTTCCGGACAAATCTGCGCGATCCGCGTGACCTGATATTCCTGTTTGCATCACTTGGCGTAGGCGTTTCAACCGGCGTTCAGAGCTACATGACTGCGATAGCCGGGACAGTCCTGTTTTGTCTTGCAGCTATTATTCTGCAGGTGTCCCGTTTTGGTCAGCGCCGCAATCATGATGCCCTCGTGCGTTTTCAGGTTCCCGCGAATCAGTTGGCATCACGACAGGTTGCAGAAATAGTCGGCAGAGTGCCCGGTCATTTTGCGCTTGTTACAAAGCGAAGCATCGCCCAGGGTGACTACATGGACTATGCGTATCAGGTCCGTTTCGGTAATGACAAGGATTGCGACCATTTGCTTGCAGAATTGGAGGCGGTCGAAGGCCTCCGGGGTCTTGTTTACGTAAACGAGCAGACCACTGTTGAAGTTTAGGTGATGTGATGAAATCAGGTCGTAAGTATCTGTTCTGGGGATTCTGGGGATTGGTGGCTATCGGGGTCACTGCCAGTTACTTCGTGTCGGAAACTGACGCGGATTTTCTGGGAGTTGTCGAGACTCGTATCCATAAATTAAGTGCGCTTGAATCGGGACGGATCAGCCGGATTTATGTGTCGCTTGGTGAACTTGTTTCGGGCAATCAGTTGCTTGTTGACCTTGATGCGTCCGGCCTTGATGTCGAACAGGCCTGGCTTCAGGACGAGTTGAAGCGGCAGGAAGACCAGTTGAATTCCGATCGTGCCCGTTATGAGCTTGAATATAACAAGCTGAAATTACAGAGTGATTCGGATGCCATGGGCATGGATATGCGCAAAAGCGATCTGGCCGGCAAGGTTGCCGAGTACGAGTCGGTCAAGGCTGAAATTGCCCGTCTTATCGCTGCCGAGCAGGCCGGTCTGGGGCGTTCACGCGATCTGTCGGACCTGATTATTCGTCGAGATACTCTCGGCAGACTGATTTCGACCCAGCGCACCGTTCTTACGGGAAGAACTGACACACAGAAGGTGCGCGGGGCGGCCGCCACGAAGGAAGATCAGGATCGCGTTGTGATGTCGATGCTAAGCGAGAACATCGAAAAGATTAATGAAATCAAGCAGAAACTAAAGACCGTTGAAACCAGAAGGGTTAATCGCAAGGTAATTTCACCTTCCCCGGGACGGGTTGTCAATATCAATTATCTGCCTGGCGATTCTGTAGATGCCTTCCTGACAATTCTGACAGTTGAAGAACCGGACGCTGAGTTCATAGACGTCTATATTCCTGAAACATCGGATCGCATGCCCAGTATAGGTGGTCGGGTCAATATTTATCCCCACAGACTCGCGGCCGCTGATGCCCACGGATCAATTGTGTTTATTGATCCCGGTTATTCGGCAATTCCGCAGCGGCTTGCGTTCAGGGACATGATTTACTGGGCACGCAAGTTCAGGGTGAAGCTTGATCCCGGCCATCAGCTTATGCCTGGTGAAGCTGTGCGCGTTGAAATGCTTGACAGTGTTGATCATACATTTGGGTCGGCTTTTGCGAGTTCCGCCAAAACGCCGGGTGTTGAACCTGCGCAGGTGTCACCGGCTTGTGACGGTCCGGTACGTGGTCCGGAAAGTCTTTTGCCGATTACGCTTGCTGTCCCCAGAGGCAGTTTCGAACCTTCCGGTGTTGCATGGCTGGAAGATATCAAGCGCTATGTGATTGTCAGTGACGACACGGGAGATGCCGACAACAAACATGCGCCGTGGCTGTTTCTGATGGACGCGGACGGGGTGGTCGAGGCAGAGCCCGTGATCCTGCAGGGCGTCAAAGAAATTAATGATCTCGAATCAATAGCTATGGCCCCTGACGGATTCATTTATCTTGTGTCTTCGCAGAATCTTAACAAGAAGGGTAAACGGCCTGAAGTCAGGCAGCAGATTTTGAAGGTTAAGAGGGAAGGTCGTTCATTCACGGTCGTGGGCGCTGTCAGTCTTTATGACGTGCTTGCCGCTTCGTGTGATTCGGCGTGCCTTAAAGGGATCGGTCTTGGTCAGACCGCAGACAACGGTCAGCTTGAGTTGAACATTGAGGGAGCCGCCTGGCGTGATGGCGCTTTGCTGCTTGGCCTGAAGGCACCGGTGTCTGAAAAGGGAGCCATGATCTGGCACCTGAAAAATCCTGATGCTCTGTTTGAAAAGGCACGGCTGGAACCGGGCCAGCTTTCTGTTCTGGGAACAGTTGATCTTGGCTTCGTAAACGGGCGAAGGGCTTCCATATCTGACCTTCTTGTCGCCGGGAACGCTGATATTTATGTACTTTCGACAGTTCCGCAGGCTCTGGACAGCGAGCAGACCGGGCGGCTTTTCAAACTTACCTCCGGTGTGGGCGGCGCATTTGATGCTGTGTCGATCGTGGTGTTTCCAGGTGTGAAAGCGGAAGGTATCTGTCTGACAGATGAATCGTCATTTACGGTTGTGTTCGATGCCGACAATGCGCCGGCAAAATTTTATCGCGGGACGTGGGCCAGACCATGAAAAGTAAAGCGTGTTTTCTGCTTGCGCTCGCATTGATTATCCCGGCCGGGGCTTCAGCCGTTGAGGCGGATCTGAACGTTACCGCCAGTGTCGGCATCGGTATGTCCGAAAAGGACGCGATTGACTCTGCGCTGCGCCACAGTCGCGAGTTGAGACGTCTGGAAAAAAGAGCGGAAGCGAAGAAACTCAGGATTGACGGTGCGCGCTTTGATGTTCGGAATCCTGAGGTCCGCCTGAGTGACATATCCACGAAGTACGCCCAGGACAAGAATAACGACCAGCTTCAGGTAGGTTTGCGCTGGCGTCCGCCGAAGCTTGGTGAATTGAACGAAAAGACTCAGTTTGCGCGATCCGAGTACTGCGATGCCAACGTAGATTTTTTCAATTACAGGGCGAAGCTGGTCGGTCAGGTAAGAATGGCCTGGCACGGACAGGCCCTGCTTGCTGATCAGTTGAAACTGGCGCTGCGCCGCGAGGAGATCGAGGCCAGGCGGCTTGATGTCGTGACCAGGCTCGTGAATATCGGGCAGGTTTCTTTTGTAAAAAAAGTGAAGGCTCAGACCGGCGTTCTGAAGGCCAGGCGTGACGTGGCATCAGCCAGACAGGAACTTGAATCCGGTCGCAGCAGGCTTATGGCCCTTGCAGGTGTCGACGTGCCGGTTGAAGTTGCAGCGTCGGTTCTTCCCATAAATCCGGTCGGGTTCGAGCAGATAATGAAGGTTGCGTGGGAGTCGCGCCCGGAGGTCGAGGCGGCGGCACAGAGGGCGGCATTGGCGCAGAGTCGGTATCGCGCTGAAAAGATGAAACTTATTCCCTGGTTGTCGTTCGTTGAGGTCGCTTACCACTATGAACGTGAAAAGACAGACTGGGGCGAATTGATGTTCGGGATTGAACTGCCGATTTTTAACTGGGCCGGTAAACAGGCGAAAGCGGCCGCTGTTGCATCGGAAAGCAGGAAATCTGCGGGTGCTGCCGGAATCGAGGCGATTGAGCAGGATATCCGGGATGCTTACAGTAAGTGGGACAGCGCGCGGGCCGCGCTTGAACTGTTGATGTCGCAGACGGACGAGACCCGTGCAAACGTGCGTCAGATGATGAGTGAGGCCAGGCGCCAGGCCATGCCCGAGGACGAAATCCTTGAGCTTGAATTGTCTGATGTCGAACTGGAAGATATGCTTCTTGATGCGCGGCGTGATTATGCCGAGGCCTGCATAGACCTGTGTGTGGCGGCAGGTGTTGATAATTTTAACGGATTATCGGGCAATTGAACCGGGACTGTTGATGGATTCAAAGCACTCAATAATCAGTCGATACGAATCCAAGTATCTGATTCCAGGATCTATGGTGCCCGCTATCCGGGACCATATTAAGGTTACCTGTTCCCCCGACAAGTTTACTGAACTTGACGGTCAATATACGGTCAACAATCTGTATTTTGATACGCCGGACCTGCGCTTTTATAACGACACAAAACTTAAACGTTTCGAAAGGTTCAAGCCTCGGGTCCGTTTCTATGGTGACGGCTCGGAAGGGTCTTTGTGGCTTGAACTGAAGCATAAACTGAAGAATGTCACATGGAAGGTCAGGCGCCGGATTCATGAGGACGAATGGGATCACGTGTTACGGAACGAAATTAATCCGGAACTTAAGACGCTCCGCCGGACCAGGCTGGTCGAATCGTTTGAAGATGCGTTGACCGTCTATGGGGCGTCGCCCATTCTTTTTGTGCGGTACAACCGCGAACCATGGGTCAGCGACGTTGATCGCTACGCAAGAATCACGTTTGATCGCGACCTTTCATATTGTATGGCGGACGGCTCCATGAGTTTGAAGCCCCCTTCGCCGTACATTTTTTATGATGACGCGGTTTCAACAATGAACAGTTGTGACGAGTCGCCGGTGTTGCTGGAAATCAAGACCGAGACCAGAGTTCCCGTCTGGGTTGTTAATCTGATTCGACGTTTCGAACTGAACCAGCGTGGATTTTCCAAGTATTGCTACGCGGTCGACCACAGCCTTTCATATACTTTGCCCGAAGCGCGCGTCGGGGTTTTTCCAATGTCAGGGAGTCTAAGATGAAAGTAGCCGGTAACATTTTGATATCATGCGCAATTGGCGCCTGCATGTTTGTTTCCCTGTCAGGGTGTGGCGGCACGGTCACACCTGTCGTCGATGCTGGCGATGATGTGACGCCTGTCGATTCGATTGAAGACACCACACCTGTCGATCCGATCGCCCTGAACGAAATCGACTGTCAGGGTCGTGACTGGGTCGAGATTGTCAACAGATCGGGCTCTGAATATGACATCAGCGGCTGGTTTCTGACCGACAGTCTTACCGATCAGGACCATATGTATCAGATACCTGCCGGGACCGTCATTGCCGCGAAAGGGTATGTGACCATCAAGGCGTTCAAGGACCCTGACCCGGGCTTCACGTTCGGGATTAAGTGCAGCTCGGACATCATTTATCTGATGGACGCGGACAGTGCTGTTATCGATCAGGCGGAACCGGGCGTCGTGTCTGACGGCCACACATGGGGCCGCTTCCCGGATATGACGGGCGACTGGCAGGTGACACTTTCGACGCAGGGAACTGCAAATATCCTTACGGTTGATACACCCCCGGAACTGTTTGATCCGCTTACTGTTACCAGGTTCGAGATTACCCTGCCCGAGGCTTCGGTAACTGCCTTGAACGGCAATCCTTATGAATTTGTGGCAGGTACACTGAGCGCTTTTGTCGGTACCGCGATCGTGACCGGCCAGGCAGTCGGAGTTCGTCTGAAGAGTGGATTGTCCTTCCAGCCGCTGTCGGGCAAGGCATCCTTCAAAATTAGGGCTGATGGGTACACTACCGAGGGGCGGATTTTCGGGCTGAAAAATATTACGCTGAACAGCATGGTTGATGACCGGACGATGCTGCATGAAACCTTGGCTTACAGGTTGCTGCGTGCATCAGGGATTCCCGCGCCGCGAACCGGTTATGCGTGGGTAACCGTAAATGGTCAGGATTACGGTCTTTATGTTGTTGTTGAAGCGTATGACGCTCAATTTGCCGCGACTAATTTCAACAACACATCACATCTGTATGAAGGGGTCAGCGATCTTTACGTCAGCGAGATTGACAGTTTTGATATCGAGGACGGCAGCAAGACAGACTTGACGGACCTGACCACGCTTATAGACAAGGTGAACAAGCCGGCCGATGAAAACTGGAAGATCGATGTCAGTGGAGTGGCTGATCTGGCTGAAATGACCAGACTGTGGGCCGTTGAACATTACATCGGGCACGCTGACGGGTATTCACTGGCCCGCAACAACTACTTCCTGCACAGCACAAACGACGGTGTTTTCACAATGCTTCCGTGGGGAACTGACAGGGCGTTCGTTGATAAGCCGGTCTTCAATGAATGTACAGGTGTAATCTGTTCAAAGTGCATGAGTGTCGCGTCGTGCAAGAGTCAGTACACGATGGCGTTGACAGGTATTCCGGCAGTTGTGACGCAGCTTGATCTGGTCGGTTTTGCCACGCAGGTTGCAGCAGCCATCGCGACGTACGCTGCTGATGACAGTGATCGCAAGCCGTACACGGTGGTCGAGCACACCGCTGCAATTGAAGGTCTTAAGACGTTCATCAATACCCGTGCCGCTGATCTGCCTTAGTGATTAGATAATAAATTCAGTCATTTGTGTTGTGGCTTGTCGGCTACTTTTCCACGACCAGCAGTTGTACGGACGGGGTCAGTGTCAGGTGTATCGACGGGGCTGCAGCTTCGCGGGCCGTTTCGGTTCCGTAGATGTCGTACAGGATGGTGCCGGTAATGCCGGTCGGCAGCGGAATGTCGATTTCGGTGACGGTGTCTTCGCCGCCTTCGGCCGTCCCGCCTGAAGTGATGTCAGGCATGTCGCGGCCGTCCCATCCGGCCAGAACGATGTCTTCTTCATCATTGACGAATGCCAGAACGTAAACGTCGTCAGGCAGATTCAGGGTGCTGTTCAGGCTGCCGGCATAGCGGAACGTCCCAATCCTTGTCAGGGTTGCGACAATGGCGTTCCACGACGGTTTGGCGCGTCGTACGGTGCCGTCTTCCCCCGGCCAGCCGAACGTGCCGAAGTAGTTTTCGTGCGGGCGTATTCCTTCATTCGTCGGTTCGCGATCCCAGAACGTGTACCAGCACCAGGCTTCGACGCCGTCCATCGCGGTCAGCAGGAAGCTGCGTATCGCAAACAGGGCAACTTTTTCTTCGCTCAGTTGATAACTTGGCCAGCCGACTTCTGTAAACCAGATCGGTTTTGGCGCACAGCCGGCGTCGGCAAGCATCTGGCGGGCAATCGCCACCATCGCTGTCTGACTGTTGATGGTGCTTTCAAAATCAAGCCATTCGTCGTGTTCGGCCGACACTTCCTGCAGCCATGTGTAAGGGTGAAGTGACAGCACGTCGAACGAATCGCACAGGTTCGGTTCGGCAGCAAGTGCGCTGGCAAGAAAATTCCAGGTATTGAATATGTTCGGGGGGCCGAATGATGCCAGGCTGCCGAAAGCGACTTTGGCGTCCGGGCAGGCGGCCTTTATCGCGGCATACGACGCGATTGCCAGTTGCGCGTAGCGGGCCGGGTCCGGTTCCGGTTTCCAGAATATTGCCACGTTCGGTTCGTTCCAGATTTCGTATTCCTTGAC
>CAZFVA010000017.1:55681-67326 GCA_964522105.1 uncultured Anaeromyxobacteraceae bacterium
TCGAAATCGCGCTGGTCGTTTGGTGCGGCGTTCGTACTCATCTGGGAGGCGATGCCGACGATGCTGTTCAGGGGCAGTCCAGACGGGGCCAGTTCGACCCACCAGTCGAGTGGTGTGACTTCTTCGGTTACGGAATCGGTCGGCACTTGCCCGTCATCTGCCGCGTCTGTGATATCAGTCCGAACATCGTGCGATGTGTCAGCCGAATCCTGCATGATATCGCCCGGGAGATTGACGTCCGCAACGTCAGCAGCAACGTCAGCAGCAACGTCAGCGGCAACATCGGCCTGGTTCGAATTTGTAGAACTGCATCCTGCGATCAGGGTGATCGCAGTCGCCATAATTGCTGCGGGCAGGGAAATACCGCGCGGCAGGCGGTTGAAAAGTTTGCTGTGCATTTAGTAATCCTTTCCGGATAAGACCGGGCTGAATTGTACACAATTTCTGATTGCTGTCTTGTCAGCGTATTATTAGCTTCAGTGTCAGGCTGACGGCGGCCGACCTGATTCACTTACAATCATTGAAACATCACCGAACGGGGTTTAACGATGTTGTCCAGACTATTTCCCGTAATGCTTCTGGTTTTTTCAAACGTTTTTATGACTTACGCCTGGTACGGCCACCTGAAGGACATGCGCACGAAGCCTTTGTTTCTGGCAATTCTGTTCAGTTGGGGCATCGCTTTTTTCGAATATTGCCTTCAGGTCCCGGCTAACAGGATCGGGTACAGCATGTATTCCCTGGGCCAGCTCAAGGTGATGCAGGAAGTCATTACGATGGGCGTTTTCTTCGTGTTTTCAATCCTTTACATGAAGGAAAAGCTGACACTGGATTTTCTGTGGGCGTCAATTTGTCTGGTCGGGGCTGCGTACTTCATGTTCCGTGGGCATTCTGCAGGTGCTTGAAGAGTTACGGATAACCTATTTCGACATCAGCCAGCCACGGTGAAAGGCCGCCGCTATGGCGACTATCATCTGTGACGAGCCCATCAGGATAAGTCCGATTTCCGGTCGGTTAAGAATCAGGGCAAGTCCGACCCACAGAAAGATGTCAGGGTCCCGGAAGTGGACGATTTTGAACAGGACGCGCAGGGCGGTCTTCATTCGGCCAGGTTCAGGTTCTTCCGGCCCGGGCTGCGGGAATTTGTTGTGGGCCGTTACGATCCATTTCACGTAGCCTATCATGATGTTGCCGCCGACGGCCGCGATCGCGAACAGAAAGTACCAGGCGTGCCCGGTTCGCTCGAAAACTGTCCAGGCCAGTGTTGAATAGATCAGAATTGCGCCGAAATGGTCTGTTACCTTGTCGTAGTAGGATCCAACCAGTGAACCGTTTTTACGGTACCTGGCCAGTTGGCCGTCAGCGCAGTCAAAAGTCAGCGCCACGTTCAGCAGCAGCGCGGCAATCAGGTACATTGGCCACGTACCCTGCAGCATCAGCAGAGATCCAGCCACAATGCAGACGTTTGAAAGGTGGGTCAGTATGTTCGGGGTCATCCAGCTGATGTCGCCAATTAACAGCAGCAGCAGAAAAGCCGTGGGCCTTCCGAATGTGATACCCCAGAAGTCCATGTTGTTTGTGTTGCTACCAACCCGGAGGCCAGGTAGAAGCCCTTGATATCTTTCCTGAAACCCCATTGATTACACCATTTTTGTGGAAATCGTCTTCATCAGGGCTTCGTAGTCTGTCGGGAAGTCCAGCTCCTGGACGACCGCGTCACCCACGTCCAGTATGTGCATCGGATGGCCACCGGCCAGAAGCTGGTCCATGGCGGCCTCATAAAAGACCTTGGGGTTGTTCAGCAGGTTAAGCGCCCGCTTCATATAGATCGAGAATCTGGGTGACATCATATAAATGCCGAAAGCCTCGCCGAATGCCAGATCTTCGTTCAGGTGTTTGCCGATTGTGGTGACCATGCCGTCTTTGTTGAAGACTTTGATTTCTTCGTCGCACAGTTTGTGGCGGCTGACTGCGGCGACAGTATCCCAGCCGCTCGCAATAATTTTTGGAAGAATGCCGTCTTCGAAATAGACATCGCCGTTCATGACGAACACGCTGTCGGTTTCGTTTGCTTTCAGGGCCAGCTCAAGCGACACGCATGTGTTGGTCGAGCGGTATTCAGGGTTGGTCACGAAGGTGCATTCCGGGAAGCGTTCACGGAACATGTCTTCGCGGTATCCAACGACCAGCGTGATGTCGTTTACCCCTGCTTCGCGAAGCAGTCGGATTATTCTGCCGACGACCGGTTCGCCGTTAATCTCCATCAGTCCTTTTGGCAGTCCTTTTGTCAGTTCGAAGATACGTGAACTGATACCGGCAGCCAGAATGATAGCTCTGTGACCCATTGTAATTCTCCTGAAAAGTTCAGTCCGGCGACCTTGTCCGCCAGCCACGGTTCCTCAGGCTGAGGAAGATGTCGACCAGAACATATCCACCAAACAGGTACATCAATACAGCAAGCCAGATAAGACCTGCGTGAACTACCTGGAAAAGACCAAGAACCAGCAGCGCCAGTGTAAAGAAGTCGCGCTTGAAGAACAGGATTACATAATCAACTATTGATTCGGCACTGGCCCTTTTCTTTACTCCGGAAGCCCACTGAAAGTCCAGAACATCGCCGGAATGATAGATCTTAACCAGATGATAATAGATGTAAAATTCGCCGAGCATGAAGACCAGGGCAGCCCCGGCCCCGAAAATGGCCCAGCCGAACAGTCCGGTCATCTGGGCCTGATACAGTCCGAGCGCGATCAGGATCGAGGCGGTTGAAACGTCATCCGCTATCGTGTCAAGCCACGAACCGATGTAGCTGCCCTGATGTTTCAGGCGGGCCAGATCGCCGTCTACACAGTCAAAAACAGAGCCGAGGAAGTACATCAACAGCCCAAGTTGCATCATCCATGGCCTGGCCCCGGCCATGGCAACCAGCACCGCCCCGGATACCCCGACCAGCATTGCGAACAATGTCACATGATTTGGCCGGATCGGTGTGTTGACGATCAGCATGGTGACGACATGGGCCATCGGGCGCTGGAGGTAAGCCGCGACAAGTCCATTCACAAGCAGTGGTTTACGCAGTCCCCTGTACAGCATCTTTTTTGCTGCTTTCAGTCTGGTCGGCGTGTCGATATCGGTCGCCCTGTCTTCAATTGATTCTGTCGTAAAATCGCCGCTGTCGGTCCGGATAGCGGCCACGGTACGGCCTGTGGCGAAAAACGCGGTGTTGCCCGTCCTGGTGACAGCGATACCTGCGAAGTCACGCTGGAAGATGGCGTTTGAATCCATCAGCAGTACCGGTCCGGTAGTCTTTTCAGCCAGAGAGTCAGCCAGCCCGGCTATGTCCTGCGGGGCTTCCGTCAGCGTCACAAATTCAAGCTTTACATCAACCGGTGCACCTTTCGGACTGGTCGCCTTCGCCCCCGGGGGCACAAGAATGGTGACCTTCACGGCACCGGCCGTGCGTGCCTGAAACAGTGCCCTTGCTGTCGGGGTCAGGCCGAGCAGCTTTTTATCTGCCCACCGGCCGACGGCTGAGATTATGAAAAAGTTCATCTGCTGCATTATTTGTCCCCTCCAGCCGGCTTGTGCCTGGCTTTCAGCATGGGTCGGGCCAGAACCGAAACACCAATGACGGTGGTTATGACCTGAATTATCCGGCTTACGATCGACACTGCCAGTCCTACCTGCGGAGTGTAATCAAGTGCCTTGAAAATCATGGCGTTATAGCCTTCCAGCACGCCGACACGTCCGGGAACGAATGAAAACAGTGAATTGACCGCAAGGTTCAACATCTGGATGTATATAACGGTAACGAAAGGGATATCCAGATTCAGCACCGATACGATGCCGAATGACATCGTTATGCTTATTCCGCGCGAAATCAGCAGGTGTCCGGCCGATATGGCAATGTCGCGGGGCCTGGTCTGGATTCCCGAAATTACGGCTTTTTCAATCGAGTCGATCTTTTCCTGCCAGACCAGTAACCGGGCGGCTGAAATCTTCATGCGGGCCGCAAGTGATGCCATCCGGCTCAGTATCTTGTATTTAAAAGTTATCAGGATTACCCCGGCCGGAAGACCAAGCACAATCGCGCCGGCAAGGTAAAGGAGCATGAAACTGGCATCGGCCTTCAGATACATGAATATCGGCACGCCCCCGATCAGGACTACCGCCATGGTCATGAGCAGATGCATGAAGTTCCATACGACCAGGGCCGCGATCATGTCGTCGGGATTACCCTTGCCTTTCAGAACCAGTAATTTGACCGGTTCCCCGATATTGTTGCCGGGTGTTAACTGGTTGATGGAAGTGCCTGCTATGGCCGCTTTCCACAGTGCCCACAAAGACGGTCGGTTGTTGCGGTCTATCAACTGGCGCCACGCGAGGGCGTCAAAGACAAACATCAGGTAGTACCAGACAAGCAGGACGGCGAATTTCGGCAGGGACATGTTCGAAAGGACTTCGCCCAGAGAATCAATCCCGACCGAGTGGATGATCCAGCCTATTCCGACAATACCGACTATGACGCTGACGGCCGCGATGATTCTCATCAGTGCGCTGGAATGCCTGCGCTGCTGCGCGATTGCGGCATCTGGCTGTGGCTTCAGGATGTTTTCGGACGTATCCATTTTCAACTTGAAAGCTGTACAGGCTTATGTGGGCTCCCGGTGCGGAATGTTGCCACGATCACTGTTGAAAAGAAAGTGATTATCAGCCCGGCGCAATGGCGGTATCAGGCGATTTGCGGGTCAGTCCCCGGCGGCACCGGCCCCTGCCAGACAGCCTGTTGACCACGCCGTTTGAAGATTAAATCCGCCCATCGGGCCGTCAAGGTCAAGGATTTCACCTGCAAAATATAAACCGGGGACCAGTTTTGACTGCATGGTGGCCGCATCAACCTGGCAAAGATCGACCCCTCCGCGTGTAATCATGGCTGCGTCAAAACCCCTGGTGCGTGCAATGGTGATCGGGAATTTCTTAAGCATTTCAACGGTCTTTTCGATAGCAGCCTTTCCAGTGTCTGATCCGATTTTTTCCGCGATAACGGATGCCAGACGTTTCGCCACCAGGTCAGCCAGTAACCCGGTCCTGCGAGTGGAGTCTGTCACCATCTGTTCCAGTCTGGCAGCGTCAAGATGTGGCACAAAATCTATCAACAATGTGGTTTCGGTGCCTTGAGCGATGCGCTCGGACACGTCGGCACTGATGTCCAGAACGGCCGGTCCTGACACGCCGAAGTGGGTAAACAGCACGTTTCCCCTGCGCCGCAGTCCCTTTTCCCGCTGGACCGAGACTTCGACATCCAGGGCCGTAAGCCCCTGAAGTCGTTCGAGTTCCAGACCTGAGGTGACGAGCGGGACTTCACCGGGAACCGGGTGGACAATCTTGTGACCAAGGCGTCTGGCAAGCTCAAACCCGGAACCGTCGGACCCGGTTTCAGAATATGAACAGCCACCTGTCGCAAGGATGACTGCGTCAAAATGTTGTTCTGTGTCCCGCAGGACAACGTCAAATCCGGATGTTGCTGTCCTGATTGCCTTTATTGTTGCGTGGGTTACTGTTCTGACGTGATTTTCTTCAAGCTTGTCGCACAGGGCCCGCCGTAAATCAACTGCGCGATGGGATGTTGGAACGACCCGGCCATCTTCTTCAACGACAGATGGCACCCCTGCTGCGGCAAAAAAGGATCGCGTGGCGGCGGGGTCCATTATGGCCAGTGCGTGACCAAGAAATCGTCCGCGTCGCCCCATTGTCTTGACCATGTCCCGGGCTTCGCAGTCGTGTGTGAAATTGCACCTTCCGCCGCCAGTCAGAAGCAGTTTGCTGCCCGGCCTGGAAGTGTGTTCAAAAAGTGTGACTGATGCGCCGCCAGTGGCAGCCGATATCGCCGCCATCATGCCTGAAGCACCGGCCCCGATTACTGCAACGGTTTTCAATATTTTTGCCGCTTTGAAGGATTGTGTCAGTCGGTTCCTGACATTATGGATGGCAGTATAGACTAAACCGTGATCGGAAATAAATCCGACCGCATATTCAGAAGTCTTACAGGGTTTCCTGCCCGGAACGACCCGCCTTTACTCTGCCAGAACTCTTGCCACCCGAAGCAGCAGATCCTGCCGGTCAGATGGGAGTTCCTTGAACAGTCTCAGCATTTCGTTTTCACGGGGGGGCAGGGTCTGCGCAGGTGTCGGACCTTTTGTGTCCAGGACGTCACCAAGGCCGACTTCCAGCATGCCGGCTATAATCGACATTGATGAAAGGCTCATGGCCCGGGCGCCGGTTTCCAGTCTGGACAGCGTAACAGGTGCGATACCGATTTTCTCAGCGAGCTGCTCCTGGGTCCAACCGCGGTCCTTGCGAATTTTCGCAAGTCTGCGGCCGACATCCTTGAGCAGGTCTTCATCTCGTCTTCTTGGCATGATAAACCTCCAGCAGGAAGTATCCGGTTTTAATTTATCCGGTGCAATGTCATCATCCGATAAGGCAGTGACTAGACTACATAAGTTCATGTAGATGATCAAATTGGTGCTGTGAATTATTGTGGTAACACAGTTCGCATCTTCCTGATTATCAGGGCAGCGACTGATCTGCTGGATTTGACCGGCTAACTGTCAATCTTGCTTGATAAACGTCGAAGTCTGAAAGCTGTGAAGGCAAGCACAAAAAGGATTACTGCAGCAAAAACTGATGTCGGCGTACTGGCGGTACTGCATCCGTTTGAAGAAATATCGGGCTGCGTATCACCGTTGACGTCGGCGCCGGTGTCGGCATCCATTGCCGTATTTGTGTCTGTAACTTTTGTATCTGTTGCTGTGGTGTCGCCGCTGGTGTCGCCCATTACATCATCAGTGATTTCGGCCTGTTCAACAGGCGCGCCTTCATCTTCTGACACTATGGGGGCGTCGGGATCAGGATATTTATCCGGGTACATCGTGAACATCAGTTTGGCTGCGATCCGTCGCCTGACTTCCAGCAGTTGATTTTCGTCCAGAGTCCACGGTTCGCGGTCCGGGCAGTAGTAATTTTCAACTGTGCAGTCTTCGACGTAAAGGGCCCCGAAACGGTCATAGATCTTTGAAATCTCGTTGTGGACCCAGTCGCCGATGCCGGCCTTTTCGGCCAGAACGAACATTTCCCAGTCTTCAAATCCGTCGCGGATCTGTTTCAGTCTGAACCCGACAATCGGTCCGTCAATTGAAAGCCATGCCGGTGTTTTCGGGTCGGGGTACGTGCCGTCGTGATCGCCAGGGTACATCAGAAGTCCGTCACCGTTGCGGGCGAAGATATTCCCGAACCCTTCGACGTTCTGCCATTCGACCCACGGGTCAAAGTGGCCCCAGTAGAGCTGGCGCCAGTAAAGATAGCCGGTAGCCCCTTCAAAGTAAGAAGCCCACTTCAGTATCCGGGGCTCGTATCCGATTGCTGTGTCGATGTCGTACCCGGGGTATGGCGGGAAGTTTCCGTTACAGTTGTAAAACCACAGTTCGCCACCCCCGGCGATGTGTGCGTCGTAGTCACCGCGACCGGCGTAGTCGTTGTCAGTCCAGAACCATTTTTCGAACATCGGCTGAACCGGGCACCAGATGCCTATCACGTCGCCTGCCGGTTCATATTTCGGGCCGGTTACAAGTACATGGCCGTCCCACAGCGAAGAACCTTCACGCAGCAAAGTTGCGTCGCGGATAACCTCGTTCCATTCTTCTTCCCCGCCATTCATCCACGGCTCATCCGTGGAGTAGACCCACGCCTTGTGCCACCAGCCTTTTTCATCAAGGTGAGTGGCTAAAGCGGCGGAAGCTTCTTTGTACTGTTCGTCGGTCATCGTTCTGCTGCGGCCCGGTCTGAACAGTCCAACGTCAAATCGTGTGACTCCGATCCCGTCGGGAAAGTAGCTGCCATCGACGTAAGGGGTCATGAAGGCGTCATATGATGTCCAGTCAACGTCCAGAAGGTGGCCGTCTTCGCCAAAGTTGAATGTTACCGGGCCTGTAAAGCCTGTCGGGTCAATGCGGTTTTCATGTCCCGCGATGTAGTAATTGCGCACGATCTCCGCGTACTTTTCGGAGGTCTGTTCAGGGTCGGTTCCACCGTGATAAAGGCGGACGTTGTCTTCGGACATGCGGAACGATGTGCCGACCGTCTTTTCTGACGGCATATCCAGTTCCCATGCCGTCAGTTCGACCGGGATGGTTAACGCGACCTGATCTGTTGCTGTAACGGTGGCTGTGCCACGGTAGATTGAAGGCACGGCATCTGCCGGAATATGGATGTCGATGTAAACGACGGCCAGACCGGGATCTTCGGCAGTCAGGTCAAACGGCGCGCCGACCTGCCTGACTTCATTCGAGTACGGATCAACAAAAGGTATCAGCGGCTCGGCATAAAGGCCGGGTTGCCTTTCATGGTTAGTTACCTGAACGCCGGCGCCGGACGGGGTCACGACATTGAAAAACCATTCGCGGTAAAGTTTTGCGGCCGAAGCCGGAATTGTGTTGCCGCTGTCGTCTGTCAGGTCTGACAGAACGACGTTGATGCCGCTTACAGGTTTGGCAGAACGGACAATGATCTGGAAAGCCTCCCATTCGTTGCGGGCGCCTTCCATCACGGCTTTGTCATAGGTGGTGAACGCCAGTGTCGCGGCCGGCATGACCCTGCGGGTTGAAGGCACTGTCACCGCATCCCATGCCGTCGAACTGGCCGGGATTGCGACTACCGCAGCAAACAGGGCAAGAATCAGCTTTTTCATCAGATAATCCTGTCAGAAGTTGGTCCCGGCTGAATCAGCAGAAAATCGGTTCAGGGGGCGCAGGTCTTGTTAGCCGGGATTTTGCAGATCTTTTCACCGGGCTCCTGACCTTCGCCGGTGCGTCGGGGCGCGCAGACCTGGTTCAAGCCGCATTGTTCCGTTGCCGAACAGGGCTTCGAGCAGAAAGGCGGTGGATCCCATTCGCCATCGGCGTCCTTGTCAACAGCTCTTGCGCCCTTGAATCCATCACCGTCAACGTCCACCCTGATGGCGTTCGTTGTAGCGAAAGGCACAAGGGGGATGCTGTCCGGCCATTCTGTTGAACTGAGCAGATCGTCAACCGAGCCGAGAAGCGGTTCAACCACAGCCAGAACCGAATCAAAGTTGGCAAGGATTGCCTGGGCGCCGAGGGCAATAATGGTGGAGATCAGTATGTTGCCATAGGGGCTTCTTTTATAGACAGGGGTCATGAATGACTCCTGACCGAGGCCCTTTGTCATAACAACGTACCAGGCATCCACGGCCGGTCTCTCAAGCTCGATAACGTCGTCAAAGTCAACGATATCTTCAGGTTTGCTGTTGACACGAATCTGTTTGATCAACATCGAATTGCTGTAAATCTCGACCGTGTCGATCTTGAACCACGACGGCGTCTGGACGCGGATTCTGGCGAATAATTTGCCGTCAGTCGATGTGATTGTGTCACCCAGCTGCCCGCGGACGTTCGTGTTTTCATCCAGGATTTCGAAGTCGATCATCGGGCCGGATGTTACGACCATGCGGCCAGCCTTGATGTTGCGGTTCAGTTCGTCGCGATCAAGCGCTTCCGGCCGGTCGGTGGACGACTTGATCATGTTTCTGGGGTAGCCAACTTCAGCCGATGTTTTGTGCGAATCTGAGTTACCGCTGACGGCAACGTTCATTCCGGCGTCCATAAGGGCGAACCAGTCGTTGATCGGCTGCTGCGAGCTGTCGCAGGGCCGTGCATCGTCCCCGGGGCAGTTGTCACGGCACATCGTCATGCACAGACCTGTCCAGCCACCGTCTTCGTAACAGTCAGCCGCAATCGGTTTCAGACAGGCTTCACATGCGTCCTGCAGGCTGCATCCGATGTCGGGGCATCCGTTTTCGTTGCAGGCAGTGTTTTCATCGCCTTCCGCAGGTGCATAAGTGGCGAATGACAGTTCCTGTTCCAGCATCGTGCGTTCGAGCATGTATCTGCCCTGAATAAGCTTTGCAGCCTCCATTGCAGTCCGCTTGCAGTTAGTTCTGGTTGTGTCTGCTTTGTCACAGTACGCAAGGGCTTCGCGCATCTCGGCGTGCCACACGCAGTGATCCTGGCGGGAATACCACTCGTTCGTTTCTGTTTCATCCAGTCCGGCCGGCACGTCTTTGCCAATCAGTCCGGAACACCCGGCTTCCGGATCAGCCTGAAGCCATCCACACGTCGCGTTCACGCCGTTATCCGTAAACGAGAACTGTTCTTTTGATGTGGCCGCGACAATTTCCTTGAAACACTTGTTGAAGCGTTCCATTTCGCCAACTGTCGGCGTGTAAAGGTAATGCAGCGTCTTGCTGTTGAAGATTTCCAGAACATCGAAATTGCAGGGCGCGTCTTCGACGGCCTTCGAGCAGATCATTGTTCCACCGGTCTTGCGTTCAAGTGAGTACGCCTTCATCCCGACCTGGTTGAAGTAACCCATGACGCCATCACGCGGATGGTTGAGCTGTAGAACAACCGCATCGATCGGGCCGTCGGCGCGGTCAAACATACCCTGCCAGATCTCTTCCATTGATTGAGCTGACTGCCACGGAACGGGATCGTGCAGCGGGACTTTTGTAGCATCGAATTTCGCCGGCCACAGGTTGAAATGGCCCCATTCCAGCGGCGACGTTTCTTCGCTTGGCACCGACAGCAAATACCCTTCAAGGCCAAGTTCATTAATCCAGGACTGGTAGTCTATGACGACGTCATGGTCGTTTGCAGTAACAAACTGAACGTCTTCGGTCAGGATAGACTTCAGGCGCATATCCATGTCAAGACTGGAGTCCGTCGAGGCAATAGTGTGAAGATGCAAGTCGCCGGCCACATACCCCGTGGTATCCATTTCACGATTCAACTGGATCGAGAGGGACTTCTTTTCGGCAGCGTGGACTTCATAGTTTTCAATCTTTTTGATGCCGTACTCGATGCCGTGGGACACGTAAATGTTGTACTTTCCTGCAGGAACTGTGACGGCACCTTCACCTTTAAGTGAATGTTCGGTCACACCGATTGAATGGTCGTAACGTGAATCGCCAAGTTCCGGTTCGTTGGAAGCCGTCCAGGGGTCCAGCAGGACACCGGAATCAAGCTCGACCGGCATGAAAGTTATTCTGCCGGGGATAAGAAGGCCCGAGTTATCAGATATCCGGTATTCAATCGAGGCTGGTTGAGCCACTGAAAGGTTTACAACAGCCGTTTCGCCCTGGCGGATTTCAACCTTGACCAGATCGCTGTTTCCAATCTTTCCATCGTGTGCGAAGACGAAGAAAGTACCGGTTTTCACCGGGCCGCCAAAGCTTCCATCCAGGCTGAAATCAATCCCGGTGTCAGATTCCATCTGGGTAACAAACCCGGAGCTGCGAATCTGTTTCTGGGCCAGAATCCGGTATTCCTGGAATGTGACAGGTTCCTTGCCGGTGTCCGGATTAACCAGATATTCAAGGACGAAGACGTTCATTTTCGAAAGCGGTCTGCCCGTCTTGCGTTCGAATGTCAGGCCGGAAAGTTCACCGTAGGGGGTCTTGCGAAGTTCGTAAACAGGTCTGATGGCGGCGGCAACGTCACCTTCGCCGACCGTCAGGTAGCGGGTAAATGTGTACGAACGGTTTGTGTCAATGTCGTCCGTCAGCCCGT
>CAZFVA010000018.1:0-60622 GCA_964522105.1 uncultured Anaeromyxobacteraceae bacterium
AAAAGTACGAATCCCTGGCCATTCCACCTGACATCGATTACCACGCAATCGCCAGCCTTTCCAACGAAGTCAGCGAGCGTCTGTCCCGCGAACGTCCGCTTACAATTGGTGCTGCCCTGCGCCTTGAAGGTATCACCCCGGCCGCCATTACTGCGCTTCTTATGAAGATCCGGTGATCGGTCGGACAGTCATGATAATCGCCCCAACTGTAAAGATTTTGTAATTGACAACACTGCCTGAAGTGATAGCCTTCAAAGTCGAGAAACCATTAACAATCAGTGGGTACAACAGGCAATTTTTGAGGTTGGTCAGGAGGACTTATGTTGCTGAATTGGACGGTGAGCTTGAGGGTCGCGAAGGTTTGTATTGCTGCTGCATTGTTGATTCTGGTTACCGGTTGTGGACCGACGATGAAGGTTACGCGCATCGGCGTTGACGAGCAGGTCGATCTTTCAGGGAACTGGAATGACACCGACTCAAGACTTGTTTCACAGGAAATGATTAACAACTGCCTGAACTCAATCTGGCTCAGCGAGTTTACTCAGGAAGTTACAAGTCAGACCGGTTCAGCCAGAAGGCCGGTTGTCGTCGTTGGCCGTGTGTACAACAACACGGATGAACACATCAATCCCGGAACATTCCTGAATGATATTGAAATGGCGCTTGTCAACAGCAATCAGGTGAAGGTTGTTACGAACGCCCAGTTCAGAAATGAGCTTCAGAAGGAACAGAAGTATCAGAACAACGGCGCAGTTGATCCGAACATGGCCGCCCGCGTCGGAAAGCAGATTGGCGCTGACTTTATTCTGTTCGGTGATATCTCCAAGGTCCGCGACAGATGGGAAGGCAAAGAAGTCGTTCTTTACAAGATTAAGCTTGAATTGAACAACGTCACGACGTCTGAAAAGTCCTGGATCGGTATGAAGGACATCAAGAAGTTCAAGAATCAGAAGACTGTTACCTGGTAGGGTCATAGCACATCGCTATGTTGCTCGGTTTTTGACTGCCAGCTTTCAGCTGGTGGTTGGTTTGTTGCCTGTTGGTCTGGAAGGGAGGTAATAACATGTCTCGGCGTCTGGTAACTTCATTGTGTCTTTTCAGTGTCATCGGTTTTGCGACGATGACCGGTTGTGCCTCCCACAGTGCCGTCAGAAAGGATTTCATGGCTGACTTCAATCAGGGCAACTATGATGCCGCTGAAGCCAGACTGAAAGAAATCGGCGCAAAATCCAAGAAGAACTTCCTTGTTGACCGCGCAGATATGGGCATGGTCCTGAACAGGGCAGGCAAATTTGAGCAGTCAAATATGTATCTGGAACAGGCTGACGAAAAGCTGAAGGAATACTTCACCACGAAGGTTTCGGATGAACTGGCCGTCATCGGCTGGAATGAATCCCAGGGCACCTACAAAGGCGAAGATTTCGAAAGAAACATGATCGACATCCTGCAGGCGATGAACTACCTGGCGATGGGCCGTTATGGCGACGCACTTATCGAAGCCAAGCAGGTCGATACGAAGCAGGCCGATTTTGTTGCACTGCTGGCCAGAAACAACATTAAAACCGGTTTCACTGCTGACCCGTTTGCCACATACATCGCCGGTCTTATCAACGAAGCGAATGCGGCGCTTGAAGGCCAGGGCAGCGATCAGCGGCTGAAGGCTTTAGAAGATGCCAACGCTAATTACGTGAAGGCTCTCGGCTACTATCAGATGCTTGGAACCGCCTACGGAATCACGGTTCCGTCCAGACTGGCTGCCGATATTCAGTCCGTAAAAAAGCAGATCTGTAATCCTTCGGATATGCCTGCTGACGGGGTCTGCGATGCAGCCGGTTCCAGGTCCGAAGTTATCGTAATCACCGGTGTTGGATCTATTGTGCACAAGCAGAGTGAAAAGTGGATCGAGACTGATGGTCAGGACAATATCGTAGTTACCTACCCGATTTTTGTTACCAGTCCGACCGTTGTTGCCGGTTCCAGAGTTGTTGGTGCTGGAATGACTGTTACTACAGTCCCGGTGTATGACCTCAGCAGGATCGCTGTTGAAGTTAATAAAGAACGTAATCTGGCAGTCAGAGAGCGTGCCGTTAAGCGCGCCATGGCTCTGTATCTTGTCAAGAAGGCAGCTAGAGCTGCTGCCGCTATAGCTGCTTCTGCTTCCAAGCAGGCTGGTGGATGGGCTGCTCTTGTCGGGGGTGTGGTCAATCTTGGCGTTCAGATCGCCGAGGCTGTTGAAGTCGCGGACACCAGAAGCTGGATGACCCTTCCCGACGTTTATACGATGGCCAGAATTCCAGTTGCTGCCGGCGTGCACGACATGAAGGTCGAATTTGTTGACGCATCTGGCGTAGTAGTCAACACCATTCCTGTCAAGGTCAACGTTGTTGAAAACGGCAAATCCTTTGTTATTCTGCACTCATGTGATGCCGTCAAGGAATTTGCAGTAATGAATTTCGGTCCGAAGGGTGACGTCGCTGCAGTTGAAGCCGCACCTGCTCCAGTCAACTAGAAAATCCCCATAATTCGCTGTAACATTACATCTGCAGGACATCGGGAGGTCATCAAAGTGGATTCGTTTCAGATGCTTCGGAAAGGTCTTTATCTGGCCAATGGTCAAAGAGTATCTGTTTTGCTGGCGCTGGCCATAAGTCTGGTTTCAGTTGGGTGCCTGGCTGCGCAGAAACAGCCGGACTGGACTATGAGCGGGTTGCATGGCGATTTCCCTGACAGCCACTATATTTCGGGGGTCGGACAGGGCGATTCAAGGGACAAGGCGGCAGACAGGGCCAGGGCCGAGATATCGAAAAGGTTTCGTGTGTCCGTGGACTCGTCTTCTGTTTCTTCCCAGAGCCTGCTTCTGACCAATCTGAATGGTGTCGAGACTGATTATTCCAAGGAAAACCTTCGGGAATTGACGTCAACATCCACGAAGATGGTTATCGAGGACGTAAGGATTGCCGAGACGTGGTTCGATAAGAAGACAGTCCAGTATTTCGCCCTGGCTGTGCTTGACAGGCGGAAGGCCTTTACAAGGGTTGAAAAAAAGACTTCGGACGTTCTTGCCGAGGTCTCCAGGATGGTTGACGAGGCGGCTGCGTCTGAATCTCCGATTAAGCGGATCGGGCGTCTTGTGGTTGCCAGCAAGCTTTTTAACCAGTGTGAACCGTTGATATCGCAGGCAGTCGTTTTGAATCCTTCGTGGTCCCCTGATTCCGGTTGTGTGTCGAGTGAAGCTCTGAATCGGCTGTTTTCCGAAGCCGCCAGTCAGTTTCCGGTTCACATATCAGTGACCCCGACCGGAACGCCAGTTTCAAAGCGGATGTACCAGGCAGTTCAGGATTCGCTGACGAAGGTCGGGATTCCGGTTGTGGCTTATGCTGATGATTCGGTTGTTCAGGTCGCGGTTGTGTTGACAATCCGGGATACCGGCATGACCCCTTCCGGCTTTGCGTTTTCCACTGCAGATGCTGCCATTTCGGTCCGGGCAATTGGTAACGATGATGTAATTTCATCAAAAACGATTAGCGAACGGGAAGGTGGAAACACGATTGTGGACGCGAGGGCCAAAGCGGAAAACAGGATCGTGGATAAGGTTTCACGTGAATTCTTCAGTTTTATCTATGATTCGCTGATGAAATAGGCGACGTGGCTTCAGGCAGACTTCTATTCGTTTTTTGGCGCGACATCTTCAAGGTTATATTTCTGCAGAACTTTCATGATGGCATCCTGCAGTTCCTGCCAGACGTCATGAACATGACAGTCGCAGCGCAGCGAACATTCGCAGTCATCTTCAAGGCATGGATTCAGCGCCACAGGGCCTTCCACGGCCATGAACACATCGGCCAGAGAAATGTTTTCCGACGTACGCCGCAGCTTGTAACCACCGGATTTCCCGCAGGTTGACTTAACGATGCCGGCCTGAGTCAAGGATTGCATCACTTTTGCCAGAAATTGAACCGGTACCTTTTCCGCCAGGGCAATTTCCTGAATGGAATAGCAGCGGTCATCAGTCTGCGTGTTCAAAAAACGTAACGCACGGCACGCATATTCAGTAGCCCTTGTAATCTTCATCAAAGCACCTGGTAAACAAGTAGTCCGGCGGCTGTCCCGGTCGGGTCACCATGACCCGGGTTTAACATGGCCGCAGGAAGGCTGACAATACATGCATCAAATCGGACCGTCAATGTCCGGTTTGTTTATGTCTGATATTATTCAGCTTTCAATGCGGCTGGAGTCTGTGAAATTTTGTGCAGATCTGGTTCAGCGGGCGTTGTAGTTCGGCGGTTCTTCGGTGATCTGGACGTCGTGGACGTGTGATTCGCGCAGGCCGGAGTCGGTGATCTGCACGAAAACGGCCTTTTCCCACAGTTCAGGAATTGTCCGGGCGCCGCAGTAGCCCATGCCGGCTTTCAGGCCACCCATCAGTTGATAAACGACCCGTGAAAGCGGACCTTTGTAAGGGACGCGGCCTTCGACGCCTTCCGGGACCAGCTTTTCCGGTTCGTAGTCGTCCTGGAAATAGCGGTCCCTGGAGCCGGCCTTCATTGCCGACAGACTGCCCATCCCACGGTAAACCTTGTAAGCGCGGCCCTGGTAGTACACTACTTCGCCCGGGCATTCTTCGGTGCCGGCCAGAGCGCCGCCAACCATGACTGTTGACGCGCCGCAGGCAATGGCCTTGACGACGTCGCCCGAATATTTGATTCCGCCATCGGCAATTAATGGAATTCCGTGTTTCATTGCTTCTTCGGCGCACATCGACAGCGCGGTCGCCTGCGGTACGCCGATGCCGGCAACAACGCGGGTCGTGCAGATTGAACCGGGCCCGATTCCGACCTTCACGACGTCAGCCCCGGCATCGACAAGCGCCTTGACAGCTTCTGCCGTTGCAATGTTTCCTGCTGAAATATCAATGTTGGGGAACGCTTTTTTCAGTTCGCGGACCGCCTCGATGACGCCCTTCGAATGACCATGCGCAGTATCGATCGCGATCAGGTCAACCCCGGCGTCAACCAGGGCCGCCGTCCTTTCAAGCCTGTCGGCCCCGACACCAACCGCCGCCGCACAAAGAAGCCGCCCGCGACTGTCTTTGCCCGCATTCGGATGCTTTCCAACGTTTTCAATATCGCGGAACGTGATAAGTCCGCACAGTCTTTTGTCTTTATCAACCAGGGGCAATTTTTCGATCTTTTCCCTGTGAAGGATCTCGCGGGCTTCGGCGTATGAAATTCCTGCCGGACCAATGACCGGGGTCTTCGTCATTACATCCGAGACCAGCTTGTCCATGGCGGTTTCAAAGCGCACGTCACGGTTTGTCAGCATCCCGACCAGTTTGCCGTCTTCATTAACGACAGGCAGCCCGGAAATGTGTTTTGCCGCCATGATTGCCCGGGCTTCAGCCAGAGTGCGGTCGGGCAGAATAACGACAGGGTCTTCGATGATGCGCGATTCGGCCTTCTTGACCTTGCGAACTTCGCGGGCCTGTTCTTCGATCGACAGGTTCTTGTGAATAACACCGATTCCGCCTTCAAGTGCCAGGGCGATTGCCGTACCTGATTCGGTCACGGTATCCATTGCCGCGCTGACAAGCGGGATGTTCAGTTCGATTCTTCTGGACAATTTTGTCTTCAGAATAGTGTCTTTTGGTAGAATCTGGCTGTACTGCGGCACCAGAAGCAGATCATCAAAAGTCAGGGCAGGCTTGGTATCCATCATACGCATAATATGTACTCCTTCCCGGCCTTAATGACGGCCTTCCAGGCACAGATAAAACCAATATTTTAATAAATACCGATGTTTCCCGGAAAGTTGCTGAAATGGTGCGGCCTCCGGGGCCACCGGGTATCCATTTGTATTAGAATAACGGCCGGTTGTAAAGGTGTTTGCATGTCGGACCGTGAAGGAAACCAGAATTTGTTGGACGGGCTGTCGGTTGATCTGTTCGCTGACAGGGGCGTTGGTCCCCTGGCCGAAAGGATGCGCCCGCTTTCTTTTGATGATTTTGTCGGTCAGCAGGAAGTGCTTGGCGAAGGAGGTTTTCTGCGGGAAGCCATCCGGCACGATCAGATTCCATCGTTGATATTGTGGGGTCCGCCAGGCTGCGGCAAGACATCGCTTGCGCGAATTATTGCCGAAAGTACGCAGGCCGTTTTTGTGCCATTTTCAGCCGTATTGTCAGGCGTGAAGGAAGTCCGCGCGATCGTTGGCGAGGCCGCCCTGCGTCTGGCGCATGACAAGCGGCGCACCATCCTGTTTATTGATGAAATTCATAGGTTTAACAAGGCTCAGCAGGATGCGTTTCTGCCGCATGTTGAGTCCGGAACTATCGTTCTGATTGGTGCAACTACCGAAAACCCTTACTTTGAGGTCAATTCGGCGCTTCTGTCCAGGTGCAGGGTTGTACGCCTGACGCCATTGTCTGAAGCAGACATGATTGCATTGGCAAAAAAGGCGATGATCGATACTGAAAAAGGACTGGGAAAACGGGATGTTGTGGTCCCGGACGATGTCCTTGAACTGCTTTCGCGTGCAGCCGATGGCGATGGCCGACGGATGTTGAATCTGGTCGAGGCTGCTGTTGATCATGCGTCAAGGGCCGGGACTGGCGTAGTTGATGCCGCCGTGGTGGCGGCTGTGGCGACAGGTCCGGGTCTTCGTTACGACAGGGCATACGAGGAGCATTACAACGTAATTTCAGCGTTCATCAAGTCACTGCGCGGGTCCGATCCTGATGCCGCCGTTTATTATATGGTCAGGATGCTCGAGGGCGGTGAAGACCCGAGGTTCATCTGTCGGCGCATGGTTATTTTTGCAGCCGAAGACATCGGAAACGCCGACCCGCGTGCCTTGCAACTTGCGATAGCTGCCCGGGATGCGCTTTTGTTTCTTGGACTTCCCGAGGCCGAGATCCCGATGGCTCAGGCGTGTACTTACCTGGCGTGCTGTCCAAAATCCAACGCGTCATATCTGGCGTTGAAGGCTGCCAAAAAGGCTGTCAAGGAAACCGGTTCGCTGGAAGTACCAATGCATATCAGGAATGCACCGGCAAAAGGTATGGCCGATATGGGTTATGGCCAGGGCTACGCGTATCCGCACGACTATGACGGCAGTTGGGTTGATTCGGAATATCTGCCTGACAGACTGGCCGGGAACCGGTTCTACGAGCCTCGCGATTCAGGTTATGAAAAGACTATCCGTGAGCGGCTTGCGTGGTGGAAATCAAAAAAGAAGTCTACTTGAGCGCCATGACGGCGGCCCTGAACTGGTCCCCGCGTTCTTCAAAGCTGGTGAACTGATCAAACGACGACGCGCCGGGGGACAGAAGGACGACGCTGCCCGGTCGGGCGAAGCTGCGGGCCTTTTCAATTGCGGCCTTTAAGTCCTGCACGATCTGAATCGGCACAGAGTCGGGGAATTCATCCTTCATCCTTGCTGCACACGCGCCGAACAGCACGACGTGCTCGCACTTTTCGCCGATTGCCGTGGCCATGTCGTGAAGCTCAAGTCCCTTTTCATAGCCCCCGGCCAGCAAAATCAAAGGCAGTCCCTCAAATGATCGGATGCCGACGTTCGCGGCGTGGGGGTTTGTCGCCTTTGAATCGTTGTACCATTTGACGCCATCAAGTTCGCGGACAAACTCGATACGGTGCGGCAGCCCGACATATGACATCAGTCCCGCGCGAAGTCCTTGTATTGTTACGCGTTTGTCCCGCAGCATCATGCAGGCAGTCACAGACATCAAGGCGTTATCAGTGTTGTGCGGCCCTGGCAGCGAAAGCTCGGTGCGGTCGCATATCTTTATGATCTTTTCGTTCTGTACTGCCCACAGTGCGCCATCTTCCAGGTAGGCCCCGTTTTCAGGAACTTCGGTTCTGGACACGTCGGCAATCGTTTGTCCGTTATCAACGGTCCAGGCATTTCCGGGCTTGAACCATGTCTTTAAAATCGGGTCATCAATGTTTCTGATGAAGGCGTCCCCGGCCGCCTGATTTCGCGTCACAAGAGCTTTTGCCCGGACATAGGCGTCGAAACTTCCGTGGTACTCGATGTGGTCAGGTGCAAGGTTGGTGACAAGCGCGACATCCGGTCTGAATCGTGACGTTGTAATCAGTTGAAAACAGCTTACTTCGGCCACAACAACGTCTTTGTCTGTCAGGCGCGGGACCAGTCCGCACAGGGCGTTACCAAGGTTGCCGGCTGCAACAGCGTTAATCCCGCAGGTATTTAAAAGGTGCGCGATCATCGTTGTAACAGTGCTTTTCCCGTCGGTTCCGGTAACTGCGACGATGCGCCCCGGGAACAGGCGGTAAAACAGTTCAACTTCGCCGATGACCTCTGCCGCCAGTCTGTAAGCCCGTTTGAAGACAGGTGTGGATGGCGAAATTCCGGGCGACAGGATTACCGTAGATCCGGGCAGAATTTCTTCGGCCCCGAAGACAGTTTCAACCTGTCGATGGACAGCCTTTGCGACGCTGGATCGAAGGTCCGGGGTGTCGCGTGCGTCTGACAGAATGACGTGGCCATCCAGTCCCGCAAGCAGATTTGATGCGGCGATACCGCTTTTTCCCATCCCGATGACGCAGAACTTCTGACCATCTACCAGCATAATTACCTCATGCTTTGTGTGATTCGGTCTGCAAGTCTGAACAGGTCGTCGCCCCCGAAGAATATGACGGTGTCGTCAGGCAGCATCTGTGCGGTAATTGCCGGTACAAGGTCGTCCATATCCTTCACAAATGTTACGTCGGAACCGGCATGTCTGATTTTTGCGACCAGCCAGTCAGTGTCTACGCCTGGAATTGGTACTTCCCCGGCCGTGTACATTTCTGTGATGAACGTGTGATTTGCACCTTTGAAAGCTTCGGAATATTCGTCGCCCAGATAATGAATCATCGTGAATCTATAAGGCTTGAAAACCGTAACGATTCGGCCCTTTGCGAATTTTCTGGCCGTCTGGATGACGCTGCGGATTCCTGTCGGATGCGAGATGTAGTCCTTGACGATCAGGCAGTCGTTGACCGGTACACACGTGAATCTGTTTTCCATGCCCCGGTATTCAGATATTGCTGCCCGTATGACGTCAATGTTGATGCCATCGGCCAGTGCGACCGTGATTGCCCCGGCCATGTTAAGCGCGTTGTATTCACCGGGAAATTCAAGTCTGAAAAGGCCGAGGTCGCCGGTCGGTCCTGACATCTGGAATTCGGTCGCCATTCCGACCGTTCTAATGCCGCTGACGCGGTAATCGTTGTCGGGGCCTTCACCCCAGGTCACAGCGGTCGCGCCGCTTCGCCGCAGGACTTCCCGGATGTTGCGGTCATCGCCCAGGACGTGCAGTTGCCGTGGTGCGCGATTGCCGGCCAGGTATCCGGAAAACAAGGCCAGAAGCCCTTCAAGGTTTTTGTAGTAGTTAAGGTGGTCTGCTTCAAGGTTGTTTATCAGCAGTACATCGGGACTGGTGTTTGTAAATGATCCGTCTGATTCGTCCAGTTCGCAGACTATCGTTTCGCCATCTGTTGGACGTGAATTTGTGTTGAAATTCAGCAGCCTGGCACCGATTGCGAACGCCGGATTGCGGCCGTCACGTTCAAGCAACCAGGTAATCATGGCCGATACCGAGCCTTTGCCGTTAGTACCGGTCACACCGATTGAACGGCGCAGCCTCATAATCGCCTGCAGGACGATCGACCGGTGCACGATCGGAATCCCCTGATCGGCGGCAGCAAGCAGTTCAGGATTTGTCGGTGGAATTGCCGTTGAAACAACAACAATGTCGGCACCTTTCAGATTATCAGCGCTGTGGCCGATATAAACTTCCGCGCCAGCCTGCCGCAGCTCCATGGTCAGGCACGATTCACGGACATCTGAACCTGAAACGGTCTTACCGGCGTCCAGCACGTGTCGCGCAACTGCGCTGACGCCGACGCCCCCGATGCCAAGAAAATGGTAATGATTAAAGTCACTTAAAGCTATTTCGTCGATTGGTATCACAGCTTGAACCTGATTCGGGCTAAAACATCCGGCATGCTGCAGGCGTTGCCGGCCCGTTCAAGGATAACCTAACCCGGCCACGTTGTCGGCATTGATGTTAAGCAAGGCCGTTACATCACCGCTGGCGCTGTCGTATTCGTTCAGCCAGGTTCGTGGCTTCGCGTCTTAACGGTTCCGTCTTTGCCTGACCGGCAATGATTTCCAGCGCCCTGATGGAATCCGGGCCGCCTATGTCGGCGATTGCGTGTGTGGCGGTCCATGACATCTGGGGCATGTCAGAAAGCGTAAGCTTTCCAAGGGTTTCAAAGTCCGTGGCGTCCCCGATAATCCCGATCGTTCCGACCGCCCGCAGCGCGATTCGTGGTTCATTTGATTGGGCAAGCGCAATCAGGGACGTTCGGCATCGTTTAAGATCGCGCTCGGCCACTTCATCAAACGTCATCAGCAGAACTGGCAGGTCGGTTGAATTCCCGCCTTCAGCCGCAATTTTCAACTTTGCGCATATTTCATCATCAGAAAAAGTTCGGACCTTCCAGACCGAAGCCGCGCGTTCGACAGCCAGGAAAACGGCCGCCGCCCCTGAATCAATTGCGTCATCAGGTGCTTCGATGTTGATTTGCGAAGCACCTTCAAAATATTCAAAGACGTTGGATTTGTTGATTACCTTCAACTCGACCATGGCAGCCGCAGTTGAAGGTGGCAGGTCGGGGTTGCATCCAGTGGCTACTTTGAGCGAGCCCTGCGGCATTGCCAGGTCTGACGCCGCCATCAGTCCGTAAATCGTGGATAACAGAGGTGCACAGTTTCGCGTTTCCGGTGAAACTGGTGTGAAGTCAAGTACATGCCATGTTGCGGGCTGCTGTTTTTCTGGTTTTGCGCAGCCGACCGTCGCCGTTGCCGCGAACGCGAGTATCGCCACCCTGACTGTCTGTCGGAATCCGGCTTTTGTCACGGGTAAGTCAATCCTTCAGCTTCCATGATAAAATACCGCGTTTTGAACGCAGGGGCATGCCCGATATTATGAAAAATGTAATTGAGCCCAGATTATTGAAGGGTTTTCGCGATTTTCTTCCTGCCGAACAGTCAGGCCGTCAGGTCATGCTGGACTGCATCACCAGGGCTTTCGAGGTGTGCGGATTTGCGCCGCTTTCGACGCCGGCCATTGAATATGCTGACATCCTGCTTGGCAAATACGGCGATGAAGGCGAGAAGTTGCTGTACAAATTTGAAGATAACGGTGGCCGTCAGGTGGCGCTTCGATACGACCTTACTGTGCCTTTAGCGCGCGTCGTTGCGCAGTATCGCGACATCCCGAAGCCTTTTCGCCGGTACCAGCTTGGTACTGTGTGGCGGGCGGAAAAGCCTGCGCACGGTCGTTTCCGTGAATTCATGCAGTGTGACGCCGACATTGTCGGGACTGCATCACCGCTGGCCGATGCCGACTGTATCGCGGCCGGTATCATGGGTCTGCAGTCGCTTGGATTGAAGAAGTTTGAGGTCCGTATCGGTCATCGCGGTGTGCTGAACGACATCCTGCAACAGTTCGGCGTTGATTCCCCCGAGCAGCAGACCGCTGTTCTGCGCAACCTGGATCGGATCGACAAGTCGGGGCGTGATGCTGTCGTGGAATTGCTGAAGGAACAGGGGATTGCTGGTGCCGCCGCCATGGTCAGTGCAATCTCCGGGGCAGACACGTCGTTTGATAAAGATAATCTTCCTGTTGTGATGTCCGAATCTGGCGAGATGGCACTTACACATTTGAAAGGTGTGCTTTCCGCTTTGGTATCAATGGGTTTTGGCGATGTAATCAAGGTCGATCTGTCAATTGCGCGCGGGTTGGATTACTACACCGGGACCGTTTACGAGACAACCCTTTCAGAATTGCCCTCGGTCGGGTCGATTATGAGCGGCGGTCGCTATGATTGCCTGCTCGAGACGTACGGCATGCCGGAAGTTCCTGCAGTCGGAATCAGCATCGGCGTCGACAGGCTGTTTGCGGCTTTAGTTGAGCTTGGGCAGGCCCCGCAGGCAGGCGCAGGTCCGACCGCCGTTGTCTGTATGTTTGGCGCAGACCTGCTTGATTCAGCGCTCGGCCTTGTTTCAGTAATCAGGGCCGCCGGCGTTTCCTGTGAACCAACCGTAGAACCCGATGCAAAGCTTAAGAAACAACTGACCAACGCTGTCCGGCGTGGTGCGAAATATGTGATACTTCTGGGTGAAGATGAAGTCAGGCAAGGCATGGTCATGGTGAAAAACATGACTACCGGCGAGCAGGTTTCCGTGGCCCGTGACGAAGTTGCCGCCGTGTTGAAATGACGATCGTGTAGTAACCGTGGACGGGGGCGAAAATGGCAAGGGACAAAGACCTTGAGCAGGAAATAGCCGAGATTGCGGCCATAACCGAACGGTTGAGGGTGCATTATCAGGGATTCTTCATGGGGCTTGAAAAGGTGCCCCCGACAGTCCTGCGTGACCAGCTTGAACGCCGCATCCGTGAGTCTATCCTGAACGATGCGACCCAGGCTTTTTTCAAGTTCAGGTTTCAGGCATCTGTTTCACGGTATCGGACCATGTCAGTTTACTGGGACCGCATCATGCGCGACCTGGAAATGGGCCGCACTACGCGTGACAAGCTTCGCGCCCAGAAGGGATACGGTACGGCGGCCAATATGGGCGAACTTGAAACGCCGAAGATGCGCAGGATCAAGAAGGCCGCGATGGCTGACGCCGGGGACGAATCGGTTGATGTCGCTGGCGGGCAGATCGGGGCACCGGCTGTTGCGCCTGTTAACGACGTCTTTCTTGATTTCCTTGAAGCCAGAAAATCGGTCGGTCTTCCTGTTGAAGGAATTACCCGTGCAGCCTTTGACAGGACGCTCGATAAGCAGCGTGATATTCATACCGCCGATCCGGAAGTGAAGGACGTTCAATTTTCAGTGAAGGTCAAGGATGGGCGAGTTATCGTTGTTGCCCGTCCAGTCAAATAATTCCACACGTTATCTGCCCCGGGGGTGTCGATGCTGTTTGCTGAAGTCATTCGTCACAAACGCGACGGTCATAAGCTGGACACAGCGGTAATAGCTGAAATCATTAATGATTACAGTCATGATCGTATCCCGGACTACCAGATGGCTGCCCTGCTGATGGCCGTGTATTTTAAAGGACTTGATGCGACAGAATTGTGGGCGTGGGCGTCGGCGATGCTTCATTCCGGCGATGTGATGGATTTTTCAGATATTTCAGGGCCTAAGATTGATAAACATTCGACTGGCGGAGTCGGGGACAAGATATCGATCCCGCTGGCGCCTGCTGTAGCGGTATGTGGCGTGAATGTGCCGATGATTTCGGGGCGTGGTCTGGGTCACACCGGCGGGACCCTGGATAAACTGGAGTCAATTCCCGGTTTCAGGACCGGCCTGACGCTTGACGAATTCAGGGCGGGTCTGAAGCGCAACGGCGCGGCGATGCTCGGTCAGACTGAAAATATCTGTCCCGCAGACAAGCGCATGTACGCCCTTCGGGACGTGACTGGTACCGTTGAATCTATTCCGCTGATAGCCGCATCAATAATGTCCAAAAAGCTGGCCGAGGGTATTTCCGGGCTGGTGCTGGACGTCAAGGTCGGCAGCGGGGCGTTCATGAAGACGCCGGAAAGGGCGCGGGAGCTGGCGAAGACGCTGGTGGCGGTCGGGAAGGCCGGTGGCGTGAAGACGACGGCATTTATCACGGATATGAATCAACCGCTCGGCTGGGCGGTCGGAAATGCGCTGGAAATCAGGGAATCGATTCAGATTTTGCGTGGGGCTGGACCGGCCGATACGACTGAACTGACGGTGGCGTTCGGCGCAGAAATGCTGCGGCTTGGCGACGTGGTCGCGAATGTTGAAGAAGGGCGGGCCAGGATTCAGGGTGCTATAGCGTCCGGCGCGGCCCTTGATCGGTTCAGGCAGATGGTTGCGGCGCAGGGGGGAAATCCGGCAGTTGTCGATAATCCCGATCTGCTGCCGACGGCGCGACATTCAGTTGGCGTGAAGGCTGCGGGCGCAGGTTATGTGATTTCGATTGACAGCGAAAAGGTCGGTATTGCATCGTTAATTCTGGGTGGCGGGCGTCGCCGCAAGGAAGATGACATAGACCCTGCCGTCGGTGTGCGCGTTCTGGCCCGAAGGGGAACGATGGTCGGTCCTGATGACGATGTGGCCGTGATTGAATATAACGATGACAGCAGTCTTGGCGAGGCTGTCGCCATGATTGCACAGGCGTTTTGTGTCGGGGAAGAGCGGTCGGCCGAAATGCCGCTCGTTATGGAGATGATTTCATGAAGTTTGATTTTCAGAATCCGGTGAAGGTCGTTTTCGGACCTGGAAGGCTTGTCGAACTTGGCGGTCTGGTTGCAGAAATCGGGTCAAGGGCGATGGTTATCATCGGGTCCGGGTCGGTAAAGCAAAACGGAACGTTGGATAAAGCACTGAAATCCCTGACAGATGCCGGCATTGCCTTTGAGATGTTTGAAGGAATTGAGCCGAACCCGCGCGTTTCTACAATCAGGCGCGGTATTGCAGCCGTTCGCGCTTTTGACGCGCAGGTCGTAGTCGCCCTTGGTGGCGGCAGTGTCATGGATGCGGCGAAGGTGATTGCTGCCGGTGCCCTGATGGATTGCGATCCGTGGGATATGGTCCGTGTTGCCGGGCGGCCGACTGTCGAGCCTGATGCCACAATTCCCGTAATTACAGTGCCGACGCTTGCCGCAACCGGCTCGGAAATGAACTGCAATGCGGTCGTGACGAACGAAGATACGTCGCAGAAGTCGGCCGTTATTCACCCGGTTCTGTACCCGGAAGTTTGCCTTATTGACCCTGAATTGACTTTAACTGTGCCTGCTTATCATACGGCTGCCGGTGTCGTGGACATTATTACTCACGTCACGGAAGGCTATTTCAACGCAGCGCCGGGGACGCCGCTGCAGGACGGGCTTGCCGAAGCAGTTATTGCGACGACGATTAAATTCGGGGCACGCGCTGTGGCCGACGGGTCTGATCTGGCTGCCCGTGAAGCGGTAATGTGGTCGTCAACAGTGGCGCTGAACGGCTGGGTTCACGCAGGATGGATGGCGCCTTTCCCGTGTCATGGCATCGAGCACGTGCTTTCGGCCCACTTTGATATTTCCCATGGAATGGGATTGGCTATCGTCAGTCCGGCCTGGATGCGGTTTGCGGTTAAGAAGGCCGGGCCGGGAAAATGGGCCGGTTTCGCCCGCCGTGTTATGGGTGTCGTCTGTGAAGATGACATGAAGGCGGCGGTGGAAGGTATCGACAGGCTGGAAGCGTTCTTCAAGTCAATCGGGGCCCCGACGCGCCTGCATGAAGTCGGCATTTCCAAAGAAAGCATTCATATGCTGGCTGAAGATACAGTCCGGGTGTCTGGTGACAAAGGCTTTGTCGCGAGCCGTCCCGGCCTGACCGCCGCCGATATTGAAGAAATTTTGATGTCGGTTGCGTGAACCCGGTCGACGCATCCTCAAGGGATGCGCCATTCACAGGCCAGGGCCATCGGCCCTGGTATGATGGCATTTCCACAAATTTTCGCCCTGAAGGGGCGAATCAAATTACAATCACGACATGAAATGCTCAACCAACACACCCGGTCGTTTTCCCCACATATTCTCGAATCTTGATCACATGGCCATCTATCTGGTCTTTGTCGTCCAGATTCTGTTTTTTCCATACTTTCCGAAGATGAACTCGGCCAATGAATTGAGCCGTCTGTACCTGACCGAAGCGATGGTCGAAAATCACAGTTTTGAAATCACCAGTTTTATCAAGGAATACGGCAACATCAACGACAAATCTGTCGTCGATGGCCGTTTCTTTTCAGACAAACCGCCGGGGACCGCTGTGATGGCTTTTCCCGGTGTTGTGATTCGTCATTTCCTGGCCGGTTTTACCTGTCTGCGCGGAGACATGCATCTGGCGCGAATGCTTGCGTGCATCCTGCCGACGCTGCTGCTGCTTGGCTTGATGCGCCGCGAGATGGATGAACTTGGCGTGTCGCCCCCGGTCCGGGCCATTTCGATTCTTGCTTACGGTCTTGGCACCCTGGCCATGCCATATTCCATGACGTTCTATGGCCATCAGCCTGTTGCGGTGATGCTTTACGTCGTGTGGTTTCTGTTACGGAAAAACCCGACCCAGGTTAATTTTTCGGGCGAATCTCCGCCGCTTCGGAATGCCTTCGCTGCCGGATTTGTGGCGGCCTTCTGCCTGATGACAGAGTATCAGGCCGCTGTCTATCTGTTACCGCTGGCCGTACTTTTTCTTGTCCGCGTGCGCCCGCTGTGGAAGGGGCTGCCGGTCGCTCTGGCCGGTGCCGCGCTGCCCCTGGCCTTTCTGGCGTTCTATCATCATGAAGCGTTTGGCGGGGTACTGCAGACCGGCTACAACCACATTGCCAACCCGTTCTTTGCAAGCGTTCACAAACGCGGCTTCATGGGCGTCCTTTACCCGGGCTGGACCCAGTTCGTCGGCAGCTTTTTCCTGCCGTCCAAGGGCTTGTTTGTGTTTTCCCCATTCCTGATTCTGGGATTTGTCGGGCTGGTCAGCTATTTCCGCGTTGCGGGCAGGCAGGCCGGGATGTTCCGTCTGGTTCAGGTCCTGCTTCCTGCCGCTTTTGTGTCATCCATGATTTACTGGGATGGAGGCTGGACGGTCGGCCAGCGCCATCTGACGCCGATGATCCCTTTCCTGATTGCTCCGGCCGCCCTGCTGATTGAGCGTGTCCGCTTCGCAAAGACTGTTGCTCCGGGCCTTGCCGCCGCCTCGATCATGTTCACCGGCCTGGCGACGCTTGTTTACCCGCACCTGCCCGAAAACATCCCGAATCCGTTTCATGATCTTACAATCCCCCTGTTTCAGGGCGGTTGCCTGTCCGGGGTGTTCTTCGGTGTGAATCTGCCGCCATACTGGATTCTGGCGGTCGCCGCTGCCGTCGTTGTGCTGCTGCTGCTGGTCACTGTTTTCTACATTCATAGCTGTTGGACGTGTCGCATCGCAGCCATTCTGCTGCTTGTGGCCCTGCCTGTCGGCTGGTATGGCTGGACCTCTCAGGTCGCGCGCCTTGACCCGAAAGCCGCCATTCAACAACGCGCATACTTTGAAAACCAGTGTCGCGCTGCCGGCAGGTGGGATGATGCCCCGTCCGGGCCTTCCTGTGGCGGTTGAACTGCCTTCCCGGACAGGCACCTGCGACAGTTTTGTCTTTTTGAATTTGCTTGCGATCAGGCAGCCATTATCACCCGCCGAGCAGCGTTTCCAGGAATGCCTTTGGCGACATCATCAGTACCGTAGTCGTGCAGACCGCGTCGCTTCCTGACACCGTTGCATCGGCCTCGCCGTTCATCGACCACGCGCCTGAAGCGTTGATGTTCAGCGTCGTGAAGCCTGCATCTGCCGGGTCCAGCGGAACAACCCTCAGTCTCCACGAAGAATCGGCCGTCTGCCCCGGATGGGTAATTGCGGCCTGCAGGTGAATCAACTGGAACACATCGTCCTTCGCGAACGGGAATCCGGGGATAACCGCTTTTACGCGGAAAGTCACATGCGCATCGAAAGGTACCGTACCAAAATCGAAAGGCCACGTTTGCGACGGATCGGTAAAGAATTCCCAGACGTCGATCTGCAGGTACCCTGACTGGCACGTCTGTTTTGTAATCTGGATGGTCTGGGACAGGATGTCCCTCGGTACCGGCATGTTATTGAATTCCACCGGCGCAAGTATCGGTTGCTCGATCGTGCGGCCCTGCTTGATGACCAGACGTTCCGGGTTCGTTGTGCCATCAGCCAGGGACGGCCATCCGGGTGACATGCGCTTGATTTCCACGTCCAGCGTCAGGGTTGACCGCCTTTGAGCCATGAACAGCGGTTGATTTCGCAGGTCAAGCCAGTCCGAAGCCATCCGGGACAGGACATCAAGGTAGCTGATAAGCTCGGCATCGCTCAGCAGAACCACCCCTTCGGCGACCTCGGTCGAATGGCGTATCCGGCTGACGACAGGCGTCCCGGTCCCTGTGCGCCGCACCAGATCGACCTCGGGCAGCGCGTTCGAGCCGGCCGGCGGGTTGGTGACCGACAGCGCGCCTTTCTGCATGTTGGCGGTCAGGGCGAATAGATCCCCGTCCGGCCGTCGAACCAGTTCCAGCGTCAGCACGCCGTTAGCGGCTTCACGATCGTCGTCAAAAACCGGGTGCACCAGGACGCCCATGTTGGCGGCCAGGTGGTCTATCCCGGCATTGGCCCGTTCCTGAAAAGCATTAAACAGCCAGTACGAAGCCCATACCCGTCGCAGAGCATCTTCGACAGTTTTTGACTGCTTCTTTGCCGACTGCAGCTCGGGATGCAGATATCCGGTGTGCGATTCGTAAAGCCCGGCACCGTTAAATCCTTCGACATCTTCCGCTGACGACGACGACCTGAATCGAAGCCCCTGCTTCGGCGCAAGGAAGGCAAATCGTTCAGACAGCGCCGCAGTGATTCGTCCCAGGTACGCCGCATCCATCGGGGCGGTCATTATCATTTTCTGCAGGCCGCCGGCGTCAATCGCTTTTCCTATGGCATCGCCTGCATGGTTCAGCTTTAAAGCGGCCAGCCATTTTTGTGAGGCGTCGCTGTTACCATTGGCCTGAAGCCAGGCGTCCGGTCCTTCGGTAACCGTCAGTTGAACACGCGAATCTGTCATGTCCGGCATGGCCAGCAATTCGGCGACAGGCGGGTCAAGCGTGGCCATGAATTCAGCGTATCCGCGGACTGTCAGGCCGAGCGGCTGATCGGGCAGGTCCAGTTCTGCGTAGTTGTGCAGCATCAGGAATCCGGCAGTCTTGCCACCGATCTCCGGCACCAGTGATGACATCTGTTCCCCGGTGGCGGTCAACGGGTCAAACGTATCCGGCAGCGAAGACACGTCAATCGGGGTGATGTCGGCCTGTCGGGGCGTCAGAAGTGACTGGTAGTGGGTCCATTCTGCGCCGCTCATTTCGCGGAACGTGTGGCCTGTCGCCGTGGCCTGCATGACGATTGGGCGTCTATATGATGACCACGTCTCAAATCGCGGGTCGTCCGCCACGGCCGCCACGTAAATGTTAGGGGTTCCACGGGCTTTGGCCAGTATGCCGATGTGCGAAAGCGGAGTCTGCGGCACAGCCGTGATGATCGCAGCGACCGGCGGCAGGTCGTCCGGGATTTCGCGAAGAACCGCGATTGTCTTGGAAATGTCCACAACCGGAACTTCCCCGGCTGGAATGATTTTGACTATGCCGGCAGCAATTCCCGGATTGTACGTCTGCCAGTCGCCAGGCACCTGCAGTGACTCCCATGTCGTCCAGCGATGCGCCAGTGGGCCGCCCTGCCTGTCAATCTGTAACGCGATGTTTTTCTGGGAAGTCGAGCGGACCAGCCAAAGCATCTGATCTCCGACGCCCGGGGGCAGGGCTTCGGTCAGGACTTCAAAAAAGCGGGTCACGTCGGCCACGGTCGGCACATCTGTATATTCAAGTTCAAACGCCCATGTTTCACCGGGAAGCTGCCGTCGTGAGTCGGCATCGAAGTGCAGCACCGAACCGCATCCGAAGAAGCGCAAAATGGTATCGCCCTGATCGTTCGTCCGGTTGAAACTTTTCGTATAGAAGCGCGGCGAGTAAAGGCGCGAGCCTTCAGCCACGAACGTAAGGTCGAAAGGCAGGCTGGTCCGGCCTTTTGCCCAGGTAACTATCTCGGCGACTGTCGCGAATGAATTGCCCGACACCGGCCCAAAATCGTACCCGGGTATCGCGATGCCGTTCAGCAGTGAAAACCACGACCATTCGTCGTGCATCGAATAAAAGGTGGGTTCTTCGAAATGCACTGTAGTGCCGGGACCCTGGAAGCTGCTCAGGATGAATTTGACCTGGGCAGGTGTGCGTCCGGGGCCGGCGAAGGTCAGGAAGTCCTCGATGGCATTGAATTTCGGGACCGTATGGTCGAGCCCCTCTTCGATCGTTTCGCCCGATATGTCGCCCGCATCGTCTGCCGGCGCAGAACCGGCGCAGGCCAATGCCATAAGGGCAATTGAAATAATAACTGCGCCAGTCTTGTTCATACAGAACATGGTTTTCCCCGGATTCGGTTATCCGGCAATGTGTCTTGATATGTATTCTACACATATGGATGACAAATTATTAGTTGGCATGGACAGTTACACAGACGTCAGGCAGGCGTTGGTACCGGCGCCGACAGACGTTGCCACCCTGTCCCCGCCCTTGACGAAAAGGGCATTCTTCACGTATAAGCAATAACCCGGAAAGCCTTATTTTTCGGCGGGAAACGGTTCGGAAACTGACATCGAAACGGGGAAATCTGCTTTATGTTCGACGTTCTGACGAAAGGATTCCGGGGTGCCCGGGCAAAGCTGCAGGGCAAGGCAATAATTGACGAGGCCGCGATATCCGATATTTTGCGGGATATCCGCATTTCACTGCTTGAAGCTGACGTCGCGCTGCCCGTCGTTAACGCGTTTTTAGACCGCGTCCGCGAAAAGGCACTTGGCGAAGTCGTACAGGTCAAGTTCAAGGAAAAGGGCCGCGCTCAGGAAATCAGCCCTGCCGAGCACTTCATCAAGCTTTGCCATGACGAACTGATCGCCTTGATGGGCGACGGTGAACGCGATCTTGTGTGGGCGAAGGACGGTCGTCCGACTATCGTCATGATGGTCGGTCTTCACGGTACCGGAAAGACGACGACGGCAGCTAAGCTGGCGAAACTTCTGAAGGATCAGAAGAAAAAGCCGATGCTGGTCGCGGCCGACATATACCGCCCGGCAGCCATCGATCAGTTGAAGATCCTTGGTAACAAGATCGGTGTGCCGGTGTACAGCGTTGACGGCATGTCGCCGCCGGACCTGTGCCACTCGTCGATAAAGTACGCCGCTGAACATAACTGCAACGTCATCATTTTTGATACAGCCGGTCGTCTTGCGATTGATGAGCCCCTCATGGAGGAGCTGACCCAGATAAAGCTGCGGACGAAGCCGACCAACATATTCCTGGTCGTTGACGCCATGATCGGTCAGGACTCGGTCCGCATGGCATCCGAGTTTGACAAGCGCCTGGATATCACCGGCGTCATCATGACCAAGATGGACGGCGATGCACGTGGCGGCGCCGCCCTGTCAGTCAAGGGTGTCACCGGCAAGCCGATCGTGTTTGCCGGTATGGGCGAAGGCCTGGACAAGCTGGAAGCGTTCCGCCCCGATGGCGTTGCCACCAGAATCCTCGGTTTTGGCGATGTGGTCGGGCTGGTCAAGGACTTTGAAAAGGTCGTTGACGAGCAGAAGGCCGAAGAAGACGCCCTCAAGATGCTGAAAGGGGAATTCAACCTCTATCAGTTCCTGGATCAGATCAAAGCCATCCAGCAGATGGGCTCGCTGAAAAGCACGCTTGAAAAGCTGCCGTTCTTCCATGACATGGTGCCCGAAGGCGCGGCCGTTGATGAAAAGGTTCTTGGTCGCATCGAGGCCATGATCCATTCCATGACGCCTGATGAACGCAATAATCCCAAAATTATCACGCAATGCAAGAACGACAGCCGCGCTAAACGAATCGCGCGCGGTTCCGGTCGCAAACCTGAAGAAGTTAAAGACCTTGTGTCGCGTTTCGAAACGATGCGCGAAGTGATGAAGCGCGTCGGCAAGCATCCGGCTTTGCTCGGCCGTCTGCCCGGTTTCCGTGAAGCGATGGACCTGGCCCGGTCGCGTGGCGAAAATGTTGATGAATTCATGGCCGGTGACGCGGCTTCCCGTGGGCTGATGCAGCCATACGGACAGCCACGTAAGGCGACGTCCAACGCAGATAAAGAGAAGCGCCGTAAGAAGGAAAAGGAAGCACGCAAACAGCGCAAAAAAGGCAGAAAATAATGAAGTTTTCACGGGTTCAGTCGCTTCTTGCTGTGACAGTCGTCGCGCTGATCGCGGGACCCGTTTTCGCCAGTCTTGTCAGTGCCAGACCTACTTCGGATGTCAAAAGTCAGGACGTGATGAGGGTGCTTGAATATAAGGGCGACCCGCAGCCTGCTGATTTCAAGGAGTGCGGTTCAGGGGTTGACTCTGTGTTGGTCGACATACTGTCCGGTCGCCGGGTCAAGACCGAAATTCGCGTCCGGGCGGCGCGTGCTCTTTCCTGGTACAAGGGGTCCAGAAGTCGCATGGTTCTGACTTCCACAATGACTACCCCCGATGAAGACGTAGATGTCCGGGCCGCCTGCATGAGTGCCCTTGCCAGGTTGATCGGCTTCGAAGCGATTGATGACCTGAAGCCGTGGTTAAAGGATAAAGCACCGACTATACGGGCAGGTGCTGCAACGGCCCTTGCGGTCGTCGGGGGACCGAAGGCCCGCCAGATATTGCTTGATACGATAGCGCATGAAACCAATCTTGAAGTCCGTATGTTGATGGACGAAGCCCTGAACAGAATGGGCAAGACTGATAAATAATCCGTGAAATACAGGGGGTTATCTTGGGTAAAGACGTATTGAAGCTTGAAGGCGTCATTACAGCCCTTATCACGCCGTTTCTGCCTGATGGCAGCATTGATTTCCCGGCCCTGCGCCGTCTTGTTGAAACCCAGATTGAATGCGGCGTTGGTGGCCTTGTGGCCTGCGGGACGACGGCAGAAACGCCGGCGCTGAGTCACAGTGAATATGATCAGGTAATCAAAACGGTTGTTGATGTGGTCGGTGGTCGCGTTCCTGTGCTTGTCGGGACCGGCACTTACAACACTCAGGACACTATTGATAAGACGGCCCGTGCGGCTGAACTTGGCGCAGATGCGGCACTGGTCGTGACGCCGTATTACAGCAAGCCGCAACAGCAGGGCATGAAGGACCATTTCCGGGCTGTCGTCGCCAACGGTGGGCTGCCTGTCGTCATTTACAATATTCCGGGGCGCAGTGTTGTGAATCTGCTGCCGGCTGCAATCATTGAGCTGGCGCAGGACCCGCGTTTCATCGGCGTCAAGGAAGCGGCCGGGTCGGTCACACAACTCAGGGACATCGTCTGTGGCGTTTCGCCTGATTTTGCAGTGCTTGGCGGTGATGACGGCCTGTGCCTGCCGTTTTATTCGGTCGGTGCGTGTGGCCTTGTTTCTGTCGCGTCAAACGTCGCGTGCAGTCAGATGGTCCGCCTGTGGAATCTGTGGAAGAGTGGCGACGCGAAAGGCGCCGCCGAACTGGATCGCCGCCTGACCCCGCTTTACGCTGCACTGTTCATCGAAACCAGCCCGGCCCCCTGCAAGGCCCTGGCCGAACACCTCGGTATCTGCTCAAGTCTGGTCCGCACACCACTGTCCCAGGCCACCGAAGCCACCCGCAAAGCTGTCGTGGATGCGTACAAACTGCTGTAGTCGGGTTCTTAACTAATTAGTAATATTAGATTTTCGGTGCGATATCGGTGATTACATCCGGTGATTCTTGATGAATCTTTCGATGTCCGGCAGGCCGCCCTGATATATCAGGTAGCCGTCCGGCGGTTCGCGCGGGGTTATCTCGCCGGCGATCGGGGTCAGCATCAGACGCTTCACTTCTTCGCGCTCATTTGAGTGGGCCAGCGCCCAGTTCAGCTTCATGAACGCTACTTCTGGAAGCATGTTTCCGCACGGCACAATCCCCATGTCCATCAGGTCGCGGCCGGTGTCATAAACATACATCTGCACATAGCCCCACAGCGTCTGCACAGTCATGAATATGTGAACGCCGGCGGCGATTGCCCGCTTGATGGCCGGGTAAACCGGCTTGTTGATATGGCCCAGTCCGGTACCGGCAATAACGATTCCCTTGTACCCGTTATCTACCAGTGAATCGACCATGTCAGGTTTCATGCCGGGGTAGTAATACAGAATCGTCGAGCTGTTGTCGTAAACGGCATCAAGGATGACGTTGTTGTCTGTGCGGCGCTTTTTGTAGTCGCCACGCAGCGGTGTGACCTTTTCGCGGCTGACAGTCGCGACCGGGATGTCGCCGATCGTTCTGAACGTTGACCGGTACGACGAGTGCATCTTGCGGACGCGTGTGCCACGGTGAAGCAGGCCGTATTCGTCCGATGTCGGCCCGAACATGCAGACCATCGTTTCGGCAATATCTGAATATCCTGCGGTTTTCGTCGCATGAATCAGGTTCAAGGCCGCATCGGATGACGGGCGGTCAGACGAACGTTGACTTCCGACCATGACGATCGGCACTGGTGAATTTTGAACCATGAACGACAGGATGGCGGACGTGTGGTGCATCGTGTCAGTTCCGTGACCAATGACGATACCGGCAACGCCTTTGCGAATTTCGTTGGCGACGGCGGTGGCCAGTCCGATGTACTGTTCCGGCCCCATGTTTTCAGAAAACACGCCGTACAGCTTTTCAGTCCGCAGGTTGCAGACGTCGGCCAGTTCGGGAACAGATCCGTACAGTTCGCCCGGTGAAAACGCCGGAATAACTGCGCCGGTCCGGTAGTCCAGCCGGGACGCAATCGTTCCGCCGGTACCGAACAGCGTGACGTTCGGCTTGGCCGGGTCGAACGGGAATTCCTTTTCCGGGATCTTGTAGTGCGCTTCCTTGTTGCCGAACGACTTGAATTCAGTGATTGAATCAACTGAAATGCCGACGTTGTAACCGGTGTCCAGCTTCAAGACTATGTGGCTGTCGTCCGCCGTTTCGCTTCTGGGAAGGATAAGGCCGCGGAATTCACCGAACTTGGATTTGACCTCGACGTCTTCCCAGACGCCGACGTTCAATTTTTCCAGCAGGGCCTTTCCCGGCCCGCGATATCCTTTCATATCAGGTGTGCTCATTTCGCCACCCCCACGTTCTTAACGGTCCAGTACATGTTGTGGCCAAGAGCACCGGCCAGGATTGCCGCAGCGTCTTTCTGTTTCAGGTCTTCTTTACCCGCAAACAGGTTGACCAGGAAATCTGCGTTGACCCCGGATACATCGACCTTGTTTTTTGCAAGCCACGGAATCTGGTCAAGCAGCAGGTACGCAAGAATTGAAGGCTTCACGGCAACTTTGTCGACAACAGCGTCAAAGTCAATGAACCGGTCAGTCGTGAACAGTCTGTCCATCTGTTCGGGACTCAGGCCCATCGCCAGATACTTGTTTTCCTTTTCCCAAAGTGGTTCAGGACAAAGCGCCCGTTCGCGGGCGAAGTCTTCTTCCGTCAGCACGATCGGGGGCAGGTCAGTGTCGGGATACATGCGGTTCGGCCCTGGAAGCAGGCGCTCGAAGCACGTCCCACCGTTACGCAGCGACTTTCTGGTTTCACGTGGAACACCGACTAAAGCTTCCTGCATGCGCAGGCGGACTTCCTTCATGGCGGTTTCGACGTCGTTGCGTGCCCCGGCGACCATTACGACGCAGTCCTGAGAGTCGGCCCCGGCCAACACCCGTACTTTGTCGAAAAGGTCAGAGTATTCGAAGGCTTGCGGATTGTCCGAGCTGAGCATGTTTGGATTGCGGTCGATGCATGCGACTACGCGGATGCGGTCAGCCACTTCTGATCCGAACGTGCGGTTCGGTCCGGTCGGGTAAGCCAGTATGCCGCTGCAGCGCTTCAGAACTATGGCCGATGCGCCAACGCCTGCGCCCCAGCGGGTTGCAAACGCGGGATGCGGGTCATTTCTGACCAGATCTGTGATTTCCACAACTGTTTCAAAGGAATTCCCGTCAACGCCAAGCATCAGCAGCTTATCCCGGATTTCCAGCAAAGCTTTCTGGCGAAGAGCTTCGTAGTGTACCAGGGCCGGGATTTGTCGAATCGACGGAACGCCCTTGATTTCAGCTCTTACGCCCCCGGTGATGGAGACGTTGACGTCCTGGCGTGCGCGACCGTAGCCGGTACGGCAGACGCCTGAAAGGTGACACGTGCGCCTGATGGCTTTGACAACCTTCGCCACGTCAAGCGGGGTGTGCATCTCAGCTTCGGTCACGATTTCGATAAGCGGAATCGACAGGCGGTCGGTGATGTATGTTCTTCTGTGGCCATGGTCCGAAATCTCGCGGCAGGCGTCTTCTTCCAGGCCGAGCTGCCTGATGCCGATGCGTTTGCCATCAACTATCATGTAGCCGTTGATGCCCAGGATCGTCGTACGCTGGAACCCTGTCGGGATTGACCCGTCAAGGTACTGCTTTCTGATGATGTGGATTTCGTTGACCAGTGACAGGTTCAGAATCAGCCCCATGCGCATCGCCTTGTTCAAGGCTTCGCGGTTTAACGCAAACGGCGGGGCGTCATCGATTTCGTATGTACAGACCGTGTCACGGTTCAAACGGTAAAGGATTTCCTTTTTTGTTTTGAATTCCATGAGCGCGGTCGGGTCGTACTCGCCGAGTTCCGACAGAGTTGGGCGCATATGTCTAAGGATTTCGGCATGATAGACGTCGCTGTAGGGCTCGACAGGGCACTTGCAGAAAAGCTTGTGCTTCGTGTGGAGCTGCCGGTGCATCTCAATGCCGCACATCAGGCCGAGTTTCTTGTAGAACTCGGGCTCAGCGAATCGGATTCCGGGCTTCTTCATTCACAATCTCCATTTGTGCAAGGAATTATGGTTCCTGGCCGGGACGGATGGTATCAGGGATTTGCCCGCGGGTTAAGGGGTGAACTGCCCAAAATGCAGGTAAACGACATGTCAAATTGACTGTTTCTGCCTGTTCTCGAGACTGATTTCAGCTTCGGACCTTCGCAGATAGACCGGCTCGACAGTTTCAACATCAGAAAAGTCCCCGGCGGCCAATTTCAGATTGCCCATGATTCCAAGGACTGAAGCCTTGATGTAGTTGTTGAAATCTTCCACTTTTACCAGACGGTCACCAAATGCAGCCGCAAAAAGGTCGTGATACGCGTCGATGCCTTCTCCAACTGCCAGAAGTGTCGTGTCAGGACCAATAAGTTCAATTGTCATTGCTGCAAGTTCTGCCGGCGCGACTGCAGCCTGCGGTATGATCTGGTGGCCCGATTCGTCAAAAAGGGCGGCATAGACTTCCTGCCTTTTGGCGTCCAGCGCAGCCAGCACTGCCATGCCGCGGTGAAGGACCGGGTGCACAAGAACATCCAGTGAACCAACTGTTATCAAAGGTTTCTTAAGGCTCCACGCCAGCCCTTTCATCGTGGACAGGGCAATCCGCACGCCCGTAAAAGACCCCGGTCCCGCCGATGAAACGAAGGCGTCAATGTCGTTGATATTGATGTCGCGCTCGGCCAGTAAGGTTTTGACATCTTTCAATATTCTAAGGCTGTGGCTGATCTGGGAACTGATCAGTATCTCGCCCGTGACCACCCCGCCTTCAACCACGGCGACCGATCCGGTATTTGTTGATGTGTCGCACGCAAGTATGACCGGTCGGCGGCGTTCGTCAGCGGCCGATTTCTTCTTTTTGGAAGTCCGAAGCTGTCTGATATCAAGCGACTCGCTCATCGTTTCTGCATCCTGAGTTATTTCGAGAGGGATCCCCATTTCCGGGCAATGTCGTTCGTTACGACTGTTGCCATGATGGCCAGAAGCATCACCATTCCTATCCATGACCAGATAGTCCGTTCTTTCGTAGAGAGCGGGCGTCGCCGGATTCCTTCGATCGCGAATACGACAAGGTGGCCGCCATCCAGAACCGGGATCGGCAGAAGGTTCAGGATTCCAAGGCTGACCGACAACCAGCACAAAACGGTAAGGAATGGTGTCAGGCCCTGTTTGCCTGCTGACGCTGCGATGTCATAGATCATGATCGGGCCGCCCATCTGCTTGACCGAAACGTCACCGGTGAAAAGGGCGGCAACACTTGCGAGCGTTGCTATAAACACGTCTGCTGATCTGCGCCAGGACTGGTCAAAGGCGTAGGCCAGAATATTGTTGTTTGGAATCAGATCGGGTGTGACCGTAAGGCGTCTGATCATAAATCCAGGCGCAAGATATTGCGGTGCCGCCGACCCCGGTTCCCATGCCGGATTTTTCAGGTTCATGGTCAGATCGACTTTGCCTGATTCCTGCAATACACCGAAAACATGATCCTTTTCGGGCGCCTGGGCCAGTTCTGACATCATGAAGCCGGAGTCGCCGAACTGTTTGCCGTCAAGCGAGACGATTTGATCGCCGGCCTTGATCCCGGCTCTGGCCGCCATCGACCCCGGTTCCACTGAACTGACGACAAAAGATCCGTCCCCGAGCCCTTCAATGACGCCGGTCCCGGGCACAGGTACCTTAATAACTTTGTCCGGCATGTCGCCATCATTGTTTTCCGAAACCCGTCCTTCCTGTGAAGACACCGTAACTTCAGCGGTTTTTCCTGCTTTGTCGCGGAATCTTGCCGTAACTTCTTCAAAAGACCAGACCTTCTTCCCGTCTATGCTTCTGATCGCGTCAAGATTCTTCAGGCCGACCATCATCGCCTGACTCTTATCAACTACAGTTACAACAGGAATTGCCCGATCAAGCGCGGCTTCAATCCGCCCGATCGGTTTATCAAACCCGAGCTGTTTGTACGTCGGGTCCAGAATCCGTTTCGGCGTTACCGTGATTTGTTTTGTCGCCCCTGCGCTGTCAATCTTGAACTTCAGCGCTTTTCCCGGGCTGGTCGTAATCGCGTCAACCATCTCGTACCAGTAGGTGATCGGGCGCCCTTCAATCTCAAGGATTCTGTCGCCGGGCCGAAGGCCGGCTTTCCACGCAGGGCCGTTTACTGATGGCGTACCGATGATGGCCGGCTGCAGCGTCGTTTCGCCAAGCATCATTGGAAAAAAGACGATCAGCGGCAGGATCAGATTAAAAACGGGTCCGGCAAGAACAATCAGCGTTCGTCGCCAGATGTCAGTCGTCAGAAATCCCTTCTTCCTGTCTTCCGGGGCAGGTGGGTTGTCCGCGTCGTCCCCAAGGAACTTGCAGTAGCCCCCGAGTGGCAGCGCTGACAGTAGAAATTCGGTGTTGCCCCGTTTGAATCCGGCTATCTTTGGTCCGAAACCGAGCGAAAACTTCAGGACTGTGACGCCGACAGCCCTGGCAACCAGGTAATGCCCCAGCTCGTGTATGAAAATCAGCCCGCCAAGCAGCAGAATGAAATAAATCAGACCCATAGTTGTCCTGTCACCCGTAATGCAAACCGCTGCCAGAATATCAGACCGGCGCCATCAATGCCATTTTGCTGATGTAAACTGAAGTATTACTGAGCCACGCAGCCCGGGACCGGTGTAAATGTGTCCCAGCAGGGAATAGCAATTTTTGCTGTACCCCGGACGCACTTGACGTATGCCGAGTTCATGTCCTGACCGGAAGCAACTGATTTGACCGCACCATCATAGAAAGTCACGTAGAACAGCCTTTCCGGATTCTGGAGGTCTCTCTGCAGCTTGGTGTATGACCAGTATTGATTGCACCAGTGTTCGAAGGTTGCGTCCAGGTAGCACTGAATGTCGTCTTCCGGCTTACTGCCCGGGAACGTCACAGGACCACCGAAATTGCTGCATTTGCATCCGGGCGGGTTGTTGTCAGGGTCCCCGGTGCACGATTCCCGCCAGCAGTTCTGGGAAACAGGGCAGGATCCACCAAATTCTGTCGCAGGGCATCCGACGATCAAGGTGCGCAGCTCGTCAATTGATGGCGTACGCCAGTCTTTGGCGCCGCCAAGTTCCAGGTTTCCGCAGTAACCCTTTACAGAGTTCGAAGTGATTCCGGAATCCCCGAATCCTTTCTGCCACGTAAGTCCTGTCGTCTTGTCATACACGGTGCCGTTGCACAGGTCTTTGAAGCCATATTCGCTTTCAACCGAGATACACGGCCCGGTATCGGTCTGAATGATGGCGTCCTCGGGGGTGCCGTCCGGTACGACACTGTCAGTCGGCGTATCAGCAATAATGTCGTTGCCGACAGAGTCATAGCTGATGTCAAATCCGGTAATGTCCCCGGCATCGTCGTTGTTCCCGCCGCCACCGCATGATGAAACAGCAAACGCCACGGCCAGTGCAAGAAATCTAAGCCCTTTCATAGTTCCTCCGGCGAAATCAGATCACCTTCAAGCGGACTTGCGCCCGTGCCGTATTGTACAAGATAGTGGTCATCAAACAATCATGATGTTGAAGATGCTGAAAACGTTATTGCCAGTAAGCGCCGATTCTTTCAAGCCTTGGAAAGAATGACTGACCGCGCGACCAGATTACAAGCAGCGGAGTGCCCTTAATCTGTTCAATTGAAACCGGGCCGACGTCCCGCGAGTCCAGCGCCACAGTTGTACTTCTGTTGTCCGACAGTATGAATACTTTTCCTTCGGGAACTTCAGCCCGGACATCCCCGGTGGTTACGCCTTCACGGAAAAAGGCGACAGATACTTTGTCGGGGTCTCCGTGCTGTTCGGTGACAATCCTGAGATCAGCAGATTCGCGTGCGTCAGAATCAAGATCCAGATTGTATCTGTTCAGCGAAACCTCTCGCGTGGCGCCCACTCTGCTGGACATGCCGTTAACAAAAACCTCGCCTTCCCGCACCTCAATTTTGTCCCCGCCAGTTCCGACAATTCGCCCCAGCGTCCATCCGACATCGGAGCTCCATGCCACAAGTCTGCCGACTTCAGCGGTCAGTTTTCCGGGCTTTACAACCAGAAGCGTTTCACCGGGAAGAATGGCCGGGAATGTCCCGAAATCATTGACTGTGATGGTCTGGACATGTCTGGAAATTGACGCCATGAATATGGCTGGAATCGCTACATACATTAGAAGAATCAATATGATTGATGAAGCGCTTATGTTGTTTTTGCCGGTACCTGATTCTGCTCTGCCACGCTTGAAACTGTTCAGTCCGACCTGAAGATTTACCTGAAGTATGACCCACAGAATAAGGTCAATAATCAATACTTTTGAAGCGTTAAGCGTAAATGTCAGTACAAGGGAAATCAAGGCAAGCTGGATTGTCATCCACAGGGACATGACCAGGCGCCCGAGTGCGGGGTTGCCGAAAAGCAAAGTTCCGGCGCCGGGCAGGAAGACATCAAGCAGCCTGGCCTGTACCTGAATCTTCGCGTTTGCTGGTTTTTCCGAATCAGGCAACAGAGTTCTCCTTTCCGGTCAGAAACGTCTTTACCAAGGGACATTTTAAGCATAAAGGCGTTGTTCTGCAGAATTCCTTTGCGCAGATACGGCTCACCGGCAACTCCCGGCCGCCCCGGATACAAGCGTCACAAAGAATTCCGCTGCACGCGGGGTGGAAACCACGACTGAAACACCGGGTACTTTGTCCCTGGCGGATGCGTATGCATCATCTTTATTATTTGAAATGAACTGCCCGATTTCGCTGCCGTCGGCTGAAGCCGGGACGTTTAAGGCCGTCCCGTCTGACGTTGAAAAGACGACAGTTGAAATGCCGGGTGAGGCTTCAACAGCCCTGACTGACAGGTATTTATCCTGTGCGATGGTCCAGGGCGATACTTTTCCTGCACATTGGCCGGTCAACATGGCCGCCATGACGTCTGTCGGGATGATCGCTGTCCATTCAGGTGAAGCCGGCCACAGCAAAGCGGGATTCTGGTCAGTTGAAGCGGTCTCAGCCGACCCGGTCCGGGTGATATGCCGCCCGGAAGGGTCGACCGATATGATGGTCGGGCCGTTGTCCTTCGCGATCTGCCCGTCGCCAGTTTTGTCCAGAAACACCTGGCCGGTCTCGGAACCTTCCGGAATTAAAAGGACAAATGAAGCATTAAAAGATACGGGCAAAGCCTTCGGGGCCGGGTCTTTGTTCCATTGCCAGGCAGTGATAATGATCCCGGCAGCGAATATCAAAAAAGACAGAATTACTGCCAGAATGGCCCTGCGCCGACTGCTTGCGCCACCCATATTTTTACCGGCCCAGGCCAGAAGTATCCCGAGCATGTACAGAAGACACAGAGGAACGGCCATCAGTGTCTGTGAAACCGGTTCCGGCGGGGTGAAAATGGCCCCGATTACGAAAGCCACAACGATGAAGTGCCTGCTGTATTTCCAAAGAAACTTCGGGGACACGATGTTCAGCAGCCCCAGAAACAGCATGACCAGGGGAAGCTCGAATACCAGTCCGAATATCAGAAGAAAAGACATGGCCATGCCGAACGTGCTCTGGACTGTCGGGGCAAGGACCATGTCGCCTGAAGACATGGCGAATCCAGTCAGAAACTCTACGATTATGGGCAGAAAGATTGTGTAGCAGAACGTGACGCCAAGAATAAAGAACCCTGCCACCAGCATTGCGGTAGGCGCAACAAGCCGCTTTTCATTCTTGTGAAGAGCCGGCGTTACGAAGGCCCATATCTGCCAGATGACCCAGGGTGATGCCACAAAAAGCGCGGCTACCGCCGATGCCTTCAGGTAAACAGAAATTCCTTCCGTGACGTTGAGTGCCTGAAGTGCCTGAATGCCGTGGGCCTGCAGACCTTTCATCACCGGTCTGGCCAGAAAATGGAATACTTCTTCGTGGAATGTCCAGGCTACGGCAAAGGCTACGCCAACGGCCACTGCAATCTTGATAATCCTGGACCTCAGCTCATCGAGGTGTTCCATGAATGTCATGCTGTGTTCTTCCATCGTACTTCCCGTCGAGCGTGCAAGTTGGTCAGCGGCTTCAAGCTTGTTTTCACGGTTGTCGCGATCTGAAATCAGGCGTCTTTTTCCGGGGTTTCGCTCGGCCCCTCACGCTTATCCGGTTCCGGGACCACCGGCGCCGAAAATTTTGCACCTTGATCGCCGTAAGGGGCCGTCGGTTTGATTTCTTTCAGTGGCTTTGGCGCCTCGTCGCCCCGAATTTCATTTTCAAGACCAGAGATTGCGTTTCGCAGTTCGCGAACGGTTTTTCCCAGGCTCTTTGCAGCATCCGGTAGTTTTTTTGGTCCCAGAACGACCAAAGCAACCAGCATAATCAGCAATATTTCGGACCAGCCTATTCCGAATCCCATATGAACCTCCGGCCAGTCTGGATCCCTTGAACTGAATCCATTAATTATCTGTAAGACCTTGAACAAACCTAGCAGAGCCGCCTGCGCCTGTCAAAGCCACCGTAGCTGCGCGGTCCGCCTTTTGAATGTGAAACAGCCAGGGATAAGGGCGCGATTGTCTGGCCGTTGTTTCAAATCGGAGATCAAGATGACCAGTGGATTCCTGCTTGCCTGGCGGGACGTATCGCAGATGCAGTCTGTGTTTGTTCCTTGCGGTGGGCGCGCTGTCGAGATTGCCGGTACCGTCGCAAGGCCTGCTGAAAATGGTGTTTCCGTAGGCGGCGTGCAGATACGGGAAGGTTTTCCGGCTTGTGTCGATGGACGCGTGATCAGTTGTCTGTCTGCTTCTGAAGGGCGGTACGGCGAGCGGGTAGTGCGCCTTGGGAAAATGTCGGGTTCGTCAGACGCAATGATCGAGGTCATGCATCAGACGGCTTCGGCCGGTCTGACCCGTGAACCTGTTCTGATCCTCGGGGAATCGGGGACCGGCAAAGAGCTTGTGGCCGACTATCTGGGCAGCGTTTCGGGCTCGATGCACGCAGTCAATCTGGCGGCAGTTCCGATTGAACTTGCCGAGGCCGAGCTTTTCGGCTGGGTACGCGGCGCATTTACCGGGGCGGTCGATTCAAGGCCCGGGGCACTGGAGTCAGCCCGCAAAGGAGTTCTGTTTCTTGATGAGGTCGCTGATGCCCCGGCCTGGGTTCAGGTAAAGCTGCTTCGCGCACTTGAATCAAGAAGCTTCAGACGCCTTGGGGCTTCGCGTGAGATTGCCCTGGAAGCCAGGCTGGTGGCCGCTACGAACGTTGACCCTGTCGATGGTGTGGCAAGCGGTCGTCTACGGCTTGATTTGCTGGAACGTCTTGCCTGTCACGTAATCAGGATTGCGCCGCTTCGTGCAAGACCGGCCGATCTCCCCTGTCTTATTAACCATTTTGCGGCGGAAGTCTCCCCGGGACTGCGGGACGTCAGCAGGCCGGTTAATGTGTCGGCCGATGTCGTAGATGTGATGCGGCGGTGGCCGTGGCAGGGAAACGTCCGCGAGTTGAAAAATGTTGTGACCCGGGTACTTATGTTGTCGGGTCGAGGTCTGGAAAACCCTTCGCTGGTGCGCGAGGCGCTGGAAGCCGGGCGTTTCTTCCGAAATGACGCGGCCTTCCCGGGTGTTCCAGCCGAAAGCGTGGCGACCAGCAGATACGAAGAAATTGCTGAAAGCAGCCTTCCCAGGTCCACCTACTATTACCGTTTGAAACGCGGGCGCATCCCTTCGGACTCAGGCCCCCGGCGCGCCCCTACATCCGCCGCATTGAAAATTTAACCGGCACGATTATTTCGATTGCCATGTTGTCCGGCGGCGGGGGAAGAAGTCCGATTGAAAGAGATGAAGCCATGGCCGCCTCGTCAAGTTCCCGAAAGCCTGAATATAAGTGAATCGTTGTGCTGGTCACCGACCCGTTGCCATCGATTTTCAGTACCATCTCGACCCGGCCTTCCAGCCCGAGTCTGCGGGCGGTCTTTGGATACGCCCCGCGCTGTTCAAGGCGATGTCGCACAAGCATTGCGTATTCAGTGGCCCTGGTGTCCTGTCGCCCCTGTGCGTCGGCCATCCCGGAATTGCCTTTGCCAGTCGCAGTGTCTGTCGCGTTTGTGCCTGCGGGCCCGGTCCCGTTTCCAGATCCTGATTCCTGTGACTTTGAAGCAGCCGATGTTCCCGATTCCACAGGCCCGGTCAGGGGAACCTGCGCAACGCCGGGTTCCGGACTGTCACATTTTTCAGGTTCCACTATTTCTGAAAGTGGATTCTGGGAAGGCACGGCCGAATCTTTTCGTTCTGCTGCCGGCCGTGGTTTATGTCTGTCCGTTGTGGCCGCAGCACTTTCCGGCCCGGGAGAGCCGTTCCCCGGTTCGGGCGGTACCGAGGCGGTTACGACAGTTCTATCTTTGGAAATCAGGCTCAGTGGAATGTTGAATTTGTTCAGATGTTTTGAATCGCGGGAAGCAAAGATGACCAGAAGAACAAGAGTGGCGTGCATTCCGATGCTGATTATCAGGCTGTTCGGCGTACGCCATTTCATGGTTCGTTTTTTTCCCGTGTTTATCTGCGAAAGCATGACTGCCATTTTTGTGCTGTCGCGTTGAATTGTTGATAGCACAAAACGGAACGGTTTTCAGCCGACCTTGTGGGAGTAATAAATGGAATCGAGATTTGAAACGGGGAAACGCCAACTGCGCGACATGTCGATTTCCGTGCCACAGGCGGTTGTCAAGGCTGTTGGAAGGCCTGCGCCGCAATTCCTGGTAAGGGACATCGAAAGAAGCGGATTCTGCGCTGACGGTGAATGTGTTGAATATATGGAATTGTTTTGTGCGGACGTCCCGGTTCCAGTCGGCCTTGATGGCAGGGCATTTGTTCGTGCTGATCCGGGCGCTGATGTCCGTGGGGGACAGGTTTTGGTAAATCACGCTCGATTAAGAAAAAGCATCATGTCAAAAAGTTGGACGCAGCTGTCCCGACACGAAAGAAAGAAGCAGGCCTTGAAGGATGAATGAGTTAGAAAAATAAAGGCTCAAGTCAGCGGCAGTTCTTGCGTTTCTTCAGTTCTTTCAGTCTCTTGACGCCGGTTTCTGCTTCCGGTGTCTTCTTCGCTGATTCAATCAGGTATTCGTACACCGCAAAGGCTTTCTTGCAACTGCCCTGCTTATCAAGTGCTTCGGCAATTCGAAGCAGTGACTGGTTTACCGGTGCGCCTTTGACCGCCTTGAAGTGGTCGTGGATGTACTGGTATTCCTTGACAGCGGTGGCCAGGCTGCCTGTCTTGAAGGCTATTTCGCCAAGAACAAAATGGGCCTGGGCTGCAACAAATCCATCGGGATACTTGCTGGTGGCGATTTCGGCCAGTTCCACAGCCTTCTTGTCGTCACCGGCCTTGAACGCTTCGTTTACCGCTTCCAGCAGCTTGTCCGGGTCGTTAATCAGCCCTTCGGGAATATCAAGCGAGGCGACGCCAAGTCGTTCATCAAGAGCCCTTCTGATTGCCTTCAGTTCTGTTGCCTGGCGGGAAAGGTTGAAACGGATTTCTTCGTTGGAGCTTTGCAGCTTCGCCGCTTCCAGTTTCAGATTCTCCATGTCTTCGCCAAGGTTGGCCCCGCTTTTTCGCAAGGTTTCTTCTGCCTCGGACATGTCGGCGTGCAGCTTTTCAAGCCGTTCCTGATCCTTCTTCTGCTTTTCAAGAATTTCGACCCTGTCCGTTTCCAGCGTGGCGACCCGTGACTCAAGGTCTTCGAAATGCCACACCGAAACACAGGATGTAGTTGAAAACAAAGCAGAAGCGATCAAAATGATTCTAACGATTTTTGAAGTGTTCGAATTCATTCTGAAAGGCCTGTGGAAGGAAATCAGTGAGCCGGGACTACTTGAATTTGATTTCGTCGCGACGATTCTGAGTCCAGCAGCTTTCGCCGGTGCTCATGCAGGCCGGGCGCTCTTCGCCGTAGGAAACGGTGGACATCTGCTTGTCCTTCATGCCGAGGCCCTTGAGGAACTTCTTGGCTGCGTTGGCGCGTCTGTTGCCAAGAGCCAGGTTGTATTCGTCGGAGCCGCGTTCGTCGCAGTTACCTTCAATGGAGATCGACGTAATGCCGCGTTCCTTGATGCAACTGTAGGTGTTGTTAAGGGCGGTGCGTGCATCGGCGCGGATGGCATATTCATCGAAATCGAAATAAACCGGCTTGGCTTCGCACAGGGCGATGACGCACTTGCCGTTTTCGCATTTCTTGCCAGCTCCGCAGTCAGCGTCGCCAGAGCATTCGACGTTGGGAACGCAATTTCCCTGAACGCACTTCATGTTCGGGCCGCAGTCAGCTTCGCCAAGGCACTGGGCGCATGTGCCGGTGTCTGCGCCGGGCAGCTTCCAGCATTTGCCCTGCTGGCAATCCTGGTCGAGTGAGCAACAATCGCCGGACATGCCCTTCGGACGAGCACATTCCTTGCTGGCGTTGCAGTAGCCGCAGGGGCCCATCTGGGCGCACTGTGACTTGTTAACGCACTTGACGCATTTCTTGTCGAAGCAGAATTCGCCCTTGTCCTTGCAGTCCTTGTCGCTTCCGCAGTCCGGATACTTCGGGCCGCAGGCTGAAAGGGTCATAAGAACAACAACTGAAAAAACGGCGGCTAAAATCTTAAGAAGCTTCATGTAATCCTCCATAAAACCCGGGACGGTAGTGAATAATTTTCATTCCATCTCTCGGACACGTCGCAGATTATTCCCGAAATGGGCAAGTTGTCAAGGAAAATGCCCAGCAATCAACGGATAAGAAAGGGTTTACGGGTACTTTCGACGTATCGTTTTTTCCCGTTATAAGCGGGTGCGGTCGTCTTCTTGCCGGGTGTTAAATATCGGTTCTACAATGTAATCAGGGTAACTCTGTGCATTGGAAGTGACATGACCCGTTCAAATGTAGTTACAGTTTTGTCGTGCGTCGCCATTCTGTCTGCGATTTCGGGCTGTGCCGGAAATATGCAGGAGGTCGTCACCCGTGTCGGCGAACTGGACATGCGTTGTCAGTCGCTTTCGCGCACAAATACGGCGCTCCGTGGGCGGGTTGATGACCTGGAAAACAGAGTGTTGTTGTTGCAGGACGAGGTTGAGACCCAGCGTTTGATGGGTATGAGGGTTGGTTCGACGTCGTTTTCAGCTCAGGCGGGAAATTCTGCCGGTTCCGGCGGTTCAGGCGGAATGAATCTACCGGTAGTTAAGCTTGAGCCGGTCGCAGCCCGTTCGGAGCGTACCGATTCCAGGGATATTTACCCCGGTGGTAAGCAGAATTACGTGCAGGATTTGAACACAGCCGATGAATTTGTAACCGGGACTGACTCTGCGGAACCTGACTCTACCGATGTTCAGCAGGTAGACGGCGGCTCTCTTGAGATCGGAGATTCCTATGCAGGAATTGACGATATGGGCAGGGTGATTCCCGCAACCGGGAAGCGCCCGGGTGCGGCTAAGAAGAAAGGCGCAACTCAAACGGCTGCCGCCGTGAAAGCCGTCGAAAAGCCCGAAAAGCCCGAAAAGAAGGCCGTTGCAGATCCGTCGCCGGAAAGGAAAAGTGCTGCCGGAGCCTTGAATGAGTACAGGGCCGCTTATTCTTTGTACAGTGAAGGTCGCCTTGATGAGGCCCGTGAGTCGTTCGGGCGTTTTGTATCAAGGTATCCAAGGCATGCATATGCCGACAACGCAAGATACTGGGTTGGCGAGTGCTGGTATGATAGACGTGAATTTGAAATGGCCAGGGCTGAATTCATGAAGGTGATTTCAGATCATCCAGATGGCAACAAGGTTCCCGATGCCATGGTGAAAGTTGGTCTCTGTGATCAGAATCTTGGAAGGATGGAGGATGCCAGGCGGATGTATGATGCCGTAATCCTTACATATCCAGATAGTGACGCGGCCGGCGTTGCGATGAAACTGATCGGAAGGCTGTAGCAATTTTTTCGGGGCTGGTACCCGGAAAGTCATGAAGCGGGCGGGCGACCCGGACTTCATGGGGATATTCAGGGAGGGTGAAATGGTAGTCGGACTTGGTAGATGTGGGCGTTTTGCCGGGTTGTTCAGTCTGGTAATCGTCGGGATCATGCTTGTTGCCCCTCGGGTAGAGGCTCAGGAAATTCAGGTCAGCGGCGGACTGGACGATGTAAACGTCTATGTCGCTGAAGGCGGAGACTCTCTGTGGGACATTGCCGATCGCTTTTTCTCGGACCCGTGGTACTGGCCGACCCTTTGGTCATTTAATCCACATATAACGAATCCAAACTGGATTTTCCCGGGGGACAAAGTTTATCTGGTGCCGCCAAAGCCTGTGAAGGAGCAGAAAGGCGGTTATTCACTTTCAGAATCGCGATTCGCCCCCGGTGTCAGAGATGAGCTTGCTCTTGGCCGCAGGGTCGGGTTCCTGACTGAAGATCAATACAAAGGTTCTGGTGTCGTTGCCAATTCCCGTGAAGACAAGTTGATGCTCGGCGAGCGTGATGACGTTTATGTGAAGTTCGATACTGCCCGGCGTATAAACAAAGGCGATCTGGTCCTGATATATCGGCAGGGCAAGAAGATGAAACATCCCGTAACCAAAAAGAAAATTGGTTATGAAGTCAAATATCTGGGCATGGCCAAGATTACTGACACCGATAATGACCTCAATAAAGGCGTAATAATGAAGGCCTTCGAGGAAATCTATCGCGGCGACAAGGTAGCGCCGTTTGCCCCGATTCAGAGGATGGTTCCGCCTGTTCCGAATTCAAAGGATCTCGAAGGCTTTATTGTAAGTTCACTTGATGGCGTTCATTTCCTGGGCGAATACCATTACGTGCTGGTTGATAAAGGCAGTAAAGACGGCGTCATGGCCGGAAACCGGTTTATGGTCGTTACGAAGGGCGATGGTGTCGAAAAGTTCAATCCGAAAAAGAAGAAGCTCGCGAAATTCCCCGAGGAAGATTACGGCGAACTTCTGGTAATTGAGGCGCGGGACTCTACTTCGCTCTGCATCGTGACTTATGCAAACCGTGAATTTGAAGTCGGTTCGAAGATTAAGATGCCTGCCGGTTACTGATATGTTCCGGTTCCCTGTTTTGAAGATATTTTGATGCCGGTGAAGCGGAGGTTGATCAGATGCTTGAGTCGGAAAAGAGACTGGAATCGAATGGAATACTTCTGGAGGCCGAGAGAGCCAGAAGATTTGAGGTTAATCTGTCTGTCGTTCTGGTCAGGCTCGACAACCTTGAAGGTCTTGTCCGCACGTATGGTCAGAAATGTGTTGAGTCGATTCAGCGTGAATCAACAGAACTTGTGCGCGGAATTATTCGCAGAATCGACGTGTTCGGTCTGTGGACTCAGACCGAGATGGTTATTTTGACTCTTGACAAGAACGTCGGTGGTTCCGCGATTGTGGCTGAAAAGATCCGTTCGGCTTTCAGCGGCCGGGTGTTTGTTATTGATGGCTGTGAAGTTACGGTGTCAGTCAGCATAGGTCTTGCCCGGGGCGTTCCCGAAAATGAAGGCGAGATAGACAGTCTGGTTGATACGGCCAGAAATGCACTGAACGAAGCAGAAAAAGCCGGTGGCGATCAAATCATTATCAAAGATTTTAATCCTGCATCTTGACCATGACCCCGTAAGTTAGCAGCATATTAAAGAGTCGAACAGATTTCGCTGCACCGGCGTCTGTCTGTGTTTACAATGATCGCGGCATTCCGGTGCCGTCACCCGGGGGAAATACATGCGAAGAAAGGTAGTAATTATCGGGTCCGGTCCTGCAGGTCTTACGGCTGCTATTTACACGGCCAGAGCCGGGTTGGAACCTCTGGTACTTGAAGGATCCAGCCCGGGCGGGCAACTTCTGACGACGACTCTGGTCGAGAATTTTCCAGGCTTTGAGGATGGAGTTCAGGGCCCTGATTTGATGGAGTCACTGAGGCGACAGGCATGCCGGTTTGGCACTAAATGTGTTTTTTCATCAGCAACAGCAGTTGATTTCAGCAGCAGGCCTTTCAAGGTAGAGCTTGACGGGTCTGAAATTATTGAGACTGATTCCGTGATTATTGCCACAGGTGCTACCGCAAGATATCTGGGACTTCCAAGTGAAATCGCGTTGAGGGGCCACGGCGTCAGTGCGTGTGCGACGTGCGACGGGTTCTTCTTCCGTGGAAAGGAAGTCGCTGTTGTCGGGGGCGGCGATACGGCGCTTGAGGAGGCCACGTACCTGACTCGTTTTGCGACAAAAGTTTTTGTCATTCACAGGCGGGATCAACTGAGGGGCTCTGTGTCCCTTCAGCAGAGGGCGTTTGAAAACGAAAAAATCGAGTTTGTCTGGAATTCGGTCGTTCACGAGGTCCTTTCAGATAATGGAAAAGATGTTACCGGTCTGGTGATTAATAACGTGAAGACCGGTCAGACGTCGGTCCTTCCTGTTCAGGGCATGTTTCTTGGCATCGGGCACAGTCCGGTTACAGAAATATTCAAAGGCGCCATTGAGCTTGATGCAGAAGGGTACATCAAACTTGCCCGTCACACTGCCACGTCTGTTGATGGCGTTTTCGCGTGCGGGGATGTAGCCGATTCCAGATACAGGCAGGCGTCAACGGCTGCCGGATCTGGTGCCGCCGCAGCGATCGATTGTGAACGCTGGCTGGCAGAGCATGGTGAATGACAACAATTTCCCGGGAAACTTCCCGCCGCAATTCTGCCGATCCTGCTGAATGGGACTGGTTCATCGGTCAAGTTCGCCCGGCTGTGGAAAACTTTCCAGTACCTTCAGTTACGGAAGCGGCGGGCCAGTGGCGCGATCCGTTCAAGATATTGATAGCCACCCTGATAAGTCTGCGCACGAGGGATGAGGTAACTGCGGCGGCGGCGCACAGGTTGTTTGCGGTGGCCGCTACCCCCGAAGCGATTATTGCCCTTGGCGAAGCGGCAGTTTCGAAGTTGATTCTTCCTGCGAATTATCACGTGACCAAAGCGTCAAAGATCGTTCGTATTTCAGAAATAATAAGGGACGACTTCGGCGGACGCGTCCCCGATGATCTTGAAGTATTGAAAAGCCTGCCGGGCGTCGGTCCGAAGACAGCTAATCTGGTGTTGTCCGAAGGGTTTGATATTGATGCCATTTGTGTTGATACACATGTCCATCGCATCCCGAACAGGTTCGGTCTGATAGCCACCCGGAATCCGGTCGAGACTGAAAAGGTCCTGCGCGAAAAGCTTCCGGTCAGGTACTGGAAGGATATCAACCGCCTGCTTGTTCCTTTCGGTCAGATTATCTGCACCCCTGTTTCACCGAGATGCTCCATCTGTCCCATCAGCGAAAGGTGCGCCCGCCTTTTTGACGGCAAGTCCCGGTAAAAACGGTTATTTATCAGCGCATCCCAATTGATCTGTGAACGTCTGAATTTCAGGGTCACCATACTCTTTACTTTGTTAAATCTAAGGCTAGAATGACGGTCGTTTTGTTCTGAACTTTATAACGCTGGAGAAAAACAATGGCTGGGCATCCAAGAAAGGTCGTTATTGTGGGGGCCGCCGGGCGCGACTTTCATAATTTCAATTGTCTTTACCGTGACAACGAAGGTTTTGATGTTGTGGCTTTCACCGCAGCTCAGATTCCTGATATCGCCGGTAGAAAGTACCCGGCCGTTCTGGCTGGAAAGCTTTATCCGAACGGTATTCCAATTTTTGAAGAGTCCGAACTCGAGACTCTTATCCGTGAACATAACGTTGATGACGTTGTGTTTTCGTACTCCGACGTGTCCCACCAGACAGTGATGGAAATTGGCGAACGCGCTATTGCAGCCGGCGCCAACTACGTCCTTGCCGGTTCCCGTGACACCGCGCTCGTTTCCAAAAAGCCGGTGATTTGCGTGTGTGCAATCAGAACCGGTTGCGGCAAGAGCCAGACGTCGCGTTACGTCGTCGATATTCTTCATGAGATGGGTCTGAAGGTTGCGGTTATCCGTCACCCGATGCCATATGGCGATCTGGCTGTTCAGGCAGTTCAGCGCTTTGCTTCATACGAAGACCTTGCTAAACACAAGTGCACCATCGAAGAGCGTGAAGAGTACGAACCACACATGGAAGCAGGTTCGGTCCTGTTTGCCGGTGTTGACTATCACGCCATCCTGAAGGCTGCCGAAGCTGAAGCCGATGTGATTCTGTGGGACGGCGGCAACAACGATATGCCGTTCTACAAGCCGAACCTTTTCATCACTGTTCTTGACCCGCTTCGCCCCGGCCACGAAATCGGCTACTACCCGGGCATGGCGAACCTTTTGATGGCGGACGTTCTTGTCATCAACAAGATAGACTCAGCCACTCCGGCTGACATGGAAATCGTCAAGAATTCCATCACTAAATGGAATCCGAAGGCCCCCGTTATTGAAGCTGAATCGGTCGTTTCTCTGGACGAAGACGTTCCGCTCAAGGGTGTTAAGGTCCTTGTTGTCGAAGACGGCCCGACCCTTACTCACGGCGGCATGAAGATTGGTGCCGGATGGGTTGTTGCCAAGCGTGGCGGGGCTGAAATCGTTGAACCGTTGCAGTATGCAGTCGGCTCGATCAAGGCCACTTACGAAAAATACCCCCATTGTTCCGCAATTCTTCCTGCCATGGGGTATTCGCCTCAGCAGCTCGCGGACCTCAATGAAACAGTCAAAAGGACTCCGGCTGATCTGATCATTGTCGGGACTCCCATTGATCTGCGAAAGCTTCTTAATGACCCGCGCAAGATGGTCCGCGTCCGCTACGACCTGAAGCCGGTCAGAGGCCCGAAGCTTGCCGACCTGATTAAAAAGATTCTGGCCTGATGCCGGGATTTGATTCCAAGGAGACTGCAGATGACATCTGTTGAGGCCCTTCTCAAGCTGGAACCGCTGTTCGAACGTCTGGTTAAACCTATAGATCTGTACCTGCTTATTGAGCATGTCCGACGTATTGAACCACGGGCTTTTGCCAGGCATTTCAAGGGTTACCGGGCTCAGTCTCTTGGCCGGAAGCGCGTTGTGAAGTCCCTTGCCTTCGAGGTCTTTACCACGAAGAACGAGATCATCTGCGACATCCTGATTCTTTTGTGGAATCAGACCAGGCGCGACATCTACGATGCCATGCATGATCTGGTGTCCACCATAAATGAAGATGTTGAGTCGATCACCGAGATTCCGGATGAAAGGGCGAATGCTTTTATTGATGTGTTGTCAGAAGACTTTGAATTAGACGACATTCTGATCTGTGTTACACTCAATGACGTCAGATTCAATGAGCCTGTAATAAGGCAGAGGCTGATGGGGGAAGTGTCGATTCCGGCTGCAGTTGAAACGGTAGCCGGTGTGTCGGCCGAACAGAAAAATCAGGTGAATGACGCTGTGGCAGATGTCTGACGCTGAGTAACTGATTTTTCTAAAAAGATTTGACAAGGTGACTGGCCATATTGAATAATCAAATGGCGGTTTCCCGGAGGAAAGAACATGGCCTCAAAACGAGTGCCCACCTTCAAAAAGCGAATTCAGGATTTCCTTTCAAGCGAGGAAGGAAAAATCACCCGTGGACAGGCTGCGGCGATCGGCACTTTCATGCTGATGGCTGGCACCAGTGGTCAGGCTCTGGCGTCAGGCGCCGGGGAAACAGCTGATCAGGGTGCGACGGCATCGGACTTTGCGGCTCAGCAGCATTGTTCGCATGCTTCTCACGGCTCCCACGGCTCGCACGGCTCGCACGGTTCACATGGCTCCCACGGCTCACATGGGTCGCATGGGTCACATGGATCGCACGGCTCGCACGGGTCGCACGGGTCACATGGCTCTCACGGTTCCTGGTAAACGATACCAGCGGGGTTATCGTAAACTGGGACCGCAGCTCGGGGGGGCTGGTTGAGTCATGCGTCGGGACCCTGTAAAGGGTCACGTAGTTGATCTATCTAATACTCTTCAGAATTTTTCGTATCGGTTTATCAAAAATTGGATAATAATGAAATTATTCGTGCGGGTTGATTTACTTAGTCCGCTGGTCCTGATGGATTTGGTTAATCAGTAAGAACAGCAGGGTTTAGAATGGCGTTCAGTCGAGCCAGACTTGTTTTTCTGTTTGCCGCAGGCTGGGGCCTGATGATGTCATCAGCGTTTGCTGTGATGTTTACAGGGACGGTTTCGCGGGAGCTGGGTTCGCCGGGCCGGGCTCTTTCTTTCACAATGTCGTTTCTTGTTCTGGCTGCAATTTTTTATGTCGTCAATGTTGTTTCTGCCTTGTCAGTTCTGTTTTTTGGAAAGGACGCCAGGCGGATAGTCGATTTCAGGGCTTCTAACCTGACGGTACTGGTTTTTGCGGCCGTTTTCATTTTAAGCAGCCCGGTTCGGTTCTTTGTGACGACCGGAGACTGGACCGGTCTGGACGGGTCCCTGGTCGTTGCCGTTTTTGCGACTTCAGTTGTTTTGATGAATTCATTGTTCATCAGGACTCTTCGCGGCAGTGTGATAGAGGCTGCGGCGTTTTCCACTCTCAGTCTTGTCGGAGCCGGGGCCATCGTATTTGTCTGGATGAAATCGATTATGAGTTCTTTTGGCGGGATGGCTTATACGGCGCTGTTCCTGTCCGTTCTGGCATTTGGTTTTGCAGGGGTCTGTCTTTTCAAGATGGCCTCCGCGTATTACGCGATGGCGATGCAGCTCGCAGATCTCAGGTGTGACCTGATTAAGCCGGGTTCCGTAAGTGGTTCGGCGGATCCGCTTGATGGAGATAGTCTTTCATGAACAGAATGCCCCGAAGAATTTCTGAAGGTAAGGCGTTTCCCGGTGTTTTAACCCGGGCGCATGCTTTTGTGGCTCTTCTGGTTTTTGTTGCCGCGTTTCCTTTGCCGTTGCTGGCAGGGCAGGATTCGCCTGGCGCAGGTACGGTAGCCTCGGGGAAGGTGTGGGCCGAAAGCTGGACCGGCGGCGTGCAGGTTTCAAGCGGTTCTGTTCCGATCAGCGGCGAAGTCGCCATTTCAGCAGTTTTTGGTGTTTCGTGGGCGGTGTTCATGTTTGTCATGCTTCTTCTGTGGATAAGGATCAACACTCTGCAGAAGGATATGCAGTCGGTAAGAGTGGCAATGGAAGCCGCTTCACAGGCTGAAACGGCACATGACGAGCCTGAAGATAATGATCCGTTACCTGGTCCTGGGGTTAATGGTGCCGGCCGTATGCTTGTTCTGGAAGAGATTGACATCTAAAACCTGTGTGTTTTCAATATCTTCTGCGAATAAAATGAAATGAATTTGTTCAAATTGTAATGTCCGGTTATGGTTAAAAAGCACTTTCCGGGGCTGCGGGCAGGTCGTCTGTCTTCGTCGGTCCATTTGTTCAGTATGCGATTTGTGACCTTTAAGGAGCATTCGTGGGGAAGCCTCTGATTATTGTGGAATCGCCGGCCAAGGCGACGACCATCAAGAAGTACCTTGCCGGTAAATACGAAGTCGAAGCGTCAGCCGGTCATATCAAGGACCTGCCGCCAAAGACTCTCGGCGTGGATATTGAAAACGGCTTCCTTCCAAGTCTGGAGGTCGTCCGCGGAAAGAAAAAGGTTGTCGACAAGCTGAAAAAAGCTGCAGCCGATGCCGGTACCGTATATATCGCGACCGACCCTGATCGTGAGGGAGAGGCGATTGCATGGCATATTGCTGATGAAATCAGGAAAGTGGCGCCGGACATCCAGCGCGTACTGTTTCATGAAATAACGAAGGATGCCGTTAAGAAGGCTCTGGATAACCCCAGGCAGCTTGATCCTTTGATGTATGAGTCCCAGCTTTCACGCAGAATTCTTGATCGTCTGGTCGGGTACCAGATATCTCCGATTCTGTGGAAGAAGGTGCAGGGCGGGCTGTCTGCCGGTCGTGTTCAGTCAGTGGCCGTAAGGCTTGTAGTCGAGCGTGAACGTGAGATTGAAGCTTTTGATACGGTCGAGTACTGGCTGATGCACGCTCTGGTATCCAGAGATGATCGCGAATCAAAGCCTTTCAAAGCGGCTTTAAGGCGTGTCGCCGGTAAGAAGGCGGAAGTCAGTACCGGTGCAGAGGCAGCCGGGCTTGTCGCAAGATTGCGTGAGGCCCCGTTCTGCGTAACATCGGTTATCCGCAAGGATCGGCCGCGGCAGTCATCGCCGCCCTATATCACCAGCAGTCTGCAGCAGGACGCGTCCAGGCTCCTTCATTTTTCGCCGACCCATACGATGGCCATCGCGCAGAGACTTTATGAAGGTGTCGATCTTGGCGAAGACGGTCGTGTCGGTCTTATCACCTACATGCGTACCGACTCGGTGCGTCTGTCGCCTGATGCCGTCGAGGACGCCCGCGCAGTGATTGCGGATTCGTTCGGGCGTGAATACGTGCCGTCCAAGCCGATTATTTATCGCAACAAGCGTTCAGCTCAGGATGCTCATGAAGCGATCAGGCCGACTTCCCCGGGCCGCACTCCGGCTGCGTTGAAGTCAATTCTTGATCGAGATGAACATAAGCTTTACAGCCTTGTGTATAACCGTTTTCTTGCGTGCCAGATGAAGGCCGCGATCTACGATTCCACGACAGTTGATATTGTTGCCGCTGACGCCGAATTCAGGGCGACCGGCTCGATACTGCGGTTTGACGGCTGGCTTGCCGTATGGCGAATTGACAAGGTTGAACGGGTTGAAGACAAGGAGTCTGACGGTCAGGAAGAAGAGTTTGAAGGCGGGCAGAAACTGCCGTCGAATCTTGCTGAGGGAGATGTCTTAAAGCTTGAAGACCTTTTGACCGAGCAGAAGTTTACCGAACCGCCGCCAAGGTTTTCAGAAGCTACCCTTGTTCGTGAACTTGAGGAGCGTGGCATCGGTCGTCCGTCCACCTATGCGTCCATCGTTTCCACAATCCAGGACAAGTCCTACGTTGCAAAACATGAAGGCAGGCTGCGGCCGTCGGAACTGGGTCGAATCGTAAATGACCTGCTGACCGGCCATTTCCCGAACGTTGTGGATTATGACTTTACGGCCCGTATGGAGCAGGACCTTGATTTGATCGAGGAAGGAAGCCTTGAAAGGCTCGACCTGCTTGGCAGATTCTACAAAGATTTTTCAAAAACGCTGGAACTGGCCTCGGAAGAGATGCGGTCGGTCAAGGCAGATGCAACCCCGTCAGGTGTCATGTGTTCGCAGTGCGGACAGCCCCTGCTGATAAGACTTGGGAAGAATGGCGCTTTTCTGGGATGCGCCGGCTATCCGGAATGTCGTGTGACCCGTGAATTCAACCGTGACGACAAAGGTCACGTTGTAATCAGGGAAATGGTTGATGTAGGTGCGTGCCCGAAGTGTGCAGCGCCTCTTCAGATAAGGTCCGGCCGTTTCGGGAAGTTTGTTGCATGCAGCAGCTATCCTGAATGTAAGTTCACCAGGCCATATACCCGCGACGAGAAGTGCCCGAACAAAGGCTGCGAAGGCCATCTGGTTGAAAGGCTTTCCAAGAAGGGGAAGCGCTTCTTTTCATGCAGCGCCTACCCGGCGTGTACATTTATCACCAGTTACGAGCCTGCCAACGAAGTTTGTCCGGATTGCGGAGCCCCGGCTTTGTTTACGCGCAGCTTCCGCAATATCAGGACCGTCATGTGTCTGCGGGAAGGGTGCGGTTTCACCAAAAAGATCGCAGCTAAGAAGGTAAGTGCCACAGGACAGGCCTGATGAGCCGCATATCAACAAAGACTGGTGACCTTGGAGTCACTTCGTTGTCCAACGGGGAACGCGTCCCCAAAAATTCACTTCGGATAGAGTCCTGCGGTACCGTCGACGAGCTGAATGCATTTCTGGGTGTTGCAAGAGTCGAGATACTTGAGGCTGTTATTTCCGCAGCGGACCGGGAAATTCTGATTCAGGCGATTGATTGTTCGCAGAAGGCGACCGGATTGGTGTTGTCGGCTCTGGCCGCTCCGCAGCAATCGTTTGCGGCCAATGGCGGTGATGTGATCAGCGAGATAGAGTCGCTGATAACGACGATCGAGCAGACGGTTGATTCACCCCGGCAGTTCGTGGTTCCGGGAGTTTCCCGCGCCGAAAGCAGCCTGCATGTTGCAAGAGTCGTCTGTCGCAGGGCTGAACGGCGCGTTGTTGCTCTTGAGACTGGCGAATGCGGCTGGCCCATGGTTGCTTTGAACAGGCTTTCTGATTTGCTTTTTGTGATGGCAGGGCTTGTGCTTCGGGCGCAGGGCAAAAAGGAACGATATCGTGACAGCGGCCCGGTTGGGCTGCCAAAAGGATCTTGACAATGAATCGACATATTTCTACACTGCTCCCCGCTTTGTTACCTGCGAAAGTGGCGGAATTGGCAGACGCGCTAGATTCAGGTTCTAGTAGTCGCAAGGCTGTGGGGGTTCAAGTCCCCCCTTTCGCACTCATCATATTTGCTGTCGTTGTCCTTCTTGCCGGTCTGTCGGCCTGCCAGAGCCGCGCCGAAGCCTTTCATGGAGAGCAGATTTTTCATCTTGAAAAGCTTTCCACCATTCTTGCCAGGACGCCGGGAAATACAGATGCATCTGTAGCTGATATTCAAAAGTACCTGCAGGAAAACATGAAGCGCCTTATGGATGCCCGCCGCGAGCGCAGGGCATTGCTTGAAAGCATGTCCGCCGACGAAAGGGCGACTTTCGAGAAGGACACCATCGAAAGGACCAGACATCTTCGGGAACAGATAACAACGGCTATAAAGACGTATCCCGATCCGCCGCGACTTATGAATCTTGCGAGACAGTTGTTTCTGTAATTGTCGTACGCCCTCTTGAAAACAATTCAGTGATGTGGTAATAACGTCGCCCCCGCCAGTATGGTGCTGTCGGGTAATACGCACATTCCGGCTACCTTCGTGGTGGTTTTTATTAACTGCCGTTACCGGAATGGAGGCTCAACGGAGGTTTCAATGCCCAAGGTTTCTATCAGATCTCTGCTCGAGGCAGGTGTTCACTTCGGTCATCGTACAAATCGCTGGAATCCCAAGATGAAGCAGTACATCTTCGGGGCCAGAAACGGAATCCACATCATCGACCTTCAGCAGTCCGCAAGATTGCTGAATGACTCGTTGAATTTCCTGGGTCGCGTCACGGCCGAAGGTGAATCCGTCATGTTCGTCGGGACCAAGCCGCAGGCTCAGTCCGTTGTTGAAGAAGAAGCCAAGCGCTGCCGCATGCCGTATGTCACGAATCGCTGGCTCGGCGGCACCCTTACCAATTTTGTAACCCTGCGCAAGTCACTTGATCGCATCGACGAAATTGACAAGCTTCTTGCCGAGGGTTCGGTTGAACGCCTTCAGAAGAAGGAAGTTGTCCGCCTTGAAAAGGAACTGACCAAGATGATGAAGAACCTTCGTGGTCTTCGTCAGCTCAAGGGTTTGCCTGGCGCCATGGTCGTTTTCGATCCCAACCGCGAGCGCATCGCCGTTCGTGAAGCTAACCGTATCGGCATTCCCGTCGTCGCACTTGTTGATACAAACTGTGACCCGGATAACGTCGCATACGTCATTCCCGGCAATGATGACGCCATCAGATCCATCAAACTGATGATGAAGAGCTTCGCAGATTCATGTCTGGAAGGTGGTCAGCATCGCAAGACAACGAATCAGGACTGGGGTTCTGCAGCACTTCCGATGGGCGAAGATGAAGCCGGTCCCGTGGTTGTCATCAGGGGCGGTCACAAGGCCGACGATGCTGAAGTCGACGCACCGACCGAAGACTGATTTTACGGTTTTCAATTAAGGCCCGGCGTGGCCATTAAATTTTTACTTTGAAGGGCGCGGTAAGGTGCCCGCTTCATGCAGGAGGTGTTCACATGGCTGTAGATAGTAAGCTGGTCAAGGAACTCCGTGAAATGACTGGTGCTGGAATCCTGGATTGCAAGAACGCTCTTGAAGCGTCTGAAAGTGATCTCAACAAGGCAGTTGACTACCTTCGTAAGCGTAATCAGGCAGTTGCCGTCAAGAAGATGAACCGCGAAGCCAAGGACGGAAAGGTCGGCGTGTACATGCACGGCGAAGGGCGCATCGGCGTTATCGTTGAAGTCAACAGCGAGACCGATTTCGTAGCCCGTTCGGACGCTTTCCAGGCATTCGTGAAAGAGATGTGCCTGCAGATTACGTCAATGAATCCGAAGTACATGAGACCAGAAGATATTCCGGCTGAAGACATTGCCCATCAGAAAGAAATTTTCCTTGGTCAGATGGCTGAGATGAATAAGCCGATCGAAGTCAAAGAGAAGATCATTGAAGGCAAGTTGGCGAAATGGTTCACTGAAGTCTGCCTTATGGAACAGGCCTACTGCCGTGATGACTCCAAGAAGATCAAGGAACTCCTGACCGACGTCGTCGGTCGCTGTGGCGAGAATATCCGTATTCGTCGCTTCGCCCGCTTCGAACTTGGTGAAGGCCTCTAGGTCAAATCTTAATTCCCGGTTTATAATCCCCCGGTCCTGTCATTCCTCTACCTGGAGGTACCTTTGTGAAGTCGGATAAGTCTGATGAGTGTGAATGTGCGAATTGTCTGAAACCAAGGTTCAGCAGGGTCCTGTTGAAGCTTTCCGGCGAAGTGTTGCAGGGTGCAGGCCAGAACGGTGTTGATCCGGCCACAGTCCACAGGATTGCCGCAGAAGTAGCTGCGCTGCGTGGCGTCGGGGTTCAGGTCGGCATGGTAATTGGCGGCGGAAATTTCTTCCGGGGTGCATCAACCCTTGGACGGAATTTTGACAGGCCGACTGCTGACACCGTTGGAATGCTCGCTACAGTTATGAACGCACTGATATTCAGGGATGCTCTTGAAAATATGGGTGTTCCGGCCGTCGTCATGACCGCGCTCGAGATGCCGCGTGTCGCCGAGACCTTCGTCAGGAGTACGGCTATTCGGTACCTTGAAAAAGGCATGGTTGTAATTTTCAGCGCAGGAACCGGGCATCCGTATTTTTCAACGGACACCGGTGCAGCGCTTAAAGCCCTTGAGATCGGTGCGGAAATCCTGATGAAGGCCACAAAGGTCGATGGCGTTTACTCATCGGATCCTGTTAAGAATGCTGATGCTGTAAGATATGATAAAATTTCTTTCACTCAGGTTCTGGATAAGGGTCTCGGTGTGATAGATATTGCCGCAGCGGCCCTGTGTCGCGATAATGGGTTGCCACTGCTGGTGTTCAGCATCCTTGAGCCTGGTAATCTCGCCAGGGCGGCTATTAATGACAGTGTTGGAACTATTGTTTCCTAGGGAGGAATCTTATGACACAGCAAACTCTGGAAAAATTGGATGAGTCTTTCGAGAAAGCTGTCGCCAACTATGAAAGGGATCTGTCCCGCGTCAGAACGGGTCGCGCGAATCTGGCACTTCTGGAAGGTTTGAAGGTCGAGTATTACGGCGTTCCGACCCCGATTTCGCAGGTGGCCGCCCTGACCGTTCCTGATCCAAGACTTATCATCGTCAAGCCATGGGATAAAAAGCTGATTTCATATATCGAGAAGGCCGTTATCAATGCCGACCTTGGTTTGTCGCCGTCCAATGACGGTGATGTTGTCAGGCTTCCGATTCCACCGCTGACTACCGAGCGCCGCAAAGAACTGGCCAAGCAGATTAAAAAGATGAGCGAAGAGGCGAAGATTGCGATCCGTAACGCCCGTCGTGACGGCCGCGCAGATCTGGACAAGATCGACAATCTTCCCGAGGACGAAAAGAAGCGGGTCCAGGACCGCATCGACAAGGAAACCGAAAAGTACGTGAAGAGCGTTGACGATATTGCAACGAAAAAAGAAAAGGAAATCATGGAGTTCTGAGTGCCGTTGCCGGTCTTTCGCCTGTACGAAACTAATCAAGAAAGTGATCAGGGGCAGAATATGAAGCAGGTTTTTCGTAATGAATCCGGGATGATCTGGGTGCTTGCGGCTTTGATGTCAGCCGTCATTTTTGTTGGTTGTGACCCTGATGTGGCGCCATCTGAAGAAAAGCCTCTGGCGTGGGACCTGGTTATCAAGGGTCTTGAAGAACCGATAGGTTCCGCGACATTTACGTCCGCGATGATTTCTTTGTCGTTAACATGGCGCGAGCATGGCGAGGAAGGCGCAAGATTGATGACGGCGAGGGGTGTCGAGGTGGCCGGTCTGGCTGCTAACGGTGCGATCGGGGACGTTTCATATCTGCTTGGCACTAAATCTTACGATTCAGGCCCCAAATATCATGGACGGCTTCTTGCGTCGCTGACCGAGGCCGCCAAACTGGCTCCGGAAGGCTGGTTTCGTGACCTGGTGAACCTGGCAAGTCTGTTCGGGATAGGTGGTCAGAAGGACCTTCAGGTAATGGTTGATCTGGCTGATGCCGGGACTCATGAGCTTGCCGAGTCGTTCAGGCTTAGTATGGCCGGGCCGCTTGCCGATGCGTTGATTGCCGCATCTTCTTCCATTCCCGGTGAACGGGGGCGTGTGATTCTTGAGCGCCTGCCGGGCTGGCCCAGTCCCCCGACGCAGAACATCATGGAGACGCTGTTCCCCGCAAACATCATCAGGATATCCAGATGGATAGCCGAAGGCACGAAGCTGGGCGGTCTGCATGAAAAGGCCTGGGGTAATGTAGCTGAGCGTCTTACCCGGGGCTTCAACGGTCGCATGTTTGATATTCCCGTCGTCGTCAGTGCGGAAGCCCGCGTTGGAACGCCGATGTCAGCGATTCTTGGAAAGTACCAGCCTCTGGAAGTGGTTCACGTGACTTCATCCGGGGCGTTGATCGGCCTGCGTCCCGTGCTTGAGTGGAAGGATTCGTTTGTGCAGGTCGCTTCGGGCGATGCAACGTGGCCGATGAAGGCTGCAGATAAGAAACAGGACGTCGGGGATGCCCCGGCTGTCGTTGTTGATGACGCTCTTTCAAGTCTGCCTGCCCGTGCTGCGTCACTCAGGACCCTTGCCGACACGCTCGAGAAGGCGGTATATCCCCAGTTTGTCGGATCTGGAGTGTTGTCTTCGGAAAGGGAACAGCGGGCCGTTCTTCTGGCCGTTGACCCTGATGCTTCAGCCGATCTTCTTGCTAAAACTGTGTCAGTTCTGTCCGGTGCCGGTTACTCTGATTTCAGAATTTTGACCCCCGGACCGGTCGGCTCGATGAATCCGCTGATGGCAAACGGCAAAACGGGTGACCTTTCCGTGGCAAAGACGGCCCGTGTTTTCCTGACCGCCAAAGGCGCGTCCCTGTTTGCAAATCCGTATGCCGCGCTTGGCCTTAAAGAAGTCCCGTTCGGGTCCGAGGCCATCAAGAAGGGTAATGATATCGGTGGTCTTTTTGTTTCGTGGGATGCCGTTCGTGGATTTTCAGGTAATCTGACCGTTGCATTTGCGAATCTTGGTCCGGCCGCAGCCGGGACCGTTGATGTTTCAGAAATTATGGTGGCTTCCAGTGGCGTTCCGGCGGCAATGGTTGTTGATGTCGTCAGTGAACTTCAGGCTGCCCCGGGTATCAAGTTTTCAAGGGTTGAGGCTGTTTTCCCCGGTCTGATTTGTCCTCAGGGTCGGTCATGCCCGGGTGTTGTGCCTGTTCTTGGTGGCAGTGCGCGGGCTCCAATAAACGTGCGATAGAAGGAAATTATGGTCAATTACACAAATTTCGACTTGATAGTGTTCGACATGGAAGACGCTCTTATCGATCGCAGCGGCGCACTGGGGGCCGCTGTCAGCAGGGCTGTTGACACTTATCTTACCGCATTGCTGGGCGTCAGGCGTGACGACGGTCCGGTTTATACGGTGGACGCTGTGTCGGAATTTGTTTCCAAACAGCAGTTTGAAAGCCCGCTGGACGTATTCCATGCTTTGCTGGCGTTTGCCATCCATTCTTTGCCGTTCGATCTGAAGGAAGACGCGTATTTCGACTACGATGGCCGCGACTTGCTGGAAGCTGTAAAGAATGCAGGTGTGCTGGATATCAGCCTGGGCGAACTGTCCAAACTCTGTAACGTTCAGGAGTTCGCAAAAATCCTGCGGGCGAAGGGCGGCGGGCTTAAGGGCCTTACCCGCGCAAGGGCATTGAAGAATCAGTGGCTGGTCCTGGCGGAAGGCCACATCATGATGGATAACCTGGTCAAAAGAATCTTTGCCGAGGTTTATCTGGAAGATGAGCTTTTCCTGCGGGAATACGGTGTTGAGCGTCGCTTCATCACTGACGGGGCGTGCATCCGCAAGGAAAAAAGCAACCTAGATCCCGAAGAAGTTGCGGCGATTCGCAGGCATTGTCCGATGGCCGTCGTCACGGACCGCGACCAGCAGGAAGCCCAGTTCGTTCTGAATAATTGTGGAATCGGGAAATATATTGATGTCGTTGTAAGCGCCGACGCCATGGGTATGGGGATGGCTGATCCGGAAGAAGTCGTATGGATTCGCAGTCTTGGTGTTGGCGGGGCCGAAGCTGCCGACTACGCGACGCGGGTCGCCGATGCGATTGAAAGGACCAGGGCGCAGGAAGCTCTTGAAGGCGTTATCAGGATTGGATGGGTCGGTAACTGCGGTCACGAAGGGCGTAACCTTTCCGGGCTGAAGGAACGCTACCGCCTGACCGTCATCGCGACTGCTTTTGATGAAGAAGCCAAGACGGCCGCCACGCTGAAGGAAAAAGGCGCCGACATTGTCGTCAGCGACCCTGAATCGATTTTCCGTGTAATTACCGAGCGTCCCGGTCGTTCAAAACGGCCGATGCGGACAACGTATAACGATTAGTATCTTGCCCCGGGCGTTGACGAAGCCCCGAATCCGTAGTCATCAGGCTTCATGTCACTCCAGTCAGTTATTGACATCGACTCAGGTATGAATCGAAGTTTGGCTGTGCCGGTCGGGCCATTTCGGTGCTTCGCAACTATCACTTCAAGCAGGCCTTTTTCGTTTTCACCGTCGTCAATCGGGTTGTCGTCGGCAGCGCCTTTCTTATAGTTACCTTTTTCAAATTTGCTGCCTTTCTGCAGTTTGCGGTAATACTCGGGACGGTAAAGGAACATGACGACGTCTGCGTCCTGCTCGATTGCGCCCGATTCGCGAAGGTCAGACAGCATAGGTCTTTTGTCGCTTCCAGGTCTTGTTTCAGGGGCCCGGCTGAGCTGAGAAAGCGCCACTACAGGGATGTTCAGTTCCTTGGCCATCGCCTTCAGATTCCGGCTGATTTCAGATATCTGCTGCTCGCGCGGGAGTCGCTTGTCTGAAGGGTCCATCAACTGAAGATAGTCGACCATGACCATGTCCAGCTTCTTCTGGGATTTCAGTCTGCGTGCCTTCGCCCGCAATTCCAGCATTCCGATTTTGGCAGAGTCATCAATATACAGCGGCACAGTTGCCAGGCTTTCCCGCGCTTTGTAGATAGATTTCAGATCGGCGGCGGCCAGATACATGGCCTGCTGAAGGCGCGTTGATTCGACCCCGGTCTGGATGCACAGAAGTCGGTCGACAATCTGGTTTTCACCCATTTCAAGCGACACAAACAGGACGGCCTTGTTGTTCTTTATGGCTGCGTTCATCGCCAGGTTAAGCGCGAACGACGTCTTTCCCATCGCCGGTCTTGCGGCAAGAATCACGAGATCAGAGTCATGAAAGCCGCTCAGGACCTTATCGACTTCCTTGTAACCTGAAGATATTCCAGTCGCAAATGACTGATCAGCCTTTCGTTTTTCAATCCTTGCGATGGCGTCATCAAGCAGGTCTCCGATTACGCGCGCCTGACCGGATATTCTGCTTTCGCCAGCCGCAAGCAGTTTTTCTTCGGCCCAGTTCAGAAACTCTTCCGGATCAAAACCGCCGTCATATGCCCGGGATGTTACTTCCGTAGCTGTTGTGATCATGCGGCGCAGTAACGCGGAATTCCTGACGATGCGGGCATAGTGCTCGCACCCGTCCAGCGGCGCAGACATCGATGTCAGCCGCGAGATATATTCCAGGCCACCGGCGTTTTCAATCTGCTTGTATTCCCGCAGGCCGTTCGCAACAGTGACAGGGTTAATGCCGACGTTGGCTTCAAAAAGCCTTGATATTGTTTCAAAAATCCGCTGATGTCTGCTGTCGTAGAACTCTTCGTGCGTAACGGTGCCTGCAATCAGCGGGAACGCCTCGGGGTTTACGAGGATTGCCCCGATAAGGGCCGCTTCAGCTTCCGGACTGTGTGGTGGTGGTCTGTCTCCGGGTAACACTGCGTTCTGGCCTCCAGGAATTGGATCAATCTAAGTTAGTTTTCCGGGGTGGATTATACAACGATTGGTCTGCATTACCCATCAGGTTTTGTTGCGGACCGGTTGACGCATTGACGTTGTTGCCATAAGTTCAGGCGGCATGATGTTGGGGATTCCTATGCCTGAAGCAAAAGGCCTGATAAGTGTTCTTCCAGATTTTCTGATTAACCAGATTGCCGCAGGTGAAGTCGTTGAAAACCCGGCTTCTGTCGTAAAAGAACTGGTTGAAAATTCAATAGATGCGGGCGCTTCCAAGATTACAGTCGAAATCGAAAATGGTGGGTTGACGCTGATTCATGTCATTGATGATGGTTGCGGCATGTCGGCTGGTGACGCCGTCGTCGCGATGGAACGCCATGCGACAAGCAAGATTCGCGACGTCGCCGATCTGATGGCGATCTGTACGATGGGTTTTCGTGGCGAGGCGTTGCCGTCTATAGCCTCGGTCAGTCGTTTCAAGATGGTTACAAGGCGTGCCCATGACGATGCCGCGACTGCCGTCAGCGCCGAAGACGGCCGCATATCGGTCAGCCCGTGCGCTTCCCCGAAAGGTACGTCCATCGAAGTCAGGGATCTGTTTTTCAATGTGCCGGCCAGACTGAAGTTCCAGAAAGGTGAAAAGGTCCAGTCGGCGGCGGTTGCCGACACGATACGCCGGACTTCACTGGCCAATCCCGGTATTCATTTTGTGCTGCGATCGGGGTCGCGGGTCGTCGCGGACTATCCGCCATGCCGGTCTTTGTTTAACAGGGTCGTCATGGTCGTCGGTCGCGACAGTTCGGACCTGTTGTTTCCGTTTGCTCTTGAGCGTGACGGGATTGCCGTTTCAGGCGTTCTTGGTGCGCCGGGCCTTTCGAGGGGTGATTCGTCCAGATCGATCATGCTGGTAAACGGTCGGCCGGTTATGGATAACGCGGTCAGAAGGGCAATGGTGTCGGCCTATTCAGTATTGATGCCCCAGTCAAGATTCCCGGTTGCGGTTGCAGATATCAGGGTTGATCCGTCTGAAGTCGATGTAAATGTCCATCCCGGCAAGCATGAAGTCAGGTTCCGGCGTCTGCGGGACGTGGCCGGTGTCGTGTTCGAGGCGATGTCCGAAGTTATTGAAGCGACCCCGTGGATAATGAAGACTGGCGCGGCCGGCGGCGTGGCCGGCTTTACAGGCTGCGGCGGTCAGTATCCGGCCGCAGATTCAACGGCCTTTTTAAGTGTTCATGACGTCTGCCTTGATCGCTGTTATGGAAACCGCCAGTCACAGGAAGGCCTGTTCGATTCGTCGCCCGGGCTTGCGGCCGGTCGTCTTCGATATGTGGGGCAGGTGGCTGACACGATTCTGGTCTGCGAGTCCGAAGGTGCGCTTGTGCTGATTGACCAGCACGCCGCTCATGAAAGAATCAATTTCAACAAGCTGTGGGGCGCACTTGAAAAACACAGCGTGGCGTCCGAGCAGCTTCTGTTTCCCGAGGTAGTTCAGCTTGATCGGGCAGATATGGAGCGCTTTGACCACGTCCATGACGCGATGGAAAAGGTTGGCTTTGACCTGGAAAGGTATTCGGGCGAATCGATTGCGGTCAGGGCTGTTCCAGCCGTCATCAAGGGGCGCGCAGTCGCGGCCATATTGAAGGAAGCGATTTCGGCATCTTTTGATGAATCATCGGGGGCAGGCGACGCAATTTTGCGCAAGATTGTGGCCACGGTGGCGTGTCACGCGTCGGTTCGGGCCGGTGACAAGCTGTCGGAAATCGAGGCCGTGGCGCTGGTCGACGCGATGAACGGCGAGGCCATGTCTTCATATTGTCCGCATGGACGGCAGGCCGTTGTAGTAAACAGGATATCTGACGTCCTGAAGTGGTTTGACAGGTGAAATTTTGGGCGAGCGTGGAAAAGTTATCTGCATAATGGGGCCGACCGCATGCGGCAAGTCGGACCTGGCCATCGCGCTGGCTGCACGGTTCGGCGGCGAGATCATCAACTCGGATTCGATGCAGGTGTACCGGCATCTTCCGATCGGCACGGCCGCGCCGACCGCCGAAATGTACGCCACGGTGCCGCACCACCTTTTTGAATACCGAAATCCAGATGACGAATGTGACGCCGGGGCCTGGTCCCGCGAAGCGGCCGATGCTATCCGTGATGTCTGGTCACGCGGCAGGCTGCCGGTCGTTGTCGGCGGCACCTTTTTCTGGGTGAAGGCGCTGTTTGAAGGTCTGTCGGAAATTCCCGCCGCATCAGATGAAGCCAGGCTGTCAGTTTCCGCAGATTTGAAGGTGCTTGGCAGTCGCGAACTTCATGCCGTCCTTGCCGGCGTCGATCCTGTTACGGCGTCAAGGCTTGAGCCTGCTGATTCGCAGCGGATATCACGGGCGCTTGAGGTCTGGCGGACAACCGGTGTGCCGCTTTCGGATTTTCATCAGAAGCCGCCGGTTCCGGCCATCGATGCAGATGTCCTTCGGCTGAAGGTTCAGATGGACCGGCGTGTCCTTTATGGACGCATAAACAAACGCCTTGGTGTCATGATTGAATCGGGCCTGGTCGCCGAGGTCGAAAACTTTCTGGCGCTTGGCTTCCCGCGAAACTGCCGCGCCATGAAATCATCCAGTTTCGCCCCCGTTCTTGATTATCTGGACAAAAAGATAGTGCTTGCCGAGATGGCCGAAGTCATCGCCCAGGGCCACCGTAACTACGCGAAAAGACAGATAACATGGCTGAAGCGTGAAAGCGGTGTTGATGTTGCGGGTGGTGATGTCGAAGGCGCTGTCAAAGCTGTGCAGGAATTTCTGGCCGGATAGCTTCCAGTTTCAAAGCAATGCCTGCAACTGCTGAATTCCAAGTCTGTTTTGTGGTTGAAGTGATTTGAACCGATCGCGGCGGGTCAGAATTCCAGGGTAGCGCGCATCTGGCGCTTCTTCTGGAACTGCTTTTCCTGTCTTTCCTGTTCTTCCTTGCAGGCGATGCACATTGTGGCTTCGGGCCGCGCCATCAATCTTTTGAAGCCGATCGGATTCCCGCAGCTTTCGCAGATGTCGTACTCGCCGCCTTCAAGGCGCTCGAGGGCTTTATCAATCTTGCGAATCAGGAACTTTTCGCGGTCCCTCATCCGGTATTCAAAAGACTGGTCGTATTCTGTCGAAGCCTGGTCAACTTCGTCAGGCTCACGGATTTCCTGTTCTTCCGTGATCGCCATCGTTTCGCGGGCCTGGATGATGAGGGCTTTTCTTTTGGCCTGAAGCTCGTTCTTCAGCTCAACAACTTGCTTCTTTGTAAGTCTTTTGAGTTCGCCTTCAGCGGCTGGTGCAGCCATAATGACCCTCCGAAATTCAGCCCCGCAAATCGCGCAGCCGGTGAACAGTTCAAGTCAATGTTCGTTCATCTGGACGATTATTGACCGCACTTAAGAACACGTCAAGGACCACAGATCATGATGTTGAAATAGCAGGGCTTTCCGTTTCAATGGGGCCCTGCTGACATAAGATCCGCAATGCTTCCTGCTGGTCGGGGAGACAGGATTCGAACCTGCGACATCTTGCTCCCAAAGCAAGCGCGCTACCGGGCTGCGCCACTCCCCGAAGAACCAACGGCGGACTATTATACAGGGCAGCGACTTCCCGTTCAATGGTTGATTTGTGAACGTTACCCAGGGTCGCCTCACACCTTCGGTGTTTCGTTATCCTTTGGACCCAGGGTCGCCTCGCCCCTTCGGGGTTTCGTTACCCTGGGCTGTGAATGAATCCGCCACTGCGTGGCGTCCCGGGCATTTCCGACGCATCCTGAAGGGATGCGCCATTCCCAGGCCGCGGCCAAAGGCGTCCTACGCCGTCGGCCGTGGTAATGCGGGTAATTATTATTGTAAAAGGCCCTGAAAGGGCCGTCCAACGACCGAAATGAGCGTGCCCGCCTCCCTCCG
>CAZFVA010000018.1:60722-66519 GCA_964522105.1 uncultured Anaeromyxobacteraceae bacterium
AAAGGCCCTGAAAGGGCCGTCCAACGACCGAAATGAGCGTGCCCGCCTCCCTCCGGTTTCTTTAACCTTGACAATTGGGCGTCTGTGGTCAAAAATCGGTCCGCTTTTCTGGTTGCCCAGGTAGCTCAGCTGGTAGAGCAGCGGACTGAAAATCCGCGTGTCGGTGGTTCAATCCCGCCCCTGGGCACAAATTAATACTTCCGAATCATTCATAAACCGTGAAATTGGTGCGTACGGTCAAAAGGTCCTCACTTTCAACTCTATCCGCTTTACCCCCGATTCAGATAGAATCCTGACGTGGCGGAGGAAACTGACAATGAAAAATCGCTTCAAGGAAGTCATCAAGTGGGTACTGATTGCGGGGCTCGCCGGCGTTCTGGGTACCACTGCGTATTATGGAATTGGGATGTCGATCGGCAGGCAATATTTACTTCCGGCCGACGCCTCGAATTATCCGGAGTCGCTTTTTGGCTGGACGTGTCGCGCCATCAGCAACGACGAACCACTCAAATTCTGGAATGCCGTTACTGATGACTACCGTGCCAGATTTGTTGAATCGTTTGACAAGGTCAGGAAGGGTGAAGTCGATTCTACGCCCTGGTTGAAGTCTGCCACTGCGGCAAAACTGGCCGACAACGTTGAAAAACTGAAGTCGTTGTCTGACAAAAAGATGTTCCTGGTATGGTGGAACCTTGAAGACAGGGGCATCGGCGGTGTTGCCGTGCCGGTCTTGTTGAAGAAGCCTGCGGCCGAGGCGGCTGCGGCCTCTATTATCAAGATTTACTACGATGGCGGCCGGTTTATGGGCGCAACGAAGTCGTCAGTGCTTTATCAGGTTTCAGGCGAGACTGACGTTATCAGCATGACCAGAGTTGGCGAAAACTGGCTTTTTGATGAACCACGCGGCATGCCTGAAGGTATCTGACGCCCACCCCCTTGTCATTTGTGCCGCCCCCAAAGATACCGCTTGACAATCCAAGGCCTTTTGTCCACACTACTGCTGCTTTTCCTGGTGCGGGGTGGAGCAGTCCGGTAGCTCGTCGGGCTCATAACCCGAAGGCCGCAGGTTCAAATCCTGCCCCCGCTACTAATCAAAAAAACCATAATCCAGTGCTTTGATATCATTGGATTTGTCTGTCTGGAAATCGCGCGAAATCAATTCTTCGCGGACTGCACAGCACTAATCCCATAGCCTGGCGTGATACAACTGGATTCTGATCGGGAATCTCCTGCCTTCTTTTTGCTCGGTAAGCGAATCAGATTTTGCGGATTATGTTTCGCGGCTACTGGCGGAGTGCGACTGTCAATGCTTTACGCAGGAGCCGTTTATGCAGGTCTTGTTGTATCCGCAGGGCGTATTGTTGCGCAGGAAGATGTTGGTCGGGCAGGTTGCCGTCGAGCCGAGGCACTTCTCGGCCACGTCACAGTTCCCCGTGGCGGCCCGGCAGACGGTGCCTGCCGTCTTGAAGGCGTCCACCGGGCAAGTCGCTGACTTCCCTGTGCACTTCTCGGCCACATCGCACGTTCCTGCTGCCGCGCGGCAGGTGGTCCCGGACACTTTGAACGTGTCGGCAGGGCAGGCTGTCGAGGCTCCGTCGCAGGTCTCGGCAGTGTCGCAGCCGCCAACCGCTGCCCGGCAGGTCGTGGCTTTCGCGGCAGGGCCGCATGTGCCGTTCAAAGCCGCGCCGGCAGCGACGCTGCATGCCATGCAGTCACCGGTGAGACCGTCGCCGCACGCGGATGTACAGCAGACGCCGTCAACGCAGTATCCGGTGGCGCACTGGCTGTTCGCCGTGCAGGTCGTGCCCTCGTCGACGATTCCGTTACAGTTGTTGTCGATGCCGTCCTGCACCTCTGGCGCGGGATTGCCAGGTACGCACGTCTGCACTGCACCCGCTGTGCAGTGGCTGGTGGACGCGCAGGCGCCGATACCGCAGGTCGCCGGCACATAGCCTTGGTCCATTTGTCCGTCGCAGTCCTCATCGATGCCATTGCAGGTGGCGTCCGTCGCTTCGGGCGTTCCTGCCATGCAACTGTCGAACAACCTGCCGTTCCCGCATGACATGGTCCCGGTCGCCACGCAGGCACCGATGCCGCACGTCGTGGGCACTGGCGGGATCTCGTCGTCCACGATGTCATTGCAGTCGTTGTCAATGTTGTCACACACTTCGACAGACGGCGTGCCGGATACGCACGAGTCCATGATGCTGCCGCCGACGCACGTCCATTCGCCGGTCGCCACGCAGGCGCCGGTGCCGCAAGTTGAGGGTACGGGCGGAATGCCGTCGTCTATCATGTCGTTGCAGTCATTGTCGACGTCATCACACAGTTCGATGGATGGTGCACCGGATACGCACGAGTCCACGAGGCCACCGCCGACGCACGTCCATTCGCCGCTCGCCAGACAGGCACCGACGCCGCATGTAGTCGGTACGGGCGTGATCCCGTCGTCTATCAGACCATTGCAGTCGTTGTCGATTTCATCACACAGTTCCAGGGACGGCGTGCCGGGTACGCATGAGTCCACGAGGTGGCCGTTGCTGCACATCCATTCACCGATCGCCACGCAGGCGCCTGTGCCGCAGGTCGTGGGCACCGGTGCGATATCGTCCACGGTGTCGTTGCAATCGTTGTCCACGTTGTCGCAGATTTCGAGGGACGGTGAGCCGGATACGCACGAGTCCACGAGGCCGCCGTTGCCGCATGTCCATTCGCCGGTCGCCACGCAGGCGCCGATGCCGCAGACAGTGGGCACTGACGGAATGCCGTCGTCTACCATGTCATTGCAGTCGTTGTCGATGTTGTCGCAGACTTCAGGAGATGGCGTCCCTGGCACGCAGTTCGTGACCCACGTACCACCGACACAGTCGATGGAGCCGGCTGCCTCGCAGGCGCCCTGGCCGCATGTCGTCGTAACCGGGGTGATCCCGTCGTCGTCTGTGCCGTTGCAGTCGTTGTCGATGCCGTCACAGGCCTCCGGTGCCACTTCGCCAGGCCGGCAATTGTCGACCATCTCGCCGCCGACGCAGGACCGGAGTCCGGCAGTTGTGCAGGCACCAGTGCCGCAGACAGTGCCAATCGACTGGATGCCGTCGTCGACCGCGCCGTTACAGTCGTTGTCTTTGCCATCACAGATTTCGTCAGCGCCAGTGTTAACCCCTGCGTCCCCGGGCGAGCAGTCGAGCCAGTTCGGTGTGCCGTCGGCGTCATCGTCCGCGCCGCAGTCACCGGTCAGGTCACCCAGCGTCGCGATCTCGGACAGGAACAGGTTGCGCTCGCGGGCACTGGATGTCGAAAACGCCAGGCGGCGCATGGCGTTCCAGTACAAGCACTTAGCCGCCAGAGCATCGCCTTCCGGGTCCGCAACCATTACTTCGTGGGCAGCCCAGGTCGCCCAGCGGGTGCCTGCGTCGGTCTGCTCTTCCAGGGCAGCTCTAGCCGCCTTCAGCAGGGCTGAGGTGCCCCCGACGTTTGCCAGTCGTTCCGCCTGGTCAGCCGGAGCCAGGCCCTTTACGGCCAGATCAGCCGGGACGCCGCTGTACCAGCCGAGCCGCAACGCATATATCGCGCGCACTACGCCTGGTACGGTGGTCGCAACCTGCTGGTTCCATGGGCTGTCTGCCAGGTTTGACGGCAGCGCGAGCGTCGCGGCGACCGTATCCACGTCTTCGCCCAGGTTCATGCGCCGCAGTGTCTCGGTGTGGACGTAGTTGACCGCGTCCCGCTGGGCCGTCAGCATCGCCAGGGAGTTGGTACTGCCGATGACCGGTGGCCCATATTGCGGGATTACGTTGTTTGGATTCAGGGCGATGCAGGTGTTCATGGCCCGGACGACGTTGTAAGGGTCGAGCGGCGCACGGTCCAGTGGCGCGATGTCGGGGAAGTGCGTGCTGAAGGGCCAGCCCGGGATCAGTATCTTCTGGGCCGGGAGGTACATGGTGATGCCGGCCTCAAGGCCGGTCGGGAGCAGGAATATGGGGAGCCCGTTCATTGTGAGCGAGGTCGTCGATGTCATGCTCGCCACTGAGTTTGGTTTCTGAGGTGAAGTGGCTGCGCTCAGGTCCCAGTCGTACATGGTCCCGTCCCCCAGGAACCCGTCGGGTCCCCAGAAAAGGCCGGCGCCGTGAATTTGCGCCGAGCGCGCCGCGTGGGCGGTCAGGGCGAGGTTCCGGATTGTGCGTTCGGTCGGCCAGGTCTGGGCGACGTAGGTAGGGATGGTACCGGAAGAGTCCCACGTCGATCCGTCGACCCCCGGTTCGGCAGTGTTGTACAGGTAGCTGTATGCCGTCAGCGTTTCGAAATCGGGGATTCCGGCCTGGAAGGCGGCAAGTGCCTCGTCGCGTACCATGTCTGAAACGCCGCAGCCGATCTGGAAGTATTGCGTTCCCGACACGACGAGGATGACGTTCGTGCCCTCGAGGCTATTCCAGACCCAGATGTCAAGGGCGTTGCCTGAAAAAGAACCGGAGTATGGGTGCAGCAACTGGCCGCCAAAGTCCGTCGCCGCCGATTCGGCCAGCGCGTTCTGGACGGTCGTGTCACGCCACCAGCAACTCTGGCTTGCAAGACAGGCTTCCTGGGTCAGGTTCGCGCAGGCTGCGGCCCCGGGGTCGCCAACGTAGCCTTCGCAGTACGAGGCGATGCACCATGGGCTCAGCGTGTCCGGGACATCTTCGGCTGACGCCATTGAGGGGAATGCGGCGGCCGACAGCGCGAGGGCTGCAGTCGTCATGAGCAACCGAAGCCGAATTGCATTTGTAATTGCGTTCATGGGATCTCCTGACAGATTATTACGCCCACTTTAAGTCGTCACAACGAACGCCTTCCGGTGGCTATAATAGGATAGTTGACCTGTGGAACGCAGTGTAGCCGCGAGAATGCCCCCAATCATGTAGGTAAGAACGCGTATAATTATGTCAGTAATAATGCGTATAATCGTGTCCGCGATACTGCGGCTAACGCAGGATGTCCGGCTGTGACAGCATGCCGACTGGGCAGGGGGACGCATGGGCAACGTGGCTTTGAACAGGGATCCAATCGAGGAATGGCGCCGCAAGGCAATGAACGGCTATACGCTGGTAATCGCGGCGGTGCACGGACTGCTGGTACTGCCTGTGATCCTGCTCGTTCCATTCCCGTTCGCCATTATGGTTGCGTCCCTTGGGGGGATGTTCCTGGCGTTCGGTGCTGCTGCGCTCCGGCGGGCACCGACCTTTCTTCGCGCGGCCCTGCTGGTCCTGTCGTCCTGGGTGTGGGCTGGCGCGATGTTGTACCGTGCCGGGGTTTTTCATGAGTTCCGGCTGGTCATACTGTTATTGCCGCTGCCGATGCTGGTCCTGGTGGGCGTGCGGACCGGGCTGGTAGTGGCCCTGATTAATTTCGGGTTTCTGGTGGCGGCCCTGTGGGCTACCGAGGTCGGGCTTTTGCCGCCGACAGTCCCGCCGTGGTTCGACGGTGAGTGGTTGTTTCATGCGATTGGCGCCATCGGAATCTGTGCGCCTATCGTCCTGCTGCTGGCCTGGTTTTACCAGCATCTGGTCGGTACGCTTGTCCGCGAACAGGTCGCCGTTGAACGCCTGCAGCAAGAGGCCGCAGTCCGCGTCCGACTGGAGGGTGAGTTTATTGAGGTCGGGGAGCGGGAACGGCGCCGGATCGGTCATGACCTGCATGACGGGGTCTGCCAGGACCTGACCGGGATCCTGATCCGGGCACGCCGCGCGCAGACCTCGCTTCAGAGCGGGAATGGCCTGGAACCCGAGGTGATGGAAGGGATCGTAGAGTCGATCGGGGATGCCAT
>CAZFVA010000019.1:0-18750 GCA_964522105.1 uncultured Anaeromyxobacteraceae bacterium
AAGTAGTCTTCCGGGAACAGAGTTGCACAGTCGGCGTCGCAGTAATCATCGCCAAGCCATGCACACGGGTCATCCGCCGAGCAGGTGCATGGGCTGTAAGCCAGGTTTTCGCACTGAGTCGCGACAAGGGCTTCCTGTTCGCAGTCATACGTGCAGTCGCAATTGTCGCCTTCCTCTGTCGTCGCGCACTGGTCGCCGACCATGCCGTTGGCGGCGCAGATTTCCGCGCAGACATAAGGAGCCCAGGTGCTGGATTCGGGGCTGCAGTAGCAAATTGATGTTCCGCCTTCCACGCATGTCAGTTGATCCAGTTCAGGATCGCAGGCGCCCGAGCAGCCGGAAACTGCGGTGTCCGTTTCGATTGTGTCATCTTCCACGTTAGTATCAGTACCGACGTTCGTGTCAGTTCCAACGTTCGTGTCGGTGCCGACGTTCGTGTCTGTGCCGACCGTGTCGCGGGGCGTTCCATCGTCCGTGTTTGAATCAGCAACAACACCGTCTTCCGGCGGAACGATCACATCTTCGTTATTGCCATTGTCAGTTGTGACGACATCGGTGCCGCAGGCAACAAAGCCGAACGCCAGGCAAACAATCACTACACCAGCAAATCTTCTGATCATCTTTGTATCTCCAGAAATCAGGGACCCCCCCAAAGAACAACAGTGTCACACACAGTTGCCAACGTGCGGATTGTACGCGCAAAATCCTTGAATTACATCAGAAATATTGTAAAGCCGACCTATGCGTCGGTGGAATGTGCCGTTTCTTCAGGAAGTTGAACTGGGTCGCGGCCAGCCCTGACGGCTTTCGTCTCGATCCAGAGGTTGCGGTAATACAGCGTCACGTCTGTCAAAACCAGGCCTGCGTTGAATCCGTAAATCCAGATGACCCTGTCCGGCGCAAAATTCAGCTTGTGCAGTATTCCAGCGATGTAACCACAGAAAACAACATACAGAAAGAAGATGCTCTTGCCTTTAGTGCTTCTGGATTTCCATGACTTGTAGATTGAAAATGGCCACGCGGATGCAAAGCACAGCAGCATGACCACTTCATACATGCTCAAAGACCCCATTATTTTTTCCATAGTGGAAACTCCGAGGCCGTGGGCCGTTCAGGAATTCGATTATTGTATCCGCATTTGATATTCTTCCGCTGAATTTTGGAGGAGGTTCATATATGAAATCCAGATACGGAAGCGTATGCGCCATGGCAATTGTGTGTTTTGTTACCCTTTTCGCTGTTGCCTGTGGTGACAGCACTCAGACGGGAACTGATGAAGGTGCGGGCGATGTCGGCGATGATTCAACTGAAAATCTATGGACCATCGCCTGGGTTGGTGCTGACACACTTCAGACGACGGCTGCCCCGGGTGAAGTAATTAATATTACAGCGGTTGCTTTGCATAATGGCGTCGCCGTAGCAGGTACCGTAGTTAAGTTTGATATTATGGCCGGTGGCGGCACGTTAAGTGTTGCCGATGCGGTTGTCGATGCCGATGGTAATGCCGCAGTTCAGTGGACGGTCGGCCTGGTCCCTGTTAAGGCCGCCATCCGCGCCTCGATAGATGAATATCCCGTTTTTGTTGATCATACGGTTCAGATCAATTCAGGCGTCGCCCTTGTCCCGGTTCAGTTTGGTGACATAGACGCGATGATGGCAACGGCCGGCATAACCGGATCAACAGAAGGCCTGACGTTTGATGATTCCGGCAGCCTGTACCTGGCCGCAAAAGACACGCTTTTCAAGATGGCTGCTGACGGGACCACAGAAATGGTCGCTGTGACCGGAGATGGTCTGAATGCACCGCTCGGTATGGCCTGGGACTACCTTCGTCGCGAGATCTGGATTGCTGACACAGCTTCGATTAAGCGCGTTACTCCGGCCGGCGTGGCAACCACAGTTGCAACGACAGACGGTAACGGCGCACTGGTTACACCGAACAGCGTTGCGATTAATGACAACAAGTACGTTTACGCAACTGATTCCTGCACTGGATATGTTTTCCGCATTGATGTCGAAACCACAGCAGTTGAAAAGGTTGCGAAGTTTGACCAGGGCACGCAGGGCGGCCCGAACGGCCTGGCTTTTGATGCAAGCGGGCAGCTTTACGTAACTACCGAAAACGTCGGGCTTTTGTGCGTTGACCTCGGGCTTGATATGAGCGCGAATGTTGCTGGCCTGTATAAGCTGGACGTCAGCGGTTCGCTGCCCGTTACGCCAGTTCCGCTCGTTGCAAATTTCGCGATGTTTGGTGACGGCCTGGCCTTTGACGTCGATGGCAATCTTCACGTTATCTTTGATCAATTTGATGGATTCACGTTGATGGAAAGTGCCGTCTGGATATTCCCGAACGGTGGGGCGACTGATTACGTGAAGTACATTTCTGTTTCCGACCGCCTTCTGGCCAATATGGCCTGGGGTTGGGACGACTTTGGCAATGCGAATGTATATTTTTCGCTGCTTAAGGTTCCAATGACGACGGAAGCGCGTGGTGCGATGAAGGTTGAAACCGGCATCAGTGGAATGTCCCTTCTGCCTGCCGATCTTCCCGAATAGATAACTAAATCATATTATTGCGCCGCATCCATCTGACTGCCGAAACTGTTGAAACTGTCAGCCATCGGTTTGAACCACTTCTTACCTGCCGGAAAGATGTCAGTCATCATGTCGGTTCCAACCTTGGCTCTGGCACACGGGTCTTCGGCCTTATAGGCTTTATAAAGCCAGCCGGCGCCTTCAATCAGGGTCGGTCCCATTGACTGATAGGGCGTCGGCAGAACCCTGATGGCCTGGTCAGCCATGTTCGCGCCAACCGTTTTCCAGACCAGCACGCCGACCTGTCCCATTTCGCGGCCGCCCACGGCTGTGGCGCGTTCTTCAATCTTGTTTTCAGTCCACTGTTTGGCATCGTTGTAAGTCACGATTGCCTCGCCTGTGACCTTCACGATGCGCGGTCCCATGCCGTCAGGGTCGCGCCTGTTGACAGGATCATTCCCCGGGAAGTTATAGGTGTTGCCGAATGACGTGAATTTCATCGGGTCGGTTGACATGTACCTGCCGATTATCGGGTCGTATTCACGCGCCCTGAAGTGAATCAGGCCGGTCAGCGGGTCAGGTTCGCGTCCCTGGAAGCCGTAGCGGAAGTCAATCGTTCCAGTTGAATTGACGACTTTGCCGAAAGTCGAGTAGTTCCAAGTGCTTACCAGTGTTTTGTCCGACAGCCTGACAAGCCCGCGCACCGACCCCAGTCCATCAATGACGATGGCGTATGACTCGCCATCCTGCACCATGATAAGTGGCGTGTCGGTAGCCGGGTCGTGCATGTAGAAGGCGAGGGCGTCACCGGCGGCGTTTACTTCAAGCACTACGTCCGTGAAATCATAAATGAAGAACGTCCTGACGCCGTCGACGTCGCGGTATATCCGGCGCCCGATGGCGTCATATCCGTATGCAATAACGTTGTCGGGTTCGCTGCTGCCGGCCGCAAAAACTTCGGCTTTGACCAGGTTGTCGTCCCCGTCCCAGAACAGGTCGATTCTGCTGTTGTCGGCGTCCTTTATCCTGCTGGTAACTCGACCGGCCGAGTCGTAAGCGTACGTGTATCCTGCGCCTTGCGTCAGTCGTCGTGCTTCGTCGTATTCATAACCTGCTGAAATGACCTCGCCGCGCGCATTATACTGAAAAGATTCATCAATTCCGGCGTAGTTGTTGACGCCCGATGTAACGCGATGCCTGTCGTCGTAAGTCCAGACATACTGGTCAGCCGGACCGTTTTCGGACAGGAATGACCCATCCATGTCGAACGTATAGCTGAATTCGATGTGGGTATCTTCTTGCCAGTTGTCTTTGTACGCCGTGATTTTTTCAAGGCGACCGGTCCCGTCCATCTGTCTGATTATTTCCAGGTCTTCGCCCCAGTTCACCTCAAACTCGGTGATGCGCCCGGCGGCGTCGCGGTACAGGTCGAAATACTGTGAATCCGGGTCGGTAATCTCGGTCAGTTTGCCGCTGATTCCGTCGTAATCATATTCATAGCGGCCGCCGGCAAATCCGGTCATCGGCGGGTACTCAATTGCATTAACAAAACCGTCGGCATCAACGTCGTACAGCATTCTGATCGGGTCGGTCATTCCGTCATGGATCTGGGTAATCGCGGTCAGAATGCCGGTGTCCGAGGCATATTCCCACTCGATGCGGCTGTCGTTATCAATGGCGGTAACCATGTGTCCGGCCTGGTCGTACGTGTATTCGGCGACTTCCGGTTCCCCACCTGAAGCCGACGCAACGGTGCGTGAAATCACCTGTCCGCGGCTGTTGTAAACGACCGTAACTGAACCCTGCTGGCTGGTAATAGCGGTGACCTGGTCTTCGCCGTCGATCGTCAGTTGCCATGGCTCGGCGCCCAGGATTGAAACGGATGCCACGCGGCCCTTTTCGTCGCGGCCCCACATCGTGGAAAGGCCATCGGTCGTGTTGGTCCCGCTTGATGTCAGCGAAGTGACCTGTCCCTGACTGTCGCGGCCAATAACATGCTGATTTCCTTCGGGATCTGTTATCGCTGACACGCGGTCCAGATTGTCCAGCGTGAAACTGGTCTTTTTGCCAAGCGCATCGGTGATTCCGACGACGTTTCCGTTTTCATCACGGTCGAATAGTGCGACATCAATACTGGACTGGGTCAGCTTTGAAAGGTTGCCGTGGTCGTCATACGTGTAATCCGACCGCTGTCCGGCACCATTTTCAACCCATGAAATCTGGTCGTCATCGCGGTAACCGTAAGTAAACATGTTGGTCGTGTCGTCAAGTGTGATGGCCGTGACCCTGCCTTTTTCGTCATACTCGAAGCCGACGCTGCGCCCGCCCGCTGTCCCGATCCGCTTCAGGACGCCCCCGTTTTCCCAGTCATAATCGTATTCCGTGTCGCCGGCCGGCTTCTTGTCAACAAGCGTGCGGCCCCATTCATCATAGAACGCAGTCTTCAGCAGTCCTTCAGGGCCGATAATCATGCTTGGCATACCGCAGGCGTCATTCTGAATCGTGAACACCGAACCGTCGGGCAGCACCATCTCGGATGCCTCGCCAAGTGCATCATATTTATAGGTCGTGGTCAGACCATTAGCATCGGTGAAAGACGTTATCGGCATCGTGATGGCGTCGGCGGGTGCTGTCGCCGAAACCCCGGCATCAGCATCAATCAGGTCGTTAACAAGTCCCTGACTTTCAAGCGGAACATATGTTCTAACCGCGTCGTCCGCCGATTTCACTGCCTTGACACGTCCGTATCCGTCCAGCGTGTATTCAGTAGTGCGATTGTCTGCGTCCGTCCAGCCGGTCAAGCGCCCCTTGTCATCATATGAAAGGGAAGTCTGTCTGCTGTCCGGGAATGTAATTGATGAAACGGTACGGGCAGCGTCAACTTCAACCTGCATCGCCCGCCCGTTCGGTCCGCTGATAGATTCAAGTCCGTCAGTTCCCCACTGGAAAGTCGCGGCAAAATCGCCCGGGCCGTCCAGCGTTGTGATTCTGCCTGACTGGTCGCGGGTTACGGTTGTTGTTTCACCGTTGGTTGTCGTAATCGACTTCAGCCGTCCGTCAGCGCTGAACACGAACTGACCGTTTTCATTCGTCATGCTGTAAGTGCTTGATGCGACATCGAAATTGATAACGTCGTTCTGGCTTTTCGGCCTGGAATAGACGACCACCGACGTATCGAAGCGCCACATGTGGCCCTGTGAATGACCAAGCACCAGGACGTTACCGTCCGCGTCCATGACCGGTGCCCGTGGATCGTCGATCATCGCCTCGGTCGCGGGGCCGCCGTCGCCGAGGCCGGACCCCGACATCGAGCCTTTACCTGCGAAAGTGCGAATTGTGCCATTCGTGTCCACTGACCTGATGCGGTCATTTATGCTGTCCGAAATGTAAACAGTTCCGTCGGACCCCTGTACCACGCCGTTCGGCCAGTACAGCTTCGCTTTGACCGCCTCGCCACCGTCGCCCGAAAATCCTTCGACTCCATCCATGCCCGCGACCGGAAGAATTCTTCCATCCGGCATAAGGCGCCGTACCCGCTGTCTATTTGTTTCAGCTAAAAGAATAGAACCGTCATCGGTCACGTCGATCGCGTCAGGGGCGGGGTAGTCGGGATTGGGGCCGGTATAGGCGTTTGTCAGGACGCCATCGGTCGAAAGCTTCCGCAGTCCCAGTGGCCAGTCGGCAATGAACAGGTTGCCGTCGGCGTCAAAATCGATGTCCTTCGCGTTTGATACTGTCGGGGTGTTGTTGAAGATGTCTGGATAATCCCCGCCGATGACAAACTCGGCCTGATCGTTGACCAGTTTGAAGACCTTGCCGGAAAACTCATCCGAAAAATAGACAATGCCGTCAGGCGAGACAGCTACAGACTGGAACCCATAACCCTCGGTTTCACCCGAATAAATGGGCTCGACAGTGCCTGTCGTCGTTATCTTGATAAGGGCGTTCGTGAAGTCGTCGGTCGTAATCAGGCTTCCGTCAGGCGCGACGGCAAGGTCCTTCGGGTATTGAATGCACGGGTTTTCTTTTGGCGACCCGGCCGAACATTCGAATCCATCGCCGCCACCCGCATGAATCGTGGCGCGTGAAGCCGGTTCATAGACTCCGCCAGATTCGCCGTCCAACACGACCATGATTGAACCATCGGCGTGCTTATATAGTTCGGGTATCCCTTTGATATACCAGCCGTCTGCAACCGGTGAATCCTGACCGTTGATAAGCTGGAATCTGTTGAAGATAGTAGTGTCGGCTTCGACCAGTTCGTTCGCTTCGATGCCCAGGCTGTATGTTGGCTGTCCGCCGAAGACGTCGGCCTGCGCAAATGTTCCTTTTTCGGCGTTGAAAACCCTGATCCATCCGTCATAAAGGCCGGTCGGCAGCATCTCGCCGCGACCGTTTTTGCCGTCCCATATGTAGGCAGCCCAATTGCCATCAGCCGAGCTTTTCACGAACACCTTTTCATAGATGCCCTCGACCTGGACCTCGATTCCGCCATATTCCGGTGTTTTCGGGTCTGTGGCTGTATCGGACCAGGGCCCGCCGGTCCATACGCCGGGCGTGGCGGCACCGGACTGATAAACCAGGCCGACGTTGCGGTTCTGCCCGTTCATGCGTCCCAGCGTAAGATCAAAATCAAGGCGCAGTTGGCCCGATCTGATGTCGACGATTGAGTTTCCGCTGCTGCCGTTACGTTTGCACGGGTCCTTCTTTCTTCTTGGATCCTTGCCGTTCAGGCCCGGTTCGCCTTTCGAATTGACCGGGTAATTGCAGTCAAACGCGCTGAAGTGTTTTGCTTCATACACGACCTGCGTCCCGTCTTCGCTGATGACGCCCATGCCGTCCGGTTCCCACTGGCCGGTTGTTTCATTGAATACGCCGACAGGAACGGCCGTTCCCGGTGGAAATCCATATTCGTTCGGGATAGTTATGACGACTGGCTCGCCCAGAGTCCCGTCGCCGGCCATCGCTTCAAGCGCCATCGTGAAGTGTGAAGTTGACGGCAGCGGGCCGGGCAGGGCGCGACCCTGATTGAAGCGCGTGGCGCGTACTTTTGTCGATTCCGCAAGCGCACCTTTCGGGAATGCCAGTTGCAGCCCGCCATTCGCGCTTTTATGAACGCCGCCTTCAGGGCCGATCGTCGTTACTGCCTTGTCCATCAAAGGTACGTAGATTGTTCCAAGCGACATGTCGTGGCCGACCGTTACGGTTGAAACGCGGCGCGCGTGGGTTCTGTCCTGTGCGGTTGCCAGCAGACTGAATCTGCCGCCACCTGCCAGCGGGAACGTGAATTTCCCCGTTTCGTCAGTGGAAACGCACCCTTCGACGCCATCAAGCCTGATTGCGGCACCTTCAACAGGTTTTTCATCTTCTGCTGCAGCGACCTGACCGGATATGTACCCAGCGTTGGTGGCAGAAGGTGCCGGGCCTTCGCACGGCTCGAATTCGAATCCAGAGTTGCCACTTCCAGAGTCGCAGGCCGTCAGAACAGCCGCTACCGAAACTGCCAATATCATGAAGCGGCCGCCTGTCAGCGCCCGTCCTTTCGTGAATGCTTTGTTACCGCTGCTGGACATGTTGATTGTCATCTGACTTTCCTGAGTTGGATTTGCCGCGTCTATTATCCGAAAGAGCGCGGATCGTTACAAGGACCGTTGTGGTTAAAGCGAGTGCCGGGTTGGCCGTAGTTTCGCTACATACCTTATCGGGAGGCCGGGCCAGGGGATGCTTGAAAGGTGTTCGACGGTGAAAATGCCGGAAATCACGTCGTGCAGCATCGGCAGGTCGAACGAATGAAGGTGCCACTCGTCGTCCATGCGCGTTGAAGACTTGTAGCTGTCTTTCTTTTCCGCCAGAAGCAGCCTGCCGACCATGTTGCCCATCAGATACTTTTTCAGTGTGTTGATAAGCATTTCATTCGGAACTGATACGACCGCGAAACCGTCGGATCGCAGAACTCGCCGCATTCCTTGAATAACCTGACGGGGATTCAACACATGTTCAAGCACTTCCGTGCAGATAACCCGGTCCATCGACCCCGCTTCATACGGCAGGCACTCGGCGTTGCCTTTGACCAGCACCGCCCGGTCGCCAAGTCTGGCACGTGCCTTTTCCAGCAGGTGGTCAGAAAGGTCGATTCCATGAAGCTCGGCGCCGTTAATCTGTTCCAGAATGTTGCCCGAGCCGCACCCGATTTCCAGTATGCGTTTGCCTTCGGTTGAACCAAGGTAGTTCAGTAACGCATCGACCCGCCGCTTTTCCACGAACCTGACGAACGGGCTCGGGTGGTGGTGGTAGGCGTCGGGATCGTACTTGCGGCCCATCGCCTCGTTCCAGGCTTCGAAGTTTTCAGGGTCAACCTGCTGGTGCATGGATATTCCTTCCTGATGGGTTTTCAGTCTTCATTATTGAGATACCACAAAGCTGGAAGGGGGTAAATCAGTTTGCAGGAGGGTCCGTTTCCCGGCGGGGCTTAATCAGTTTCCTGGCGGGGCTGGATCAGTTCCCGAGCGCAGCGCGCAGGTCGTCATCGACGTTGGTGACCGGACCGATGTTGAACGTGTTTACAAGCACATTCAAAACGGCCGGGCTGACAAATGTCGGCAACGTCGGTCCAAGCTTAATGTTCTTGATCCCGAGGTGCAGCAGGGTCAGCAGGATTACGACCGCCTTCTGCTCGTACCAGCTCAGGATGAATGACAGCGGCAGGCCGTTGACGTCGGTACCGAAAGCGTCAGCAAGCGCACCTGCGATTTTGATGGCCGAGTAGGCGTCGTTGCACTGTCCGATGTCAAGCAGGCGTGGGATGCCGCCGATGTCGCCAAGGTCCATTTTGTTGAAGCGATACTTGCCACAAGCCAGCGTCAGAATGACAGTGTCTTTAGGCGATTTCTCCACAAATTCGGTGTAGTAGTTGCGTCCGGGCTTCGCGCCGTCGCATCCGCCAACCAGGAAGAAATGTTTGATCTGACCGGCCTTGACTGCCGCGATGACCTTGTCCGCGACGCCCAGAACGGCTTCGTGACCGAAACCGACCGTGATGTACTTTTCGGGGCCGTCTTCTGTGAATCCGGGTGCTTCCAGGGCAGCCGCAATGACTGCGCTGAAGTCTTCATCGGTGACGTGAACGACGCCGGGATACTGCACAAGGCCGGTCGTGAAAATTCTGGCATTGTACGAATCACGCGGCTTCTGAATGCAGTTTGTCGTCATCAGAATAGCACCGGGGAACGCTTCAAATTCTTTGCGCTGATCCTGCCATGCGCCGCCATAGTTTCCGACCAGATGCTTGAATTTCTTCAGTTCCGGGTATCCGTGACACGGCAGCATTTCGCCATGGGTATATACGTTGATTCCCTTTCCTTCGGTCTGCTTCAGCAGTGCGTCAAGGTCCTTCAGGTCGTGGCCTGAAATCAGGATTGCCTTGCCTTTGATCGGTTCGATTCTGACCTGAGTCGGGACCGGGTGACCGTAAGCGCTGGTATTTGCGTAATCAAGAAGTTCCATGACTTCAAGGTTCACTTCGCCGACCTTCAGGGCCAGATTTGTAAGTTCGCCGACGGTTCGCGGGCGGATAAGGCTGGACAGAGCCTGATGGATGAATCCGATGGCCGTTTCGCTGTACCTGCCCAGAATCATGGCGTGGTCCAGGTATGCTGCCATGCCTTTCAGCCCGTAAGTGATCAGTTCTTCCAGGCCGGTGACATCCGGGCCACGGTCGGCCAGACGAGCCTTGACGCCAAGCGTCGCGCCGAGGGCAACCAGCTCGTCTTTCGTGCCGCGCAGGTTCAGCTCGGGGCGATTGATGACGATTGGTTCCTGTTCGTTCATCAGCGCGGCGTCATTCAGGGTTTCTTTTGCAAGATCAAGCATATCTGCGGCGGTGTGAATCCACTCGACAATCTCGTCAGAATCGAAATTTACGTTCGTTACGGTGGTGAACAGGGCCTCGACGACGAATCTGTCAACCTTGCGGTCGGTCAGTTTCTGCTTCCTGGCTTCGTGAGCGTACAGCGATATCTCGCGGCATGCACGCAGCAGAAGATCCTGCAGGGTCGCGGTCGTAGCATCTTTTCCACAAACGCCGACTTCCGTACATCCGGTCCCTTTCGCGGTCTGTTCGCACTGAAAACAGAACATACCCATGATTCATCCTCCAGGTTGTCGAAGCGGGCACGCGCCCGTCCGTCAAGCCAATCGGGCTTACGCCCGTCATTTAAAGAAGCGGGCAGGCGCCCGTCATTCAAACCATCCAACGTGTGAAAAATATCACAATCTCGGACAATTTGTATCTTAATTTTAAAAGTAGTTGAAATCTAAGGTTAATATGCCGTTATCCTGCCCGACTTCGACTTGCGATTCTGTGCTTTTATGACGCTCCCAGTTGCCGCTTGTGACCGCCACGCGCCCGTCCCGGCCGCGCCCCAGGGCCGAAAATTTATGGTCTTCCTTGATTTAATCAATCTGGTAACATGTTTTACGAACTCAAGAATTCCCGGGAGGGGGTTGTGGAAAAAAGATTCAACAACGGTTGTACCGGTGCTGGCATGTTCGGCAATCTTTTCGTCGGATTCCTTCTGTGCATGATAACGCTCGGAATTTACTGCCCATGGTTCATGGTCAAGATGATGAAGTACATCTACGGCAACTCGCAGATGAAAGGCAGCGCACGTGGCGAAGTGACCTTTGATTTCAAGGGCGGCGGCGCGGAGCTGTTCGGCATCATGTTCGTCGGCGTGTTGCTGACCATGATCACTTTCGGCATTTACTATCCCTGGTTCATGGTTTCGATGTCGCGCTGGAAGACGTCGAATATGATCGGCAGGGATGCTTCCGGCCGTGAATACACCGGCGCTTTTAATGGTACCGGCGGTCAGCTTTTCGGAATCATGTTTGTCGGCATTCTTCTGTCGGTAATCACTCTGGGCATCTATGTTCCGTGGTTCATCTGCAAGCTTGGTGTCTATTTCGCGAAGAACATTGAAATCATCGAAAATGGCAGGAAGGTCGGCACGTTCGAGTTCAAAGGCGAAGGCGCAACCCTGTTCGGTACGTGGATTGTCGGGATTCTGTTAACCGCGATTACATTTGGTATTTACGGCTTCTGGTTCCGCATCAGCATGCTGAAGTTCTTCGTTGAAGCCACAACGGTGACTTTTGAAGGTCAGCCCAGCAAAATGACGTTCGTCGGCACCGGTGGCCAGCTTTTTGTGAAGGTGTTGGTCGGCGCGATCCTGACAGTCTTGACGCTTGGTATCTACGGCTTCTGGTTCATGACCAATCTGCTGAAGTTCTTTGTGGAAAATATGGTGATTCTGGATAACGGCTACAGACCTAATTATGCAGAACCTGTTGAAGTCATTCCGGAACGCGCCGCCTACTGATTCTTCACCAACTCCGGCCTTACGAACAGTTCATCAGCAAATACGGCATCAAGGGGGACTGCCACGCTGGCAAAAACCTTGAACTGGACGGCCGCAATCCCTGATGGAATCAGAGTCAGGTGTTCCTGTTGCAGCCATTCAGCCGCCCGTACACAGTCACCGGTTACTCTTGCCCAGACATTTCCGTCGCGGTCAAGCAGATCAATTAGCATCCAGACTTCAGCCTGGCCGATATTGGTGCGTATGAATCCGCCCCATCGCAGTGCCAGTTTGTTTTCGGAAATCAGGGACTTGTAGTCGTCAAGGTTGATCGTGAAAGCCATTTCATAGACGTTCCCCAAGGGATTCAGCCCGACTTCATCACCTGCAAAGAAGTACCCATGACCTGAAACGCCTCGCGGTGCAAACGGCTCCAGACTAAGCGAAGAGCCGTCCGCTCTGGTTATCCATCCGCCCATTTGCATCAGATCGCCAGCGACCGCCGGGGGCCCGCTGAATTCGCCGCCGCCCAGTTCAACACCTTCAACCGTCAGCAGGTTGCCTTCAATAACACGGTGACTATCGCCGCTTCTGAAACCAGCGTAGATGTCGTCGAAGCCGCCGTCAATTCCGCCATTGAAATCAAGGCGTTTGAAGGTGTTTAACGTGATTTTGACATTTCTGGTGCCAGGCGTGATCGGAATCTGTTTCACCCAGGGGTACCACTTCAATGTGTCATGGCGTTTAGAGGCAAAGTGGTCAATGGCGGAAAATTCAAGGCCTTCAAACGTAACAAGAATCTCGGCGTCATCGTAAGGTTGCGCGACATTGCTGTTGAAGCCGTCTTTCGATTCGATTTCCGGGCATGTCACCATCTGGCCGGACACCATCAGATAGCCTTTGCCCGCATCGATGTCGGCCGCGTAAGGTTCAAGGCTGACAGTCTGGCTGAACGACGACCATCCGTTGTCCGGCTTGTAGCCTTTTTCAAAGCCGGCAAAGAACTTTTCGCCTTGGAGCGCCGTGCAGCCCCGTCGCGCGTCTGTCGATACCCCGCCGCCTTCAGACTGCCAGCCGTCAAGACCGTCTTCGGCCCCGGGGTTCAGCAGCAAGTTTGCGGGACGGTCGGCTTCGGGCGGGAACGCCCGGAACGGGTCAAGGCGATTCATCGTCAGTTCATCCGCAAACTGCGTTTCATTTGCCGGATAAAGCAATTCCGCCCAGACCGGTTTGTGGTCGCTCAGCACCGGCGACAGGTTGACTGCGTCTGCCGCGACCACGATCGGCCGGAAGTCGTTGCGGAAAAAGATCAGGTCGATAGTCTGCGAGCCTTCCGTATCGTCAAAGTGGGTTGAAGGCCATGTGACGCGCTCGCCGGGATACCAGCCGAACGCCGTGAATGCATCGACAAGGCGTTCCTCTATTATGGTGATTTGCGTGCTGAGGTGTTCGTCGTTGAAGTCCCCGACCATTACCACGTGCTTTCTGGTTTCATTAACAAAGTGTTCATCAATGAACTGTGTGATTTCCTTGTCGCCCTGAGTATCCCAGCTTGTGTGGGCGACATAGACTGCAAATGTGACGCCGCCAACGTCTGTTTCAGTCCGCATGATGCTGCGGCCTCCGTCCAGCGGCAGGGAAATGCAGGCAGCAAGCGGCGTACGCGACAGCAGGCTTTTGCCGCCGTCTGAATGGCAGAAGTGTTCGTAGCCGGCGCTGGCGGCCAGAGTTGCCAATTCAGCTTCATCACTTTCGACGACCCCAATCATGTCCAGGTTAAGGCTGGCCAGCATCGCGCCAATCTGTTCGGGCGTCGCCCATTTATATCCGTACACGTTATAGACGCCCGCGCGGACCGCGATGCCAGCCGGCAGTTCCACCGGTGCCGCCGTATCGGTTGAAGCGTCAAGCACGATGGTGCCTGGCGTGTAAGCGTCGGTCACCTCATCTGGCCACGGGGTCCCGGAATCGTTGGTGTCGGCCGTGATGTCGGCAATGGTGTCGTGTTGGACGTCATAGCCCACGTCATCGCCTGGCAGTTCGGCCGCAATATCACCAACACCATTATCGTTAGTAATATCAGGTATATCGCCCAAATTGTCCGGCCCGGAACTACATGAAAACACTACCGCCGCCATTCCCAGAATCGCGATCGTCAGGCGGGCAGTCTTGATAAAACCGTGTGAAATCTGCATTGAAATGTCCCCTTATTGAACATGCTGACTGCGCCGATTGTAAGGGATTTCAGCCAGCCAGGATCGTCGATTTAGCACGCCGTTCATAAACTGTTGACCGACGCACAACCCGGTATGATACTTGCGCCTTACTAATGGAGGCGCCCATGAACGTCGTCGCACGCTCTCTTCGCGAATCGTCCGCAGCCCGGTGGACTGCAATGGCGATCGTTTCTTTCACGATGCTTTGCGGATACTTCGTTGCCGATGTCGCTTCCCCGCTGAAGCCCTTAATCGAACAGCAGCTTAATTGGAACAGCGCCGAGTACGGCTTCTATACAAGCGCGTACGGCTGGTTCAACGTGTTCCTTGGCATGCTGGTCATCGGCGGTATCCTGCTTGATAAGTTTGGCGCAAAGTTCGCCGGCATACTGGCTTCTGTCCTGATGCTTCTTGGTACCGCCCTGAACTGGTGGGGAATGCATCCCGACACGCTGGTCGGACAGATGTGGGTCGGCTGGAAGGCCCAGGTTGTCGTTTCCGCGCTTGGTTACGCGACGTTCGGAGTTGGTATAGAACTGGCCGGAATCACGGCGACCAAGATTATCGCAAGATGGTTCAAGGGCTACGAAATGGCCCTGGCCATGGGTTTGCAGGTCGCAATCGCACGTATCGGAACAGGCATGGCCCTCGGGACCAGCGCCCCTCTCGCCAAGATGTTCGGCAGTGTTTCCGGGTCATTCATGGTAGGCGCGCTGCTGCTGGGAATCGGTCTTGTCGCGTTCATCGCCTACTGTTCAATGGATCGGCGGCTTGATGCTTCCGAACCGGAAGACAAGGGTCCTGCCGAGGAAGGTTTCCGCGTTTCAGATATCGGGGATATCCTTAAAAACAAAGGCTTCTGGCTGATTGCCATCCTCTGCTCGCTGTTCTATTCGGCCGTTTTCCCGTTCCTGAAGTACGCATCCGACCTGATGGTGCAGAAGTATGGCGTGACAGAATCGCTGGCCGGCGTCATCCCATCGATGCTTCCGTTCGGCACCATGCTGTTGACCCCGGTGTTCGGTCGTATTTACGACAAGAAGGGCCACGGCGCCACGATCATGCTGATCGGTTCGCTGATACTTGTCGTTGTTCACGTTATCTTCGCGATTCCGTCCCTTAATCACTGGCTGGTCGCCGTTGGCGCCATGCTGCTGCTGGGCGTCGGCTTTTCGCTGGTCCCTGCCGCCATGTGGCCGTCTGTGCCCAAACTTATCCCGGAACGCCAGCTTGGAACCGCTTACTCGCTGATATTCTTCCTGCAGAACCTGATTGCCCTGATGTTCGCCCCGTTCCTGATCGGCTGGGTGCTGGACTCTTACTGCATCACTGGAAAGACGCAGGTCATGGAATCGGTTGACGGTGTCATGAAGCAGATCACCAGGGTTCAGTACGATTACACGCTGCCGATGTTGGTATTTGTCGGGTTCAGTTTGCTGGCGGTCGTGGTCGCCATGATGCTGCGTTCCGCCGACAAGAAGTACGCCTACGGTCTTGAAGACAAGATTCAGAAGTAACTACCCCTTTATCCTTCTGATTTATCTGCTGAATCCCTGTCTGCAAAAATACTTGTCTGAAGTTTATCTGGCTGTTGAGTTTTGTAAGGCGGGAACTTACGGCGACAGTTTGGTGACCGTGGGATTGGTCTTCGTCGATTCAACGGTGTCTTCAACCAGGCTGAAAGGCATATTGACCAGTCCGACAGACGATTCTGTGAATTCCAGGGTCGGCGCGGGTGCATCGGTTTTCGGTTCATTGGTCGCAGTCGTCAGCCCGTCGTTGAAAGTCATGTCGCCAGTTTTGATCGGGATTCTGGACACCCACATGCTGTGGCGGTCAACACCCGCTTCTGTATAACCGGCCAGAACCATTCCGCCATCACCGGTCATGACGATTGATGGCGAACCATCTTCAACGCCGTCGTCGTACTTCTTCAGCCAGTTAATTGCACCGACCGAGTCGGTACGGGCAATCCACAGGTGGTCGGTCCCGCCTGTCCACCAGAGGCCCGCCAGGATGTAGCCGCCATCGCTTAACTGGAACAGGTCCGTGACGTCGATGCCGAGGCCGCCGCCAAAGCTGCCGTTTACCCAGCCAAGTGTGCCATCGTCCTCTTTGATTTTGACGACAAGCGCGTTGGGCCCGCCGTACCCGTAAGAGCCGCCCGCAATTATGTCGCCGTCATGCGACAGGATTGCTTTGCGGAATGAAGGTCCATTGCTGCCTGGAATCTTGATTTCCTTGATCCATTTTGCATCGCCATCGGCCGACAGACGCATCGCGAATGACTGGTGGGCAGGGTCCTGATCAAGTCCGAATGACTGTCCAATCACTACGATGTCGTCGCCAAGTGCGACAATTCCGGTGACCCATTCGGTGATCGTTTCGCGTCCCCACGTTCTGGACCACAGAAGGTTTCCGTCGGCATCCAGTTTGTAAATCCAGGCGTCGGTCTTTTCGCTGTCCAGCCAGTCGTAAGGCCCGCCAACGTAGATACTGCCGTCATCAGATTCCAGCAGAACCTGCAAACCTTTGACCGGCTGGAATTCAACATCGGGTCGCATCGCCTTGACCACGCCGCCGTCCGCGTCCAGTTTCAACAGAAGCATCGGCCAGTACGTTGTCGCGAATATGCCAAGATCCCGGGTATTTATGGCGCGGTTGACCCCGACCGGCATCGGGATTGTGGCGTTTACCTGTTCGTACTGGCGACTCCAGACGCGCTCGCCGTCGTTTGTCAGTTTTGAAAGTGTGTTCGAACCACTGCCGGCAACAAGCCAGTGGCCGTCGACAGTCGGCTCAAGGGAAGTGAAGTCGCGGTCAAGGTCCCATGATGTAACGGTATCAACAATTCGTACAGACCAAGGCGTGAATAAAGGTTCAATTAAATCGGGGACATCCGGGGCGTCTGGATCCGGGTCACAGGCGCCGGACGCGATCGACGTATCCCAGATATCAAAATCCTTCGTGTAGTCGGCAATCGTTTCGCCCCAGATCGTCAGGTCAATGCCTATGTCGCCGTACACGCCGGCCCGCAGGTCCCAGCATGGATCGCGGCTTGAATCGGCAGACAGCTCACCGAAAACCCAGACTGAAACGTGAGGTCCAAAGATGTCATACAGGGCAAGGCGCAGGCGTGGGCCGATTGAAGCCTTGATCCATGCGTTTTCAGTTGCCGTAATAGTTGAATCCGGCGCATCCCAGGTGGCGGTCGGGGGAACGAAGCTGCCGCCGTCATCGGTCGAATAGCTTGCCGAAGTTTCAAAGTTCGCACCGGCACCGGTCGTCATGATGAAGCGGCTGGACGCGCCACCTTCAATCTTTGAAAGAAGATCGACACTTACGGTGAAGTACAGCGGGCCGATCCAGAAGCCGCCCAGGTCTGCGTGACCCAGATTGTCGTTGCGAATGAAAGACAGCTTTGCGACGCCGTCGAATGTCAGCCGGGCTTTTGCCCCTGCTTTAACCGAGTATCCGACAACGATCTCCGGCAGAGGATCGCCGCTGAAAACGTCGCCCAGGTCGGGCCAGTTGAAGTCGATTCCAAACTGGTACTCGATTCCGCCTTCCATCGTGGCATAGACGTGAATCTGGTCTTCTTTGGTTGACGAGTCGTTGTCGCCGTCAAACGGATAGTAGTCGAGAGTGAACGGCCCGAAGTACTGGCCGCCGGACTCGCGCTTTACAAGGGACCGGGTGTCAAGCGAGCGACTTTCCAGGGCGCCGCTCTGGCTGGTCGTTTCGTTGCTGGTCAGAATCTTTGCGCCCGGTGCCGTATCCCAGATTATGTCGCTGGCATTCAGATCGACCGGCCTGGTGAATTTCGCGTGAAGGCTTTTGAAAGCCTGCTGCAACTTGGCCTGTTCGGTTTTTACTTCAACAGTGGTCGCGTATTCGGTGATTTCGGTGACTCTTCGCAGCGTGCCGCGCGGGGTCAACGTCGTTTCACCGGCAAGCAGGACGTGCTTCGGTGCAAGACCGACAAGTATCGGACTTCCTTTGGTAAACGTGAATGTGCCGTTGTCGTCGATCGATACGACCGCGGCCATGTCGGCTTCATTCATCTCGTGCGTCGAAGGCCACATTTCGCCCTGATAGTAGTCGTCTTCGCCAACTGGCGGGGTAGTAGTCGAATCACATGCACTGTTAAGCAGCAAGGCCGCGGCAAGCACCATAACAGCCAGTCGATTTCCGCTGAATCCGGCGAAAGCATTGGTTTTTAAAAAACTGTCAGTTCTGTTCATGCGGCACCGCCATATTCAAGGGTCATATTCGTCATATCCGACCAGGTCTGTCGGGAACCCGCAAATTTTAACACTTTTGATTTTCGTTGCTTGATACCTTTGAAAATGCCTGTCGTTTCGTGGAATTGTGAGGGCGGGACTGGTATCATTCGCCGTCGGTTTGACAGGTCCTTTCTAATTGCGAATTTGGAGTGACGACATGCGGTTCCGAAAAATCATGAGTCTGGTGCCGGGCGCTTTTCTTATCATCATGGCCGTTTCGTGCGGTGAAAATTCGGTAGTTACTCCGGATAACGGGCACGAAGCTGATATCACGGACGTTGACGGCGTTATTGCTGACACCCTGGTCGAAGATGGCGTAGTTGCAGACATTTCCGACGTCGAACCGACCGATAC
>CAZFVA010000019.1:18850-63162 GCA_964522105.1 uncultured Anaeromyxobacteraceae bacterium
TACGGCCTTGGCCTGCAGGTACGCGACACTATAGACGCTGGCAAGGCGTATGGTCATGGTGGCCTTAACTTTGGTTATCAGGCCGGGACTTATTACCTGCCCGATAGCGGCATCACCTATTCCCACATGCACAACTTCCTGATTGATGCATATGACACATTCCAGGAAGACATCATTGCGATGATTCTGGCAGGTGGCGATGCAGATTATGAACCTTGTGTAGTTCCTGATGGCCTTTTCCGCACCGGCGATGACGGCAAATATTTTAATATGGCGTTCAAAGGAATGGTTAATGCCGCTGACGCAAAGCCCGCCAAAGTCGGTACAGGGTCCTTCAGAATGGCCAATGCATCCGAAATAAAGCCGGTTTCCGGTATCTTCCCGAACGCAGTTCTGGGAAACAGCGCCGGTGTCGATAACGTGACTGTGACCGGATATGGCCTCTCTGACAAAGATGGCATCGATCTTGTTATCACGTCGGTAATTCTGGGCGTCGGACTCCTTGACGGTCTTTCTGAAGATGGCAGAAAGTTGATTGTGCAGGCAAATCTGGGTGATTCGTTTGTCACCGTCAGCGATGCTTCTTACGTTGAAGGAACCGATACTATCGAACGCATTTGTATTGTGGGAATCAGTGACTACACGCGCACCGGCGAAAGTTTCCTGTGCAAGGGCAGTCGCGATATTCCTGTCGCAGGCGGCACGGTCAAAGTCATGTCCAGTCTTCCCTACAACGACAATCTTGAATATGTGACTGCGGTTGTTGGTGCCCTTGGAATACCGCGCTGCGGCTGTCTTGTCGGGACTGCTTACGAACCCTGCGAGTAATTTACCCTTCCCTGATTCAGTGTTGATTCACCATTTCATCCATAGTAGCTTACAGTCTGCGGTTTTCAGGGTCGTTTTCCGGTGATTTCCGGGGGGGCAAAGAATGAACATTTCCAGAATTAACGCTATGGCAACGGTTGCATTTTCGCTGCTGGCACTTGCAGTTGCCCCGGTTTCGGGCGTCGCAGGCCCGGTGATCAAGCGGATGGATCTTAACCCCGCATTTGAAGCTGCTGCGGTGGTCGTGAAGCCTGGAACACCATCAATCGTCAAGTTCGCGGGACGTGACGTAAGCCTTGGTTACAAAGCGCATCCAACGGGAATTGACAGGGTCGAAGTTTCATCAGAACTGACTGATTTTCTTGAAGACACAAATCGTGGATTTGATGTCCGCGGCGTGCTGCCTTCCTACTACTCGCTTCTGGACATTGCCGGCAAAGTGCCGCCGATCCGCGATCAGGGTGACTGTGGTTCGTGCTGGTCGTTTGCTGCAACGGCATGCATGGAAACGATGCTGGCCCCTGATGTGTCGTACGATTTCAGTGAAAACAACATGAAGGATCGCCACGGTTTTGACTGGGGACCGTGCGAAGGTGGGAATTCCTACATGTCCTCTGCCTATCTAACCAGATTTGACGGGCCGGTGCCAGAATCCGCCGACCCTTACAAAGATTACGATGACACAATCCTGCCCGGGTACGTTCCTGTTACCGGTCCGCTTGCCGCACAGACGATGGAAGTGATGATGTTGCCCGCGACCCCGGCCAACACCTATGTCTCCCGCATCAAGCAGGCTCTTGTTGATTACGGCCCGTTGGATATTGGTTTCCGCGTTGCAGTTGATGCGGAAGGTTATTCAGACATGACGGCCTGGTCGACTAATCTGGATTCCTATTACAGTGGCGAAACGCTTGCATCCAATCACGCAGTTGTGATCGTCGGCTGGAACGACAATTACGCGGTTTCAAAATTTAATCCAGCAAGACAGCCTCCGGCACCCGGCGCATTTCTGATTAGAAATAGTTGGGGCGAAATTCATAATGGTATCGGGTACTTCTGGATGTCCTACAGTCAGTTGATTGAAACCCCGACAGTTTACAGGCCGGGTGTTATTGACGGTTTTTCTGCGGCTTCAGTCGGTAAGGTTTATCAGTACGATCCCTTTGGCCTGGTGTCGCCGTACGGCACTGGAACTCTTGGCGAAACATGGACTTATGGCAACATGTTCACATCTGCGGCCATTGAAAAATTGACTGCAGTTTCAACCTGGGTTGCGGGCGATAATGGCAGCGTCTCGTTACGGGTTCTGCGGGACTGCACCGGCGCAACACCTTACTCCTGTGTTGACTCTGGTGTGGCGGAAAACAGGAATTACGCAGTTTCCGGTTATTACGCGATTGATCTGGCTGACTACGGAATAAAGCTTGCCGCCGGTGAAAAGTATTTTGTTCAGTACACCGTCACAAGTCCAAGTTCCGGTCACATGATTCCTGCCGAATACAGTATGGCGGGGTATTCCACGTACGCTTCCGCGTCCTACGGCCAGTCGTTTCTGTATGACACTCTGGGCTGGTTTGACGCAATCGATGCTATCGGTGAACCAAGTCTTAACTTATGCGTAAAGGCCTTCACCAGTCCGGCCACAGGTGACATGGTCATTAATGAAGTTGATTATGATCAGGTGAGCACCGATCTGGCCGAGTTCATTGAACTGAAGAACACATCGACCAGTCCAGTCAATCTGAATGGCTATGTCCTTGATCTGGTGAACGGGAATGACGGCCTGATTTATTCAACGATTGCGCTTCCGGACGTTAGCGTTGCCGCCGGGGATTACTACGTCATCTGCGGGCCGAATGGCACGGTGCCTGCGTGTAACCACGTCGTAACTGGTTTCCTGGTTCAGAACGGCGCGCCTGACGGCATCAAGTTAAGTAAGGGCAGTTTGACTGTTGATTCACTGGGTTACGAGGGTGACGTGCCTGGGTATACTGAAGGTACTTCGCTGCTGCTTGATGATGATCCTGCTGCCGGTGTTGTCGGCCTGTCCAGATTCCCGGATGGGTTCGACGACAATATTAATGACCTCGATTTCCGCCTTGCTTGTGCAACGCCTGGTTTTGCAAACATCTCGGCCGCTACAGACTGCCCGTGTGTTGATATTGTCTGCGGCACCGGTTCCGTCTGTAATCCACAAACCGAACTTTGCGAATGTCTGCCTGGATTTACAGGTCCGGGTTGTACTCAGTGCGAAACCGGTTACTACGGTCCGCTTTGCACTCCGTGTGGCGAATGTGGTTACAACGGCGAATGCAGTGACGGGAAAACAGGCGACGGTTCGTGCATCTGCGACATCGGTTGGGGCGGAGCGGCCTGTGACATCTGTGCGTTCAACTACTACGGACCAAGCTGTCTGCCGTGCGGCAATTGCGGACATGGCAGTTGCGATTACGGTATCAGTGGCACCGGCACCTGCGAGTGTAATGCGGGATGGGCCGGGGCGACCTGCAGCGCCTGCGCAACAAAGTATTGGGGACCGACCTGCACTAAGTGTCCCACCTGTTACAACGGCGTCTGTGATGACGGTATTGCCGGCACTGGCATCTGCGAGTGCTTCGAAGGCTGGGCCGGTGCTGACTGCAACACATGCGCGTCCGGCTATTTTGGTGATGACTGCGAAAAATGCCCTGACTGCGGCCACGGAGCCTGCAGAGACCTGATGTCCGGTAACGGGACTTGTCTATGCGATACCGGCTGGGTCGGACAGTTCTGTGCGACGTGTGCAGCAGGTTACTACGGACCGGCGTGCCTGGCGTGTCCCGCCTGTGGACACGGTCAGTGTGCAGACGGCAGCACCGGCAACGGCACCTGCGTCTGTCAGACCGGATGGGAAGGTGTGGCCTGTGATCAATGTAAGGCCGGATATTTCGGCCCGACCTGCCAGCCCTGTCCTGATTGTGGAAACGGCGTTTGTAACGATCTGCTGGCCGGCGACGGCACATGCGAGTGTGACATCGGGTGGACTGGCGCCTACTGCACCAATTGTGCGGACGGCTTCTTTGGCCTTGACTGCAGGGCGTGTCCCGATTGCGGCCATGGCGGATGCCTTGATGGTGACCTCGGGTCCGGTCTGTGTGAATGTGAAACTGGCTGGGCCGGTGCCCACTGCAGTATCTGCCAGCCCGGCTATTTCGGAGCTGCCTGTACAGAGTGTCCCGATTGCGGCCACGGTATCTGTGACGATTCAATGACCGGCTCGGGCACCTGCTATTGCGATGATGGCTGGGCCGGCGCGAACTGTAAGCAGTGCGAGCCCGGGTTCTATGGTCCTGCGTGCATGGCCTGTCCTGACTGCGGCAACGGCACCTGCATGGATTCCATTTCCGGGAACGGTACTTGCGACTGTTCACCGGGATGGGCGGGAACCGCCTGTGACAGTTGTGATTCCAACTTCTTTGGAATCCACTGTGACGAGTGTCCCGATTGCGTCCACGGCTGGTGTAATGATTCCATTATGGGTGACGGTTCCTGTGGTTGCGAAACTGGATATGCCGGGTCGCTTTGTAATGTGTGTGCTGAAGGCTTCTATGGTCCGAACTGCTTCCTGTGTCAGGACTGCGGGCACGGCGTCTGCAATGATTTAGACAGTGGCGATGGCTCGTGTACATGCGAACCTGGCTGGGAAGGTGTGCAGTGCGACGAATGTCAGTTTGACCACTTCGGTCCGGCCTGCGAAGCATGTCCGGAATGTATTAATGGTGTCTGTAATGACGGATCGGGCGGCGACGGGCAGTGCGTGTGCGACCCGTTCTGGCGTGGTGAACTGTGCGGGGAAATGTTCTGTGACCCGGACTGTTCGCCCGACGCTTCATGTAATGAAGACAACCAGTGCGTCTGCAACATCGGCTTCAGTGGCGATGGCTACGAGTGCGTCAATGACAACAAGTGCGCCGGTCAGGAAGACTGGACCGAATGTGAAACAGGATTCTGTTTCGACGAGGTCTGTACGACACTGGACGAAGGCGACATATGCGCTGACGCGATTGAACTGACGGTTGGAAGGCAGGTTGTGTCTTCAATTACCGGTCTGCACCGTTCGCCTGACAGCAATGGTCCCTGCGTTGGTCTTGCCGCTGCAACCGGTGTAGATAAATGGTACTCATTCAGCGCCGTGGCCGGGACCAGGTATCAGATCGAATTGGGGACTCTTACCCTGGATGCCGGGGTGGCCATATTTGATTTCTGTAATGGCCTGGCATGTTCAGCGTTCACTAACAGTGTTGCCGGTGGTGGGGACGAGATTCTGTTTGTCGATGCAACTGTTTCAGCCACAATGCTTATTAAAGTTGTCGTGATCAGCGCGGTGGCCACTTCCGGTGACTTCAGTCTAATCGTTACCGAAGTCGAAGACCCGACCGAAGACACGACCACGACATCGGACGGCGTCAATGAAGACGTGATTGAAAGCGACGTGGGCGGATACGACGTGCTTGCGGACGTTCCTGGCAATGATCTTGTTTTCGTTGATGCTGTGCATAACGACGCTTCTGGCGACATCGCGGTCGCGGACACGATCGATTACGACATTCATCAGCGGGATCTGGCGCTTGGTGATACGCACGTTGAAGACCGCGGTCAGATTGCTGATTCAACCGGCGACAACGGCGTCGTTGACAATGGCACCACGTCCGGGTCCGGTGGTTGTTCAGCTTCCCCGTCCGGGACCGAAGCCGGTTGGAACTTCATGGTTCTGCTTGCCGGGTTGATGATTGCGGTGTTCGCGATCCGCAGATTCAAGGTCAGTTCGCGTTTGCCCAGATAAGGAACCTACCGCCACGCGCCTTTCGACCACTTGGAATGAAGCGAATTCACGAATGATTCCGGGTCCTTCATGCTGACCAGAATCTGATAGTCGTTAGTCGTTGGTATGACCACCACTCTGGTCATGTCGGTTACGCACGCCAGAACCTTCCCGATGTCCTTGACCCTGAACCACCCGGCCTGGAATCCCGGCAGTCCAATGCCGTTTGTACGCATCGTGAATCTGGGGGCGTCCGGTGCTTTCATGTTGATGACGCGTACTTGATCCAGCAGCAGTTCGGACCTTGGAATTGTCCTGGAGTACATTGGAATCTTGATCTTCATTGCGTCCGGCGTCAGCTCCACATACAGGTGGTTCATCGTCATCCCGATGTACCCGAACAGGCCAACGGTAACAAGTGTCACAAGCGCGCCAGCGATTACCATCACCATTACCGGGCTTTTAGACGTAGTCGATGCAATATCAAAAACTTCAGTCATTCTAATGTTCCCCTGCAAGACAGTGCCGCCATCAATATATATCAGGAAGTCGCTTTGATGAAGATAATCAGAAATCTGGTCGTCAGGCCACGTGCGGCAGGTCTTCCGGAGCCCATGAAGCCGGGGTCAGCGGTTCAAGCCCCCAGACTTTTCTGGCCTGGTCGCACCGTTCGTCAGGTTCGCCGTTTTCGTATGACGCAAGGAATTCGCGGCAGGTCTGGCTGCGCCGTTCATAAATTGAACAGTGCGCGTCAACCCCGATTGCCCCAGAAAGGGCAATGCATCGTGGATGCGGCCCTTCGGCGCCAATCATCATCAGTCTGAAATCATTAAGCTTTTTGGTCAATTCGACCGGCACACCACCGGGCGTGGCATCATCAGCTTCAGACCAGTAGAAAGAGACTCGGAATGTAGCACAGCACGCCCCGCACACGACGCACGGGTTCGGTTCAGCCATTATTCAGTCCACAATCGCAATTCGCAAGTGCATTAATTCATTTCGAAATCGCAGCGGAAGGGCCCGGCCGCCAGATCGTTCGCAATACTAAGGTTATTTGGAAATACTGCAACAGAATTGATGTTGTTCTATAGTTGGCGCTGACGTTTTTGCAGGTAACGAAATGTTGAACATTGGAGCCCACCTTACAATCAGCAACGGAATTCCCGAAGCCATGTCTTCAGCAGCCGGTATCGGGGCCACCAATTTTCAGTTTTTCCCGCGAAATCCGCGTGGCGGCAGCAGGCGCGTTATAACCGACTCTGAAATCAGCGCAGGACGCCAGGCGCGTATCGAATTTGGCATCAAGACCCTTATCTGCCACCTGCCTTACACTGTAAATCCTGCATCACCTGATGAAAACACGTCCAGCTTTGCCAGAATGATTATTTCCGAAGATGTTGAACTGGCAGCGGCGATGGGGGCCGACTTTGTCGTCATGCACCCGGGATCACACGTAGGGTCAGGTTACGAAGTCGGGATTGCGAAGGTTGGGGAAGTCGTACTTAAGGCCCTGGGCGGGTATGCAGGAAAGACGAAGGTACTTTTTGAAATGATGGCTGGCGGCGGGACGGCACTAGGTGCGACCGTAAAGCAGACGGCCGACCTGATTGCGGCTGCGGGTGGGCATGACTGGCTTGGTGTGTGTCTTGATTCATGCCATCTGTTCGCGGCAGGCTGGGATGTCGCGACGCCTGAAGGGCTGCAGACGATGCTGGCCGACTGTGATGCCGCCTTCGGGCTTGGTCGAATCGGCTGCATGCACTTGAATGACTCGAAAACGCCGCTCGGTTCACATAAGGACCGGCACGAAAAGATAGGGCAGGGTTTGATCGGGCTGGCCGGGATCAAAAACATCGTCAATGACCCTTTCATCAGCGGACTTCCACTTTGTCTTGAAACGCCGGTTGACGATCTTCCTGGTTATGCTGAAGAAATCCGGTTGGTTAAGTCGCTTTACGCGAAATGACAAAATAGCGGTCAGACAGCTTCCGCGCGGCCCAGGCTACAGGCGGGGCAAGCATCACAGATAACCCCATGGAAAATATGGTGTCGGTCAGGTAGTGGGCACCCAGAATAATCCTGGACAGGGCCATTGCGATACCCCAGACGGTCGTGGTTGCGGCGACGACGAAAGCTGCCCGGCCGCGACCTTCCCGCATCAGAAGCCAGGCAATCGGAAAAAATACGGTGGCAGTGGCGACGTGGCCTGATGGAAATGAAACGCCCGGGAACGACTGGTTAATCTGGTAGAACTCGGTAAATAGACTCCAGTCGCCGTGTAACTGAATGAACCGCAGCCTTCCCCATACCATCTTAAGGCCAGTTGTAATCAGCATCGGGTCCAGCACGAACATCAGCAGCAGTGCCAGCGCAGCTTTCTTTGCGACCTCAGACAACCGTCGCAACGGTGGAATCAGCAGGTAAATGGCTGCCGCGACGTACAGAATCAGGCTTGGTAAAGTTCCGTAGTCCTGCATCCATCTGGCCCAGCCGCTTGAATCGTCATTGAGGTGGATCGAGGCGGCAAGATCGTGCGGTGCGGCCAGCAGCAGGTAAGTAACCCAGATTACAAAGACTACCGCCAGGAATAAAGCGGTCTGGCCCCGCCGGTTGTTCTTTGAATCAAGCTTGTTCATTCAAGCATCCAGTCTTCGCAGCCGTCCGGCGCATTTACGGGATTGCAGCGGACAGGATACTCGGAAGGCCACATAAATACGTAGTCGCCGCGCGGCTGGGCGGTCAGAAAGTCGGTATTGATCCAGTTCACGCCGGTCGTCGGGGTAAGTGGTGCCAGTTTCGCAATCTGTGCGTCATCCCACGTGATAGCGTCAGCTGCCGACCTGATCAGATAGTTCTTCGCGACAGCAGCTTCAATCGCATCCTGATCGCGTTCGACGTTATTCAGCTCAACCACGCTGCCCCAGCCATCGTCAGGGCCGTCTTTAGCGAACATCAAGGCACCTTTCAGTCCGGGGTACTTCTGGACATAGGCATTTTTGATCGCGATGCGGTCAGACGTCGTGTTCAGGACAATCATGATTTTTCCGCGGGATTCGCCCAGTGTCGGCCAGCCGCGTTCCATCAGGGTTCCGGCCAGTGTTTCGCCTGAGCCGCGAACCGTGTCGGGTGTGATGATTCTGTCTGCCGGGAAGACGTCTGTAAACATCGTGTGAAGGCGATCAAAGAAACCCGACGTAAGGACGCCTTCAAGATCGTTGTAGTCAGCCCCATACAACGCTTTGATTTCAATGATAAATATCAAAGGTACATGCGCAGGATTCTTATCGGACCAGCCTTTTGCGACGGTCAGGCAATCTACGATATTTCTGCATCGCGACCCTTCGTCCGCAAATATGCCGTGGTAGCAGTTGAATACGTTTTCCTCATTTTCCCAGATATCCAGCTCAAGCTGCCTGACCTTGAACGTGTCAAGCTGATCCAGTATTAACGGTTGAGTGTAGTTGGATTCGGGGAGGGGGTCTTCCCACTCGGGTGCAATGTGGTAGCTGTTGTGGGTGGCGACTATCTGGATCTGGTTCATCCGAATTACGTCGTCCATCGGGTAGGGACTGGCCACATCCGGCTCGGCATCCGGCCCGACATCCTGAGCGGCATCCAGAACGACATCATTCTGCGGATTCCCGGTGCTTCCGCATCCACATAAACCCGACACGGCAACCACACCCACCATGACTGCCAATATAACCGCTGTACTCTTCATGTTTTATCCCGTGAACACAGGCTGGCAGTCTAGCAAATCATGCTTCCGGTAACAAATTACCTGTTTTAGATAAACGTATGTACGGTTTTGGTGACGGTAATGATAGATTCGCGATTGTTACGGCACTGAATGGCAGGGACTTCACCACATGGGTATCGCGACCGACATTATAATTCTGGTTGTAGCTGCATTTCTTTTCGGCCTGATTATGCACCGGCTCGGTCAGCCGCTGATTCTTGGTTACATTCTGGCAGGCATTATTCTGGGGCCTCACACCGCCGGGGTCGCAGTTTCTGACGTCCATGGCATTGAAACTATTGCCGAAATCGGGGTCGCGCTGCTGCTGTTCGGCCTTGGCCTTGAATTTTCACTGAAGGATTTAAAGCCTGTCAGGAAGATTGCGCTGATAGGCACCCCGATACAAATTGTGCTGACGATTGCTTTCGGGTTCGGCCTTGGTAATCTGCTGGGGCTTGGCTGGAGGGAGTCGCTCTGGCTCGGCGCCCTGATTTCCCTGTCCAGCACGATGGTTATCCTGAAGACGCTGATGAATCAGGGCTGGCTTGGGACGCTTTCCAGCCGCGTAATGGTCGGGATACTGATTGTTCAGGACCTGGCTGTTGTCCCGATGATTATCATTCTGCCGCAGTTGAATAATCCTGCTGTCGGCCTGCCGTTGCTTGGCTTTTCAATCCTGAAGGCTGCGATCTTTATTGCTGCCATGGTGATTCTGGGAACCAGGTTGCTGCCGATGCTGATGACCAGGATTGCCAGACTTGGCTCGCGCGAGCTGTTTCTGCTGGCCATCACTGCAATTGCGCTTGGTGTCGGTTATGTGACCTATTTAATAGGGCTTTCGTTTGCTCTTGGTGCGTTTGCAGCCGGTCTGGTGCTAAGCGAATCTGACCATGGGCATCAAGCGCTTGGCGACATAATTCCGCTTCGAGACATGTTCGGTTTGCTGTTTTTCGCGTCGGTCGGGATGCTGCTTGACCCCAGGTTCGTCCTTGATAATCTGTGGGAAGTCATCGGTCTGGTCATTGTCGTCGGGGTGTTCAAAGGGCTTCTGCTGGCGGCCATCGCGCGCAGATTCGGGTACGGCAATATCGTTCCGCTGGCAGTCGGTTTCGGTCTTTTTCAAATTGGCGAGTTTTCGTTTGTGCTGGCCCAGGTCGGTCTTTCAACGCAGTCCATCAGTCGGGACCTGTATTCACTGGTACTGAGCGTGACCATTATCAGCATGTTTATTACGCCGTTGCTTTCAGGTCAGACGTCAAGATTGTATGCGCTGAAAAAGCGAAAATACACTCATGAAGCCCTTGAAACTATGAACATTCCTGACGACGGGCTGAATGGTCACGTGATCATCGTGGGCGGCGGAATTGTCGGCCTTCAGGTGGCGCGGGTGCTTCAGGCACTCGGTCAGCGTTTTGTCATAATCGAGCAGGATCAGACAAAGGTAGATCAGGCCAGGGCCGAGCAGATGCCAGTAATCTACGGCAATGCTTCGAATGTCACCGTTCTTGATGCGGCCGGTGTTGCGTCGGCCTGTCTGATGCTGGTGACAATGCCGAAAGTTGTTGCCACAAGGGCGGTTATCACGTCGGTCAGGCAATTGAACAGCCGGCTTGATGTGGTCGCGACTATGCCGGATCACGGATGCGTCGCGTGTCTGAAAGACACAGATGTCCTTGAATTTGTTCTGCCAGACGTCGAAACTGGTCTGGAAATGACCCGTCAGGCGCTGCTGCATCTGAACATAAACCCGATCGAGATTCATGAAACTACGGAAGACATCAGGCGGCAGGTTTATGGTCATCTGTTCGAACGCGAAGGTGGCTACGCGACCTTGTCCCAGCTTCGGGGGGCCGATCACCACTTTGCGCTGGAATGGATAAACGTTCCTCTGGACGCGCCGGTTGTCGGAATGACTATCGGACAGGCCGAAATCAGAAAGACTACGGGGGCTTCCATCGTTGGAGTCATACGCAATGGCACGCTTTCTTCGAATCCGATGCCGGATACTCTTCTGTTGTCGGCCGACCTTCTTGCAGTAATCGGGACACCGATCAGCCTGAAGAAGATTCGCAGCTTGATCGAGGCCGGCCCTCCTGTCTGACCGGGTTGCACCTGCGCAGTAACCAGCCGCTGAAATGAAAATCTAATCAAATCTTCTGGAAACAATAGCAATAGGCAGATATATTCGGGTGCTCCACGGCTTACACGGGTATGGTTCAATCAGGCGAAAGGGGGATTTTGATGAATTGGAATAAGGGATTTTCAGTTGTTTTGATTATGGCGGCCATCGCTGTTGCGGGTTTTGCGGCTGGCTGTTCTACCAGCGGGACACCTGAAGATGTAACGGTTGATAATGGTGCAGATACGCAGGTCGGTGATGATCTGGTGTCTGTTGACGCGGCCGATGTCGCCGTCGCGGATACTGCCGATGTGCAAGTGCTTGATTTGCCTGGTGATGTGCCTTCATCCGACATTGCCGAAGTCCTGAATGATGTAGCTGTCGATTCGCAGGATGTCGTTGAAGCTGATGTTCCGGTGATCCCGGACCCGGCCCTGCGTCTGCGTGAAGGCGGTTGGTTGAGCGGCGACCTTCATATGCACTCAACGTACAGTGATGGCGAAGATTCTGTCGCGACGGTCGTTCGGATTGCCGAATACCTGACCGATCCTGATTTCCTGGCTTTCCATCCGGAATACGCGGGAAATCCGGTTGATTTCATTGCCTTGACCGACCACCGGACAGTGAATCAGAATTCAGATCCTGATTTTGTAAGCGACAAGGTCGTTTTGATTCCCGGTGAAGAGTTCGGGGCTTCCGGTCATTCAAACCTGTTTGGCGTCACATCATTTGTGAACCATGACCCGGATGGCAACGGACCTTCTACCGAAGATTTTTTCAACGGTTTTGAAACGGCTCACGAACAGGGTGCCGTGGCTTCCCTGAATCATCCCTGCGATGCCAGCATCATGTTTCCGTGGAACATTAATAATTATGATTCCCTGGAAATCTGGAATGTTCGTTTTGCCTTGAATTCAGCCGGTATTACTGCTGCAAATATTGATGGCTGGGAAACGGCTAAACATGCGACGGCAAGTTCTTTGTTCAGGAAAGCTGCCCAATATCAAGGCATTGGCGGCAATGCGCAGACGCTGAAGCTTTACGAGGCCAATCTGGCACGGGGCCATCATATTGCCATCGTCGGCGGCAGTGACAGGCACACGATTTTCCCGATCGGCTTCCCGTCGACGTGGGTGCGGGCGGATACGCGCGATGCGACCGGGGTTCTGGACGGGATCAAAAAGCGCCACACGTTCGTGACGCGCACGCCAGTTTCTGTGACGCTTGAAATGACTGTCACGGTTGGTGAAACTGTCTATCAGATGGGTGATCAGATCCCTGTTGAAGCAGAAGGCGTCGATTTTGATATTAACGTCAGGGTGACCCGTGGAAACGGCGGACGGCTTATGCTGATTGCTGGACGTGCGGTCGCAAGTGATGAAGAACTGGCGGAAGCCGACCTTGGATTGATGGTCCTGGACGTCAGCGTTGATTCGGTTGATTTTCAGGATTCACTGACCATTAAAATGAAGCCTGGTGACTGGATTTATCCGGTTGTGTTCGAACCGCTGACGGCTGACGATCTGAAGCCCGAGCTGGCCGCCGGGATTCCCGCGATTACATCCAAATTTGCCCAGTACACTGACGGCAACTATGCGCCGATTCTTGAAGCGTTGATGCCGTACATCGATCTTGAAGTTGTTCTTGCCCCGGCAGACTGCGACCCTTCGAAGTGGGACTCAGACATGACCCAGTGCATCACTGCCGATCAGGAAGGTATGGCGTCGTTCTTCATGCCTGACTGGATTGACCGTGTCTTGAATCTTGTTACTGACGCTGAAGGCAAGACTACCGAGTGGACGATGGGTGCGGCCGGCAGCGCAATCATGTTCGTCCCGAATCCGGACTGACTATCTGCTACAGCGGAGTGGAAGTCGTCTCGATCTGTTGATATTCAACGATAGCTCTGATTTTTTCCGAAGGCGCAGGAACCAGCGTCATCGGCACCTTCTGTTCAGTCCTGGCGTCCGGCCACAGATAAATCAGGAAAGCGCCGCTGTCATAAAACGGAAATTCGGGCTTCCGGTCTTCGCCAACCAACCCGAAGAATACGGTCGCCCATGCCTCGCGGAAGACATAGATTTCATCGTCTGTCAGACCGGCGTCGGACAGCATCTGGCTCAGTTCGGCGGGCAGGTCTTCCCATCCGCTTTCAGTCGGGAGGACTACCGATGGATAAGGATCTTCATCGGTCACGTCTTTGTGCAGTCTGAAAAGCTCGGCTTCGACCACCTTAGTTTCACCAGGGGCGATGGAGTCAACTGTGGTCACCGCGATGTCGGCCGTGTGAACCGGACAATATCCCGGGTCGTAGCAGGTGCTTTCGGCGTAGCGGTAAAGGGCGATTACCTTACCAATCGGCTGGCTGAAGGTGTTCGTCAGTGAAAATGAAACCTTGTTCGTTGTTGTGTCAACTGACGCGCTGGATTCCATGATTGGCACGTAGTTCTGGAAAGTGCCTGTATAGAAAAGCAACTTTGATACCGTATCGCCGCATGTCAGGCAGTTTGCGTCTTCCACGACCCACGTTGGCAGGTCATAGATTTCAAGTGATTCAATGTCGCCACCAGTGTAATCGGGCTGCGGAGTCGCGGTCGTTGTGCACGTTGTGGAGCCGACCTGAATGTTATTCCAGGCTACATTCGCAGCGTTTGGAACGATCGGCCATGTCTCGGTTGAAATGCCGGAATTGAATTCAACCGCCACATCCAGAACGAACTGGTCATCTGAATAAATGTAGATAACCGGTTTCCTGTCAATGGATTCCCAAAGTTTTTCGGGGCCACCCCCGATCGTCGAACTTCCACCGGGCTTGACCGTGTTCACGCCCCATTCATGAAGGGTGTAGGCTGTGGTGGTGGCAACGTCGTCCACGCCTGTATCGCTGGCGTCAACCGGTGGCGGAACGTCTTCATCCGCTGAATCGGCGCCGTTGTCCGCCGACAGGGTGTCCTCCGGCTGGTTCGCATCAGGATGCTCATTGCTTGAACTGAAGTCGCACGCAACAATCCAGGTTACAAGCGATGCGACGATAAGGAAGCTTGAAAGCAGTCTTTTCATGATGTTTCCCCGTTTGATAAGTCAGAAACGGTCACAGGGGCGTGGAAGTAACCGTAACCTGCTGATATTCCACCATTGCGCGTGCCTTCGTCGCCGGCTCGGGAACGAGCGTCATCGGAAGCTTCTGTTCCGTTCTGTCGTTCGGCCACACATAAATCAGGAAAGCGCCGTTATGGTATGACGGGTAGTAGAAGTTGGCGTCTTCCCCGAGCAGTCCAAAGAACGTCTGCTGCCAGGCCGCCATAAACACAGCAATTTCCAGCGAATCCAGACCTGCATCGGCAAGCATTGTCTGCATTTGAGCCGTAAGGTCTGTCCAGCCTGACGGAACCAGAGCTTCAATTGACGGATACGGGTCTTCTTCCGTAACTTCCTTTTCAAGATGCACAAGGTCGGCATCGTAATCTTCGGCAGGTCCGGAAGGAATAGAATCAATCACCTTGAACGCCAGATCTGCCGTGTGGACGGGGCAGTAACTCGGGTCCATGCAGGTGCTTTCAGTTGCGCGGTAAAGCGCTATGACCGGCCCGATTGCCTGATTGAATGAGTTCCCGATATTAAAGGTGACCTTGCCCGCCAGTGAGTCAACCTCGGCGGCAGGGGTAAGTGAAGGCTGGTAATCCTGGAACGGTCCGGAATAAAACAGAAGTTTCGATACAGTATCGCCATAAGTCAGGCAGTTGGCGTCGGCAATAACCCATTCCGGCAGGTCATAAATTTCCAGTGAATCAATTTCGGCCATGCCGGACATGTCGGGCTGCGGAGTCGCAGTCGGTTCGCAGAATTTCGTGCCGACTTGTACTCCTTTCCACACAACGTTTTTGGAATTGGGGATAACCGGCCATGTTTCCGCTGAAACGCCGGAATCGAATTCGATTGCGACATCAAGTGCGAATTCATAGTTGGAATAGATGTAGATAACCGGCTTCGCCGCAATAGCGCCGTAGTACTTGAGCGGACCGGCCTGCATCGTTGCGTCGCCGGTTTCCGTGACTACGTTTACGCCCCATTCACGAAGGTGGTAGGCAGCGAATTCGCCACAGGACCCACCGCACTCGAGATGGCCGGCCTTATCGGGATGGCAGACGCTGCTGATGCAGTCGTCGTGGGCGTAACATTCCTTCATGCCTGCTTCCGGCGTGGCCACGCACTGCTTGAAGCCCTGCAGTTCGGTGCAGATCATGCATGCCTCACATTCTTCGTCGATTTCGCACTGGTTCAGGTTGACGTCGTTGGTCTGAACGTCGCTTACATCCGGCGTGAGGGAGTCACCAGAGATGTCCAACGGCTGTACGATATCGTCATCCACCGAATCCAGGCCGTTATCAGACGTCAGGGTATCCAGCACGTCGCCCGTCACTACATCATCCGGGCTGCTGCCGAAATCGCAGGCGGTAATCCAGACAAGAGCAAATGCCAAACATGTAATTGAGATGAGCTTTTTCATAATATCCCTCCGGCACAAACGCCGAGAATGCCTTAATTTACGCCACATTCTACGATTTGACGGGGGCAGAGTCAAACGTCAGGCCGTTTTTACTGATGCGAACGTTCTGCGGATTACGTTTTGGTATTTGACGGATGGATGGCCGACGATCATTGCGATGGAAACCTTGTTTTCAGCCGGGATTCCCCATTTCTTCTTCAGTTTCTTTTCACGCTGCAGGGCATACGCGACAGTGCCGATCATTGTTGTGCCAAGGCCAAGCGACTGGGCCGCCAGCATCGCATAGGTGCACGCGATAGAACCATCTACCGGGTCAGCGCCGGGGAAGTAATGGAACAGCAGGACGCACGGCGCATCGTAAAACAGCAAGTCCACGCCTTTGTGCCGCGCCTCGAGCATTTCCCCGCAGATCGGTACGATGAAGTCCCTCAAGGCATCAATTTCGGCTTTCGATGAAAACGGTCGCATCAGAGTAAGCACCACCGGGTTCAGCACTTTTTTCCAGGTCGCAAACACGACGCTCAGGTCGGCCGCAAGTTCTTGAACCTTGTCAAATCCGTTGACGACTATGACTTCAACGTCGGACGGCGGGATTCCCATCGGTGCGTTGGCCGCCATCTCCAGCATGCGGTCGATCAGTTCTTTTTCAAGCGGGCGCTTCGCGAAATGTCTGACGCTGCGTCTGGAAAGCATCAGATTATCAAGTGTTTGCGGGGTGGCCATGTCATCTTTGGCGGGCATTTTTAGAATATCTGCAGGGCATAGCCGCCGACCGTTTACCGCCACAGCGTTAAATGCGCACGCCGCCATGCACTGACCGCACCCGATGCATCCCAGTCCGTTGTCAGGGACCACGGTCGGCGTTCCGCTAATGTCGATGATTGTTTCAGAACTGCAGACTGTAACGCACATGCCGCATTTAGTGCACTTTTCGTAATCAATACAGACTATTGCCGCGTCGTTACCAAATCCTGTCGGAACTGTTTTGCCTGGTTTGCCTTTCATAACCGTTTCTCCTGGTGGGTTAAGCGGACCTGCGGAATTCTATAATGGTGGCGTTGCGGAGGTAAAGACTAAGGCGTCAGGTTCCATCCGGTAACTTTAACATGCGGATTTTTCATATCCACGTCGTCGTGGTTGACTGTTGCCGTCAAAGTCATTGATTCGCCCGGCAGCAGGCTGACGTAGTTGTCATCCCAGATCACGGGAAGGATTGGCTCCCCGGTAATCGTGTCGAACAGAAGTAGTTCGACAAAGAACGCAATGTATTCGGAATTGTTAGTGATTTTTTGGGTAATCATGGTTTTGGTGTCCGAAGCAACGGTCTCTGGTGCCGCGACGTTCAATGTAACTGACGGAAGGTCGGAAAGCGCTGTCATGTCGGCAAAATCAACGACAGGCCGGTTGTCTTCATTTTCCACCATTTCGAAGGTGTCGGGCGTGACCGGCAGCCAGTAGAAGTTCCTGTCAAGCACATTACCTTCGCGGTCGGTCAGTTTCAGGTCAAGGAAGTACATTGGGGACAGAGCTTCAATGTTGGCGGCAATGTCGGTAACTAAAGACACTACTTCAATATTTCCGTCCGGGGGCAGGGCTGCCAGCGCCGTATCGCTTTGCATGACCAGCGCGGAATCGATGGAATACAGCGAAGCGTTCACGTTCATCTGCCGGTGTTCGGCAAGCGTCGAATTGACGACCCAGACGCTTTGGTCGTCGTATGAATACTGGACGTGCAGCGGTCTCATCGCCTTTTTGGCGCCGAAGTAACTGCCGCCGGGCCGCAGGAAGTAGTCGTAAAGCTGCCAGATCATCCCGGGCCACGCATTGTTCAGCATCCACTGGATGTGGCCGGTCGCAAAGTACTTATTGCGGCCCTGGGCTTCGAACATCGCGCGGTGGGCTTCGTAAGTCATTACCTGGGACTTCATCGCGAAGTCAGCCAGTCCGGTCGGCACGCCAAGTCTGGCGTCCATTGCATCGCGGAAGATTCCAAGCCGGTCAGTTGCTGTTGATGTTCCGCCGGAATGAAACAGGAACGGTTCCTTTATTGGCCACAGGTCAGCTTCCGGCATCATGCGTATCAGGCTGTCAAGCGGGGGGATCGATGGGCCCGGGCCTGATTCGCTGTTGAATCCGAACGCCCCGCCATACATCCACGGCCATTCGTCGGTGCCTGTTTGAATAGCTGGATCAGCAGTCGCGTCGGCGGGAACGGCCAGATACCAGTAGTTCGGCGGGACCCAGTTATATGGGCCCGTCATCTTCATTCCGCTGGGCCCGGTCACTTCCGAAGCGTTTTCCGTCGCATTGGACACGATCGGCAGATCCCACGACGCCATGTCGGCGACCGTTAGATACATCTGCTCGACTTCAGGAACTGGGTGAAAGTCCGAGCCATTAAGCCATGTGAAAACGCTGGCGTGCCGTCGCAGCCGTCGAAGCTGGTTTTCCAGCGAGCTGCGGGCCACTGAATGGTCGGTCAGGTCCCATATATCCCACGTTTCCCATGTGTCACAGCAGCACCATCCCGGCATCAGCAGGATTCCTTCGCGGTCGGCCAGATCATAGAAGAAGTGGTTTTCAAACTTGCCCTCAAGGCGAATCGTGTTCAGGCCCATGTCTTTGACGTATGCGATTTCGGCGCGGTCGCGGTCGGGGTCGTCACGCAGGAAAATGTCTGGCGCCCAGCCACCACCTCGAATCAGGATCGGCTTTCTGTTAATAAGGTATCTAATCTGGTTCGGCGGCTGCATCTCGGCCGTAACTTCCCTGATTCCAAAGGAAAATTGCGTGGCGTCAGATTGCACGTCGTTGACAGTCGCGGTGATCTTCATCGTGTGCAGGTTCGGTTCGCCGTAGCTGTATGGCCACCATAGAATCGGTTCCTTAACGTGCAGTGCAGGGACGTCAGTGGATGTAATTCTGATTTCCGTCAATTCACCCGCGCCAAGCGTTACTGGATAATCAAACGGAGTGTCGTCATTAATCCTGCCTGTAATCAACACGTCCACTGGCGCATCCAGCGCATTGGAAAGTTCAACAAGCAGCGTCAGTTCGGCCGAACCGTCGTCCTGCAGCTTCGTCTGCACTGCAGGGTTCATAATTGAAACTGCGCCGCGTGTTTCGACACGGGCCGGCATCCAGAGGCCCATGTTGTAGTCCGGTGGTTCTGGATTCCAGTCAACCCAGTAAATCGCAAGATCATTAAAGATATCAGGTACAAAGACCTCGACGGCGACTGCGCACTTTGAACCTGCCGTTACATGGTCCGTCACATCAAACCGGAATTCACGGAAAGTCCCGACGACGTCGTCGCGGGTCGCTATCTGGACGCCGTTGACCCACACGTTGGCCGAATAATTGATACCTTCAAACACAAGCCATGTACGTCCGTCTGCGCCTGCCATCGGGGTGTCAAATTCCGTGCGGTACCACCATGACGGCTTGTAAGGGCTGTCTTCGGGCATCGGCAGGAAACTGTATGTCCAGCCGGGAGTGTTCTTCAGGTTTTCGCCGTACAGCGGATTATCCAGCACACCTGCATCAGTCTGAGCGCCTGCAACAGTGCCCGGAACTTCCGCCGTAAGCCATGTCGAATCGTCAAATCCGACCGCAGAAAGAACAGGGCCGTCGCCATTAACAACGGCCGACGAAGCAATTTTCCATGTCACAAGATTTATATTTACGGGAAGTTCCGTGGGGTCGCTGCTGTCATTAATGACATCAGATAAAGCGTCATGGATGGAGTCTGAAATTGCATCTGCTACGACGCTGTCAACCGTCGCGTCTGTGTCCCCTCCAGCGCCCGAAGCGCACCCGCCAGTGATAAATGATGCCAATGCGATAACGGTGATGAATCCTGTTGAAGCTGTCCCGGATCCGAAAAATCTATTCATCAGTAACCCCGCAGATGCAACCGACACGCTTTACCGGGTGTGGATAACCCTTGCCCGGCAAAAGATACGGCGTTTGCACTCTGTGGTCAAGAAGTGGCAGTTGCTGACAGAAAACGCATCCGGGCTTTGGAATTATGTACTGACGGTATCCCGATCATCCGTAATCAAATCGGCGAAGTACTTGTTAACAAAGGGAACCATGCCACGGCAGACCGGCATATCGACACCGTTTTCCACGCCCAGTCGAAGCATCTCGAAAAACATCGTTTTCATTTCATCGGGGGAATGTCTGACATGGCCTTCAAACATTAACCTCATTCCTTCATCGTCATACATGCGTCTGGTAAAAGGAACCAGAATCGCCAGCGGCAGGTAGAAGTACCGAGTCGGTGCCACGCTCAACGGGTTAATGCACTGAGCCCTGCAGATATTCCATCCCTCACGCATCGCCAGGTAACTTTCGCGCACGATGTCTGCGTCCAGAAATCGTTCCCACGAGCCAGCCTTCATGTAAGCGCCAATCGATGCAGCCGCCCAGAAATAGTGGGTACGAATATATGGAATTATCTTGCGGGTGATTTTTGGTGCCATATCGGCCTGCTTCAAGATCCCGGAAATCTCGCGAACCTTGGGGGTTATCTTTCCATCGGGCCGCCCGAGCATAGTATGGGTAAGTGCATTTCCAAAAATTACAGTGTCAATTCCGTCGGCATCGCGCCCGCCGCCTGCCTTGAACGGATATCCGAACACATACTGATCTGCTTGAATGTATTCGCCTATCAGAGCGTCGTCTCCAGGTCTGATGTTTTGCATAAATAAAATTGTGGGACTGCCGGTTGCGCCCCTGAGTGTCGGAAGTAGAGAGGAAATCTGGTTGCTGTTTACGGAAACGATAATCAGATCGGCAGCAAAGTCACTAATGCCGGCCACCACAGCAGGTCTGAAAATGGTTTCTGATTTAACTGATTTCCCATTCCTGAGGTCCAGGCATTTGATGCGCAATCCTTCGGTCGCGACCCGGTTTCTGACTGCTGCCTTTCTGATCAGGTGGCAAACTTCATGACCGGCGATTGAAAGTTGCCATCCATAAGTAGTTCCAATTACGCCTGTCCCGATGACCAGAATTTTCATTTTGAGTCCTCCTGATAATGCTCTTTCCAAAGTCTTTGTCTGCCAGTTATTTGCCCGGCATCAAAGAACTTCCCAAATTGTGAGTAATTGCTCGGATTCTGACAACTCGCATTTGGTTTTGATTTTATCAAGTGTTTGTAATGGCCCGGATAAGCAGCAAAACAGCGGGATTTCCCGAATTTTAGATTGGAAACAAAAGTATCAGATTAACTTTTTGTTCATGTTTTCAGTTGCGTTGAACGGGGGCCGTGTGAAATCGTGAAACATGAAGGGGCGTGAGCCTGTGGTTATCTTGATGCAGCCGCAGGGCAACCCGGTCCATCGTCGTAAATCCCGTTACAGTCCTGGTCGATGTCGTCAAAGCAGATGTCCGTGGCTCCCGGGTTGACTGACTTGTCGCCGTCGGAACAGTCCTCCTGACAGCTCCACCCATCGTCGTCCTGGTCCAGCGTTGGATCCTGCAGACAGGGGATTTCTGTCGTTGCATACCAGCGCCGCAGGTCAAGGAAGTTAAAAGTCCTCTGCTGGTTCTCGGGAAGATCAAAGCACACTCTTCTGGGGTCTCTCTCTGCGTAAGGCCTGATAAACTCGGCGATCTGCATGCCGACTTCCTTCAGATTCAGCGAATCGATTACCGGCAGAAGGGCGCTGAGATTCTGGTGATACATCAGCGCGCATTCCGGAATGGTCAGGCATCTGGTGAAAACTCGGCCATATCCATCGTGGTAGTCCATGTAGTCGTCGAACGTCTGATCCAGTCCCCACGGGTGCATCGTGAATTTGCCGTCGCTATCCGACCGGATGTAGTAATTGTTGATGGTCGGCGCGTACCCGTCCCAGTGGCCGATGTAGTGTTCCACCGCCCACATGCGCGTCATTTCCTGCATGTCCGCATGTTCGGTCATACCCTGCATCCAGGTCGAATCGTCCTTGTTGACGGCAGCGTCTATAAGGTTGATCAGGTCCGACAAGTCATTCGGGTCGCCTTCGTCCACATCAAATTCAACCTCGTCCCCGCCACGTATATCCGTTCCGTACGCGCCTTCATACACGTGCGTCGTGTTGTCGTAGTAACGTCTGAAAAACTTGTCGTCGTATCTTTCCAGCACGACGTAGATACCGAAAAGATCGCCGTTTACCGTAACTTCCGCCCACCCCGTCCGCAGTGCCGGGACATCAAAAGCATTGAAGACGCGGTAAGCGAGATGTTCGTGAATCATCGAGCAGTCCTGGACCATATTGTTGATGTTGATGACATCCATCCCAAGCAGACGGGCGCCGGGTGTGATGAAATCAAAGCTTATCTTGAAGGCGGCTTTGCCGTTCAGATCCTGAGCCGAACCAAGAGTTCCTTTCAGCCTTATGCCGACATCAAGTGTTCCTGAATCAAAATCTGCTGCCGTTATATGTACTTGTCCAGGAACGTAGGTGTGCGCGTCAGCAAACAGGGCATCAATCGAAGCCTGAGGCAGCGTGATGGATATTTGTGAGACGGCCAGCGGATTGAACAGGACATCTGATTCCATTGGTGTTTCACATGTGCCGGACAGGTTTTCTGCACCGGGGGTCGGGCAGTCCAGCGTGACAAACGGCCCGGTCCCATTCGGGAATCGTCCGATCGTCTTACCGACTGGCGCGTCGCCATCAGACCAGTCAACGCTGTCTACAACTGCGTCGACAGAGCCGATCAATGCAAGCTGCTCGCCCGAACCAAGTCTGAATCCAGGCCATTGGCTGGTGAAGCGTACGACGTAATATCCGCCGGGCTCGATGGTTTCACCTTCCGGCAGATTCGCGATGTTCACCATTGCGGCAATGTCGTCGGTGAACCGGTAATTGCCTAGCTGGATTGTGTGTGGACCGGGGTTGTGGATTTCAAACCAGTCGTCAGGGGCACCAAGAGGCGCCACTTCATTTATAACAGGATCGACCCATGGCATTGCCGTATCGGTGTCGGCGGTAACGTCTGAATTTATGTCATGGACTGCGTCTTCAATTGCGTCTGTATGACTGATGATGTCCGCAGCCACTTCATGTGCATCAAAAACTTGAACATCGGCTTGTATATCATCCGGCTGTCCGTTGTCCGACAGCAGGTCGGTACCTGGCGCGTTGCTGCAACCGGCCAGCAGGGGCAGGGCTATGGTCGATGCAACCGCCACAAGCACAATCGCAATTCTAAGATTCAAAATCACCGGGTTCCTCTCGACATGGGAGCGCGGTTGATTATACGGTTCCATTTCACTGTTCTGTAAAGATTGCGGCAAATTGCCCGGTGTGGTGCAATAGACCAGGCAAACGAGGACACATTAATGGACCCGCAGCAGCCAAAGCCACCGATTCCAGGTGCCGGTGCCACAGGTAAACCTTTTCAGGTCGTCAGCATTGTTCACGAAACGTGTGATGCCGTTTCGGTTGTCCTGCGTGACGTTACAGGAACCCCCGTCACGTTCGAGCCGGGGCAGTTCTTTCTGGTGCACGTTGAGATCGATGGCGAGGTTTTGCGCCGCACATATTCGGCTACCAATGCGCCCGGTGAATTCGATGGCGGGCTGCGTTTGACCATAAAACGCCGTTCCGGTGGCTGCGTCAGCATCTATATGAATGAACGGTTGCGGGAAGGCGACACGCTTATGCTGCGCGGTCCTTCAGGCAGATTTTTCCCTTCGTCCGCCAACGCCCCGCGCCACCTGGTCCTGATCGCAGGTGGCAGCGGCATTACGCCGATGATGGCGATGTCGCGGACGCTTCTGCCGCGTGAAGCCTATACCCGAATCACACTGATTTATGGTAACCGCAATCTGCAGAACACAATTTTCCGTGACGAATTTGAAGCTCTTGTGGCGGCGTATCCTGACCGGCTCAGCGTCCGTCACATTCTGGCCGATCCGCCCGAAGGCTGGACCGGACCTGTCGGGCTGATGACTGCTGATGTACTGGGCGGCGTGCTGCGTTCTGTCCCTGCTGCTGAAGAATATTTCCTTTGCGGGTCTGAACAGATGATGGATGCTGCGCGTGGTGCATTGACCGGCATCGGTGTCTCTGAAGGCAAGATCCGGGTCGAAACATTCAAGCTGCCGGAACGCAAAGACAAGGCTGGCGCGGAACGCTGATCTTGATTACGCTGATCTAAACTGTAATGCCCAGAGACTTCGCGACGCCCTTCCCGTAAGCAGGATCGGCCTTCATGCAGTTTCCGATGTGGCGAATCTTAACTTCAACCGGTGCGTCACCCAGGGCGCGGGCCGTGTTGTCAAACAGTACCTGCTGCTGCGCCGCAGTCATCAACCGGAACAGTTTTCCCGGCTGCGAGTAATAGTCATCATCAAGACGGTGATTCCAGTGGTCAGCCGCACCTTCAAGGGTCAGTGGCGGTTCCGCAAAGTCGGGTTGTTCCTGCCATTCGCCGTAGCTGTTAGGCTCGTAGCCGAGCGTACTGCCGTGGTTGCCATCTATCCGCATGGCGCCGTCGCGATGATAGCTGTTGACCGGGCAGCGCGGTGCGTTGACAGGTATCTGCTGATGGTTGACTCCAAGGCGGTAACGCTGGGCATCTCCGTATGAAAATAGTCTCCCCTGCAGCATTTTGTCGTGCGAAAAACTGATGCCGGGTACGACGCTGGCCGGATTAAAGGCTGACTGCTCGACATCGGCAAAGTAGTTTTCGGGGTTGCGGTTAAGTTCCATAACACCGACTTCAATCAGCGGATAGTCCCCGTGGAACCACACCTTTGTCAGGTCAAAAGGGTTGTACGGGCACGTCGCTGCGTCCTTTTCCTGCATGACCTGAATGAACATTTTCCACCGTGGAAAGTCGCCTTTTTCGATGCTTTCATAAAGGTCACGCTGGTTGCTTTCGCGGTCCTTCGCGACGATAGCTTCAGCTTCGGCGTCTGTCAGATTCTTGATTCCCTGCTGACATACCAGGTGGAATTTCACCCAGAAGCGTTCGTTCGCTGCGTTCAGCATACTGAATGTATGGCTGCCAAAGCCGTGCATGTGCCGGTATGACTGCGGAATTCCCCGGTCGCTCATGGTAATTGTGATCTGATGCAGGGCTTCCGGCAGTGATGTCCAGAAATCCCAGTTATTTTTGGCACTTCGCAGGTTGGTGCGAGGGTCGCGCTTGACTGCGTGGTTCAGGTCCGGGAATTTCATCGGGTCCCGCAGGAAGAAGACCGGCGTGTTGTTGCCGACCAGGTCCCAGTTACCTTCTTCGGTGTAGAATTTCATCGCAAATCCGCGGATATCGCGCTCGGCATCGGCCGCGCCGCGCTCGCCCGCCACCGTCGAAAAGCGCGCGAACATGTCGGTTTTCTTGCCAACCGTGCTGAATATCTTTGCCTTCGTGAATCTGGTGATGTCGTGCGTGACCGTGAATGTGCCGAAAGCACCTGAACCTTTGGCGTGCATACGGCGTTCCGGGATGACCTCGCGGTCGAAGTGGCCAAGCTTTTCAAGGTACCAGACGTCCTGCAGCAGAACAGGCCCACGCGGACCGGCTGTCATGATGTTCTGGTTATCTACGACCGGTGCGCCTGCATTTGTGGTCAATTTGTTTTTCATTTTGTATCTCCTGATTATGTCCATCGTGATTCTAAGAATTGAATTTGTCAATCAAGGCAGGGGCCGGACAAGGTTGCAGCAGTTAAGGACACTGTAGTCAGGGTTACAGCAGTTGATTTTCAAACCGCAGTTCAACCCGTTCAGGGTCCTGTAAAATCCGGGGCAGGTAGATTTTGAACGTTGTACCGCGGCCATTTTCCGAAAATACGCTGATGCTTCCGCCTGCCTGAGTCACAGCCCCATAAATGGTCGCAAGTCCCAGGCCGGTTCCGCGATCTTTTGCCCTTGTCGTGAAGAACGGCTCGAACAGGTGTTTCTTTTCCTCGGCGCTCATACCCTGGCCGGTGTCGCTTACCGTCAGCAGAACGTAAGGTCCCGGTATCATATCCGGCAGGCTGAGGCAGTCTTCCGCACTCAGTTCAACGTTACTGGTGTCGATTACAATCTCTCCACCGGCAGGCATGGCGTCGCGGGCGTTGGCGGTCAGATTGATAAGAATCTGTTCGAATTGCGCCGGATCGATGACGACTGAACCCAGGTTTTTAGTCGGCAGAATGGTAAGTTTGATATCTTTGCTTATCAACCGGTCGAGCATCTGATGCATCGCCAGAAGTATCTCGTTCAGGTCTACTACCTTCGGTTCTGTAAGCGTCCGTCGCGAAAACAGAAGTAACTGGCTGGTCAACGTTGCAGACCTTTCGGCCGCAATCTGCACCTGACGCAGCATTTCCGCGACAGGGCTGTTCGCTTTCACACCATCCAGGGCCATTGCAACAAAGCCGCTGATTGTCGCTAATTGAACGTTAAAATCATGCGCGACGCCTCCGGCCAGCCGACCAATTGCTTCCATTTTCATAGCCTGGTGAAGCTGTTGTTCAAGCTTTGTCTGTTCCTCTTCAGCCAGTTTACGAAGCGAAATGTCACTGACAACAACCCGGCATGTGGGCGTACCTTGAACATCAGTAACAGCGGTCCCGGTCAGATGGACCCACAACGTAGACCGGTCCTTTCTTACCATCTGCAGATCACAGTTATGCGGTGTCCTGGTGTCAAAAAGCTGCTTGCGAAGGCCCAGATAAACGTCGCGATGCCCTGGCAGGATAAAACGGTGGATCGGCTGCTTCACCAGTTCACCGCGTGTTGTGCCAAGCATGGATGCTGCCGTCAGATTTGCTTCCAGTATCTCGCCGACTTCGTTTAACGAAAAATATCCAATCGGGGCAAGGTCATACAGGTCGAAATACCGTTCGCGCGCGGCGTACAGATCAGCCTGGGCAAGTATCAGTTCGTCGTTCTGCATTTCCAGTTCGATTTGATGGACCTGCAGCTCGTGCAGCAGTTTCTGCGTCCCGGTGTTCAATATGTCCTGGTCCATGGCGGCTTTACGGCCTTTCAGCTTCTTTTCCGCAATATTCCGTAATTCAAGTGTTTCCAGGGTTGAGATCTTCTTCGTGGTCATGGTTTTGTGGCCTTATTGTTCCCTGTGGCGGACGTTGAAAGCTCGCGCAGGCTGGCTTCCAGCTTTTTGGCGACGCTGATATCTATGAATGTGATCACCAGGCCGTCAATCATGTTTTCCATCGTACGGTAAGGCATTATGCGCACATTGAACCAGCGGCTGCCTTTCGTCTGAATCTGTTTTTCGGAAAACTTCAGACTTCGCAGTACCTCGTGGGCGTCATCAGATATGCCCGGATAGTCCATGTCACTGACCAGATTGCTGAGCGGTCGCCCGATGTCACTGGGAATCAGCCTGATGATGTCGGTAATTTTTTCTGTGTAACGCCGCACGTTCAGGCTGCTGTCCAAAAAGACTGTAGCGATGTCGGTACTGTCTAGAAGGTTGGCCATATCGTTCTGCGCCCTTGAAAGGTCGTCGAGCTTGGACTGCAGTTCGGCATTTACCGTTTGAAGCTCTTCATTCAGGGACTGCATCTCTTCCTTTGAAGTCATCAGTTCTTCATTGGTGGATTGCAGCTCCTCGTTGGTTGACTGAAGCTCTTCGTTCGCAGACTTCAATTCCTCATGCGAGCTCTGCATCTCGCCCTGTGCATTGTTCAGTTCGTTTGTCAGGTGTTCAATTTCGTCCAGAAGTGACTTCAGATGGGCGTTTTCGTCAGCAGAGTGGGGCGTTGTGGCGCTTTTTTTCTTCCTGACTGGCTTCGTTACGTCATGGAAAACGACCAGCACCTTTCCATGCATGGAATCAGGTGATGAAAGGGGCTGGACCGTAAAATCAACTATCTGAGATCCGGCGTCTGAGCTGATTTTCAGATTGCGGACAGTAACCCCGATGTTCTGACTGAGGGCTTTCTTGAACGCATTTGTTAAATCATGCCTTAACCCGTCACGCGCCATGGCAAATATGTTCAAATTTGCCTTTCCAACGGCCGGTTCCAGATATTTTCCTGTCTTCGCACTTGTGTACAGAATATCCCCGTTTTCGTTCACCAGAACGCTGGCTGGCGAATAGAGTCGTAGAATCAACTGTTCTGCCTGGGACTGCAGATTGTCCGGCTGTGTGGTCATACTCATTTTCTCCGGTTCTGTTTTTGGGGCTGCCGTGAATGAAGAAGGGAATTCCAGCGGCAGGGCAATTGCTTCCATTCCCCGGCGTTTGAACAACTTCAATTTTGCGTCAATAGTGTAGAAGAGCTCGGTAATGTCGCCGGTCGTTTCTGCGCTGCCCAGAAGCAGCGTACCGCCGGGATTCAGACTGTAATGGAACAGGGGCAGGATTCGCCTCTGCAAATCAGTGGTCAAGTAAATTAAGAGGTTTCGGCAACACAGAAAATCAAGCTTGGTGAACGGCGGGTCGGTGACGACGTTCTGCGGCGCGAAAATAACCATCTCGCGAATTTCTTTGGTAATTCGAAAGTTGCCATCTTCCCAGTGGAAGAATCTGTTCAGGCGTTCAGTTGAAACGTCGGCCAGGATACCGGCCGGATACAAGCCAGTCCTGGCCTTTGACAGCGCATCTCGATCCAGATCCGTGGCAAATATCTGCAGGCTGAACCCGGCAGCGGCCCTGGTTTCGTCAAGTGCCTCTTTAAAGACCATGGCCAGGGAATATGCCTCTTCACCAGTCGAGCAGCCGGGAATCCATGCCCGAAGCGTCCGCCCGTTTTGGTTTTCACCAAGCATGGTTGGAATAATCTGCTCTCTAAGCGTTTCCCAGACAGCCGGGTCACGGAAAAAGCTGGTTACCCCGATCAGGAATTCTTTGAACAGAAGGTCAAGTTCATGAGGGTTGGCCTGCAGATAACGGACGTAAAACTCAATTCTTTCAATCTTGTGGACGCTCATGCGCCGCTCAATGCGTCGATACAGAGTGTTTTTTTTGTATTGGGAAAAGTCGCTTCCGGTACGTTTCCTCAGCAGGATTATGATTTAATCCAGGCAATCTACGTCATTTTCATCCAGGACCACAGCCGCGATAGGTTTGAAGATTGGCGCATGTTTCAGATGCGCGATTATCGCGGCCGGCATTTCGTCGGGCGCGCAGGTGTAGTCGGCAAGTCCTGCGTTGATCGCGCTTGTGGGCATCCCGTCGAATTTCGCTGTCGCGGGTGTCTGCACCAGCGTCAACCCGGAGCTCTGCTTAATGGCGGCAAGTCCCTGCATCCCATCGGAACCCATTCCGGACAGTATAACGCCGATACTGCCGGCCTGCTGGTCCTGTGCAAGCGATCGTAAAAAACAATCGATTGGGAGTCGCAGCCCTCTGGCTGCGGCCGGTGTAGTTAAGTGCAGGATTCCGCTAAGAATAGTTACTTCTTTATTGGGTGGAATCACGTAAACGCAGTCAGGCTGAACCTTCATCCGCTCTTTGATCTGGAACACCTTCATTGCGGTGGTACGTTGCAGCAGTTCGGGCATGATGCCCTTGTAGTCCGGGGCCAGATGCTGAATGACGACGAAGGCCATGCCACATGAAAGCGGCACATGGCTCATAAATAGATCGAGGGCTTCCAATCCACCGGCCGAGGCGCCTATTCCGACAATGGGAAAAGTGGCAGTCAACAGTTCCTCCGGCCCCGGCTATGGTTAAGCGGCAAAGAACAGGGTCTTTTTGATCGTACCCGCTACCTGAAGCATACTCTATTTGTGTGGGAAAAGGCCTTGAATTCTTTTATTTTTTTCTAATAGAGATGTGCTGGAGTGATTTTTTACCAACGTGAGCGTTAACCCCGGTGGTTGTTGCCGTTGGGTCGTGCATTCGCCGGGGTACCTTTCGGTTGCCCGTGGGTCGGACTGGTTTTTACCGGGTCGGTGAATTGATGAAGCGTGTCGATAAGGTCCAGTGTATCTGAGCCAAGGTCGACCAGGCTGTCCTGGCAGTCGTTTTCAAACCATTCCTGCATGTTAGCCACGATAGCCGCGAAAATGATCGACGACAGCCACCGGGCGCGAACCCGGGGAATGCCTCCGGCCTCCAGAGCCTCGGCGATGTGGCCCTGCTCGAACTTCTCGATTTCGAGTCCCCGGGCCACCAGGGCCGGCGACCGGCTTTCGTACTGCCACTCCAGCAGCAGTTGGTCCTTCCGGCTGTCGTACCAGCGCCCGAAATCCAGCATTGCTTTGCGCATGCCCGCCAGAGGGTCAGCAGGATTATGATGCCAGCGCAGGCTGTTTCGCAGCAGAGCGCTGTCTTCTTCTGCGTCGGGCAGGGCCAGGTCCACCTTGGACGGGAAGTATCTGAATACGGTGCGCCGGGAAACGCCCGCGGCGTTCGCGATCTCGGAGACGGTCGTTTCGTCGAATCCCTTCGCGTGGAAGCGCTTCGATGCCTCGGCGATAATCCGATCCCGCGTCGCGTCGGTGCCCCGCGTCACACGGGCCCCGGGGAAACCGGGGCTGGCCGGCAGTGGTGTCACAATCGAAGGAAGTTGTGGATCCGACTTCGGCGCTTTCGCCAGCGCTTTCTGGATACCTGGAGTGCCGTTCCTGCTTTGTCTGGCCAAGGTCGCCTCTGTCGCATACCGCTGCGTTAAGTTTCTAGCACCGCTCGTCTCGGAAGGCAATCTTACGGTCGGCTGGTGGTGAATCGTTCAGAGGCCTTGCGTACGCTACCTGATTCACTTCCACCTGCGCCCGGAAATACCGGCAGAAAGTGCTACTCGCAGATCACGGACGTGGTAACGCCGCCGCTGCCGGTGCCGACTTTATCGATCATCAGGTAGTACTTCCAGTCCTGGCGGGCTTCAAAGGTGACTTCGGCGGTGTTGTCGCTGACTCCGATGCAGGTTTCCGGGTTACAGGATCCCTCCATCACGAACAGGCGGAAGGATTCCCCGGCGTTTTCCGAGGCGATGCGGACGGTAACTGTGCGGTCGGCCGAACTGTAAAATTGGTAAATCCACGCCCGGTTTCCGACTTCAACACCGCAGGCCGGGTCGATCACGCGGAGCCCCTTGGGCTGGTCCAGTTTGGCTTCGCCACAGGCCAGGAAGCCGTCCGGGACGCTTGACACGCACCACCACCCGGCGCATCGTGCGTCCGATTCGCAGTCCTTGTCATCGCAGTCGGTCATGCCGTCGGCGTCCTCGTCTTTTCCATCCTGGCAGTCTGTTTCGTTTGGGGGGCACGAGCCGCAATCACCCGGGCAGTCCCTGCACGTTTCCCCGGCGAAAAAGCAGGCTCCATCGCCGCAATCCTCGCACGTCGCTTCGGTGTAGACGCAGACGCCAGACTGGCAGTAGTCGTCTGCGGTGCACGCGTGGCCGTCGTCGCAGGGCATGCCTGAATGGGCAGAGTTGTCACGGACGCAGACTTTCTTCGTGGGATGGCAGGAAAGGTGTTCGCATGTGTTGGCGGGCTGCGGGCAGTCGTCACCGGTCTTGCACGTGACGGGCGGGCCTTCGTCGGCGCCCTCATCCCCGACCATGTCGCCTCCGGGGGTGTCGGCGTTTCCGGCGGTGTCACCGCCCGGGACATCCGAGGGCAGGTACAGATCAATTAACGTCAGGCCGTCGAAGTCCCCGTTGGTATCGTTGGAACCGGCCGTGTCGCCACAGGCTGTCAGGCCGGATGTCGCTACCGTCAGGACCAGGCAAAATAACGGAACGATCGTTGGGCTTCGCATGTTCATGATGCTCCTCGTTGATTTTTCAATCTGCGTACACAGGCTACGGGTTCATCAAATCCTGCATCCGGCCGCGCACCGAAGCGTCCGCCGCCAGGACGAAGACCTTCACAGGCATTGCCGAAGTCAGTTTGACGTTCTTGATCGAAAGCGTGCGTCCTGTGACTGCGTGCGCATAGCTCAGGTCGGTGACCGCCTTGTTATAGATCTCAAAAACATCAACAACGCCGAAGTCGGCAGGGATCGTAACATCCAGATTTGTGGTGACGTCGCCAATCGCCCAGTGCGTCCCCAGAAGTGTCGTCGCGTATGTCGTGGACGACTTGATGTCGATGGCCACCACGATCAGCGCATCGCGTCCCCGGATCATTTCCGCCAGTGCGCCGGTCCCGGCCTTCACTGCGCCGGTGATGTCGCCTTCCCGGAGCGTCGGCCCGATTCCGCGATACGTCCAGTTCGACGCGGCAATGGCTTCCCAACTGGCGGGGAACGCCGCGGCCTTTTCCTGGTTTACCTGGAACCACATCAGGCCCTTACCGCCCGCCGCTGCGACGCTGAACGCCTGGATCAGGACTTCTGCCGGGCTGGGCTGCGCCTTCCACGCGCTGACCGGTGAAAGTCCCTGCGAGTACAGCCAGGTCGGCAGTGGCATGTGGTTGTTGCGGGCGTTCAGCAGGAAGTCGTACGGGAACTTCAGGGTAACTTTCAAGTAGCCGAGGAATTCGACAATCGCAGGCGCACCCCCGGCGACATAGGCGTCCATCCCCTGAATGTCGGCCATCCCGGCGAACGTCCCGATGTTCCCGTTAGTCTTGGCGCCGTTGTAAGTCGGAACCTCGGGGTATTCATTCCACAGGCGGCGCGACATGTCCGCCTTTTGCGCGGCCAGTGGCTTGTTGTCACCGTCCCACAGCGTGCCGTCCGTTTCGTCCCCGGTCAGGAAACCCGCCAGAGCACTGGTGTCGGTGAACGTGCTTTCCCAGCCGGAGTTGCCCAGGAGGTCGTCGCCAATCAGGAGGTTATAGTCGCCCTGCGCGGGGAGTATCTGGTTGGCAAGGTTCGGGACTACCCCGCCGCACGAATTCACATAGGCGTACATCGTGTCGATGCCGGCGGCGCGCATGGCATTGTAGTTAGTGTCATTCGACCCGGGGTAGGGGCACTCCTCGTTGGGCCACCCCTCGACCGGGAATTTCGCCTTGATAACGCGCCCCGCGCCGACTGCGGGGTTTTCGTCGGCGTATTCAGCAACCACGGTCCAGGCATCGCCGGGCTTCGTCGGGGTGCACAGGGGAACTGTCCACATCACTGATTCGCCTGCCGCGATCGTCGTTTTCGGGATGCAGGCGATACCCGGGCCGGACACGTCGCGGCCGTTGACCAGCAGACGGCTCAATGTGTGCGCTTTGGAATCGATGTTCTTCGCGTGGATGATGAAGGTCGAATATGACTCGTCAGTGGTTACGTAAGTCAACGGGACTCGGGTCTTTTTTACAGGGAAGGCGGCGTTTATGGCGTCACCGGCCGTTGTCTGAATGACGATCTGCGCGGTCTGTGCCGAGTCCCATTTCGAATCGCGCGAGTGGAAGTTGAACCAGACCGGTTGGCCTTGCACCACTTGTACCGGCCACACGTGATACCACTCCATCTGCGGCTTGATCAGCATCGCGTTCACGTTGGTCCCGTTGATCGTCACGCCGGTGACGGTCCCGGTTACGCCGGAAACCGCCGCGATCTGGAAGCGCCCGCCGTCAACAGGCGGGTCGGTGTATTCCCGGTACTGCGAGTCCGGGAAGTAATAGTCCTTGCGGTAAGAAGCGAAAACGTCGGTCACCGTGACCGGGCTGTCGCAGGCGTTTCCCACCGGTGTGCAGGAAATCTGAGCAGCCACCTGGTAACCGCCGGTATCTGGGGGCGTTCCTTCGTCAGACATGAGGTCGTCGGGCGTGTCAGTATCCTGCAGTCCCAGGTCGGATGAACCAGGATCCAGCGGTTGGCCGTCGTCGGAAATGATGTTTGTGTCGGGGGTCACCCCATCGCCGCCCGGGTCCGGCGTTCCAGGGTCGTTGTCCAAAACCTCGTCCTTACCGGTGTCAAGCACGCCGTCTTCCCGGGAATCATTTGCGCTGCCCGGGTCCGCCGCATCCAGCATATCCGACTCGAACCGGTCTGATTGGGTGCCGAGATCCCCGGTGTCCTCCGCAGAGCCACAGGCAACGGTGAACAACAGCAGGCATGACAGAAAGGCCAGACTGCAGGAAGCATATCTGTGCGAACTTAAAAGGAGACCCGATTCCATGAGACTTCCTCATTTTGTGGTGACACCGGGTGACATCTATCAAATTTTGGCAGTCGCTGTCAAGAGAATTGAACGAGCCTGAATACTTTGGAATAATGGCGATTGTCGGGGCAGTCTTAAGCGGCGATCGCATCTTCTGGAACTATGAAGAAACGGATAAGGGCAGGGTACTGTTTGCAGTCGAAGTGGGGCAGTGGGTATCTAATCCGCAGGAGCCAGGTTCCTCCTGCGGGTTGGTTTCAAAAAAAAAGCCCGACGTTGCCGCCAGGCCTTTTCCTGACTAAAGTGTCAGGCCGTTCAGATCTTTGCTTCGGCAGAGGGATTTGAACCCCCGACAGGGTGGTTAACAGCCACCTGCTCTACCGACTGAGCTATGCCGAAATTTCCAAACTGGTCCCCGAAAGGACCGTGGGAAAGTGTCGTGGAAGCCATTAAATCTGTCAAGTGCATTTTTGCCGGTCCGCGCCACGCAGTATGCGTGACTGCTGGGTTTGCAACGTTTGTCCTGAAATCGGCCGACCTGCGTATGAACTTCAACGATTCATTAGATTATTGTTAAAAAAGTTTGCGTCATTATTTTGGCAGTGCCTGATCTGTGGTGCTATCTTTGGCCATCATCTTGAAACGGGTTCGCGCCCGTGGCTTATGTTGATTAGACGACTTCTACAGGTTGTTGGCGTTACAGCTGCCGTTGTGCTGGTCGGCGGAATGTTTTTCGCTGATTCGCTTAACGGTGATGCCGCGCAGTACCGTCGCCTTGTGGAAGAGCAGCGCGTTCTGATAAAGACCAACTCCGGCGTTCGCGATGCGCGTAATCAGCTTGAAATCGAACGTGACGCGCTTCGTGATAATCCGGCTTTCCTGGAAAAGACGATCAGGCAGGAAATGGGCTACGTCCGCAGCAACGAAATCGTCCTTTACCTTCCCAACTAAACCCTGGCAGCCTTCGCCACTTTCAGCTTTTCCCTTACGTAGTGGCAGATTTCAACAACTTCCCGATGCAGCAGTCCGTTTGTAACAGCGACGCCGTTTACCACCAGGGAAGGCTTGTTGATGACGATAACATCACCCATCGAGTCCGTAACCGTGCCGCCGGCTTCCTTTACAATCAGCAAGCCTGCCGCTATGTCCCAGTCGTTACGGGGGTTTACCGTGAAAGTGGCGTCGCCGTGGCCTGCCGCTACCAGACACATCTTGTACGCGATCGAGCCGACCTGCCTGACATTCAGCTTCGATTCCGCGGCTTTCAGCATACCCGTCACGCTTTCATGGATGGAAACCAGAAACAGGGCATTCTTCATGTCATTGATGGTTGTGACGTGGATCGGCTCGCCATTGCGAAAAGCGCCGCCACCGGGCGTGGCCGTGAAAAGCTCGCATGAAAACGGGTTGAAGACGCATGCCCAGATTACTCCGACGCCGTTTTCCAACAAAGCCACGCTGACGGCGGCTTCGTTCCGTTTCTTCAGCACGTTTCTGGTGCCGTCGATCGGGTCCACAATAAAGGCGTATCTGGTTAAAAAGCGCGAATCGTCAACAGGCTTTTCTTCAGAAACCCAGGCGACCGGTTCGTCCAGGCCAAGTGCTGCAGGAAGTGAAACCACAAGTAAATCATCAACTTCCAGGTCAAGGTTAGTGTGCGGGTTGTCATCGCCAACGCGGGTATCGGGGACTGTCGCCATCTGCGAAGCCCTTTCCCGCAGGTAGTCGCCTGCTGCCATTACAGCAATTTCAAGTCGTCTGCATGTCGCTTCGTCCGGAATGTTCATTATTGCTTTCCCTGCCTTCGCCACGTTACGGAAGATAATCTAACAACATTTACTTATATATGGTTGAAAAGGAATCAGCATTCATTATGATTTGTCGGGTTTTTGTATTGTGAGGCGAATCTTGCGACTTCGATTTTTTCTTACGGCGGCGGCAGTTGTTCTGGCTTCCATGTGCGTTACCTTGACAGCGGCCAATTCCAATGCGACTTCGGTCGTAAATCGGACAGTACAGGAGATGACCGGCGTTTCGACCCTGGTGATCTCAGGTGTCGTCGCGAAGGTTCAGCCGAACTTCAAGTCGAAGGCAGTGCCGCTTGGTACGAAAGTAACGATTACCGTTGACCGCGTGTTGAAAGGTTTTGCATCCGGTCCGTCGATTTCCTTTGTGATTCCTGGCGGGATTGTTGATGGCAAGTCCTTGATGATTGCCGGGATGCCGTCGTTTCAGGCTGGTGAAGAAGTCGTAGTTTTTCTGGAAAAAACCCCTGTCGGCTGGATTCCGTCCGGCCTTGCCAATGGAAAGTACAGTGTGGCCACCGATGAAAGTGGTCGTCGTACGGTCGCCAGAAACGCTTCCGAGCTTATCAGGGTCAAAGGCGACCAGATTGTGCACCGCAATTCACAGATTCCATCGGACACAATGTCATACGATCAGTTAATGGATGCAATCTCTGAAGGGCTTTCGACCGACGCCGCTGCGAAAGGGGGTGCAAAATGAAAGCACTTTCACGCGCATGCTGGTCGGTTTTGTTAGCTGTTGCCGTTCTGGTTCCCACCTGGGCTGGCGCTTTCACGATTTCGCTGGACCGGATCAGCAGCACTCAGCTTTCAAGATGGGCCACGCCTGAACTGACGTATTATGTTGATGATCGTGGTGTTACCGGTATTTCCGGTTCAACTTCGGAACAGATAATGGTCAGTTCGTTTAATGATTGGACGGCTGTAAATTGTACGGCGATGAATTTTACGAAGCTTGGAAATTCATCAAATCAGGATATTCTGCCCATCACATACAACGTTAACGGTAAAAATGAACTGGTCTGGGTTACCGGCTCAACTGAATGCAAAAAGTGGACGTTCGGTGACTCGGCACTTGGCGTCACTTTGCCGATGACCGACATGGTAACCGGCGAAATCACTGAAGCTGACATTGCCTTCAACAACTGTAATTACGCAGGCAAATGGGTCGCGTACGCTGAAGACCTGAGCCGCTGGGACCAGATCAGCTTCAAGGCCGTCGCCATCCATGAAATTGGTCACTTTTTCGGCCAGCATCATGTTCTGAATTCATCCGAGTACAGCGAAAATGACCCGCCGACGATGGCCCCTTATGTGGACTACTACGGGCGCGGCGACGACCTGAACACCGACGACAAGAAAGGGCCGTGTTTCCTGTACCCGGCGGATGGTTTCTATTCCTGCACAAAGACTACCGACTGTCCCATGGTGATCACCTACAACAGCAACAATGAAGAGATTTATGACCGCGAACATTTCACCGGCGGCCGCTTGACCTGTTCGAAGAATTACTGCATCGGATTGCCGGGAACCTCGCCGGGAACCGTAAATCTGGGCAGTTTGTGCATGCTTGCCGAGGCCTGTAAGTCCGGCGGGCTGTGCATGGACATCGGTGACGGCAAGAACCGGTGTACGCAGACGTGCGATCTTACCGGTTTCGATTGCCCCGGTGGCTATCACTGCGCCACGACTGACGGAAAGAATGTCTGCGTTATTGGCAGCGTTGCCGGTTCAGACGGTTCGCCGTGTAATAATAAGGCCGATTGTCTTTCTGACTATTGTTTCCTTGCCAAGGATGGAAACAGGACGTGCCGGACTCAGTGCCGGGCGGGCACCCCTTGTGCCGACGACATGGTATGTGTGATTAATAACGGGATCGGCGGGTGTTTCCCCGGAACTGTTGAACTGAAGCCGGACGGTCAGTACTGTACCGATTCGGACCAGTGCGAATCCGGGTTGTGCCAGGCCGCTGTTGATGGCCGCAAGTGCCGGCAGGTATGTGACGCGGTTGGCCAGTGCCTGACAGGGTATCACTGTAATCTGCAGGTCGGAGCCTGTCTGCTTGGTGACGAACCGGTCGTTGTCGATCCGACCAAAACGCCAGAGGGTGGCGTCTGCGCTGAAAATGCCGACTGCGAAAGTGGCCTCTGCTACGCAAAGACTGACGCCGAAACCAGGCATTGCCGCGTTTCATGCAGCCTTGAAGACTGGGTTTGCGCGACCGCCGGGACCGCCTGTTTAAGCACGGGCTCTTCCGAAACGGGCGTATGTATCCCGACAGACGACAAGGCGATGACCGGGGAATCCTGCGAACGCGCCACCGACTGCTTCGCGTCGATTTGCCTTGGTTCCAGTGGACTGCCGCTCTACTGCACACAGAACTGCGTTGATTCGTGGTGCCCGGACGGCTATCACTGTGCCGATGTCAAGACGCTTGGAATGGTGTGTTTGAAGACTGTTGTGACAGATGGTGACAACACGACTGATGCCGATAATGGCGGCGTTTCAGAGCCTGTCAGCGGCTGTTCGGCCGGTGGCGGGGTCGGGTCCGCATCATCCGGTATTGCTTCGTTAGTTTTGATGCTGATATTTGCGACCGCACTGATCATCCGCAGGCGCCGTCAAGTCCAGGCGTAAACAGAATCACCGAATCCAGAATCACTCTTCACCGACGGTCGGCGGGGCGAATTTAATGTACACAACGGCGGGGGCAGTAATGTAACCGCTGATTGTTGCAGAACCGTTGTCAACTGCAGCGCCCTCGCGTGATGCGAAACTGAACCGGTTGGACCCGGCGTCTACTTCGGCAATCTTGACGCCCCAGCCCGTCGTGCCGTTGGGAATGTCAGAGATATTAAGCACATACTTGATGCGGTGTCCGTTACGCGCCGTCTGCTTGCCGTCAACGGTTATTGCCGCCGGGTTCAGGGCTGCCACCAGGAATTGATAGCCGCCACCTGTAATCTTTGCACCCATAACAGAAATCACATCGCCGTCCACAGTGACAGGGTCGGCCAGATCCGAGTTCGGAACGTCGATGACCACTTCGCCCTGCTCGGAAAACGTGTTCAGCATGGAAAGCATAAGCAGCGCGGGAAGTTCGGTACCGTCGCCGTTTTGAAACAAGTCCTCGCCGGAGTAGTTTTCTTCAGCCATATCCATGGTAGACCAGCGGGCAGGAACGATCGTTTTCAGTTCGTCCTGAAGTCTGATGTACATGGCCGCTGTGAATGCGCCAATGTAAGCGCTTCTTGTCTTTACAGTGTTGGGCAGGTCCTGTCTGATTTCCCATACTTCGGGGGACAAAGTCGCCCCGAAAGCCGCCAGAGGCAGGTCGGTCAGGCCCTCGTCGTCCAGCCTGGATCTGGCTGCCTTGACCAGATCAACAATCTGTTCCAGTGAAGCGACTTCCGGCTTAATCGAAAAGATGTCTGGAAATTTGGGACGCGTCGTTTTGAAAAGACTAATAAATTCAACTATATCTGATTCATCGCCATCAAACTCGGTCGGGTCCGAAACCTTCAGACCGGGGGCAATCGTTTCGATTATTTTTGGTTTGGCGGAATCGGCCGAAAACTGGCCATTCAATTTATTAACAAAGTTCCTGTAAACGGGCAGAAGCGGGCCGACAATCGAGTACCCGCCGACGCCTGTCGCATCTGGAAGCACTTCGACATAACCCGGGACCAGCCCGAACCCGGCCAGTCTGTCGCGCATCTCCTGGTCGTAATATTTTGATACCAGCGAGTTCAGCTTGTATGCCAGTGTCGCAGAAACTTCGGCCCACTTTTCTGTATCGCCAACGGTTCTGGAAGCCATGCCGACTGTCGGGGTGACTGCACAGCCGCCGTCGCCCAGATCCCATGCCGCCTGCCAGACCGGAAGCACGCCGTATTTGACAAGGTGTTCTTCAAGGTCGTTAAGGGCCTTGGACTGGTACGAGTCAGGTGAAGTCCAGTCAGCAAATTCGTTCGGAAATACTGCATCAAGCGTCAGATCGCACTGCCAGCCAAGTGGCGCCCTGGCCATCTTGACGCCGGTTCGCTGGTAAAAGGCACCAAGAAGCTGGCCTTCCGGGGTCAGTGCGGAAGCGTCATATCCACCAAAGGGGCGCGGTCGGAATGTCTTGCCGTCGCTTCCTTTGTGCATGGAAGTGGCCCTGATATCTATTACCCTTATGTATTCGTCGTTATGCCCGTCTTCCAGAGTAACGCCATCGCCCGGTGTGCAGGCCGATGCCGCCGCCATAACCGAAAGCAGCAATACTGGAAAACACAGTGATGATATGTATCTGATTTTCATCTTTACCTCCAGGACCAGCAAAATATTATCACGGTCGTGGCCGGATGTAACTTGCATTGCGCCGGTTCTGGAAATATCCTTCGGGCATGTTGGATTACATGACAATAGCTCTGGTCCTGATGTTTGCTGTGATGGGCGCGATGGCGGGGTTTCTTCTGCAGTCGTTGCGTCTGATTGCCGCTGGTATCGCCGCGTGGGTCGCTCTTCAATATTCGCCGGTCATTGCCGAATCGGTAAATCTGTTTTCGGAAGCTGGCGGGATGAAGGAATTTGCCTGGCCGATCATTGTGTTTACCGGGTTTTATCTAGTGCTGTCGCTTATCGCCAAGATGATTGCCGGTGGTTTTCGCAAGTCAAATACGGTGCTGTCTGCCGGTGATAGAGTTCTTGGCGCGCTGGCAGGTGCTGTGAAGGGCGCAGTGCTCAGTTACTTCATAATTTCGGTCGCCCTGGCCGCGCAGGCCGGCTTAGACAGGCAGATGGTCGCGTTGAATGCCGAAAAGTCGAAGGTGGTCGGTTTCGTGGCCGCACACCCGTTCGGTGAATTTTTTGATAAGTCCGACAACACCAGGCTGAAGCAAGTCAAAATATCTATTCAGGAAGCGGCAGCCGATGCGGCCGCGAAGGCTGAGAATCTGGCAGGCGAGGGCGCCGGGGCTGCTGCCGGTGCGGTCATGGACGCTGCAAAGAAGGCAGCAGACCAGATTGGTGATTCCGTGAACAGCGCCCGCCAGAAGGCCGTTGACGAAGCCACTCGGAAGATTGATCAGGCAGGGGAAGCTGCCGGGGATAAAGTCAGGGCCGCAACCGACAGTGCGAAAGAGGCTGTCGAAGACTAGCCGGTCCCGGGGCCGGTGCAGGTCCCGAGGTTGGTCCAGTGAACGATTTCAATCAGACATCACAGTCGGAACGCACTGAAAGTCCACGCCAGATCTGGTTTGAAGTCGGTGTTGTGTATCTAATCTGCATTGTGCTGCTTTTCCTTTCGTCCCTGATCGCCCGTTTCGGGGGTTTCTGGGCCGCCAATGCCGGCACTTTGCCTGCCGCGTTCTGCCTGTTGTTCCCGGTCATTTATGCCCAGCGGCGCGGGCTGCTGCCTTCAGCGTTCGGTTTGACAGCCGCCAATCTGTGGAAATCGCTTCTGGTCGTGTTGATTGCGGCCGCGATTGTATTCCCGCCCTATGTAGTCGGTTTTCACCTGTGGGTTACCAATATAAGTGGCGGCAGTTTCAAGGGCTTCGGGGCAGGGGTTGGCAGTGCGGGCGGCCCGGGCGCGTCGTTGTCCATCTGGTGGCTGCTGAACCTTGTATTCGTTCAGGTTCTTGCCGTTGCCCTGCCTGAAGAGATCTTTTATCGCGGCTGGCTTCAGACCAGACTGGCCCTGGTGTTTCGCCGCCGCATCACCCTGTTCGGGACGCCGTTCGGCCTGCACATTGTGGTCGCTTCGGCTCTGTTCGCGCTGTCACACCTTGTGCTGGTTCCCGCCCCGTTCAGACTGGCCGTCTTCTTTCCCGGCCTGCTGTTCGGCCTTCTGCGCGAAAAGACCGGTTCGGTCGTCGCGCCGGTCATCCTTCACGCCGCCAGCAATATCCTTCTGAACGTGATTCAGCAATACTATTAACAGGCTGGCCCTTTTTAGATGCGTCAGGCTTCGTTCAAGGCAATACTAGCGTGGATTTGACGCGGGTCTTTTCGGGGGTATGGATGTCCGCTAAGTCTTCTGCAACGCATTTAGTCAGGAAGGGACTTGATCTGCCAATCAAAGGCGTCGTTCCTGATTCCATTACACCCGCATCTTCCCCGGCCTTTGCTGCCGTGATCCTGGACGATTACGTCGGCGTCAAACCACGCCTGATTGTGGCTGAGGGCGATCATGTCCTTTGCGGCCAACCGCTGTTCGAGGACCGTTCAAACCCGGGTGTATATTTCACTTCCCCTGCCGCCGGAACGGTCAGTTCCATAAACCGGGGTGACAGGCGCGCACTTGAATCAGTTGTAATTTCAGTTGATTCACTCGAAGAACACTTCAATTTTCCATCATGGACAGGCGGTGCCGGGCAGGCAATGTCCGCTGCAGCAATCCGGGCCATTCTGCTTGAATCCGGTCTGTGGACAGCGTTCCGTGTTCGTCCTTTCAGCCGCATTCCGTCTGCTGACGCCGCGGTCTGTCCAATATTTGTAACAGCGATTGATACGTATCCGCTGGCGCCCGACCCGGCCGTGGCTATCAGGTCCAGACAGACCCGCTTTGAAGATGGTCTGCGTGCCTTGAAGATCCTTGCCGGTCAGCAGCCCGTCTATCTTTGTGCCGCCGACCAGATTTCAAACGCGGTTGACGGCGTTGAACTGCACATCTTCAAAGGTCCGCATCCGGCCGGACTTCCCGGTACACATATTCACATGATCAGTCCGGCTTCACCTGCCGCACCGGCCTGGCACATCGGTTATCAGGACGTAATTGAGCTTGGCGCTTTGCTTGAAACCGGCCGCCTGCATAACGAACGCGTTGTCAGCGTGTCCGGTCCTTCGGTCACCGCCCCTGTCGTGTGGCGCACGCGGGTTGGCGCTGCAGTTGAACCGCTTGTCGCCGGCCGTCTTGCAGAAGGTGAAAATCGCGTCGTTGCGGGTTCCGTCATTTACGGCCGGGCCGTCGCTGATCAAGCGACCGGTTATCTGGGCCGCTTTCATAATCAGATTACGGTGTTGCCCGAGTACCGTGAACGACACTTCCTGGGCTGGCTTGCCCCCGGCCTGCATGCTTTTTCCGTGCTGCCGCTTTATCTTGCGAACTTCCTGCGGCCCCGCCGCATCGACATAAACACATCCATGAACGGAAGTCCGCGTGCCGTCATGCCTTTTGGAGCGCTTGAAAAGGTCATGCCCCTGGACATCATGCCGACTTTTCTGGCACGGGCCCTGATGAGCGGTGACGCCGATCTTGCCGTTGAACTTGGTGCCCTCGAGCTTGATGAAGAAGACCTGGCGTTGTGTACGTTAGTCTGCCCGGGTAAGAACGATTATGGGCCTGCGTTGCGTCATGTTCTTGAAATTATTCAGAAGGAAAGCTGATGAAGCTGGCACGCAATATTCTGGACTTCATGTCCGGTCAGTTTGAAAAGGGCGGCAGGCTCCATCGCCTTTACCCGCTGTACGAGGCGATCGACACGTTCACGTTCACCCCCGGGACTGTCACGTCGGGCCGCACGCATGTCCGCGATTCCATGGACCTCAAGCGCCTGATGATGACCGTGGTGATCGCCCTCGTGCCGGCCATTCTGGTGGCTTTGTACAACACTGGCTATCAGGCCAACCTTGCTATTGAAAGGCTGGTTGGAAGCGGTGGTGGCGATGTGACCGGCTTCGCGCTTGATAACTGGCGCACATCGCTTTACATGGCCCTTGGACTTCAGTTCAGTTCGTCCAGCATTTTCGGCTGCATGGTCCACGGCTTTCTTTATTACTTTCCGGTGCTTATCGTCACTTTCCTGGCTGGTGGCTTCTGGGAAGTGCTGTTTTCGGCCGTTCGCAGGCACGAGATTAACGAAGGCTTTCTGGTTACCGGGATGTTGTTCCCGATGATTCTGCCCCCGGCGATCCCGCTCTGGCAGGTGGCACTTGGTATCAGCTTCGGCGTTGTAATTGGAAAAGAAGTTTTTGGTGGCGTTGGAAAGAACATCTTCAATCCGGCGCTGGTCGGTCGAGCCTTCCTGTTTTTCGCGTATCCATCAGCAATTTCGGGTGATTCGGTCTGGATTGCCGTCCGCGGCCTGACTGTCGATGGCGTCAGCGGGGCGACCGCATTGACGCTGGCTACAGGGCAGGGCATGTCTGCTGTGGCGGTGGGCGGCTACTCCTGGTGGCATTCCTTCATTGGTTTGATCCCCGGATCGATGGGTGAAACGTCCACGCTGGCCTGCCTGATCGGGGCATTCATTTTAATCGTCACGCGCGTTGCATCCTGGCGTTCGATGTTCGGCGTAGTGCTTGGAACTGCTGCGCTTTCCGGTCTGCTTAACGTGATCGGGTCCGATACAAACCCGGGGTTTCAGATTCCGTTCTGGTGGCACATCGTTCTGGGTGGCTGGGCATTCGGTACCGTTTTCATGGTGACCGATCCTGTCAGCTCGGCCTTTACCGGGAAGGGGCAGTTAATCTACGGGTTCCTGATTGGTGCGATGGTCGTGCTGATCCGTGTCATCAATCCTGCCTATCCCGAAGGCATGATGCTTGCCATTTTGTTCATGAACATGTT
>CAZFVA010000020.1:0-55720 GCA_964522105.1 uncultured Anaeromyxobacteraceae bacterium
CTTTCCAACCGCCCGGACTGTATCCAGAATCTGAACAGCGGCAGCCGTCCCCGATGCATCTGGAATCGGATGGGACGCCTCCAGAACCTTGATCTTCTGACAGGCACACCCGGCGGCCAGACCTCGCGTCGTGACCACGACTCCTGACGTAACATCAAGCATCTGTTCAGCAACTTCGGCCATCGCGGCCACCGCCTTCCCTGCCCCGACCACAGTCACCGGCCCTGACAGCCCGGCACCGGCCAGAACCCCCGGCAAAACTGCGCGTGGATGAACCGCCGCCACCGCATCGTTAAACAGACTGATCAGAAGGTTTTCCACACCATCTCCGCCCCGGTTTCCTGCCTGATTATGCTGCCAGATTGATCTGATTTGAAGTAAGCCAGTCGAACCTGCAACGACTTTGCAATGACCCGAACTGCAATGCCGTCAGATTTCAGGAAAAATCCGCCCGATCCTGTTCTGGCGAGGGACAATGGACGAAATCCGCATGTTTTCAATATCAGTTAACAGTGATGGCGCCGGCGTTGACCGCGGAATAGCCGTTGGACGAACCTTCGTTGCCGCCGTCGCAGTACGTCCAGCTATGCCCGCCGTCCACGCTGAAACGATAGGCCGCGTCAAAGGTGCCCGCGATGGAAAGTTGCACGCTGGCCAGGTACTCGTCGTTGTTGGTGTCCACACCGGTGCCGATCCAACCCGTGTTGGCGCTGGCGGCGTACCAGGTCCAGGAAGCATGGGTGGCCGGGGCGGTGCCGTCGCCGCCCAGACCAAACTGGGCCTTAAGCAACGGGCTGGGGTCCACGGCGGAGCTGCGGTCGGTGATACCCGGATGGTACACCCGGCCAAAAAAGTTCACGGTTTCGCCGCTGGTGGCCGTGTACGTGTTGGGGAACTGATAGCGGCACCAGTTGACCGGCACGGTGCAGATTCCTGCCAGGCAGGTGGCACCGGACTTGCAACCGCCACACGAACCGCCGCAGCCGTCATCACCGCACTCGGCGGTCGAACAGTCCGGCTCGCAGAACTGGCCCGTGATGTCGATCGATCCGGCCGGCGGCGAGCCGTTAGTTAAAGGGACGGTGACGCTGTCGCCCACCTCTGTCACGCCATGAACGCCGGTGCCCTCGAACAGCTTCACGTCGGCGGCGTTAAAGGCCGCGACGGTGAACGTGCGGGTCGCGCCGACCGGAATGTTGTCGATGGTGCCGGTGGCGACTTCGCCAGGCACGTTCAGTGTCAGGTAAAAGACGGGGTCATGGGTGATGCGATTGCCGGTTACGGTCACCTGAACATAGCTGACATCGGCGATGTCGGCATCGCCGGCAGGGAACGTGGCCGAGAAAGTCACGTCACCGTACACCGGGTTCAGGGTGACGTTCGCGGTGGCGGTCAGGCCGTCTTCCACGTCAACGATGGCGCTGCCCCGATAAATGACCACCGTATCTTCGGCGCCGCCGACCAGGGCGGGGAAGGCTTCCAGGGACACGGTGTAGTCCGTTCCCGCAGGCACGTCGGCGAAGCTGCCGGTGGCGGTGCGGGGCGGTCCGGCGTTAATCGTCAGCTCCTGGACAATCGGGGTTTCCAGGGCGGCACCGTCCACTTCGGCCACCACCCGCAGGATGTCGGCGGAAGTGAGTCCAAGTTCGATCTTCACCAGGCCGTTGCCGGGCTGGCATTCTTCGCACACGATTTGTTCGCCGCCGCAGCCCCACAGACCGGGCACCGTCAGCAGCATCGCCGCCATCACAAAGGATTTTACAAGGTGCTTCATGATCCTCCCCCAGCCTGAAAATCAGACATATACGTTTTATCCCAAAACGCGCGTCCCGGACACAGAAATCGACATAAACAATTATGGTTACGAGGCGTCGGAAGAATTCCCCGCCCGACCCATTGACCACCGCCACCTGATAAGTTAAAAGATCAGTGGGGACGCAGGTGCAGGAAACCGGTTTGATGCCGGTACTGCCGCCGCAACTGTACCCGGGAACAAACCTGGCAATACCACGGGCACGACGGTGCCTGGAAGGGTCAGGGGAGGTCATACCCGGAAGTCAGGACACTGCCCGCGTCCATTTGCGCCAAGCGTTTCGAGCGGAAACGGAAGCGGTCATGTCATTCCGACCACGTGATGTGCAATCAGCCGGCACACGCCCGGCATCACACGCAAAACAGGTCGGGGCAAGGCCCCTGTTTCCATTCCCGACAAGGGAAATGGAGGCTTCATGTCCAGTTCTTTCAAAGTGCTGATCTTCCCAATCGTGCTTGTCTCACTCATCACATGGACCGGATGCGGAACCGATGGCCCCGCAACCACCAACACCGGGGACTGGCTTGTCCTTGAAAAGTCGGCCGGGATCCCGATTGCCGGTCAATGGACCGACGACTGGGGAACGGCACATCAAATCGCGTCAGGCCTGTGGGTTCAAAGTTCGGAATTCGGCCGGTCACAGTTCATCATCGACACTTTCGACAGCGATGCAGGCTTCGCCGTTGCATTCAACGATGAAGACAATCAGTGGAGCCCCGGAAAGTGGAGCCGCTTCGACTGGACCTGGCAGGACGACGTCCTGTACTTCTGCAACGTCACATTTGAAGCAGAAACCAGCGTGGCAGCCGAGGCCGTGCCAGCGGCCGATCCAACCGATCCCGCGACCTCTGGATGCGGCGGGTTTGCCTGGACCGTTCTGCACCCGATGACCCCGGTTGCCATCGCAGGAACATGGTCCGATCAGTGGGGTTCCAACCACTCAATCAACAATGTCGCCTGGACAATGGGGGCCGGTGAATCATCCAGCAGATTCACTTTCGTAACAGTTGAAAATGACTCCGGTTTCGCCATTGCACAAAACGATCTGGAAAACGAATTCAGCGCCGGAAAATGGAGCCGTTTCGACTGGACATGGTCGGGTGCAAACCTCTATTTCTGCCAGACAGCCTTTGACGCCGAAACCCGCGAAGCAGCAGAAGCCGTGCCGGCGGCAGACCCGACAGACCCGGTAAATTCAGGATGCGGCGGCTTCGGGTGGACCATTCTGAACACCGTAGCGCTTCCCGCTGACAACGTCGTTGACGCGCCCGGCGACACCAGCGAAGGCTTCGCCGATGCCACAGAGGCAACCGCCACCATACGTGGCAGCGGAACAAATTCGGGCAGTTCCGACGTATTCAGCCTTGGATACAAAGTTGATGAAGACAATTACATAACAATGGGCTGGACCGGCGCGATCGTAACAAACGGTCCCGGGACAGACTTTGTCGTCTTTGAAAACGCTTTCGAGTACGACGATGGCCTGCATTTCATGGACCACATGGTCGTCCTTCTGTCCCAGGACGGCCTTACGTGGGTGCCCTGGCCTTTCGACTACATTGCCGACGACGAAACGACGTATTCGGCCGACCCGGCCATGTGGAAAGGCTTCGCAGGCATCAACCCGGTTCTGTACAACGAAGATACTAACAAAGTTGACCCGTTCGACGCAGTCCTTGCAGGTGGTGACCATTTCGACCTGGACAACCTGCCCGACACCGACCCTGACGCCCTGGCGATCAAGGAATTCGGTTTCAGCTACATCAGGATTGTGGCTGCACCAACCGTCATCAATTCCGACACTGGCGAACCGTTTGTGCAGGACCAGATTTCAAATGGCGGGGATATTGACGGCGTCGTGGCCAGATACGTAGTCGCCCTTTAGCCTACCAGAGCCTGTCAGCCACAATAGATTCGACACGATCTTCAACGTCATCAGGCAGTTGCGGCATCAGATCAAGCCCGGTGTCAGCCTCAATCTTGTCAACACTTGTCAGAAACTCGATCGGCAATTCAGTGCCGTCAACGTCCTGCGGAATGATGAACGCAAGAACCCTGGGCGTCAGGGCACCGGCCGGGCCGGTCTTATCCGGGACTTCGTCAATGATTACCTTGTAGAACGCGTCGGGAATTTCGATGTCCGAGCCACCATGACTGTTATTTAGAAATTGAACAGAATCATCAAACACCGGCCCCGTAATAACCCAGACGTCGCCGAACGTCTGTGAAAAACGGTTTGCTTCGACTTCTTCCAGATCCTTCCAGACCTGGCGATTGAGCTTCGGACTCTGCGGGCAGATATTACTCATCAGGAAGGTTTCAAGCTGCGCATCCCGTCCATACCTGGTCCCTATCACATGATTAGGAGCCATATGTCCGCGATCGTAACCTGACTTGCTGTAATCGTAGTGGCCGACTCCGGCCGACGTCCTTGTATCTGTTTCGAACTTGCGGGGCCTTGGAAGGTTCTTCCCTTTAACTTCGGAATCAACCCGGTATGCGACCCACACCGGATTTCGCCTTTTTTCACTGTAACCGACTTCATACCCAATATTATCAAGGGCTTTGAATTTTGCAGAAGGCTTTGTCGCGACCGGCAGGCCACCATAAACCGTGATTTCAGAGCTTACAGCGACGGATTTGATGCCACTATCGTCCGGTCCCGAAACATCAAGGCCGTTACCGGCAACACTGGTAAACAGAATTCCGGCAATAACCGCCAGTACAGGGGCAACACCGGTAAAGAAATTCATCAGCCAGACCTCATCAGGTATTTGGAGGTACCAGTCCCCTGGCGATTGTATATCACGCCGGGAATGATTGATTACACGACGCCACAGCCAGCCTGCACTTGACTTAATGGCGCCAGGTGCCGACTATATACTTGGACTATTTTGGTCCGTGAAAGGTAATTGCCATGGAAAAGCTGACACAGGCTTTTGGTGAAATACTTAATGAATCCATCGTTTTGTGGAACGACATGGCCGTCTGGCTTATCTTCGGGTTCCTGGTCGCCGGAGTCCTTTCCCGACTGATGAATTCCGATTCAATTACCAGACACCTCGGACGCGAATCGATGTGGTCGTCCATGAAGGCAGCTCTTTTCGGCATCCCGCTTCCGCTGTGTTCCTGCGGGGTTGTCCCTGTCGGCCTTTCCCTTTACAAGCGGGGCGCAAGCAAGGCGGCCACAGTGTCGTTCCTGGCTGCGACTCCGCAGACCGGCGTGGACAGTATAGCTGTCACATGGGCGTTTCTGGGCCCGGTATTTGCAGTCATAAGGCCGATCGCCGCCCTTCTTAACGGTCTGCTGGCTGGTCTGCTGACCATTCTTTTCAATAAGGACAAAGAAGGCAGGCCAGGCCGCGCAGATGTACCTGCCGACCAGACGATGTGCTCAACAGGTGATTGCGCCGCCCCCGGGCCCCACCAGAAGGTTTCACTGCTGCAACACGCGGTCGCCGCCATCCGCTATGGACTTCTGGACTTTCCGCGCGAAATCGCCGGAATGCTGGTGTTTGGAATCCTGCTGGCCGGTGTCGTCGCATGGCTGATGCCCGACGGGTTCCTGGAATCCCACCTCGGTTCGGGAATCATGCCGATGATCATCATGGCCGTGGCCGGTATCCCGATGTACGTCTGCGCGACCGCGTCTGTCCCGATTGCTGCTGTTCTGATAATGAAAGGCCTGTCCCCGGGCGCAGCCCTTGTGTTTCTGATGACGGGACCTGCAACAAACACAGCATCCCTGCTGCTGTTCCAGAAAAACCTTGGAACCAGGACTACGGTGCTTTTTTTGATTTCAATCTTAATAACCGCTTTTGCCGCAGGCTCACTGGTGGACGTCATCTTTAACGCAACCGGCATGGGAATTCCGATGGCCGATGCCGGGCATATGCACCACGAACATTCAGACAGCGGCATGTTGCCCGGGTGGCTGATGATCAGCGGATCGATTCTTCTTGCGGCCGTCTGCGTGAGGGCAATCATGTTGAAATACCTGGACAAATTCAGATCGTGGCGCAGCTCTTCCCGGCCTGCCATTTCTTCGGAAAGCGCCGAACCCGCGCTGTCAGTGACAGTCACCGGCATGACCTGCCAGCACTGCGTCGAACGTGTCCGTCAGGCAATATCCGCTGTTGAAGGCGTGACCGATGTCAAAGTCGATCTGAAGTCTTCGACTGCCACCGTTTTCGGCCAGTTCGACCGCGCGGCCGTAATTACCGCCGTGCGGAACGCCGGGTATGAAGCTGATTGAAAATCGAACGGGTGTCCGCTTCAGTTAATATAGAAAACACCTGACAATAGTCTGCATCTGAAGTATCTAGTCACGTAGCCAACGGAATTGGTTTTGATATGTCCAGAGTGCTGCTGATCAAGCCACGGTTTCTAACACCGGAATTTCAAACGGTGACGCAACCGACGGGGCTGATGTACATCGCCGCGACACTTAAGCAGGCCGGGCATGAGCCCGAACTTCACGACTGCGTTCGCGATTACAAGGATCTTCATACCCTCAAACAGATAATCAGCGATCGGAAACCGGACTTCATCGGTATCAGCGCCATTGTGACTGAAATTGATCTGACCAGAAGGATTATGGACCTGATCCGCACGACTCTGCCGGATGTACCTGTAATCTTTGGTGGATCATGGCCTTCGGCCGACCCGGAAAAGGCCATCCTGACTTTCGGTGCTGATTTTGTTGTTCAGGGCGAAGGCGAGCTGGTTTTTCCTGAGCTTATCAATGCGTTGGACCGGGGCCTGCCGACTGACACAATTCCGGGAACAGTTTCAATGGTTGACGGCCACATCAAGGTCAATCCTCAACCCCCGCTGACTGAAGAACAACTTAACGCCCTTCCTTTTCCGGCGTGGGAGCTGCTTGATCACAAGCTTTACTCAACGATGCCTTCAATGGCCGGGGTCGGCAGCCGACCTTACATGTCGGTGGTCACGTCCAGAGGATGCCCGTTCAAATGCAGCTACTGCCATCAGACACTTGGAAAAGTCTTTAGAAAAAGGTCGGCGGAGTCTGTCCTTGCCGAAATGGAAGAGCTGCGTTTCAAACACGGATTCACCGAGTTTGAAATTATTGACGACTGTTTCAACCTTGACCGGGAAAGGATGTTTTCCATACTTGCCGGGGTCCGTGAAAGGCTTGGCAAGGTCAAACTCCATTTTCCCAACGGCCTTCGATCTGACAGACTTGAACCTGAAGACATGGCAGTTTTCAAACAGGCAGGAACTGTGTCTGCCGCTTTTGCCATAGAAACCGCAAGTCCACGCCTTCAAAAGATGATTCACAAAAATCTGAACATTGGTAAGGCGGTCCAGGCCATAAATGCCGCAGTAAAAGCTGGAATCTACTCGACCGGGTTCTTTATGATCGGGTTTCCAACCGAGACTTATGAAGAGGCTTTTGATACGGTCGAATTCGCCACGCGAACCAGGCTGCACCGGGCGTATTTCAGCTTTACGATTCCGTTTGCCGGCACCGAGCTGGCCGCAATGGCCAGTGACAAACTGAAGTACGGTAATTCCGACTTCAACCCACGGGACCTGAACTATTTCAGTACTACCATCAACATTTCAGCAATGTCTGACAGTGACCTGCAGAAGGTCTTCCGCCTGGCCTACCGGCGCTTTTACCTGAAACCTGCAAGAATGCTGCAGCTGGCCATCAGTCACCCTCAGGCCAGATCATTGCCGAAATACGCGCTGATAACGCTGATAAAAACCCTTCCAAGATGGCGCAACCGAAAGTAAACCAGCCCGCCCCTGAAAGTGAAATTGACTATTCTTTTTAATTTGTGGGCGATACTGGGATTGAACCAGTGACTTCGACCGTGTGAAGGTCGCACTCTCCCGCTGAGTTAATCGCCCGGGGGTCAGTAAAGCCCGCAAAGAATAGGTTAAGGTCCGGCACCTGTCAAGGCTTCAGGAAGCCACTCCGGGGCGTGCGCTGCCGGTAATCTTTTGGGCCAATTCTGACAGCACTATTCTATTGCAAAAATGTATAATCACTTTTCTGTGTCCAAATATTCAGCGTCTTGATTCCGAAAGGTGTTTTGATGGCCGAACAATGGAAGAACGTCTGATAAGGACTTGAATTTGCGGGGCATCGTGATGGGAAAAGTTACTGAAAACGAAGGAAGCAGAATCATCAAGCGGTATCCTAACCGCAAGCTTTATGACACAAATGAAAGCAGGTACATCACCTTGAACGAAATCGCCCAGCTGCTGCGCGATGGAATTGATGTACAAGTTTTTGACAGTCGCACCGGCGAAAACATGACGTCAGTTACACTGGCTCAGGTCCTTGTCGGCGAAGAAAAAAGCCACCGCAGAACTATTCCAATCCAGAGGGTTGCTTCGCTTATCCAGCACAGCGGCGAGTATCTGCAGAAAAGACTGCCGTCAGTTAATACGATCAGGGAAGAAGCCGAAAAAAAGGTTCAGGAAATACTGAACCACAGTTCTGCTGAAGAAATCCGGGACATTCTGGTCAATACACACCACGCCTATGAAGAAGTACAGAAAAAAGCCGACGAAAGAATTCAGTTTGTGATGAACACGGTGCGCAACATCGCTCCGCTGGCCAGGGACATTCATGAGCTGCGCAAGCAGATCAGGGAACTTGGGGAACGTGTCGCAAAACTTGAACAGAATCAGGCAGTAACAGATGAAAAAACGGACAGAAACTAGAAAAACACCCAGGGAAGGATCCGTGCCTCCAAAGGCAGATCCAGGGATCGCGACAGACGCAAAAAAGGGCTTCCTGATAGATGGAAGATTTGAGTGTCTGGAACCAGTCGCAAGACCTGAACCTGGCGAATCGTTTGCTGCAGTCGACACTCAGAGCGGCCAGGAAGTCGTAGTCCGGATTATCAAGGGTCAGGCCCCGGACGAACAGCAACAGAAGGTATTCTTTGAACGGATTGAACGCCTTGTCGGGATGTCGGGCAAGAATATTGAAAAGGTGATTGATGCCGGCCTGACTGGCGAAAGCCAGCCTTTTGTTGTTACCGGACGTATCGAGGGCCGGACGATCGCCAGTTTACTGTCTGAAGGGCAGCATGTCAGTATCGGCACTGGCTGTGACATTGCCAGACAGATTGCAGGCGTTCTGGTCGAAGCTGACCATGCAGGATGTGTCCACGGCCATCTGTCAGCTTCAACCGTCATGCTGCTTGCCGGTGACAACGCACGGCATGAATTCAAGGTCAAGGTAATCGGATTCACCCCATGGGCACTGGCCGAACCAAAGAAGTCTGACTATGCGTTCGCACCTGAAGTTATTCTTGGGGCTAAACCTGACATAAGATCCGACTGCTACAGCCTTGGCGTGATTCTGTACACGCTGGTCTGCAACGAAGCTCCGTTTACCGGGGCAACGAAAGAAGCGATTTCCCTTTCGCACCTGAACGACAAGGTCGAATTGCCTTCAAAGGTATGCCCCGGTCGCAACATACCGCCGGCCCTGGACAACCTTCTATTAAGGCTTCTGGAAAAGAACCCCGATAAACGGCAGTCATCGCCGGAGCAGATACTTGTTTACCTTGAATCAATTCACAATTCACTGAACACCGTTAAGGAAGCTCCGGCCGACGGCGCGACTGTCGTGCGACAGGAAAGCAAGGAAAGCCACAGCTTTATTGATGAAGGAATCTCTTTTGCGTCCGGCGAAAGAATCAGCACGACTGACTTTCCAGCCATCTCGCTTTCAGACGTAATGACAAAGGCCACCAAGACAAAGAAAATGGGGCAGGTCGTTCAGGAAAAGGCAGCGGACCTGGCAGAAATCCCTGCTGTACAGATAATCGCCCCGCAGCCGACTACACAAGTTATTAACGCGGCCATCACTCCGCCTGGTGGGCGCGGAATCCCCCCGGTTCTGCTTGGTATAGCGATAATTCTGGTAATCGGCATTGTTGCGGCGTCAGGGTGGTATCTGCTTGAACAGAACGCCGCCTTGAAACACATCATCGAAGCCAGCCAGAAGATGCCTGCAGGCATTCAGCAAACAACCCAACCTGTTGTAGCTGCGCCACAACCAGCTCCGGCGCCCGCTCCGGCACCAGTACCAACGCCTGTTCCCGATCCTGTGCCGACGCCAGCACCGGCACCGGCACCGGCCACTGTTCCTGACCCTGTTCCGGCCCCTGCTCCGGCCCCTGTTCCGGCACCCGCTCCGGCGCCAGCTCCGGCACCAGCTCCGGCCCCTGCGCCAGCACCTGCGTTGGAAAAAGCTGCTGCGGCAGTGAAGGAACCGGCAATTATCCCGAACAAACCGGCTGCTATAAAAAAGGCAGAAGCCATAAAAGCACCTGAACCGGCCATGAAGGCCGCCACACCGCAGCCAAAGAAGGTCGAGGCTCCGGCAACAAAACAGACGGCACCTGCCGAAATTCAGCCGCCAAAACCTGCCCGTAAGGCAAACGTCGACTGGAACTCGGGGCTTGATGATGATTCGGCCCCTGCTGCAAAAAAGGCGGCCCCGACCCCGGACCCCAAAAAGGCAAAGGCTTCAGGCGCTAAAGGATCTGGCGACAAAACAGCGCCGGAAACAAAAAAACCATCACTGAACTGGGATGAGTAACACGATGAAAAAGACACTTCTTGCTGTTCTGACCGTAATTGCAGGCTTTGGCCTTTGTTCCGGGAACGCGTACGCGGCCACGCCGGCAGATGCGGAAGTCGAGGCATTCAGGCTTTACAAGGAAGCCCAGCCATTGATGGATCAATCGAACTGGGATCAGGCCATCGAGGTTTTGGACCGTGCATGGGCATCTTTTCCGATGCCTCAGATTGCGTTCAAGAAAGCCAAGTGCCTGCAGTTCAAAGGTGAACTGAAAAAAGCGCTGACACTGCTTGAATCCATAAAAACTGATGACCCCAAGTTAAAGGGCAAGATCGACGTCACGATTGAAGACATCAAACGTGAGGTCGTCAAGCCGGTCATGGTCGATGTGAAGTCGGATGCCGATCAGATACGCCTTGTGGTTGACGGACAGACGGTATTTTTTGTACCGGGGCGAATCACTGTCACGCAGGGAACTCACAAGCTGGAATATTCTGCCCCGGGATACAAGGGAAAGGTCGAAGAACGGACATTCACCGGACCCGGCGAACAGACAATGACCGTAACGCTTGAGCCTGCAGGGGGAAAGGTCGTTCTGAAGACAAACCTGGACTCTTTCTTTGGCGTTGTCGTAACAATCGACAACACCGAGTACATGCCTTCCGGATCGTCAATAACGCCGAACAAGGCATCGCCAGTTGACGTTGGTGCGGGCAGGCACACATTTACCTGTGCAAAAACCGGCATGCCTGATTACTCGGGGGAATTTACGGTCGCCACCGCTCAGATCGTCGAGGTTGAGTGCCTTCTTGCCCCGGTAAAGGCGATCGTTAAGAAAACCAACCCGTGGAAATGGGTCTTCTTCGGTGTCGGAACCGGTATTGCTCTTGGCGGTGCGGGACTGACCGGCTGGTACTACTGGTACAAGGAAAACGCGCCCAGAAACCCGGGCGACGTGCTGAAAGACAACTACGAAGGTCCGATCGGCATAGGCATCTCGGCGGTCGGCATCGCGATGGCCGTCATGGGATTCTTCATCTTCAAGGACAAAGTCGTAGATGGCAACGAGAAGCCGCAGAAAACAACGTACGGATTTGCCCTGACGCCCGTGCCCGAAGGTGCTGCAGCCGCGTTCACCGTAAACTTCAGATAGCTGCCGTCTGACCCGACAATCCAGAATTTAGACTGACTTCAATATTGATTTATGTAACGGCGGATCGGTTACTTCGCAGGGGCAGGCTCGGCGGGGGCGGGAGCTTCCTGACCTGCAGTGGCAGCCTCGACCGTACCCTCTGTAATTGCGGCATCAAGAGCCAGGTCAGCGGCCTTCTTCGCTGCGTCTGCCGCAGCCTTTTCTTTCGCTGCCTTTTCGTCATACGCATAGTTGTAGGCGAATGACAGCATCAGCATATTCTGAAACTGCCAGCCTTCGGCCAACTGGGGCTGTCTGACACATTTGAAGAGGTAATCAACCGACGCCCAGCTTACCAGTCTGAACGACAGCGAAACCCCGAAATCAACGTTGGTCAATTGAGCCACGGTACGATTATCGTTGGCATCTTTCGTCCGCAGGAATGGAACCATGAATTCAGCATTTGCCTGATAAGTAATCTTCTTCTTATAAAGCTCGCCCTTCATCGTAAGGCCACCGGCAAGACCGCCCTGAGAATACGAATTGAGCCGGACCAGCTTGATAGGAGCCGACGCAGCGTCACTTACAGAGTATTGCTTGTCGGCAACGACCTCTACGGCTCCAAAGCCGAGCAGGAAGATCATTTCAATTTCGGGCTTCAACAGCGGCCGGGCATACAAGCCGGCAGCCTCCTTCAGTGTCATGGGCATAAATGAATCGGCCAGCTTCAGTCTGGTTTTGCCCAGATACATCTTCGGATCAGGATTGGCTTCACCAGCAAGGGTGCGATCGCCCGCAGCGGTTTCGTTGGTAACCATATAGTCGACCGGGCCCTGACTGACGTTGGTGCCTTCGAACATTGAAGTTTCCATTGTGAAACTGGCGTACGGACCTATCCACTCGTAGCCCTTCGGATGATAGAAATATCTGGTATCAAAATAGAACTGATCGGAAGTCTTCATGAACCGGTTGATCGGCGGACCATAAGTAAACGACGCCAGAAGCTTGAGCTGGCTTCGCCAGTCATGGCCCTTCCTTACAAGCGTGTATCCGGTATCTACGGCTGCACCGAACGTCCAGGTCTGACCATCAAGCTGGCCAACAAAATTCTGGTTATGCGAAAAATTGATATTTGCGCCAACCTTGGCGTTTGCAACGAAGGAATCATCAAAGACGGCGCCGATTGGAAGCTCCTTCGGAACAATCTGGTCAAGCGGTTTCGAATTCGCAACCGCTGGAATAACCAATGTTATTGCAGCAATCACCACCAGTTTATGAAGGATGGAAAAGCCCTGTTTCAACGACATGATAACCCTCTCGCAGCAAAAGGTATTTAGGTGAGCCATCTATATGGTCAATCAGGATTATAGATTCCGTCAACCTTTCGACTGAAAAACAGGCGGATACACAGGGGGTTACGTTACAAAAGAGGCTGGCGCATGAACGTGAGATATTCCAGATTCTTAACACGGTTGTAAAAGACAATCATGCCTAGAATCAACGACAGCATGCACGAAACAAGATACCCGAAACCGTGGGCCCAGTTTCCGACCTCAAGTGACAGGAAGGTGAAGCCGGCATTTGAAAACAGGAAGAAAAGGGAAACCAGCATGGCCGAGCCACGGAAATCAAAGTACAGCATCAGAATCATCAGAACCATCAGCAGGCCGTGAAAGAAAGCCCCGACGACCGCCACCCTGAATATCGGCGTAAATACAGGATCAATTGTAAGAAGGCTGACCAGGAATGGCAGCAGAATAAATACGCCTGTAGTGACGATTCCCTGATAAATAAGGACAGTCTTCAGTGCGCTGGTCAGTACATCAATCATCTCGCGCTTGCGTTTGACTATCAGGCGCAGCGGCGCCTTCTGGATAACCGTACCGTAATAGTTTTTGTACTTCAGATAGAAATCGGTCTCGATGCGCAGCAGGAATATGGCAAGCGTCGGGATGATCGTCAGATAAGCGATGAACAATGCGGAATCATAGGGGAAATGGGTATAAAAATAGCCATGGACCTCGATACCCGAAGTCGAGTACCACATGATGATCTTGTCTATCCAGATTGCCGCGTTGTAGGCAATACCGACGATCATCAGTGCTGGATATTTCCTGATATGGCCCAGGAACCTGAAATCAAATCCTTTACCAAACCGGTATTCGGACATGATCCGGTACATCAGCAGGACCATCAACAGCACCTGGCCGGCCAGAAATCCGACTGCCATGCCGTCAATTTCCAGGAACATCCCAAGAACCTGACCGGCCACGAAGCTGAGCAGATACCCGACAGCAAAAGACAAAACGATGTTGGTGTAGTCTTTGGCCGCCGACAGGAAAACCATTTCCACCCAGATAATACTGACCGAGACGTACAACCCAAGGATAAGGATCTTGTACACAAGGTCGAAATCAGTGAAAAAGAGCGCCGCCGCGCCGGTAATCGTCTGGAAAATCGCGGTAACCGAAATCGCGCCGACGAACGTCGGAACGACGGCCTCGGGATTTCTAATATAGAACTGATCCGAAACGTACCTGGTGATGACAAGCTGAATCGCGCCGGTCACTATCAGGGAAAAACAGTAAATATAAACAATGGTTACAGTAAAAAGCCTTACGTCGGACATCTGCAGCGACGGGATGGCGAAAATCGACAGTGCCGACAGAGCCAGGATTGAAATAAGCCACGGCCCGGAAAAGATAATTGCCGAATACGTGTAAAGCTTCAACCACTCCGCAAAGGTCTTGCGGTTCGACATCTCGCGAAGCCTGAATCCTATACCGGCCATCAGGCGCCCCCTCCGCAATACCTTCTATACACATCGTGATAATCAGAAAGCATCTTTTCCCGTATGTAGTACCTGCCAACCCTTTCGCGACCGGCTTCACCCATCGCTCTGGCCTTTTCCGGATTGCGCAGGATATCCATAATGGCTTCGGCAGTTTCCTGCGAAGACCTGACGTTCGTGATGGCACCTGAAGGTCCGATTGACTGGTCTTCAGGGGAAACGCCATACACGATTTCAGCGCACGCCCCGACAGACGAAGCGACGACCGGGATCCCGATACGCATGGCCTCCAGAAGAACAAAAGGCTGCGCTTCGCTGATACTGGTCAGAACAATGCAGGATATGCCTGGATAGTATTCCTTCATATCAACGGTCCCGGTGAATTCGAACACGTCCTGAAGGGACAGAATCCTTACAAGACGCTCGCACTCGCCAAAGTACCCTTCATCCTCGTCAGCCCCGCCAAGAATCTGGAACCGCACCTCGGGCATCTGCTCGGCCACTATTTTGGCTGCCCTGATGAACGTCTTGACGTCCTTGATAGGTGCAACGCGCCCGACCATGCAGACGCGGGGGTTTTCTTCCTTCTTGTTTCTGTGGGCGATCGACAGGTCTTCAAAACGTTCCAGGTCAATACCGTTGGCGATTATGTTTGTTTTTTCAGGCGCCGCACCGCCCTGAATCTGAAGCAACCGATTGCCTTCATACAACGTGTAAAGGGCCGTGGCCTGGTCATATGCGATTCTGGAAAGAAGATCGAACTTCTTCATCCACATTCCCTGAAGGGCGCCAAGCTGCCTGGTCGGGACTATGGACGAACGTTTTTCCTTATATATCCAGTGCGCCTGGGTGATCTCGATCATGCGTTCGTTAGTGTATATCCCGTGCTCGGTGATGATAAAAGGCCGACCCTTGCGGATCGACGCAATGGCACCAAGAAGCCCGGCGTATCCGGTGCACGCCGCATGGTAAATCGACGAATCAGGAAGGTCGGCATATATGACCCGGAACAACGGCAGGGCCATGAAGCGGACAGTCCAGAAATAATCGATGAACGAAAAGTCCGGCATGTGCTCTTCATAATGTTTTACAAGAAGATCCCAGAACGGCTTGCCGTGGAAGATGTCGTAAGGACTGAGGGAATCCGGATTCTCTTTGGAAAAGAAGGCTAAAACATCCCGAATAGAAGTAATGTCATCACTGACGATGTCATCCACAAAAGTTTCAAACGACTTCCACGCCGCAGCCTTGTTCTTGAAACGCGGGCCGCGCCACGGAACGTTATCAAGCAGATGAATCTTGCGGAACTCCAGCACATTAGGCGGGAGCTCATACTTGATGTCTTCCTCGTACTCCGAAGAAACACCGATATGCACCAATGAAAACGTTATGTCCTTATAGCTGGTCAGAAGATCGTGAACCCATGTGGACACGCCACCAACAACGAATGGGTACGCACCTTCGACTATCATGCAGACGTCTGTCTTCAAACCAGTTTCCCCTTCATCGGATCAGATACCTATTACGGCGGCCACGTCGGCTATACGGGCTTCCATCGGAAACGCCTTCCCCGCTTCTGACAACGTCTTTGAAGCGTCCTCAAGGGCGCCGATTTCAAACTGAAGTTGTGCCATCAACAGTCTGGCATCAATGTCAGCAGGCATAAGCTCGATGGCCTTCGCAAGCATCTTGATTGCCGCCCGGCGATCACCTTTCCTGCCAAGAATCAGACCACTGAAATATTCAACGCTGCCTGAATGGCCCGGCACCATGCCGGCCTTGTCCAGAGCCCGGAGACCAATGTCATAAAAGTATCTAACCATTCCCGGATCAAGCAGCCCGGAATCAACGTACTCAACAACACTTCTGGCCAGTTCTATATGCCTTTCCGTTCTTGTCGGATTACGTTCAACTTCCTTGACCAGCCTGAAAACTCTGTCGTTGAAGCTCTTTTCCATCTCGGAAAGAGCCGTACTGGCGTAATACCTGATTTCCCGCGACTCATCAGCAAGGCATCCTTTCAAAAGGGCGACTGATTCGGACGTTGCAACCCTGGAAAGGGAAAGGATTGCGCCACGCTTCAGCGCATGGTCTGCCCCGGTCAGAAGCTCCTTGATTGGCGATACGTCGACTTCATCAAGAATAAACTGGTCGGAATCTATCTTGGAAGTCTCGCCATCATTCAAAGCGGCGTCATAAGAGATATACTCCTGAAAATCCTTCAGAAGTTCACCGTGGTCGCGCTTGACGTTGCGGTCCCGGAGCATCCAGTACAAAAACACATAGGAGATAAAGCCAAGCAGCGGAAGAGCCAGCGTAATGCTCATGCCCAGAACAGCCCAGGCCTTGTCACGACCGACCCTGTAATCCCAGCGATACGCAAAACCGACGCCCATCAGAAGAACAGTCACCATGTGGCCGGCCATTGGAAGAAAAATGCGATAAAATTCGGGCAGATCGAAGCCCACCAGAATAATCAGAAATACTTCAAGCTGCAGGAGTGCCTCGAGATAAAAGAGCACTCCGGGTAGCTTACCTTTCAACGCCATTGAAAACTTCCCCGCCAGTCTTACTCGTCGTCAGGTGACGACAAATCAAACCTTTCCGCGTGTTCCATCATCAGCGAATCCGTCATTCCATCAGTGCCGGCAGCAATCGAAATCCCCATCTTCAGGCGCAGATGAGCAAACCTCGAGCCATATCCTGAAAATGACTTCCTGAAACCCTCATTAATTCTGGCCGTTACGACTACAGCCTGTGCACGGTTGGTGGCCGGAAGAATAAGGCCGAACTGACCGGGACGCCTGTGAACGCCGATGACGTCGACATTTCGAAGCATCTTCTTCACAAACGTGCCCATTTCATTCAGGAAAACCCGGCTGTCTTCGCCGCGCAATGTTTCAAAGTCCATTACCTTCAAAAGAACGTAGCAGCACCCGCCGCCATACCTGCGCACCCTCTCGACTTCTTCGGCAAGCCTTTTTGCCAGGAATTTGAAGTTATAGGTGCCTGTCGATTCCTCGTCGACCCTGGAAGACATGGCGTTATCAAAGCGCCTGGCCTCGCCGATCGTCTTGGCAGCCCAGCCACCAATTGTCTGCATGTGTGTGATTGTAAGGTGCGTAATCCTGACGAATGAAATCCGGTTAATAACAATGATGCCGATAATGGAATCACTGACGCCGTCAAACATCGGGGCACATATGATTATGTCGTTGCCGGCCTTCGGATCTTCGGTCTCTTTCAAGACCGTAACCGACCGTGTTTCCATGACTTTCTTGACAGCCGGATGCTCAAAATCAATCGTCAGCGGGAATTCTTCAGGCGAGGTCCATCCCTGCGAAACCTTCAGCCGTAACCGCGGCCGATTATCTAAAGCAATCTGATCATCTACCAGGTAAACGGAATACTTCTCGGCACCTGTAAATTTGCCGACAAGTTCAAGAATGGCCGAGTAGGTCGCGTCGCCCTGTGTCATGGACAGCTTTCTGGCGGACTCATAGAACTCGGAAAGTGGATCATCTGAAGAAAGAACCTTTTCCTGAAGCTCTTCCTTGACGCGACGAAGAAGAAGATTTTCCTGTTCAATCGACTGGCATCTGGTCGTAAAGCGCAGAAGATCAGTCTTGGCCTTGCGGACTTCGCGCTCGGCAATGCCGCGAATTTCCCCCAGAAGAAGTCCAAGAATAATGAACAGATACGCCGGAATCATGTCGGTCCAGCGCAAAGACACATCCAGTTCGCCAGCGGTCCGGCCAAAGAAATAATAACCACAGAAGACAATGGCACACATCAGCCCTGTCATGAAACCGTCGAACGTCCCGTAACGTGCAGCCACAAGGATAGTCAGGAACATGAACGGATGGGGCGAAACTTCAAGGAAGCCGGGGTCATCCGGGAAGAACAGAAAATTGACGATAACAAGCAGCAACATGCCGACCAGAGCCTCAATCAGGCTTTCTATCTGCCGGTTGTACTTCAAAAAATCCTGAACGCTGGCAGCCATCTTCACCTCCCGCGGGCAGTGCCGCAGGTCAACACCATTTCTCGATCAGTCATAAAAGCAAAATGCCGACCGGTTTCAGGATAAGAATACTTCAATTCCCCACCTGTAATAACCGGTCTGCACCCAAAAGGCGTCTTCAGCATGAGCATTGTAGAACCAGAAAGCCCGGATGCGCGCTTTATTATCATTCTGCCACTTAATTCGGAAACTGACAGACCGGACGACTCAAGCGCAACAAGCTCGTTACCGGCCTCGACCGCTGACATATTTCTTAGATACGGGAAACGGGACTTTATTGTTTTCATTGAAGAATCCAACGCCTTAGCCCAGCCCTTCCAATCAAGCCCGAAATTCCTGGCCGGATCCATTATGTCATCAGGGTGAATAAAGTGAGTAGAAACGGCCAGAAACATCACGCCACTTATCATGCTCAGCAAAGGTTCACCGGTCAACGAGGCACCGGCCCATGTCCGGGGAAGTCCGACCAGCGATGGAACTTCGGGGTCCCTTCCAAAATCATGTTCATACTCTTCAGATGAACCGGAAAAGACAGAAGCAATTACCCTTACTTCAGGAACTGCAGCCACCAGAGCCTGCCTGCCGGCAAGATCGATCCAGTCATTCGGGGGTACAAAAACAACAGGTTTGTTTTCAGAACCGAACACCTGATAAAAGGCCGACCGACCTGCCGCAAACCACGACTCCAGAGCGGCCCGGTCGCGGAAATGTTTTGTCACTCCGCCGTCAACAGACGGGGACATATGATTTGAGCCGTGCAGTCCAACAGCAAAGTTGTCGCTTACAATTTGATGCGCCAGTTCCCGGACAATTGACCCGGTAGTCCCTGAATATGGCGGGGAGTAAGGCGAATCGACCAGATCGTCATATGAAAATACGCCCAGGAATGTTGTCTTCAGATCGTACTTTTTCGAAAGTTGACTGACGTGCGGATAGAAGGTTTTGACATAAAAATCAGTGTCCCGACCTTCAATATTGTTCGCTGAATCCCCGTTCATCGGCAAAGGACAATCATCAACAAATTCAACGGCGGCCCCGGGGACTGCCACGGCCCAGAAGCCCTCGGCATCAAGAACGGCCTGCATCAGAAAGCCGAGGTTGACCCTGTCCGAAAACTCGAATGAATTCAGGCCACCTGTCAGTGAAGATCCTGCACTGCACCGCCACCACAACGGATAACGGTCCTTCGAGTCACTCATGACCGTCTCGACCAGTACCTTGCAGCTATCTGAAACCTTAACCTGCATTCCTGAAAAACCTTCATCGGCAAGGTCGGCCTGAAGACCGGCAGCACCAGGAAAAGCGCCTTCCAGAAACGTGATATTTGACGACTTGAAACCTGCAACCCCGGACTCGGGAATTTCAAGACCGATAAGTGCCCCGATAACAGGGTTTCTAACCGGCAGAACAGCAACAACGTTCAACCCGTTATGCATTCCGGCGCGTAAAAGACCGGCGATAAACCCGTCAAGAGGCGCCCGAACATCAGAAAACGCAAGCAGCACGCCTTTATAGCCCGCCAGATCCATCGGGCGCAGCCCGGCCGCATCACGCAGCGACAACCGGTACAGACTGACTCCGGAATAGGAAGACACGACCTGCAGTGACTTGATTGCCCTTGCGGCGTCGGACGAGTCCTGATCATGAATTACAAGAAGAGCCCCTCGTTGCACGGGGCGATGGGCCAGCGCCTTCTGCAGAAATGCAGCGACATCAAGTCGCCTTGAAGCCGCGCTGGCAAGCCAGTCGTCGGATGAAAGATATCTGGAAAGAGCCATTGCACCGGTAGCACTTGAAAAGACCACGGCGCTTGCCACCGGTGACCCGGAAGCCCTGGCGCGCACCATGACATCCACATCATCTCTGACTGCAGATACCTGATAGAAATGTTTCACCTGATCCGGCCGAACCTGAGCCATCGTGCCGAGCGCAGCATCGACATACTCGATCGAGTACCTGTCGGCGGTCCAGGCTGCGTCATAGCTGACCCCGAGCAGATTCCAGGCCCTGCCCAGCAGTTCAGGCGAAACGGCCTTTCCAGTCACCGAGTCCTGAAAAGCACCGTAATTCCCGATAACAATGAACCTTACCCCGGCACCAACCACGGTTTCGACCCAGCGGCCATAATCTGCTGCATTCCTGATACTTGAATCAAGAAATCCGGTAATGACGGCCCTTGCACCCATAAGATCGGTAAGTGACGGAAGTCCTTTATCTGCATCAACATAAATGGTCTGAAAACCCATCGCAGTGACTGCTGAAGCGACGTCCGACGACAACGGATTGCGGGCATGACCGGCTTTTTCGGATGAATCATAAACCAGGAACACCTTGTCACCCGGAATGATTCTGGTAATCGGGGAAATTCTATGAGGAGTCGCGAGAGCATTTGAAGGCGGACATAGAAACACCAGCCCTGCAAGAACCGGAAGAACCAGCCCTGACAGAAATCGACCGACGTTACCGGCGACCTTCAAATCCATCGTCAAAGAAATACTCCGGTGCAGAGGAACCCTACCCCTGGTTCCCGGCCTTTCCCTTTCCATCTCTGGAGAGGCGCCTCAACCTGAGGATTACAAGGAGCACCAGAACCGGGGTCATGAAGAAAAACACAAGATACGCAACGTTATGCCTTGACTGAACTACCGAAGGTTCTTCAACATCAAGGACCGGCTTGACCATACCCTCTTTGTCTTCATACCTGACAGCGGCCGGATCAAAGCCCTTTGCCGGTTCATTTTCTGAAAGCGGAAGAAGTATCTTAAGTTCATTTTCTGTAGTTACTGCGGCAAGTTCGCCACGCACCCATTCAACACTTCCAGTCTTGAAAAGGAAAGCGGCAGCACGCTCGATCTCGGCATCCCCGGCCCCGGTTACGAAAAGAATCCGTCTGCGGGGATTGGCCGGATTCTTTACAAGCGACAGGAAACCGGCTGAAGAAAGCAATCCGGCATCAATCGCGGGATGGGCTTCGTCAGCTTCGCCACCGGCAAGTTCCACCGGCAGCAGTGATGCCCAGCGTTTATCAGCCTTCAGCTTCTCGATTGTGCCGAACACCAGGAAATTCATGCCGGCAAACTGTTCGTCAGTAACCGAATCAGACTTTGCGACCATCACATCAACCCAGTTCGGTGACCGAAGCGACTGGCTCAGGAAAGCCGTGGTGTTGAACGATGCTGAAAGTGATGCCTCGCTGATCGGATCGACCAGTATTGAGGCCAGATTGTCAAAACGGTTCCACAGAAGGAACATGTACGGGAAGTTCGCAAGCGTATCAGACTGAGCTGAATCAATCGGCAGGTACAGAAGCGTTTCATTATGAAGGGTGAACCACGCCATCTCGGGATGATTGTAGAAACAATCGGGATCCCCGATGTCCATGAAAATTTCCAGTTCAAACGTCAGGAATCTTGAATTCAGGTACTCGAGGGGAAGCCTTACGTCCCACGTATTGCGCGGGGCGGATTCTTTCGTCAGGCGGACCGAACGGACCGGCTCGCCGTTTACTTTCACAAGAATCGATGACGATTCCGGCAGAACCAGCTCGGAATGACTCATCGAAAGCCTGATGAAGGCACCGTCCCTTACTTTACCCACGTATGGGTTCGGCATCGTGAACGTCAATGAATGATAGAACTTGCCACGCGCCGACAGGTCGGTCATTTTCAGGTCCTTCAGGCGGACCATGAAGACGGCGTCAGTCCGCACATCGGACGACACTTCGAATACAGGCGGCCTTTCAAAGGCAACCGCAGCCCCTTTCATGTTTTTAAGCGTCGCGGGATTTCTGATGTTGTCGGATACCAGCTTGAGCGCCTTGTCATCGCGACCTGTCATTACCAGAAGACGACGGAACTTACTGAAAGGAGACGGGAATTCCATCAGATAGCCTTCACCGGAACTCTGAATCATTGTGGAAGGAAGCGGGACGTTCCAGTTGCCACCGGTAAATCTTGAAAGGTGTTCCAGCGTACCAACCAGTACAACGTGACGGTTCTGAAGCTGTGAAACCGAGAGTTGACTTGACGGCACAACGATAAACTGGCCTTTACCAAGACCTATGTGTTCGCCAAAGACGACCGCGAGGGCACCGGCCGCTTCCAGTTCAGCCTGGGTAGGTTCGTCAGTAACAACAATAACTGTGTTAATCCGGTTTTCTTCTTCTTTCTGGTAAAGAAGGTCCGGGTTGGCGTATCCAGCCGGGAATCCTTTAAGATCTGGAACTATTTCCTTTTCTTTGTAATTGATCTGCATGAATGATTCACGCTCAACCAGCATCCACAGGCCTGGGTTATGAACGTCTTCACACAGATCTTCAATGTCCGTCCGCATCTTGGTGGTGATCTGAAGGACATTCATGCCACCTTTCAGCAACCGCCCCGGGACACTTACCGTCAACGTACCTTTCTGGATGTTGGAAGCATCCAGATAGATTGTTTCGACAGGACTCTCATTGATAAGAACTGTCAAAGTTGACTTCTGCTTGACGACGATTGGAGTGTGCGAAAACTTCAACTCCAGAATCGAGTTTTCCGGGAAAGCCCAGTCTTCGGAAAGTTCAAACCAGAAGTCCCTGGTTACATAAACACCCCGCGCGATGGCGTTGGAACCACCGGTAATCTCGATCTTTACAGACTCGGCTGACGACTTCCCGGACACAAAGGTCAGCGAAGCAAAAGCCATGACCGAGCAAAGCAACAGTGAACTGAACTTGAAACTAAATAATTGCATCGGGTTCCTCCCCTGACAATCAACAACTAAGGCATACCACAATCCAGACCTGACGTTAGATCAGGCCTGCATCATCCGGGTACAACCAAAAGGTGAAAACCATTACCGCGGCTAGTATATATGAATACAATAAATCGGCAAAGCAATTACACGGAAAAACGGGCTGGGCGATTGAAGGAAATTCAGGCGTGCAAGCCGGAAACAAAATCAGAATGCGCGACGCCTCAGCACAACGACCATGCCAAGAATCATGATGACCAGAATACCGGGAAGTGCAGATGAATTGCCGGTCTGGCAACTGTTGGCAGCCGCATCGACGTCTGTCAGGGCAACCTCGCCCAGGTCATCAGACCTGGTCGCGCCTGAATCGGTAACACCAGTTTCCGAACCTTCATAAACCGGAATCAAGCCGTCATTGATGTAGTCAGCCCAGCCTGCCGGCAGACAGACCTTTTCAGTTGATACGGAAGTATCACAGTCACACACGTCACACTGACATGGCTCGCAGACAGCGCCATCTGCGCACGCGGGGCAAAGACAATCAGGACACGCACAACTTGTTGCAGCGCCGGTTGCCACACAGAAAAAGCCGTCAGCGCAATCAACATCGGCCTGGCATGCAACTTCCTTCGGCAGGCAGTAGCGCGCAGTCACCTCGCAGACAGGCTCAGAAACATCACCGCAATCGCAGGAATATGCTTCGGGACAGTCACAGTCGAACCATTCACCGCCATCAACCGGTTCTGCGCAGACACATGTGGGACAGACACAGTCAGATGAAGAACACGATTCCTGAGCCGTACATTCAAATCCATCGGCACAATCAACGTCAGCTTCGCATGTCACCGGAGTCCACTCGCAAACCTTGTACTCAACGGTACCACCACAGTCAGCGGCATTTTCAATGACATCGCACACCGGACATACACAACCACAGCCTTCACCGGCATCGTCAATACAGGGGGGACATTCACAGGAAGCACAACCGACAGACGGCGGACAATCGGATTGCTGAACAACCTTGCATGTAAAAAGAGCCGGGCAGTCGGCATCAGTTTCGCATTCATTCACGGGATCGACTGTGGGGTCAATGACGGGCATGGCAATGGCAGCCGACCACCACATCGAAGCAACAATCAAAACCGCAGCAAAACTATATTTCTTCATTTCAAAACCCCTCGTACCATAAAGCGGACCATGCCCGCGCCCAATCCTGCAAATGCTCATCCGCGCAGATCATCCCGATTTTATAAACTAAATGCAAGGTGACATCAGAAAGTGAAAGCGACGCGGCTCATGAACGTAAATCTGGATAACTGGTCATAACTGGCGTTGCTCCAGTAGTTGCTGTCCCACAGCGCATGGCCGCGATCGACCAGGGGCAGTTGAACGGCCAGAGACAGCTTGAAGAACGCTATCTTGAACTGGAAGCCACCGGTCAGGAACACTGCGTCAAAGTTGGCGGCATTATTCAGACCGTAACAACCGTTGAATTCAACAAGAATCGAAAACAGGAATTTCGGAAGAATGATTAACCCGCCGCCGTACTTGAGGTATTGAATCGTGGATAAGGCCGGGGCACCCCGTACGCCGTGCATCGACACAAATTCAAGATGACCCTGAAGTTGAACAAACTGCGCCAGGTCCATTCCAAGCACCAGGTACGGTGCCCAGGTCATGTACTGCCGCATGAACTTCGGGGACGCGAAGATGTCCGAATTTGTTGAACGTTCAATGCCCGCCGTACCGGTCGGGAAGTACAGCTGGATACCACCGGCGATGCCAAGGGAAACGACTTTGCCGAACGTCCAGTCCCATCCGGACTTGGCATCAAGGCTGACGTTTGCCATCTCGATTTTTGTACCGGCACCGTCCTCTATCTGAACCGCAAACGGGAAATAAAACGCCAGTTCAAGGTATTTGAAATTCATGGCGAAGTAAGGTTCAAACATCAAACTGATGGCGCTGCTGGTTGAAACTGCCCGCACCGCGTCAACTGCCTGCATGCGCTGTTCCGCTGTCCCTGCCTCACCGGCATATTCGGTGACATAGCCTGCCACCTGCGCCCTCGCCCCGGCATCCGTGATCCCTGCATCCTCAAGCGCCTTATCAAGCGCGGCCGCGTCCCCGCCTGCTGCCGCACGAATGGTGTCCCACTGCTCGGGGCTGACGCTTTCAAGCGTGGTCATTACTTCGGTTACCATCGGCTCGACCTGCGCCTTGCAAGCGACCGGATCCGGGGTCGAAGCGCACATCTGATCCACGGTCTGAGTGACAATTTCGTCGCGGGCACGGTTTGCCACAACATTCAAAGGGGCCACGTTCAAGTTAAGCCCAATCTCGAACTTCCTGGATTTTTTGGGCATTTTGACGTTTCTGCCGACCATCAACTGCGAACCCTGAAATGGCTTCAGCTTTGAATTCCCGGCATCGAACTTCGACTTCGCTTTTTCGGGTGGCTGTCCGGCCACATCCTCGACTTTCTGGTCATATACGGGATCACCGCTGCTGCTGGCGGCGTCATTTCCAACGGCGGCGTCAACAGGTTTTTGCGCGGCAGGATCAACCGCCGCTTCACCGGGGACTTCGGCAGGTTTGGGGTCGCCTGAATATGCAGTATCAGCCGGAGTGTCACCGGAATAAGGGTCCTGATTCAGCGCAGAGGCGCCCGCCGATGCGAACGTGACGATCGCGGCAGAAACAAGCAACAGGAAACCACGCTTATGAATTTGATATACACAAACTGAGTTCATTTCAGTTATCCCCGAAAAGACCTTCAGATTCTACGGGTGGGACGATGAATTATCCAGATAACGGCAATAACTGTATTGGATTTCCGGCGGTTTAAAGGTTCCTGACGCAGAACACAGAACCGGTCGGGTGAACGACCAGCGGCGCTACGACAGACAGTTTGGCATTGTAATTCTGAATGTAATAGAAACGATCGCTTGGATCTGACGCAGTTTTAGGAGTTCTTGTTTTAGACAGCACGACCGAATAGCTTCCACCGTACTCAACCGTCTCCATGATCGGATCCATGTATTTTCCACCGATCGGACCGGCATTCATCGAGCAGCCATCGCACGGGTCATTCAGGCATGTAGTCTGGTAACAGGTGGAGGTAACGGTACACGCGCCGCCATCTTCGACTGCAGCGCATCCGTGAACGAGCGTTCTGATTTCTTCAATCTCCGGGGCCCGCCAGTCACCATAAAGCTGACCACCCTCGCAACCAAGGAAAAGAGTTCCGCACTGATTATTCATTGCCGACAAAGTTGACTGGTCACGTCCAATCTTCTGCCACATCAGGCCCGATGCGACGTCCGACATAGTCCCGTCGCAGTTATCCTTCAGCCCGAAAGACGTCGTCACAAAATCGCACGTCGGTACCGTACACGAGTGATCCCTGATGTCCTTCTCGCTTACATCACCAGGATTTTCATCAGTGCCGACATTCGTATCGGTCGGGTTTCCGTCATCGTGCGGAACAACCGTGTGGTCCTCTGCAGCAAGATCAACGCCCTGAAGATCCTGGTGACCATTATCCACTGGCTGATTGTTGTCATGACCGACGGTATCAACGCCGACATTGGTGTCGTTGCCACTGCCGTAATCAATGCTGATTATGACATCGGGCACCTGTCCACCGTTGTCATCTGAACCGGTCGAGCCGCAACCAGCCAGAATGAAAGTCGCAACCATTGCCAGCGCGCAAAACAGCAAACTTCTTGAATTCATCAATAATCCCCCGGGTACAACCACGAACAACACTGCACGGAACCGCCAGATTTTATGTATTTCATTAAAAAAAAGATAGCGCGTTTCCAAGGGCGGGACCGGTCGACCGCGTCCTGTACCCTACTTTCTATCCAGCACTCTTTCTTCGCCTTCCCGATCAAGATCGAAATGGGCTCGCCAGCACATCCGGCAACCGTCGTGATGGCCAGATATCTTTTTGAATTCGTTCCATTTTTCGGACCTGACTACTTCAATCAATTTGTTCTTGTAGACGTTTCCCATCTTCGCGCTGGACTCCAGCATCTGCGGGGCCGTGCAAGGGAATACATCACCGAACAGGGATATATAAACCTCGTCATCAGGTGCCTTGCACAATATTTCCGGCTGGTTGTAAATGACGTTGTACGTACCTTCGGTGATGTCGCGGAACATCTGACTTTCTGAAACTTCGCGAATTGAACGCCCGGCAGTCAGAAGCCTGGGACCGACCGAAATCATCGTGCCGAGAGGCTCGGCTATACGCCGCATCTCGGGGATAATTCTTTCATATAAATCAAGAGTTCTGTCAAAGCCAAGCAATCTGGGAACCGGGGAACTGATAGGCCCTTCAAGACACAGGAACATGTTGATTCTGGTGGCGCCAAGCGCGCTGACCTGGGCAGCCACTGCAATCAGATGGTCAATGTTTTCAGGAAGAACGACCGTGTCGACGTTAACTTCCATGCCACCGGCCCGGACGACAGCTTCGATACCGGCGACAGCCCTGTGATGCCCATCTTTAACCCTTCGGATTTTATCATGAATTTCAGGGGTCGGACCATCCAGCGACACGATGCACAAGTCAAGTCCGGCGTCCCTCATGGCGACCGCCAGCTCGTCAGTCATCAAAGTTCCGTTGGTGATCAAATCTGTGTAGAAGCCAAGCCTGTGGGCAAACGCTATCAAATCGGTCAGATCGCCGCGCATCGTCGGTTCGCCACCGAACAGGTCAAGCCTTGTGTAACCAAGCAGCCGGAATTCTTCCAGAAAACGGACGACATCCGGCAACGGCATGATGTCTTTGCCTGCATAAAACTTCTGCACCTGACAGATGATGCAGTCCATCGTGCACTTTCTGATGATCAGGATAGTGCCCATCCGATCAACTTCGGCCCAGCGGTCAGCCGCCTGGATATCCAGACTGAAAGAAGGGGCGCCGTACGGCAGCGAATAGTCAACAAGCCGGCACATGGTGCTGCGCCTGGCGGCTTCCCACAACATCAACGGTTCGACAGCGGGAACGGCGGCGGGCACCGCGGCAGCCAGACCATCAGGGCTGTCCATCATCGTTATGAAAGGCGCAACCCCGGTAAACCGCACGGGCGACTGGCCGCCTGCCGCAAGAAACGACTGAAATCCGGCATCAAAATCGGGCCATTTCAGATACTCCTGACTGCCCGCCCCTTCTGACTGCACTACCGGCATGACGTGTTCAAAAACAGGGCCGCCTTCCGCGTTCAAATGGAAAACTGCGGCACACCTGGACAGGTTTTCACATTCAACACAAAGCGGGTCCAGAGTCGGAATACGCCTGTCTGAGGCCATCACGACATTGCCACGGATGTTCTTGGTGTGCATCAAAGTCGTGTGTTCGCACGTACCAGACTTCCAGCCCCACAATTCGCTGTCAATTCCATTTACCAGGAACAACTTTTCAACCCCGGGACGCGACATTTCAGGGTTTTCCACGTAACGACATTTCCCGTCGCAAATCACCGGATTACTTAAAGTTTCCAGTTTAACAAATCGCACATCACCGACGGACTGCATTGGCAGATGAAGGTCACCCGAACCACGGGCCACGACAAGGGAAGGTTCAACTGTTGAACACCCGCGCCGCAGTTCGCAGGCGGCACACGGAACCGGCATGGCCCTGAATGAGCGTCCACCAGGCTCGTACTGAACACCGTCTGCAAGGAATATGGCGCCTTCAGTCCTTGGACCGGAAAATTCACGGCCTTTCAGATCCGGCAGAAGGCAGCACGGAAAGTCAGCGTAACCACACCTGATTCCGCCGACATTACCGTCCAGTGACAGCACGGCAGCGGTGACGGCAGCCGACGCAGCCCGAAGGTCAGGCACATCAGCGATATTTTCAACAGCACCGGCCTCGACAAGCCGGAAACAGACCGAAGCAACACCAAGGTCAGCGGCAGTTCGCGCGATTTCTGTAAGCTGGTCAACATTTTCAGGACAGACCGGCACTTCGACGCCCACTTCAAGTCCTGCCGCCAAAGCATTTTTAATACCTGCGACTGTCTGGCTGAAAGATTCAGTTCCAGTAACCCGGTCATGCACCTGCGCATCAGGGCCGCACAGCGTGACGACCACACCGCGCAATCCCGACGCGACAAAAGCCTGCATCGCCTGCGGGTAGGAAAGAAGCCTTCCGTTGGTCACAACAGTCGTGCGCAGCCCCAGGCTGGATGCGGCAGAAATTATTTTGGGCAGATCCCGTCGCAACGTCGGTTCGCCACCATGAATCGTTACGGCAGCAAAGCCTTCCCCGGCAGCCAGGGCAAGCATCGAACCGAGCGTCTGCGTATCAGGTTCACGACGATTCCCCATATTGCAGAATGAACGTCTGTTGTTAGACCGCCCGCCGACAAATATCCAGGCCGTTTTCATTACAAGCGCCCCCGGGGAAAAACTGTCAAAATCGAAAAAGGGAACGTGCGTTCCCGGAATAACAGACATTACAGGACACGCCGCTTTGTGACAACCATCGTAAAACAGAGCGCTGCAGGCAGTCGTAAGCTTGGCAATAAGAACAGCGGGAAAATACAATCGTTACCGGCTATCAGTACTATATGAATTGGAGCCCCGTTCGACACATTGACGAAAGGGTGGGTGCCCGTGACACATAAAAGAATTCTGGCGACATTCTGGACACTTATGTTTTTACTGGTGCCGGTTTCGGCGCTGGCAGCCGACTCGGACAGTGACGGGCTCGACGATCAATGGGAAATAAGCTGGTTCGGCACCCTGGCAGTTACCGGCATTCAGGACCCCGATAATGACGGCATCAGCAATACAGAAGAACAAACGGCAGGGACGAACCCGTTAAACGGCGACACCGACTTCGACGGCCTGACCGACCGCGCCGAAATTACCCAGTCATTACCGTTTTTTAATTCGTCGGCGGTCAACCCGGACACCGACGGTGACCTGCTTCTGGACGGGGAAGAAATCACGGCAGGAACATCGCCCAATCTTGTGGATTCTGATGGCGATGGACTTTCTGATTATGCTGAAGCCAGAATCTGGGGCACCAACCCGCTGCTTCTTGACTCGGACAACGGCTTTTCTGATGACGGACGGGAAGTCCTGGCCGATGGAACGAACCCGCTGGATCCAGGCGACGACAGCCAGGATTCGGACCGTGACGGCATCAGTGACTACCAGGAAAAACTGGCCGGAACGAACCGCCTGCTGTCAGACACAGACGGCGATGGCCTGGAAGACAGCGAAGAAACTGAACTTGGGACGAATCCGCGAAAAGCAGACACCGACGGCGATCTGCTGACAGACGGCGAGGAAATCCTTTACTACAAGACGGACCCTCTGAAGCAGGACACAGATGACGACGAACTGACCGATTTTACTGAAATAACCGAGTCGATGACGAACCCTCTTCTGCCGGACTCGGACTGGGACACACTTGGCGATGGATTCGAAGTGGCCCGCGCAATGAATCCGCTTGACCCGGATTCGGACGGCGGCGGCATTCTTGACCCGGTCGAAATATGGGAATCAACCGACCCGAACGACGACGCCGATGACAGCGGACGTGACACCGACGGTGACGGACTTTCGGATAACTACGAAATCGAAGTCCTCGTAACCAGCATCAATCTGGCCGATACCGATGCAGACAACATGGGGGACGCCGAGGAAATATTCCCGCTCGCTGACCACCAGGTTACGCTGCCGACAGACGCGGATACCGACAATGATGGCATTCTGGACGGTAACGAAGGCGGCGTCAGATGGCCTTCCGGCGTGACAGGCGGAACGCTGCCGGTGGCGTTCGATTCCGACAGCGACGGGCTGTCCGACGGGCTTGAAAAAGGGCTGTCAGTGCCCGAGATTTCACTGCTTGATCCCGACTCGACAAACATGGCCGTATTTACGCCGGACACAGATCCGACGACGACCACAAACCCGGTCAACAACGACACCGATGTTGATGGTCTTAAAGATGGCCTTGAAGACAGAAATCACAACGGAAACTGGGACAATGAAGTTGGCGACCCGTACTGGCCGGACGGTGAAACAGATCCGAACAACCCTGACACTGACGGCGACACGATTGATGACGCCTGGGAAGTGCTGTATTCAAATCCTGCTGAAGGAATCGGCCCTGCCCTGAACCCGCTTGACCGCTTTGACGCCAACGCTGATCCCGACGCAGACGGACTGACCAACCTGAAGGAATATCGCCTGACAAAGACCGACCCGGTTTCCGGCGAAACCATTGCCAACCAGACGAACCCCAGGAATCCTGATTCAGATGAAGACCTTCTGAATGACGGCAAGGAATTTTATTCGCTGTTCGGCGGCGGCCTGAAAACAGACCCGAACAACTCTGATACTGACGGGGACGGCATTCTGGACGGTATCGAAGACGCCGACCATGACGGCAGATACGATCCGGGCGAAACAAACCCGACAAAGAAAGATTCCGACGGCGACAATCTTGCCGACGGATCTGAAGACAAGGACTTTAATGGCATCGTTGACCCCGGCGAAACTAATCCGACAAAACGGGACAGCGACGAAGATGGAATAGACGACGGCTCGGAAATCAATACATGGGGCACCGACCCGCTTAAGACCGACTCGGACAGCGACGGCCTGCCTGACGGACTTGAGGTCGGCGCAAAGGGCGATTCAGACCCTTCAACCAGGACAAATCCGACAAAAACAGACACCGACGGGGACGGCATTTCGGACGGTTATGAAGACAAAAATCTTAACGGCGCCGCAGACCTGGATGAAACCGACCCGGCATCAAAAGACACAGACGGGGATGGCGTTGACGATGGCATCGAAATAGGCCTGGTCGGGGACAGCGATCCGATAACGACCACAGATCCGCTTAACCGGGACACCGACGGGGACCGGCTTCTTGACGGCACCGAGGACGCGAACAGAAACGGCGCCGTTGACGACGGGGAAACGGACCCGGCAGACGCTGACACAGACAACGGTGGCGTACCTGATGGAATCGAGGTCTTTGTTGACTTCACCAACCCTCTGGACCCGCTTGATGACCGCGCGGGGGACCCTGACGGCGACGGCGTCCAGACATGGCAGGAAAACCTGATCAACACTGACCCGCTTAATCCTGACACCGACGGCGACAATATCAGCGATGGCGACGAAGTTGGACCGGACCATGCAAATCCACGCGACACAGATGACGACGGGGTGATCGACGCGCTGGACGACGATTCAGACGATGACAGCATCCTGGACATCGATGAAGCCGGCGACGACGACTGGCGAACCCTGCCCCGCGACTCAGACGACAACGGCGCCGGCGACTACATTGATAAAGACTCCGACGAGGACGGCATTTTCGACAAGATCGAATACACCGTTGACTCGGACCTGGACGGGCTCCCAAACCACGACGTTGACAATGATGGCCAACCTAACCACATCGACCCGGATACCGACGACGACGGAAAGTCTGACGAATTAGAAGGAACCGGGGACAAAGATGACGACGGGATCCCGAACTTCGCTGATGCCGACGACGACACTCCCTTCATCATTCCTGACTCAGACGAGTCGCCTGAAATGGTAGAACAAATTGAATTCGTTGAGGATTCGCCAGACGCCATCGATGACGCAACTGACGTTGGAACCGATATTTACGAAGACACCACGGGCTGGGATTCAACAGCGCCAGATAACGGAGGAAGCGACCAGGGCAGCGACCACGGAAGCGACCTGACTGGCGACTCCACCGACCGGGATGGCCTGGAAACAGACGCGGGCGATGCCCTGCCAGATGATTTAACCGCAGACGCCGTTGAAGAAGATGACTTCCAGGGTAACCTTCAGGGCGCGATGATGTGCAGCCAGTCGTCATTCAAAGGCCGGACGGCAGAAGAAGCCGGTCACATGGGCTGGCTGGCCGTCTTCATGGTTATCATGACATCTGCGGCGTTCATGTTACTTCGCAGGACATCAATCCCGGGTGGAAGAAAGCGACGCGCCAGACACTCGACATCTGCAGGACGCGAAGCCAGAAACCCCAATGAATACAGAAACATAATCATATCAGCGTTTCTGGCCATACTGCTGTTTCCAATCAGCGCGCACGCAGATGACCCGGGCAACATTCCAGCAAGAAGATACAGCCTGAAAGCGGGCGCAACCGGCATACTTTCGACCGACACAGGCCGCGTCATGGAATTTCTGGAATATGAAGCCGGCATGTCGTTCATGTGGGCCGGACCTTCCATTATGAAGCAGGTCGACTCCGGTCAGGTCGTAAACAGTTGGTTGAAGAACCGCTTTGACGGCGAAATCTGGGCTGGAGTCGGTATTTTCAAACGTGTGGACCTGTCAATTTCGATGCCGGTCACGTGGTATCAGCAGGGCATGTCAGCAAATGGAAGTAACGCTGCCAGGGTCGGTATCGGCGGCATTTCGTTCATACCCAGAATCAACATATTTGACGAGAGGCGTGGTGACGAAACGACGCTCGGCCTTGTCACTGAATTTGTCGCGCCAACAATGAAAGGCAACTACTTCGGCAGCGGGACGTTCGAATTCGTCGGCAAGCTGGCGATGTCGATGACCAGACTGAACTTCACGATGGCGATGAACCTCTGGTACCGCTTCGTACTGAATGACCGCGTGGTTTACAACGTCGAAGACGACGACCAGCTCGGTTTCGCGATGGGCCTGGCATACCAGTTCAAGAAAGCGCCGGTCCGAATCATGGCCGATGCGACTGTGGCCGTCCCGGTAGTGCGGCCATTCTTTGAAAAGGAAGAGGTCTTTTCCGAGGCCATGTTCGGCGTCGGGTACAAGGTCTGGAACTTCGTGATTCAGGTCGCGGGCGGCGCAGGTATGGCTCCGGGCGTCGGCGTACCTGCAGGACGATTCCTTGCGTCGGTGGCGTGGTCTACGGCAGGGACGAAGAAGGTCAAGAACCGGGAAGAGTTGCTTCAGGAAGAACTAGATAAGGAAGCCGCGAAGAAGACGGCGGCAGCGGCGGCTTTAGCTGCGGCGGCTGCGGCGGCGGACGGAAATAAGGAACCGGCGGCAGACGCGAATGACAAATGTCCGGACCAGGATGAAGACATCGACGAATTTGAAGACGAAGACGGATGCCCCGACCTGGATAACGATGCCGATGGCGTCCCGGATGAAAAGGACCGCTGCAGAAACCAGGCCGGACCTGCCGAATCGGAAGGATGCCCGCTGAAGGACACTGACGGCGACGGGGTAATGGACCATCTCGACAAGTGCCCTGATAAGGCCGGGACAACAGAAAACCTTGGTTGCCCTGCCCCCGAAGCGGCAATTCCGGAAAGCGACCAGAAGCTGGACAAGATGCTGGGGCAGATGGTCATGTTCAGTTTCAACTCGGCCGTCATAAACCCGCGTTTCTATTCGACGCTGGATAACATCGCCGATCAACTCAAGAAAGCCGGCAACAACGAAACGGTCGTTCTTGAAGGACACACTTCACTTAAGGGCCCGCGTGATCTGAACATGAATCTGTCGGAAAAGCGGGCACTTGCGGTCAAGAAGTACCTGATCGGCAAGGGTATACCGACAAACAGAATAGTCATCAAGGCACTGGGCGCTGCTTCACCAATTATCCCCGAAGCCAGCGATTCGGCTAACCCGCTTAACCAGCGGGTGCAGTTCAGAGTAATCATCGGCGGGGAATAGATAACTTGGGATTCAATACAAACAGGGAGATGAAAATGGCGGTTATTCGTGGAAATGCAATCATTGGACAGTCAGGGGGCCCGACGGCCGTAATTAACCAGAGCCTGGTCGGAGTCATAGAAGCGGCCAGAAAAATTCCAGAAATTGAACACGTGTACGGAGCCCGTCACGGCGTCAAAGGAATCCTGAACGAGGACTTCATTGATCTGCTGGCAGAAACACCGGAAACGCTTGAAAAAGTTGCGATGACTCCTTCATCGGGACTCGGTTCAGTCAGAAAAAAGCCGGGACCCGAAGAGTGCCGCAAGATGTTCGAAGTAATGAAGAAAAACAACATCCGTTATTTCTTTTACATCGGCGGAAACGACTCGGCCGAGACGACCCACATCATCAACGAGGAAGCAAAGGCCGGCGGTTACGAACTGCACTGCTTTCACGTCCCGAAGACGGTTGACAACGATCTTCGAATCAACGACCACACGCCGGGATTCGGCAGCGCCGCGCGCTTTGTCGCTTCGGCGGTAATGGGCGACAACCTGGACAACCGTGCACTTCCCGGCGTCAAGATTGATGTAATCATGGGTCGTCACGCAGGCTTCCTGACGGCAGCGGCTGCACTTGGCCGCAAATATCACGACGACGGTCCACATCTTGTTTACGTACCGGAAAGACCGATTTCCAGAATGAAGTTTGTTGCAGACGTCAAAGCCGTTTACGACAGGCTCGGAAGATGCGTCGTTGCTGTGTCTGAAGGCATTGTTGACGCCGAAGACCCGGAAGGCAGAACGTTTACCGAAGTAATCATGTCCGAGGCCGGCCCGCTTGAACGCGACACACACGGAAACGTCCAGCTTTCCGGATCCGGGTCGCTTGGCGACTGGCTTTCGTCACTTATCAAGACACACCTTGGCGCCAGTCTTCGAGTCCGCGCCGACACGTTCGGCTATCTGCAGCGTTCATTCCCGGGCGTCGTCAGCCCGGTTGACGCGGCCGAAGCCCGCGAATGCGGTCGCAAAGCGGTTGAGTTTGCAACGTCCGGGGAACACACCGACGGGTCTGTCGCCATCATCAGACTGGCTGGCGAAAAGTATGCGGTCCGCTACGAGCGAACTGAACTGCGCAATGTTGCAAAGGAAACGAAGCACCTGCCCGACCACTTCATTAATGAAGAAGGAAACAACGTAACCGAGGCATTCATGCAGTACGGACTGCCGCTGATCGGTGAACTGCCTGAAAACACCCGCCTGGCTGGCTGGTAAGACGCTTTGATTGACACTCACTGCCACCTGACCGACCCCGTTTTCAAAGACAACCTGGACCTTATTATCAGCAGAGCGGCAGAAGTCGGCGTTGACACGTTCATAGTCCCGTCAGTTGACATCGCGACGTCATTACAGGCAGTGGCCATGGCGAAAACACACCGTGGCGTGCATGGCGCGGCTGGTATTCACCCTTTGTGGGCGGACGCCGCCGACTTGAAGGAAATTGACGATGTCGTCGCCCGGCTTGCTGAACTGGTCCACACCAACATCAAAGATCTTGTGGCGATTGGTGAAATCGGTCTTGATGACGCACCGGGCATCGGCGGTTCCGCCGCGAATCCCGCAGCTCGCAGACATGCATTTGTGGCACAGATGGGCCTCGCCAGGGATTTCAACCTGCCCGTAATAATCCATTCGCGGGGGCCGGTTGGCGAACTTATTGATATACTTGAATTCTTTGGCGCAAATTCGGCCGGTGGCGTGCTTCATGCTTTTTCCGGGTCTGCTGAAACTGCGGCCAGGCTGCGGAAACTCGGCTATCTGCGCGGTGTGGCCGGCACAGTGACCCGCCCGGAAGCGGCGCGACTGCGTGAAATCCTTGCCGGAACCAGTTGCGAAGACATCGTGCTTGAAACAGACGCTCCGTGGATTAAAAACGCGCTGCACGACAGGGGTCTTGTGGAACCGGCCGACCTCGTACTTACCGCGACAGCCCTGGCCGGACTGCAGCGCATCACGACGGACGCGTTGATTTCCAGGACAGATATGAACGCCGGAACACTTTTCAGACTTACAGGGGCACAGGCATGACATCACCCGACGATCGATCGGCCGGGGAAGTCCCCGGCGCATTCAAACGTCTTCGACTTGCCGTGGGCGACGAAGGCATTATCAAGCTGAACAATGCCAGGGTCGCAGTCATCGGGCTTGGCGCTGTCGGATCGTTCGCGATCGAAGCACTGGCGCGAACAGGCGTCGGCTATCTGAGGCTTGTTGATTTTGACCGCATCCAGCCTTCAAACATCAACCGCCAGATATTCGCGCTGGCTTCAACCGTCAACATGCTGAAGGCGGACGTTGCAACCGCCCGGGTTCATGACATATTCCCGGGATGCCGCGTTGACCCCAGAATCGAATTTTTCTGCACCGATACTGCGGCCGCCATTCTGGACTCCCCCGAAGGCGAACCCCTCGATTTTGTTGTGGATGCTATTGACAGCCTGCACTCGAAAGTGACGCTGATAAGTGCGTGCGTGGAACGTGGCATTCCGATAGTAAGTTCGATGGGTGCGGCAGACAGAATGGACTCGTCGGCAGTTCACGTGACCGACATCAGCGAATCGTTCAACTGTCCCCTGGCAAAACATGTTCGCAAACGGCTGCACAGGCGCGGAATCTTCAACGGCGTCACAGTCGTGTGGTCAAGCGAGTCCCCGGTTCATGGCGGCCAGGCTGAAGACGACGAAAGCATCATGGGACGACCGACCGCCGAACCGGCAGAAGAAGACGGCGTTAACCGGGGGCGCGAACGCAGTCCATTGCCAAGCACAGCGCCGCTTCCCGGCATTTTCGGTCTTTCTGCTGCAAACTGGGTTATCAGAAGTATTCTGGAAAAGCCCTTTGTCGGATAACATCACTGTTGAAACGGGTGCGCACGTCAATTTCCTGATTACGCGGATGGCGGTGAGGTTCTGATGACGATCCTGGGAATTTCGGCCTTCTATCATGACAGCGCGGCGTGCATCGTGATTGACGGCAGAATTATGGCTGCAGCGCAGGAAGAACGGTTTACCCGTGTCAAGCAGGACCAGTCTTTCCCATATAACGCCATCATGTTCTGCCTGGACTTCTGCAAACTGCCCGCCACCGCAATTGATGCCGTCGTCTTTTATGAAAAGCCACTTATAAAACTTGAAAGAATTCTGGAGACCGCGACCGACATCGCCCCGCTCGGTATTGGCCCGTTCGCGCGTAACATGCCGTCATGGTTCACAGAAAAGCTGCGACTGGAAAAGATACTTAAGCGCGAAATCGGATACCGCGGGCCGCTTCACTATGTGGAACATCACCTGGCCCATGCGGCATCGGCGTTCTTTCCTTCGCCATTTGAAAAAGCCGCCATCATCACTGTTGACGGCGTCGGTGAATGGACAACGAATTCGATCGCGACCGGCAACGGGAAACTAGTTGAACTTAAAAAGGAAATCAAATTTCCACATTCACTTGGAATGCTGTACTCGGCATTTACCGAGTTTCTTGGATTCAAGGTCAATTCAGACGAATACAAAGTTATGGGGCTGGCGCCTTACGGCGAACCTTCCTTCGTTGACCGGATACTGGACCAGATAGTCACCGTCGCACCTGACGGGTCATATACCCTTAATCTGGACTACTTTTCTTTCAGGTCAGGAAAAAAAACGGCGGGCAAAGGGTTTGAACAACTGTTCGGATGCCCGCCCAGAAAGCCTGAATCGACCCTTGTTCCGTTGCACATGGACGTGGCGCGGTCAATTCAGGCAGTAACAGAATTGATTATGACCAGACAGGCCAGATATGCATTCGAGCTGACTGGAATGACCAATCTGTGCCTGGCCGGCGGGGTGGCGCTTAATTGCGTCGCAAACGGCAAAATTCTGAAGGACGGACCGTTCGACAACATCTGGGTTCAACCTGCTGCCGGTGACGCCGGCGGGGCCATCGGGGCCGCCCTGGCCATCTGGCACCAGATGTCACCCGAACCGAGGGTTCCCGAACGCGAAGACGCCATGCGCGGCAGCCTTCTTGGCCCCGAATTCACCGATCACCAGGTACTGTCAGCCCTGCAGAACGCCGGTCTGACAATCGAAAACTGCGCAGACGACATACACCGACGGATCGCAGCGGGCCTTGCCGACGGTCAGGTCGTTGCCCGATTCGATGGACGGATGGAATATGGTCCGCGCGCGCTCGGGGCCAGAAGTATCCTGGCTGACGCACGAAGCACTCAGATGCAGCGCAAGGTGAATGAAAAGGTCAAATTCAGGGAAGGGTTCAGACCTTTTGCACCGGCCGTGCTTGAAGAAGAGTGTGGAAACTGGTTTGAAAGCGGCCGTTCATCGCCATACATGCTGATGGTATCGAATGTGTCCGCCGGGCGCATGAAACCTGCCCCGGCAAGCGAACCGTCCGGGCTTGACCGCCTGAAGATCGTAAGGTCGGAAATACCTGCCGTAACCCATGTTGACGGTTCAGCCAGAATCCAAACTGTATCAAAGGAAAGATTCCCGGATTTCAGAAAAATAATCGAGTCATTTCATGCTTTAACAGGCTGCCCGGTCGTCTTGAACACCAGCTTCAATCTGCGCGGCGAACCGATTGTGTGCACGCCGGATGACGCAGTCAGAACGTTCCTGGCCAGCGACATTGACGCCCTTGCTGTCGGCCCGTATTTCGCCACCAAACCGGCCGGGTGGACGCGCACCGCACTTCCAAAACCGTTGCCGTTCAGACGCCCGCGGCGCAAAGGCGAGCTTCGCCGGTTCGGAATTGAAACGTGCATTCTGTTCGGACTGTTCGGCCTGGCGGCGTTCTTCATCCCGGATAATCCGAAGTCCCTGTTATCATATGCGATGTGGACTGTATCGGCAGTGGCGCTTGCGTTCGGCCTGCTGGCCCCGGAAAGACTTCGCGCATTTGAAAACCTGCTGAATCACGCTGGTGCACACATGAATTCAGGCGTCGGCCTGCTGCTTTTCGGGGCAGTCCACATTCTTGTTGTGACCCCGACCGGTTTAATTAGAAAAATGTTCCATCGCGACGGAAAGGCTCCGCGCTGGACAGACGCGCCGGGACCAGATGAACGCGGCACATCTTCGGACATGTATTGAAGGGGTTTTATTGTGGCAAATCTGGCTTCATCAGTCGTCGGCTACCTGAAGAAACGGAAGAAGTTCTGGCTTATACCGATCCTTGCCGCGATCCTGCTGGTCGGTGCGCTGATAGTGATTGCAGCATCAACTACCGTCAGCCCGTTCATTTATCCGCTTTTTTAGCATCCAATTCGGCAAAATCACGAATCACGACGTCCTTGAAAATTTCAGCAAGGAACTTGTGCCCTTCCTGATTGTAGTGACAGCACGGGTCATGCCGCACCCTCATGAAATCAGCCCCCATGGCTTCAAGTGCTTCAGCCAGAAACAGGACGTCCGCATTCCTGTAATCTTTCAGTCGGAAGAAGATCTTGTCCCTGGCAATAATCTCCTTAACAGACACCGAGAACGGTCTGTCCAGCGGACACGCCGGCACCAGCGTCAGACCGGCCCCCTTTTCAGCCAGCCATGCACTGAGCGCATCGAGCTTCGGCATATACTTTTCTTCCCACCAGATTGTGGTCATGCGATGCCTGGGCTGAAATGTCAGGAAGGCATAGTTGTAAAGCCGCGAATTTGTAAACAACCATTCACTTATTGAAAGCGGGATGACCGGAATCTCCGGAATGTGACCGGGCGCAGGCGACACCGGACCGAAATTGTAGGCCGTCCCGTTAAAAACCCGGTACTCCACGTTTTCAGTGAACCAGACTTCCCAGTAAACGTGGTCGATCCGACTGACGCTGGCAAATTCCTTAAGCCAGGCCATCTTCTGCTCGAAAGAAAACGCCGGCTGCGAAAGATTTATGATGCACCACGAGCCCATCCCGAATTCGTCATCGAACTGTTTCTGCAGCAGGCGGGTGAAGACCTCATCGAACTCGACCCCGGAACCGAAAAATATGGAATCACCTGAAAAAACAGCCACTTTCGCATCCGGCCATGTAGAAGTACAACTGATGTTGTTACGTCGCGTATCTTCAAACCAGAGAATGGTGGAATCGACAAACGTCGGCTTGATTCTGTTCAGCTTGATTACCTGAACGGCAGGTTTAGGATTGTAATAGTAGACGATGGCCTCGGCGACACCAAGAGTGATCGCCACAATCACCACCAGCGAAAACAGCGCAATTACCAGCGCAGCAACAGTTTTTCTGCTTCGGGCCACAGTCACCTCAAGCCGGTTTTCCGGCGTCGCCACCACCGTACGTTAATGCAAAATCAATTCTTTCATCTGGTCGTTTTCGCAGCATCCCGTCTGGCAGAATCGCGAATCACGACATCCCTGAATATGTCTGCAAGGATCTTATGGCCCTGCTGATTGTAGTGACAACACGGATCATGTCTTACCTGCATGAAGTCGGCCCCGACCGCTTTCAGCGCTGTTGAAAGAAACAGCACATCCGCCGCTTTGAATTCGCTTAAACGAAAAAACAGCCTGTCTTTGACTGATGAATCAGGGCTCGCAATTGCAAATGGCCTGTCCAGACGGGAAGCAGGCACAAGCGTCAGGTCGGCGCCCTTTTCACGAAGCCATGCGCTGAGTTTGGTCAGATCAGGAACATATGACTGGTCCATCCACTTTTCAGTCATGTCATATCTGGGCAGGAAAGTCAGAAAGGCATATTCGTAAAGCCTGGAATGTGAAAACAACATTTCGCTGAGGGCGAGCGGAATTACAGGAACTTCCGGAATATGGCCCGGCGCGCCTGCGGCCGGACCGAAATTATAGGCCGTCCCGTTAAACAGCCGATATTGCACATTTTCGGCAAACCAGACTTCCCAGTACACGTGGTCGATGCGGTTGGTGCGGGCGAACTGCGCCAGCCATTCTTTTTTCTGCTCGAACGAATAGGCCGGCTGGGACAGATTTATGACGCACCACGACCCAACGCCGAATTCAGCATCAAGCTTGTTCTGCAACAGCGCGGTGAACACATCTTTTGATTCAACGCCGGAACCAAAAAAGATTGAATCACCTGAAAAAACAACTACCTTCGCCTGTGGCGACGCCGCAGCACACCCAATATTGCTGCGGTCGGTATCGACAAACCACAAAGGCACGGGGCCATCAATAATCGAAGAGCCACTGTTTGGTCTGACTATTTGAACAGGCGGAACGGGGTTGATCAACCGTATCAGACCTTCAGCGACCAGAGCGAAGACAGCAAAAACCAGAATGACCGAAAAAAACGGGATGAAAAACCGGGCGACTCGCTTCGTACTGGAGGTCATTTTCACCTCGTCCCGGATTCGTTCGCACGACCGCGCTGCTTCGGTTCGCCGGAAGCAATCAGGTTGCGCGCAAACAGCGCAAACAATGGAACAGCAGTGTTACCGCCGGTCGCACCTTTCATCGACAGACGATCATCATAGCCGATGATGACGGCCCCGGTCATGTCCCCGAAACCACCGACAAACCACGCCTCGCGCGACATGTTGGTAGTCCCCGTTTTTCCCCATATTTCAGCCCCGATATCTGCCAGACCGGAAGCCGTGCCTTCCTGCACAACGCCCCTGAGCATGGACTTCATCTTTGATGCAGTGTTAGCGGGAATCACTCTGCTTGAACGGCGTTCGTGGTCAAGCAGTTGTTCGTCATTATAGTCTGTGACACTCCGAATCATCCACGGCGTATCCAGTTTGCCGCCTGAACCGAAAACCGCAAACGCATTCACCAGTTCAAGGGGCGTAGCCTCGACGCTTCCAAGTGCCATCGAAAGATCCCTCGGTATCCGGCCTTTGAAACCGAACGATTCCAGCAGCCCTGCGACCTTTTCAACGCCGGTTTCCTGAAGAACTTTGATCGCAATCACATTGATTGACTGCTTCAGCGCACCGGCCATGTCCCATGACCTGCCATCATAAACACCGCCGTAATTTTTCGGCCGCCAGGTCTTGCCACCGGCCCCCCTGAACGCGACCGGTTCATTGATCCAGCCCTTGTCTTCAGGAATGCCGGCCATCAGCGCAGCGGTGTATATGAACGGCTTGATGGTCGAACCTATCGGTCTTATTGACTGAACCGCCCGGTTGAACTTTCGGGTTCTGAAGTTTTCGCCACCTGTCATCGCCAGAACGGCTCTGGTCTTGTGATTAATCACGACAAACGCAGCCTGCGGACCAAGCTCGGCGTTGACTTCATCCATACGCCCCTGAACAGTCTCAACTTCGCCGGTACCTTTTGAAACAGACAGGGAATCTATAGTGTCGCAAAGCTTATCCATCCGCCTGACAGGGTCTGCATCAAGACGGCGGAGAGACTCCGGGGAAATGACCTTGATAGACCCGCCAACCGACACAAACGCCTGTTCTTCAGCGCGCTTGCACCCGGCCATTCTGGCAAGAATCGTTTCAGGCGGCGGCGGCATCGCCTCCTCCAGACCGTTATCCACTTGACCAACATTTGCCGAGCGCTCATCAGAAGACCGCAGACGACCGCCGACATACAGGTCATGAAGACCGTTTGCGACTGCCGCATCGACGGCTGCCGAAACACTTAAGTCAAGGGTAGTCGCCACCTGCAGGCCGCCCCTGGTCAACTTTTCCGGCCCGACCAGTTTCTTTAATTCCCGCAGAACGGCGTCAGTGAAATACGGTGCAATCCCTAACAGCTCTTCCTCGCGGCCCCATATCCGCAACTGATTTCTGGCGGCCGCTTGAGCCTGTTCCCGCGTCACCATGCCAAGATCTGCCATCTGATCCAGAACGTAATGCTGACGGAATATTGCACCCTCCGGATTCTTCATCGGGGAATTTCCTTCAGGCGCTGAAATCAAACCGGCAAGCAACGCAGCCTCGTCAAGCGACAGGTCAACAGTTCTTTTGGCAAAAAAGAAACGGGCGGCCTCTTCAAAGCCATAACGACCGTGACCCAGATATATCTGAGACATATAGATGGCCAGAATCTCATTTTTTGAAAGCTTCAGTTCAAACTGCCTGGCAAGCAGCAATTCCCTGAATTTTCTTTTCCACGTCCGTTCAGATGACAGCATCACCTGCTTGACGACCTGCTGCGTGATCGTGGACCCACCCTGCGAAATGCGGCCCTTCCACAGGTTGGTCAGCATGGCCCGGGCAATCCCGGCGTATGAAAGTCCTTCGTGATCCAGAAAACCGGCGTCCTCGGCGGCCAGAACGGCGTTTTCCAGAAGCGGCGGCAGACTGTCAGGACTGATAAGCGTGCGGCGTTCTACAAAGACTTCTTCAATTACCGAGTTATCTGCAGCAAGGATTCGCGTAACCTTTGGCGCACCGGCAGCATATTCGGCCCAGGAAGGCACTGCAGGCAGACCGGATTCAGTTATCTTTACAAGCGCCGCAGCCCCGATTACCGCCAGCGCCGCCGTAAACGCAGCCAACCCCAGCATCACGGGCAGAACCCGCGACGATTTCCTGCCCCGTCGTGACTTTCGATGACCTTTTGCCATGCCGCCTCCTGAACACAAGTTTAACCAATAAAGATGATTTCAGACGAACTGGCGACCTGTTTGAATCAGTGAAAAAAAACTGAAAGCAGCGGGATTCAGAGCGGACAGGGAACGCCCCGGCGGGCACAGGCGGCAATGACGGTATTGCGCAACAGGTACGCAATCGTCATCGGACCGACGCCACCCGGAACTGGAGTAATCCATGAAGCCTTTTCCGACGCCGCCACGTAGTCAACGTCGCCGACCAGTTTTCCTTCTTCGGTACGGTTGGTGCCAACATCAATGACGACCGCACCTTCCTTGATCCAGTCAGCCTTGACCATCTGAGCACGGCCGACAGCGGCGACCAGAACGTCGGCGCTTCTGACAACGTCGGCCAGATTGGTCGTGCGTGAATGGCAAATGGTGACGGTCGCATGCCTGCGCAACAGAAGCAGCGACATCGGCTTCCCGACGATAAGGCTGCGCCCGATGACGACTGCATGTTTTCCCTTCAGATCGGTCCCGGTTTCGTCAATCAACCGCATGCAACCGGCAGGTGTACAGGCTTCAATGCCGGGACGGTCGGACATCAACATACCCAGATTCGTCGGATGGAAGCCGTCAACATCGCGGGCAGGGTCGGTCGCATCGGTAACCTTGTTCGGATCAATATGCTTCGGCACTGGAAGCTGAACCAGAATTCCGTCAACTTCGGGATCAGAATTCAAAGTGGCCAGAAGCGCCAGCAATTCGGCTTCAGTCGTTTCGGCAGGCAGACGATGCGTGACGCCGTTAATGCCAACTTCCTCGCACGCCTTGCCCTTCATGCGGACATAAACCTGGGACGCCGGATCTTCGCCGACAAGCACGACATGAAGGCCTGGCACTATGCCAAGCTTCGCCAGCCCCGCAACCGCCTGCGAAACTTCCAATCTGACCTGCGCCGCGATCGCCTTTCCATCAATTATTTCAGCCATGAGAATCCTCCGGTGGGTGCGAAGAAAATGATGGCCGAATCCTAAATGGACAGCCGGTCCAAGTCAATTGAGTACAGTGCCTGAAATGTAGAAAGTCAGTCATTGAACACAAATTCCTTGTGAATAATGCATTTTCCCTTGACCTGTGCCGTTTGTTGCTATATTCGAAGCCGGGTTCACCGTGGGAGGTTGCCTTGAGCGCACATCCAGAAGTAAAGCGAACGGCCCTTTATGAGGAACATGTAAAGGCTGGCGGCAAGCTGGTTCCGTTCGCCGGATTTGAATTACCGGTTCAATACGAAGGGATCGCCGCCGAGCATCTCCGGGTGCGTTCAGCGGTCGGCCTTTTCGACGTCAGTCACATGGGCGAAGTCGTATTCCGTGGCTACAAGGCACGGGATGTTGTCCAGCGCCTGACGACTAACAACGTCGCTGACTGCAAACCGGGACGGGCCGTCTATACGCCTGTCTGCAGACCGGACGGCGGCATCGTTGACGACATGATCTTCTATAAGAAGTCAGACGTCGAATGGTTCGTCTGCGTCAATGCGTCCAACAAGGACAAAGACTTTGCGTGGTTCGTCCAGCAGACGAAAGGCGACTGCGAAGTTCTTGACCTTTCCGACCAGTATTCGCAGATCGCGGTTCAGGGACCGAATGCCCCGGAACTGCTGTCCAGACTTTTCGGCGCAGACGTACTTGAAATGAAGCCGTTCTTCTTTGTCATGAAAAATTATCATGGCCACGAAGTTATGCTGGCAACGACTGGCTACACCGGCGAAGCTGGCGGTGAAATCTACATGCCGCACGCCGTTGCTGCAGAAATGTGGCAGGAGCTGATGGCAAAAGGCGCTGATCTTGGCGTCGGTCCAATCGGCCTCGGTGCCCGCGACTCACTTCGCCTGGAAATGAAATACTGCCTTTACGGCAATGACATTGACGACACGACCAGCCCGCTTGAAGCCGGTCTTCAGTGGACAGTCAAGTTCAACAAGGGCGACTTTAACGGCCGCGATGTGATGGTCCGCCAGAACGAAGAAGGCCTGAAGCGCCATCTGGTCCCGTTCGTGGTTGAAGGAAAGGGCGTCCCCAGACACGGTTACAAAGTGTTTTCGGGCACTGACGAGATCGGCGTCGTCACAAGCGGAACGATGTCGCCCAGCATGAAGATCCCAATCGGCATTGCATACGTAAAACCACCGTTCAATTCCGTCGGGTCTGTGATAGAAATCGATCTTATGGGTCTGCGCCGCGTACAGGGCAGAGTTGTAGAGGCTCCGATCCTGAAAAAGGACGGAAAATAAACTTTTGAATTTTCCGGAACAACCCCGTACACCCATCAGGGGGTGAAAAGGGATCCGGTTGATGGAATTGCAAGGAGGCTGCTGATGTCGATCCCCAAAGAATACAGGTTCACCGACAGTCATGAGTGGGTGAAGATTGAAGATGACAACATCGTTTCAATCGGCATTACGGACTACGCTCAGGACCATCTCGGCGACATCGTGAGCGTCGAGCCGCCGCGAGTTGGCGACGAGATCGAAAAAGGCGAGCCGATCGGCATGATTGATTCGCAGAAAGCCTCGACAGAAGTCTTCGCCCCCGTATCCGGCGTAGTTGTCGAGTTCAACGAACTGGTTGAAGACGATCCGGGCGTGGTAAACACCGACCCCTACGAAGAGGGTTGGATTATCCGCGTGGAAGTCGGCGACATGGAACAGCTCGACGAACTGATGACGGCCGAGGACTACGAAGAATACCTCGGACGGCTTGAAGACGAGTAATATCCAGGTATTACCGGATCAGACTTCACATTGACAGAACCGGCTTCACCTGGCGTCAGCCTCGCGGGGCTTTTTCATCAGGAGTCAGCAGGATGGATTTCACCCCTCATACGGAAGCCGAAATAGCCGAGATGCTTGCTGCAATCGGCGTTTCATCGATTGACGAAATATTTTCGGTGATTCCTTCTGAATTCAAGGTTAAAGACTGTCTGAATCTGCCAGACTCGATGTCCGAATCAGACGTACTTTCGTACATGAAAGGACTTGCTGCAGCCAACAATACAGGCGTCGCTTCGTTCATCGGCGCCGGCGCATACGGCCATTACGTTCCGGCCGCAATCCACCACCTGCTGTCGCGCGGCGAATTCCTGACAGGCTACACCCCATACCAGCCGGAACTTTCCCAGGGAACACTTCAGGCCCAGTTTGAATATCAGTCAATGGTCACGCAGATACTGGGAATGGAAGTCTCGAACGCCTCCATGTACGAAGGTGCGACGGCCCTTGCGGAAGCCTGCCTGATGGCGCAGCGGCACACACGGCGAAATCTGATCGCGGTGTCAGCGCTGATCCACCCGCAGTACCGCCAGGTGCTTGAGACATACACAGATGTCGCGGACATCGTCGAAATTCCAGCCACCGCAGACGGAACTACAGACTTTGCGGCAGCCAGGGCAATGATGAACGACGGCATCAGTTGCATCGTGATTCAAACCCCGAACTTCCTTGGTGTTATTGAAGACTTGAAACCGTTTTCGGACATGGCCCACGAATTCGAGGCGCTGTCGATCGCCACATTTACCGAAGCAATGGCGTTCGGACTGATCGAGGCCCCCGGCAGGCTCGGGGCTGACATCTGTGCCGGTGAAGGCCAGTCGCTCGGGCTTCCGCTGTCATTCGGCGGACCCTATGTCGGTATGTTTGCGGTCAACGGCCCGCTGGTAAAGTCGATGCCGGGCAGACTGATCGGTAAAACAAAGGACCATGACGGAAACGACTGTTACGTCCTGACCCTGGCTGCGCGCGAACAACATATCCGTCGTGAACGTGCCAGCTCGAACATATGTTCAAACGAAGCGCTGTGCGCCCTGGCAGTCGCTATCTACATGTCAATGCTCGGCAAAAACGGTTACCCGAAGCTGGCCCTGCTTAATCACATCAAGGCTGAAAAGCTGAAGAAGATGCTGGTTGCTGACGGTTTCACGCTTCCATTCGCGGGACCGACGTTCAATGAATTCGTTGTCCGCATCGGGAAAGATGCAGACAAAGCCGTTGCTGACCTGGTGAAGGAAGGCGTCGCAGCCGGGTTCCCGCTTGGAACATTCTGCAAGGATCTTAATGATTGCCTGCTGATCGCTGTCACTGAACAGACCAGCGAAAAAGACATGGAAAAGCTGATTTCCGCCCTTAAATAATAAACAACGACTGTTCCGCCTTGACTGCCGCCAACCCTCGGATACAATTACCGGGGTGCAATCTACTCGGAGGTCCCTGTGTCTGTAAGATTCATGGTTTTGATTACCGTGTTGTTTACGGCTATTACCCTGCAGGCATGCCAGACCGAGGAAGACTTCGCGGCCTGTCCCATGACCGATAAGATGCTTACTGACTGCAACGATGCGATACCGGTCGGACAGGACCAGTGTTCCGGCGACGAATCGTTCTGCGGTGCCACGTGTATTGTTGGCAACCACCCCTATTGCGGTGACGGTCCCTGTATTCTTTACAGAAACCGGGATATCGCCGATGCACAGGACTGGAAAAGCACGCCATTCTGCGCCCAGGCTTGTACCACGACACTTGACTGTCCACTGGCGTCAACCTGCCGCCCGGTACCTGCGCTGAAAAAACCCTGCACCAGCGATGCCAATTGCACTTCTGTTGCACCGTGGGCGGTCTGCGAAGCTGACGGGTTCTGCACATGGAGCACCTGCATTCCTGACGTCTTCGGCGTCGCCGTTACGGAATAGAAGCTCCCATTCACTTGTTTATACGCCTGACTGTTCCTGGAGGAACCACAATGAGACGCCCTGTACTGGTTACCCTTTTTATATTGTTTTCACTTGTGGCATGTTCAGCTAAACAGATTCCCGGAACCGAAGTTGAAGACAACCCAAAAAACCGCGTAGTTGTCGATATTGTTGAAAAATATCGCAAGGCCGTTGAAAAGAAAGACCTGGATTCACTGCTGGAAATCGTGTCGCGCACTTACTTCTCGAATTCGGGCACGACATCGAACAGCGAAGATGACTACGGCTATGAACAGCTTCTGCGCGATGTAATCCCGACATTCAGGGACGAAATCAAGTCAGTCCAGTACACAATATACGTGCGTAAAGTCGGGTACCCACGGGAAGACAAGGCTTATGCCGAATTTGAATATTCATACAAATTCTTCTACGTAGATCAGGGCAAGGATCGCTGGGTCGCCAAGAATGACTTCTCCCGGCTGGAATTCAGCCTTGAAGATGACGTCTGGCGCATTACCTCCGGACTTTAAAAACAGATGAAAAAAGTTATTGTGGTCGGGGGCGTGGCCGGTGGAATGAGCTGCGCGACCAGGATCAAGCGGCTTGATTCATCAATTGATGTAAAGGTCTTTGAACAGGACAACGACGTTTCATTTGCCAACTGCGGCATGCCATATTTTATCGGCGGCGTCATTTCAGACAGGCAGCAACTTCTTGTCCAGACCCCCGAATCCATAAATCAAAAATACGACATCGACGTCAGGACAAGGCACCGGGTAACTGCAGTCGACCGCGACAGAAAGACGGTAACGGTCCATGACCTGGACCATGACCTGCACCTGACCTTTGAATGGGATTATCTGGTGCTGTCCCCCGGCGCATACCCGATCAAACCGCCGCTGCCCGGAATTGATAGACCGGACGTGTTCATACTGAAAAACCTTGATGACATGGACAGAATCCGCGAAGCGACCGTCAGGGCGAAAAGCGCTGTCGTTGTTGGCGGCGGATACATAGGCATCGAAGTTGCGGAAAACCTGCGACACGCCGGTATTGCCGTTGATCTTGTTGAAAGACTTGACTATCTGATGCCTGCTCTTGACCCCGAAATGACCAGGGTTCTTCTGGGTGAGCTGCGCATGAACAGGGTCCGAGTTCACATAAAAAGCGAAGTGACCGCGTTTTCTGACGCCGGGGTCCATCTTGCGGGCGGGGAAATCATCCCTGCCGACTTCACGGTCATTTCAGTTGGCGTGAAACCGGTTTCCAGACTGGCGATCGATGCCGGCCTGAAATGCACGCCGTCCGGCCACATCATGGTCGACGAACACATGCAGACCAGCGACCCGGCCATTTTCGCGGTGGGCGATGCCGTGGCGGTAATCAGCAGAATCACCGGCAGTTTCATCGCAAATCCGCTGGCAGGACCGGCCAACAGACAGGGCAGAATTGCCGCCGACAACATCTGCGGCAGGGCCAGCATTTATAAATGTACGCAAGGCACCGCGATCGCAAAGGTTTTCAACGTGGCTGCAGCCGGTACCGGACTTAACGAAAAGCAACTGACGGCCGCCGGCGTCAAGTATCACCGCGCTTACGTCCATCCTAACCAGCATCCATCATACTATCCGGGCGCGACCACGCTTGACATCAAGCTGGTGTTTGATGATGACGGAAGGATACTGGGCGCCCAGGTAGTCGGGGCCGAAGGTGCTGACACAGTTATCAACAGCTTTGCCCAGGCCATGCGATCGGGACAGACCGTTTTTGACCTGGAAGAGCTGGAGTTGGCGTACTGCCCTGCCTGGGGAAATGCAAAACACCCCGTAAATATGACAGGTTTTGTTGCTGCAAATATCCTTCGCGGCGACGTTGAAATCATCGAGCCGTGGGAAGAAGCTGACGTGTGGCTTGACGTCCGCGAACCTGATGAAGGGTTTTCCGGCGACATCCCGGGGTCCATCAATATTCCGATGGGCGAGATATCAAGCCGACTGGCCGAAATTCCCAAAGATAAAATGATCGGTATCTACTGTGCAGCAGGACTGCGCGGATACATCGTTTACCGCAGGCTTAAACAGCTTGGCTATAACGTCAAAAACCTTAACGGCGGATTCAGGACGTGGAACTGGTTTGCAAGACCGGGCGACCTTGACCGGCCACCTGCTGAAATTAAAGCCCCGAAGCCCGGCGTTGTACCTGGCATTGCAGTATTTGTGGCCCCGGCAGACGCGATGGCATCACCTGCAAAGGCAACCTGCGACAAACCGGACAGATTTGAATAACCTGCCCGCCTGCATCAAATTGCAAACCACAGATTATCCCACCTGTTACTTGACGTAAGTACGTTGTAGAATCCTGCCAATTGTTTGTTAGACGGCCATTAAGGGCCGGCCCGGGAGGATACAAATGCGTAAGATTGCTTTACTGACAATGGTTCTGGTTTCCATGAATCTGCTGGCCTGCGGATCATCAGAGAACCCGGGAAACGACACAGATACCGTTGTGGCCGACGTACAAAACCCTGATATCAATCAGGATATCGCGGTTGATGTCGTCGAAGAAACGGCTGTCGATACCGGCAACGAGACCGGCTGGCCCGATATTGAACCATATGATTTCGTACAAGATATTCCAGAAGGCCCTTTCTATCCCAAGGAAGAAGGCGACCTGGTTACCGTCACGAACGGCACACTGACGCTGCAGATCAATCTGGCAACCGGCACGTTCAATATCGGTGTAAACCCCGGTCTTGACGGCATAATCAACGGACACTCCGAAGTCCACATAAATGGAGCCGAAGGTAAGACGGTTATCTCGTCAGCCGCCCCGGCCCAGCGCGCCACATGGACTGTCACGTTTGGAAGCGACGGTCTTGATGACGGCGTCACGGTAATGTTCGAATCACTTCCCACCGGCTCGATCGGTGGCCTGCGGACGTACATATCACTTCACCGCAACGTACCTTCTGTCACGGTCAAGGTTATGGTCGGCATGCCGGTCCGCGAAGGATTTTACGTGGAAAAGCTGGTCCCGATAGTTGCCCGCGGTGCTGAAGGCGCTGGCCTTATGATCGGTCCGGGCACCGCATCAGCCGTGATGATCAACAACGGAAGTGAAATCATCTATGACGGAGTTGCTGAAGCTTTAAACGTTACCGAAGCGACGGAAAGTCTTAATGGCCCCGGGTACCTGTCGAACTGGAATACGGTCATCTGCACAAAGAACAGCAGTTGTGTTGTAGCCGGTTTCCTGAACGTTGAACGGGCATTTACTGGCGTCGCTGTTGAATCTGTCTCGATCGAGGCCCTGGCCGTCGGTGACGACGAAGCGCTTTCACTGTTCGAAATGCGGGCCACCTGCCTGCAGGCATCGATGCTTTCCCCGTCAAAGATTCTTGCTTCTGAAACGGCTTATATTGACTTCACTGATGATCCGGCGGCCGGCCTGAAGCGCTACGCGGAAGCTGTGGCGACATACAACCTGATTGGCGCCCCCAAAAAGGCCCCCGTGATGATGTCTGCGTTGGTAAAGGAAGACGACCTGACTTCGAATGACATCGCAACCAGAGTGGGTGGCCTGTCGGACTCAAAGGAACTCGGGCTTGAAGGCGTGGTAGTTGACCTTGGCTGGCAGAACGGCGAAGGCGAAATTGAAACTGTCAAATTCCCGAACCACGGCTCGGATAACGCCATGAAATGGCTTGCGACGACAATCAAGGCGGCTGGCCTTGTGCCGGGCGTGGCGCTTGCCCCGTTCGTTTTCGAGAAAAGCTCGGCCCTTTACACCGCGCACACTGACTGGTTCGTTGAATCGGCCGACATTGCCATGCTTCGGCTCGGCATCGGGAACAACAAGGCAATCCTTGATCTGACCAATGAAGACGCGAAGGCATGGTTCATTTCCTATATCAGTCGCGCTGTTAAAACATGGGGTTACGATTACATCAAACTGTATGACGCAGACCTTGGCGCGATGGGATTGGCCTATTCAGTTGACGGAAAGACCGGGGTTCTGGCGGTTATTGAAGCTCTGAAAGCCGTCCGTGCAGATGTCGGGAATGATATTTTCATCGATCTGGCTGGCGGAACAATGATCGGCATCGGGATCGTTAACGGAATGCAGGCGGCGCCGGCCACATACAAGACCTGGAACGCCCCGGCGTCAAAACTGGACGCGACAATGATGCTTGGCGCCACGTCCTGGGCCCACAGATACTACATGAACGGGGCGTTCACCACAGTAACCCCCGGCAGGACGTTCTCGTTCTATCTTCCCGAGGACAGCTACCCCCACAGCCAGCAGATTCTTGGAATGCACCTGTGGGCAGTTACCGGCGTAACACCTGAACTTGGCTCAATGCCTGTAAAACCATACTTCGACCTTGAAATTGTCAGGACAGGCGCGGTTGAAGCCTGGTCGACAGACATGTTCACCAACAAAATCCCCGAAATGTGGTACTCAAAAGTGCTGAGAGATACCACAGCATCGTACCTGGCCGGATTCTTCCGCTGGGCAGGTAACACCGACCTTTTCACCCTGGCATCAACGAACGCAGGAAGGGAACGCACCCTGAATCTGCCGGAAACGACCGGCCAGTGGATTGCGTGGGAACCTGCCGGAAATCAGACTGTCGCCAAATCGGGCGCGTGCATCAATCCCGATGGTGCAACCGTTACGATTGCGTCCGACAACCAGAGCAGACTTATGGTAATCCGCGATCTTTCTTCGCTTGATTCGCCGGTTTTCCTGGGGATTGTGAATTCGATGGCCGGCGGCGACGCCTTCGTCACCGAAATCACGGGCACAACGGGAAATCTCAGCATGACCGCCGCACTTGCGGGCCATGGCGACGTAACCCTCGTTTTCGCACTGCCGAAGGGCGCTACACCGACAGTAGACGTGGCCGGAGCAACCCTTGACGGCCAGGCCACCGACACAACAACATGCAGCGACGTCGATTTACTTACAGTCGACGTTTATACAGATACAGCCGCCACTGACATCACAGTCACCCTGTAAAAACCGGGAAGATACCAGTTATGGGAAAAAAGCTACTGATACGGGACCTGACGTTAAGGGACGGCCAGCAGTCGCAGTTTGCGACCAGAATGAATCAGGCGCAGGTCGAGCGGGTTCTGCCGCTTTATAAAGAGGCCGGATTCTATGCGATGGAAGTCTGGGGCGGCGCCGTTCCCGACTCCATCATGCGGTATTTGAACGAAGACCCGTGGCACAGACTTGAAACGATCAAAGCCGCAATCGGTGACGTATCGAAGTTGACGGCCCTGTCGCGCGGACGGAACCTGTTCGGGTACAACCCTTATCCCGACAGCGTTATTGAAGGTTTCTGCAAGAATGCCGTCAGGTCCGGGATTGACATCATGAGGATATTCGACGCCCTCAACGATGTTGAAAACATGAAGGCATCGGTCAAATTCGTCAAGGAAAACGGCGGGATGGCCGACTGTGCCGTGTGCTATACCGTTGATCCCAAATTCACATTCGGGGAAAAGCTGAAGGCCACGTTCGGCGGCCGGAAGCTGCCGAAAAAGGTGTTCAACCTTGATTACTTTGTGAACAAGGCGCGTGACCTGGAAGCGATCGGCGCAGACATGATTTCCATCAAGGACATGGCCGGCCTGATAGACCCGGCAACGGCCGGCAAACTGATGCCTGCACTGAAGAACGCGGTCAATATCCCGATCAACCTTCACACCCACTGCACCCCGGGATTCGGCGTGGCGACATGTCTGATGTCTATGATGAACGGCTGTGACATCGTTGATACCGTTATCCTGAACTTTTCGGGTGGCCCTGCCGCACCGGCATTCGAAATCATAGAGCTTTTTGCCCGGAAGCTGGGCCTGGAAACAGGCGTAAACGTCGGTGCCGTTGCAAAAATCAACCGTGAGCTTTTGGAAATCCGCAAAGAACTTGCCGAGTTCGACCAGTACAAACTTGTACCCCGCCAGTTTGACCTGACGACCGACAAACTTCCGCCGGAAATCGACGCGATGTTTGACGATGCCATTACGGCTGCCGAAAAATTCCAGATTAAGAAGCTTCTGCAACTGTGCCAGAGCATTGAGAAGTACTTCAACTACCCGCCTCCTGACGAAATCGTGCGGGTCGCGCAGATCCCGGGCGGCATGTACACAAACATGCTGGCTCAGATGCAGGCTGCGAAGCTGTCGGCGTTCATGCCGGAAGTACTGGCCCTGGTTCCTTCGGTCAGGCTTGACGCCGGTCTTCCGCCGCTTGTCACCCCGACCAGTCAGATTGTTGGTGTGCAGGCCGTAAGCTGCATAGTCGACAAGCACGCCGGCAAGCCATTCTATTCAAACAAATCGGCGCAGTTCGTGAACCTGGTCAAAGGCTCATACGGCAAAACGCCGATTCCTGTTGACCCGGAATTCAGGTTCAAGATTGCGGGCGTACGCGAAGAAATGCCGTACGACACCACCAAGTACGAAAAGCAGGACAATCCGGTTCTGGCAGAATTCGGTGGCGTAAAACTGGCGCTGAATGAAAAGGAAGAACTGCTGCTTGAGCTGTTCCCGTCGGTGGCCGGCCCGTTCCTGAAAGACGCCAGAAAAGCCGCCTGGGAAAAGGAAATGCAGCAGCAGGCCGACGCCGCCACCATGGCACAGGCACCCCTGTTCGAAGCACTGGCCGGCGACTACCTCAGCTAA
>CAZFVA010000021.1:0-9617 GCA_964522105.1 uncultured Anaeromyxobacteraceae bacterium
TCATACCCGGCGTCGGTCGGGGTCGTGATCGGACACGGCGACACAGGCAGGAATTCAAGCGAGCGTTCGACCAGCAGACGAATCAACCGGTCAGCATAAAAAATGAACCTTCCGCGATCGGTGTCACGGTCGCGGATGATAGTCATCAAACCTTTGACTTGATTAGGGAAAATATCCGTCAACACAAACAGATTCGGGAAGTCTGACCTGTTCATCACGACCTCGGTGAAATCATCGGGCTGGTGCAAAGATACCAGCATTCAACGGACCGGACAAACCTCAACATTCGCCGCCCCCCGTCTGGACGTGGAAATGTTGCGCGCCCGTTTGTCGCGTCGCGGTAAATGGAAGTATGATTGTTCCATGTATATTGCAGAAGACAAAATACAGAACATCGCCACAGCGGCTGCTGACAGAAACAGACCGCCGCTGTTAATGGGCGTACTTAACGTGACCCCGGATTCGTTTTCGGACGGGGGCTTCTTTATAGACCCGGGGCGCGCGGTCGAGCAGGCCCTCAACATGATTGAAAACGGCGCCGACATAATCGATGTCGGTGGCGAGTCAACCAGGCCGGGTGCTGCACCAGTCACCGAAGAAGAAGAACTTTCCCGTGTAATCCCGGTCATCAGGGCCATCACATCAATCACGGAAGTGCCCGTTTCTGTTGATACAAGACGCTCGGCTGTTGCGTGGCAGGCAATTGACGCCGGCGCATTAATTGTAAACGACGTATCTGGATTCACGTTTGACCCGGACATGATCGGCATTCTGGCTGCCCGCAAACCAATCGCGGTCGCCATGCACATGCGCGGCACGCCCGACACGATGCAGCAGCAGACACAATACTCGTCGCTGGTGGGGCAGATCATTTCAGAAACTATGCCGGCGATACAGCGCGCCATCGAAGCTGGACTTCCCAAATCACAAATCTGGTTCGATCCCGGCATCGGATTCGCAAAAACAGCAGAACAAAACGCTGAAATCATCAAACAAATTCAGCTATTTGATACAATTGGATTTCCAGTTCTGATCGGGCCGTCAAGAAAGGCCTTTATCGGGGCGCTTACCGGGAAGAAAGACCCGCTGAAGCGTGTTTACGGGACTGCGGCCGCCGTCGCGGCTTCAGTGCTGTTCGGGGCCAGGATCTTAAGGGTTCATGATGTCGCTGAAATGAATGACGTTGTGAAGGTGGCCTGGGCAATTGCCAGGTCGGGAACCAGTGGTCGGGAGGACGCATTTTGAACCTGTTCGCAGATGTATTTCTGGAAATGCGTAAGATTGACGTCGTTTCGGCGACTATCGATATTGCCATCGTTTTCTTTGTGATCTACCGGCTGATGCTTCTGATCAAGGGCACCAGGGCACTACAGATGCTTGTCGGCATTTTTGTAGTCCTCGGGCTGTTCCTGATTTCGAACGACTCGGTCCTGGGACTGACGACGCTGCATTGGTTGCTGGAAAAATTCGTCAATTATTTCCTGGTCATACTGATAATTCTGTTTCAGCCGGACATCAGGCGCGCACTATCCCAGGTAGGCAAAAATCCGCTGTTTCTGGTCGGTGTACGCAAGGACGGCACCAGCATCTATGAAGAAGTCATTAAAGCCGCCGTGCGCCTGTCCGAAAAAAGCCTTGGCGGCCTGATAGTTCTGGAAAGGGAAGCCGACCTGACCCCATACACGGAAGAAGCAATCCCGATTGACGCGAAAGTCACAGCCGACGCGTTGTTTTCAATGTTTATTCCGACGCATGAAAACCCGCTTCATGATGGTGCCGTCATCATCCGTGAAGGACGCATCAGTCACGCCGGGTGCTTCCTGCCGCTGACAGAAAACCCGAAAGTCGACAAATCGCTTGGAACCCGCCACCGGGCCGCCATCGGCCTTGCCGAATCAACCGACGCCGTTATTGTCATTGTTTCCGAAGAAACCGGAACAATTTCAATTGCTCACGACGGCGGAATCTACCGTGGATATGATGCCGGAACCCTTAGAGACGAACTGATGGAACTCTTCGGGCCCAGGGGGCGCAAGGAGTGACATGACAATAGACGACAAAAACAAATCAGGTTCGCACGAACCGGTAAAGTCCGACGTCCTGAATTCAGGTGCCACACCCGGTGTAGTCGAAGAACCGGTAGTCGCCACCAGCGCTCTGTCCGGGATCGGGACGATCAAACGCAGAAAGTCGGACATGCTGAAGATGACTCAGACGATCAAGGTCCGTCACGGTCTGATGTACCGTCTGTTCCGCGAAAACCTTGGAATCAAACTGCTTTCGCTGATTATCGCGCTGGCTTTATTTACGCTGGTCCGGGCGGAAAAAGGTAATGAAGCCGAACTTGAGATCCCTGTCGTACTGTCCAACATTGCCGATGATCAAGTTTTTGTTGGCGAAATGCCCAAAGCTATCAAGGTACTTGTACGCGACAGATGGACCAACCTGACGAAGGCCCTTGAAAGAAAGAATACACCACTTCTTGTTGATCTTCGGGGATTTACAAACGAATCGGTCTTCGTATTTGACCGTGAAAAAGTTAAGCAGTTGCTTGGAGTGGAAGGTCTGTCTATTCAGGCCATCTATCCGTCCGAATTTACTGTCGCAATTGAACCGAAAGTTGATATCACGGTCCCGGTCAAGTTGACGCTGGTCGGCACTGTGTCCAAAGGCTATGACATCAAATATGAAGATGCGACGGCTATACCTTCAATGATCAAGATAACCGGCGCCAAATCGGCCGTCAGTCCGATCCGCGAGCTGGCCACCTACCCGATTGACGTCAGCCAGTTCAAACGCGATGCCCGGATTGAAGTGTCGTTACAGAAGCCGTCATCGAAGTTCATGGTTCTGGAAAATGATCGTGTGCGGGTAGACGTGCCTGTCCAGGAAATCCCGGGCCAGAAAGTTTTCACGGAACTGCCCGTCCAGGTCCGCAACTGCCCGGAAGGATACGATTGTTCAGTCGTACCACCAACAGTTGACATAACCCTGAGCGGCCCGCTGCCGACCATCTTCATGGTCAAGGATGGCCAGCTTCCGACCGAAATTTTTGTTGATGCGTCAGACTTTGACACGAACGTAGATAAACATCCCGGTGTCAGGCCGGGATGCGAACGGCCGGTCGGCCTGAAGTGCGTGGAATCGCCCAAGTCCGTGACACTGATAATTCAGAAAGTGACGGCGGCAACGGCCGGACACAGTAACTGAACCGGGATGATTCCGCCCGCCATTCCGCGCCCATAGTGGAGGTACCGATGAGCAGTGTTGAAAGAAAGCTGTTTGGCACAGACGGCATGAGAGGCGTCGCCAATGTCTACCCGTTGATACCGGAAGTTGCGCTGGCAATGGGCCGCGCGGTCGCCGTCATGTTTCCGGGCGGCAGCGGGCGCACACGCATATTGATTGGAAAAGACACGCGAATTTCAGGATATATGTTCGAAAACGCGCTAGCGGCCGGTATCTGCTCGATGGGCGCAGACGTTCTGCTGGTCGGGCCTATCCCGACGCCCGGTATCGCGTATCTGACGGTCGGCAACCGGGCTGACGCCGGTGTTGTAATTTCCGCATCGCACAACCCTTTCCAGGATAACGGAATCAAATTCTTCGGCGGCGACGGATTCAAACTGCCGGATGAAATTGAAGCCAGGATGGAACAATACATCAGCGACCCGTCCAGACTGCCCGCACCTGCCACCGGCAAGGCTTTTGGCCGCGCCAGCAGAATTGATGACGCGGTCGGGCGTTACTGCGTTTATCTGAAGTCACAGTTCCCGCGCAACATGTCGCTGGAAGGCATCAGAATCGCTCTGGATTGCGCTAACGGGGCCGGATACAAGGTTGCGCCGCTCGTGTTTTCCGAGCTTGGTGCCGAGGTCGTTACGATCGGCAACAATCCAGATGGCACCAACATTAATGAAGCGTGCGGCGCCCTGCACCCTAAATCACTTGGACGGAAAGTACGTGAATTGCGTTGCGACATAGGGCTGGCGCTTGACGGCGACGGTGATCGGGCAATTCTTGTCGATGAAGACGGCGAAATTGTGGACGGCGATGCCGTCATGGCGATTTGTGCAGATCAGATGCATAAAGAAGGCACGCTTAAAGGCGGCGGAATCGTCGGCACAATCATGTCCAACATCGGCCTGGAGCTTGCTCTGGCGAAAAACGGTCTGCGTCTGGAACGCACCGATGTCGGCGACCGCTATGTCGTTGAAAAAATGCTGGCCGACGGCTACAACTTTGGCGGAGAGCAGTCAGGACATCTGCTGTTCCTGGATCACTCAACGACCGGCGACGGCATCCTGTCCGGCCTGAAAATCCTTGAAGTGATGCTGCGGTCCGGGAAAAAGCTGTCGGCCCTGGCCAAGATATACGAACGATTCCCGCAGGTTAACTACAGCCGCGAAGTCGTTGACCGGCCGCCGATTGAAACGCTCTCACAGACAAATGCGGCGATTAAGGAAGTCGAAGCCGCGCTTGGACGCGAAGGTCGCGTGGTCGTCAGATACTCAGGCACATCAAAGAAAATCCGCGTCATGGTTGAAGGACGTGACGAAGGGATGGTCCAGAAGTACGCTGAAGAAATCCTTGCGGCTGTTGGACGCGACGAAATCCTGGCGTAATATCAACTTCAGATTTGCCGTCTTTTCAGACTGACAATTTTCAGGTTAGACCGAAGGGGAACAGACATCATGGATAAAATTCCTGTGGAAAAAATTCGTCTGGGGGTCAACGTTGACCACATCGCGACGCTGCGGCAGTCACGCGGTACGAAGTATCCGGACCCGGTGCTGGCAGCCGGACTGGCTGAACTGGCAGGCGCGGACCAGATTACAATCCACCTGCGGGAAGACCGGCGCCATATTCAGGAACGCGACGTCCGAATGATGCGCGAAACGGTCAAAACGATACTGAACCTTGAACTGGCCGCCAATGAAGACGTGCTTTCGATCGCGTGCGACGTGAAACCGGACCTTGCGACGCTGGTGCCGGAAAAGCGTGCGGAACTGACGACCGAAGGCGGGCTGGCAGTTGTCGGACGTGAAAAGGAAGTAGCGGCGGTCATTACGCGGCTGAAAAAGGCCGGTATCAAAGTCAGTCTTTTTATCAACCCGGACCCGGCAGACGTGCGCGCGGCAGTCGAATGCGGGGCGGAACAGATTGAAATCCATACCGGGTTTTATGCAGATGCAAGACCGGACCGGCAGAGGTGGGAATTCGAGAGAATACTGGGGGCGTCAGAGGAGGGGGTCCGACTTGGTATCTCTGTGGCTGCCGGTCACGGTCTCGATTATGAAAACACGCGGGCCATCTGCGGTATTCCCGGGATTGAAGAATTAAATATCGGTCATTCAATTATGGCGCGGGCATTTTTTGTGGGCGTCGAAGAAGCTGTCCGCGAAATGATTCAGGTAATCCGGGAATCACAACTGTAACGTTTCACTTTACCCTTGCAAGATCGGTCAGGACTTCCAGGGCAGCGTCCCGGAATTTCAAGCCGGACTGATGGCCGAAGAAGTTCATGGCATTTTCATAGCGGCCCATTTTGATGGCCTCGCCCTTGTCGGCAGGCGTCTTTTCATAGTCAGCCGGAAGATGAACGTAGCCAATGCACCCGCCTGTTTCGGAAGCCGTTATCACGTGCGCAAAACCAAGATCACCTGCAAGCTGCTTGACGTTCAGGGACAGTCCAATCCCGAGATCTGCCGGGAACCCGACAATTACGGAATCACCAATCCGGATACCGTCAATCCTGGCAACCGCCGGAACCGGCTTGACCAGCAAATTGGCGGCGGCATTCAGAAAACGATCCGCAAATGGCTTGTTGTCATCATACGAAACACAGACGGCCGGCTTGCCCATGTCCAATTCCCGGCGGGAAAACCCAAGAGTATCAGCACATTTCGGGGCGGCGTGGGCCAGGGTAACTGCCGCGTTCGCAATCGGCGATGCCATCATTTCCATATTTACATCGACCGACACCGGTTCAGCGGGGAAGAACACATCGACGCCGCCAAGCGCACCCTGCACAAACATCGCAAAAGCAAACTGCTTTTCAATGATGGCGACGGCAGCGCCCGGGAAGTCCGCAGAAACAGCGTGATGATCACGTTCGGCTGCAATAACCGGATGGCCGGGATAACTGAATAAAATTGCATCGGATTCAGGTTTCTGCAGCCTGATAACGGTCAGTGTTTCATCAAGCGGGCCATCATGGTCACGGCGATTCCCGTTCAGGCCGGGTATCGTGACGCCCGCTGAACGCACAGTTACCGGCGCCAGGTCAGCCATCGCCGCCCTGACCGCCCTTTCTGCCGCATCCAGAAGCAGGCGCTGCACCCACGGTCTGTAACTTCCCAGAAAGAAACGTCCCAGCAGGGAATTCCAGAACCCGCCGACAGATGAATGTGTATGTGTGGCATGACAGACAACTTCCAGGTCCGTGTCCGCCAGTCTGGACTTCATCCCCTGATGAATTTCTTCTGTAATAATCAACAGATCAAAAGATAAAAGTGCCACCGGCCGTCCCTGCGGCGGCGAAAACACAACAGCGCGTACAAACAGGGGATCGCGCACATGCGTTGACATGCGGTCCCGCAGATGAGTGTATCCCGCAAGGGGAATTGAACCGCCGGGCGTAAACTCCGTCCTGCCCCATCCGGCCAGCAATCCGGTCCCGGCAGATCCGCCATCAGGGCCCGTACCACCAGCAGAAACTGCACCTTTACCACCCACAAAATCAGATATGGACGTCATAAGTCACCTTCAAGCATTGCAAGCATTTACAAAACCGTCGCAAGCATATCATTAACCGGCAGGAAACTTGATTTCAAAAGCCCTGCACCTTGCTTATGATTGGGAAAACTGGTAAATTCCGCCGCGCGTTTTCGCAAGAAAGCAGCCAGTTCGAACAAGGAGTTATCTAATGAAAGTTGAACACGAAGACCTTGGTGCTCTTAAACACCGGATCTCAGTCTCTATTGACGAAGATGGTTTTAAAAAGGAACGTCGCAAGCTGGCCCGCAAATATGCAGATCAGGTGAAGACTCCCGGTTTCCGTCCCGGCCACGCGCCGCTCGATCTGGTTCTGAAATCACTCGGGCCACGGCTTGAATATGAAGTCCGTGAAAACCTGATTTCCGAGACATTTTCCAACGCCGTCCTTGACAATAATCTGCATCCGTCAACCGAACCGAAGTTTGACATGGTTGAAGATTTGCCGAATTCAATGTCGTTTACGGCTGAATTCGAGGTGTTCCCTGAATTTGAAATCCAGAATTACATGGAAGTCGAAATCACCGAACCTTCGATGCCGGAAGTTGCAGAAAAGGCAGTTGATGAAAGAATTCAGCAGCTTTTGAAGTCAATGTCCAGATTCGAAGAAAAGTCGGAAGGCATGGTCGTTGAAGAAAGTGACATGGCGGAATGCAAGGCCACCATTTTCAACGCGGCGTCCGGCGAAGAGATGAAGGCCGAACACACGACCCGTATCGTGGGCGGCGAAGATGACGAACCGGTTGTCGGCATGGGACGCCAGATTCTGGGCATGAAGGCCGGCGAAGAAAAGACCGTCGTGGCTGAGCTTGGAAAGATTGCAGCCCGTGGCCTGAAACTGGATTCCGAAGAAGTCGGTCCGGTGCGCGCCGTCGTGAAGATTGAAAAGATTCGGTTCCGCAAAATGCAGGAACTTACTGATGAATTCGCAAAAAGCCACGGCGAAGTGGACACTGTTGAAGAATTCAGGGCCGTGATCAGAAAGCAGCTTGAAGAGCAGCGCACTGCCGCGATCAAGGATCAGCTTGAAGACCTGGTGCTGGACAAGATCTGTGAAAACAACCCGTTTGAAATCGGCGAACTGACTATTCAGCGCCTGGCCGATATGGCGGAAAAAGAAGCCCGCGACCGCGTGCTGTCGCAGCTCCCGGCTGACAAGCGCGAAGAAATCGGCAAGAACTTCAATCTGGGCATTCCGCGCGAACAGTCCGAACTTGAAGCAAAAAAGAACCTTACCAGATCAATCATCCTTGAAGCAGTGGCCGACAAGGAAGGCATCAACATTACCGATACCGACCTGGACATAAAGCTGCAGGAAACTGCCGACGCTTACAACATGCCGGTTCCGCAGATTCGTGCACTTCTTGGCGAAGAGCGCCTGCAGCAGCTTGCAAGGCAGCTTCGGGTTCAGAAAGTCATGGATCTTTTGACCCGCTACGCCGTCGTTAAACCGGCCGGCACGCCGGCCCCGGCTGCAGGCAAGAAGGTCAAGGCAGCTCCAGCGGCCGCTGCGGCTGCACCTGCCGAAGCCGATGCCGAAAAGAAACCAGCTAAGAAAGCACCGAAGAAGACGACTCCCAAAGCGGCCGCAGTAGAAACTGACGACTAGACGTCGAAATTGCCGGAGGGTTGGTTATGACCTGGTGGGTTCCCACCGTAATCGAACACACTGCCCGTGGCGAACGCGAATGGACCGTCTTTTCGCGCCTGCTGAAGGACAGAATCATCTTCCTTGGCTGGGAAGTTGATGACAATCTGGCGAGCGTCGTGATTGCGCAGCTTCTGTACCTTGAATCAGAAGATCCGGACAAGGACATCTACCTTTACATCAATTCTTCTGGTGGTAATGTACATTCCGTTCTGGCAATCTATGACACGATGCAGTACGTCAAGTGTCCGATATCAACGATTTGTATCGGTCAGGCGGCCAGCATGAGCGCCCTGCTTCTGGCGGCAGGAACACCCGGCAAACGTCGGGCACTTCCTCATTCCAGAATCCTGCTTCACCAGCCTCTCGGCTCGTTTTCCGGGCAGGCTTCGGATGTTGACATCAGGACGCGCGAGATTCTGTTTCTGAAGCATCAGGTCGTGAAGCTGCTGGCGCAGCACAGTGGTCGCAGCGTCGAGCAGATACTTAAGGATTCAGACCGGGAACACTTTCTGGGACCGGATGAAGCGAAGGAATACGGACTGATTGATGAGGTCATCGATCAGAATCGCGTGCCGGTTGAGCCTTCGGATTCGAAGCGCTCGTAACATCAATGGTCGTTTTGGAGGCATTCGCAGATGAAGAAGTTTTTCACGTTCGTAGTCGTGGCCGCCTGCATGTTCGTGATGGCCGGTTGCAAGGATAAGACACCGTCCCCGAAGGAAGCTTTCGAGGGCTGGCTGGCTGCAATTCAGAAGTGCGATGTTGAAGGTATCAAGGGCGGTCTGACGAAGGAAAGCGTCGAACAGCTTACTCAGCTTTCCGCGCAGATGAAGCCGTTCGTTCAGAAGGGCGAAGGCGAAACAGGCGATTTCGACATTTTCAAAGAACTGTGTAAAGGCTTCGGAAAGGCTGGCGACATCACAGTCACCGCTGAAGAAATCAAAGGCGATGAAGCGACCGTTACATACGTAAACGCCGGTAAAGAAAAGAAAGCCCCGATGGCCAAGACGGAAAAAGGCTGGGCTCTTGATATGGCCCGCATGATGAAAGAAGCCGTCGCAGGTCAGATGGAACGCATGAAGGTTCAGGGCGCTGCCGCCGGTGCCCCGATGCCTGAAGGTGGAACGATGGCCCCGGCTCCGGCCCCTGCCCCGGGTCCCGGTGAAGCAGCACCAGCCCCGGCTCCGGC
>CAZFVA010000021.1:9717-34834 GCA_964522105.1 uncultured Anaeromyxobacteraceae bacterium
GTCGCCTTGTCCTTGGCCTGAACGTTCAGAATACCGTTGGCGTCGATGTCGAAAGTGACCTCGACCTGGGGAATCCCGCGCGGTGCACTGGGAATGCCGTCAAGAATGAACTTTCCAAGCGACCTGTTGCCGCCGGCCATCTCGCGCTCGCCCTGCAGCACGTGAATTTCAACGCTTGTCTGACCATCAGCGGCCGTCGAGAACGTCTCCTGCTTCCGGGTGGGAATCGTCGTGTTGCGTTCAATCAACTTGGTCATGACGCCACCAAGGGTCTCGATGCCAAGGCTGAGCGGGGTCACGTCCAGAAGCAGCACGTCTTTAACTTCACCGGTCAGAACGGCGCCCTGAATCGCAGCACCGACGGCCACGACTTCATCCGGGTTCACGGTGCGGTTCGGTTCACGACCGAAGAATTCCTTGACCTTCTGCTGAACTAGCGGGATTCGCGTCGAACCACCGACCAGAACAACTTCATGAATATCCGAAACCTTCAGACCGGCATCTGCCATCGCCTTGCGACACGGCTCAATAGTCTTTTCAATAAGATCGCCCATAAGCTGTTCAAGCTTTGCGCGGGTGACCTTGATGTTCATATGCTTGGGACCGGTCTGGTCGGCCGTCAGGAACGGCAGGTTGACTTCGGTTTCCATCATTGATGACAGTTCAACCTTGGCCTTTTCTGCGGCGTCCTTCAGGCGCTGCAGGACCATCTTGTCCTTGCTGACGTCGATGCCACTTTCCTTCTTGAATTCATCCATCAGGAACTCGATGACGCGCAGATCGATGTTGTCGCCACCAAGATGTGTGTCACCGTTGGTTGACTTAACTTCAACAACGTTATCGCCGACTTCCAGGATGGAAATATCAAAAGTACCACCACCAAAGTCATAAACTGCGATGGTCTGGTCCTTCTTTTTGTCCATTCCGTACGCCAGCGCGGCCGCCGTCGGTTCATTAATGATGCGCTTGACATCAAGGCCGGCGATCCTGCCTGCATCCTTGGTCGCCTGACGCTGTGAATCGTTAAAGTAAGCTGGAACCGTAATGACTGCAGCCGTTACCGGTCCGCCAAGGTAATCTTCCGCGGCCTTCTTCAGCTTCTGCAGAATACGCGCTGAAACTTCCGGCGGTGTAACTGCCTTGCCCTGGGCCATGACGACAACGCTGTCGCCATCGCCGCGCTTAACTGCGTAAGGCACGTACTTCATTTCCTGGGACACTTCATCGTGGCGACGACCCATGAAACGTTTGATACTGAAAATGGTATTTTCCGGGTTCGTAATGGCCTGACGCTTTGCGATCTGCCCGACCAGGACATTACCCTTGTTATCATAGGCAACGACTGAAGGCGTCGTTCTGCCGCCCTCTTCGTTCTGAATTACTTTTGCTTCGCCGCCTTCCATAACTGCGACGACAGAGTTTGTCGTTCCAAGGTCAATACCAATAATTCTTTCCATTTTGATTACTCCAAATCTTAACAAATTCACATATTTCAAATGCCCGACCGGCATTTTCGCAGACACAAAATAATCACGGTTGGACCCAAGTCAACGGGACAGCATTAAAAGAATTCAGAAGGCTTGCGCGGATTGACATAAGACGCCAATTTTGAGAGTCTTTTACGCAGTTCATTTCCGGTACAATGTTGACGTTAAACGGGCACGCGCCCGTGATTTCTGGAGGTCCACGCAATGAAAATTTCCTTTCTGTCTACATACGCACTGGCTTTGATGCTTTCTGCGCTTATGGCTGGCTGCGGATCGGAAGTTGTTACACCGGAAGATGAAGGGACGGACGTGCAACCTGACGTCGTGATAACTGTCGATGTGGACCCTGACGTGGGCAACACTGACGATGGCCGCGTGGACGCCATCAACGATGTCACGGAAACCGGCACAGATGTAACCCCTGATGTCGCCACCGAAATTCCTGAAGACAATGATCCGCCGGTCGTTTACGCAACATACCCGGAAAATGAAGAAAGCGGCGTCACCATTCCATTCATAATCCGCGTCACTTTCAACGAAGACATTAACTTTGCGCTGGTAAACGCCCAGACATTCAAGGTGTATGACATCAACGACGAAGAAGTCGACGGTACGCTTGGTTACGACCCGGTTTCATTCACTGTCACTTTCGAACCTGATGCCGGGATCATTATTAATAAGGGAACTCCTTACCGGGTCTGGCTGTCGAACCTGATTCAGGACATGCACGGAAACCGCATGGCCGAATACACTTTCAGATTCGCGACCGAAAGCTTCCCGCAGATGGATCTTTACCTGCCAGTTGCCGCAAAATACGCGCCGATTCTTTATCAGTCAACGACCCAGGCAGCGCCGCAGTGGGACTACCCGACGACTTTCAATTTTGACGGTGACTGGTCGGCCACTAACAACCTTGAAACATACTCTGAAGTGACTTCAATCCCGCCTGCCGTCTATTACGATGTTATTGAAACGGCCACACATTTCTTCATTCGTTACGCCTACTTCTATGTCAAGCACACGGAATCCGAGACAGATTTCGGTAACGAAGTGGCCGGTGCGATGGTAGTCGTACAAAAGAATCCCGAAGAGCCGATTGCCGTTGAAACGTATTTTGGAGCCATGTCCAAGGAAGACGTCCGCTCGTTCGTGACAACCGAATCCGGCCTGGTAACCGACAGGAACACGAACGGCAGCCTGATCGACGACGACCGCAAGTACTACGGCGTCAACTGGGTCTTCCCGAAGGCCGAACTTTTCCCGAATGGCCACTTCCAGAACTACCTTACGACCGGCACTCATGAATCCTGTGCATGGATGCAGACAAATAAAGAAAACGCGATGGACTTCAGATGTGACCTGAAGACATACACCAAGCCGAATCTGAAGATTGTTCATTTCGCTTACAAAGGCGGCGCGGCAAGCAACATAACAACGCCGTTCCCTTACTCGAACGCAGAAGGAAACGAGATTGGATACGCCCTGCGACCTCTGATGGATGACTGGTGGATTCGCCGCGACAGAACGGCCAAGGACGAAGTCTTTTCTTCCCTGGTCCGTTACGAAGCTCCGGACGGCCTTGTTGGCAACAATATGGCCATGCCGAGATCATTCCAGAATTCAATGTCCGCATCGGTACCCGGCGGCCGTCCACCTTTCTCGTGGGGCTGGAACCCGACAGTCCCGGACCCGAATTTCTATTTCCGCGAATTCCCCGAAGGTACAATTTTCCTGCATCCCGCGTACTACTTCGCGCTTCGGCACCGGATGACGCTGACCGATGGCAACACCGGTTTCTCGGGCCAGTACTGCTTCAATCCTTACCTTCTGATCGACAGGCGGGGAGTGTCCGGGGACTGCACTCCGCTGGAGTAATGGACGTTTAGATGCACGCAGACTTCCGAAGATTGTCAGGCACAATTTTAACCCTGCTTACGGCATGCGGGATTGCTGCGTTGACTGGATGCGGTGGCGACAAAGCGCCGACAGCCAACAAGGTCGCCCTGCCTGAAATCCTGATTGACTCGCCGGCCTGGGCAGGCATTTCCGATGCAGACAAGGACGCGATCGTCGCCACTGTCGACGACATCAAAATCCCGGCGTGGCGGGTCAAAGCCGCCCTGGCAAAGGCACCGCCTGGAACAAATCCTGAAGAGATACTTCAAAGCGTGATCGCTGAAGAACTGATTGCCAGGGAAGCGGCCGGTGGAAAGGGGTTTGTGCCCGAACGCAAGGCGTTCGAAAGGGCGCTGGCGACGCGGTACATTGAAAAGAAGCTGGTCGAAGATTTTTCACCCGAAAAGGTCCCGATTTCGATGCTTCAGGAGGCGTTCCGCAATCCTCAGGTCTGGGCCAGATTCAACCATTTCGACATTTACGAGGTCCAGGACTATCAATGGATCTGCTGTCCAGACCCCAAAAACTGCGACCCTGTTGCAACTGAAGACTGTTTCAAGGAAGGTGGCACGGCAATGGCCGCCGTCAGCGAATCGATTGCGAAAGACAAGCCTGAACCCGGTGACCTGGCAATCCTTGCGCCTGAATACAAAAAGGTGGCGTGGCGCTTGAGCTATCAGGAATACACGTTCGCATTTGACAAAGCAGCCGGTTACCAGCGCGGGGCGTCCATCGTAGACGATGCAGTTGCCGAGGCAGTGATGAAAAGTTCGGCCAGACAGTTTTCACCGCCGACTAGATCAAGATATGGCTGGCACATCGCGTACCTTCGCAATCATATTCCTGACGAACACCGCGACCTGAAAGATTCTGAAGTTCGCAAAGAGATTGTCAAAGTCTTTTACCAGCGCTTCCAGCAGCATGAATTTCTGCAGACGCTTGCTGGTCTTGTGCCGGTTGACAGCCTTCTGCTGCTGAAGATGTACTATGAAAACCGTCCTGCACCAGGGGTCACGCCGGTCTTCGATCTGAAGATTTACCGGGACGCACTACGCGAAGCCGCAGAAAGTGCCGCGGCCAGCAAATCGGACAACGTTCCTGTCTTCTGATCAGTCTTTTCAACCAACGTTCATGGCAGCGGCCGCTTCGCATACCGGGCGGTCCAGAGATCCAGCCAGCGAGGTTTCCACCCTGTGCATTCTGGAAAGCAAAGGGACAAGCGCGACAGCAATTCTGGTAGGGCAGTATGGATTGTTGACGACCGCCGACTGAACAACCTCGGAAAAGATGAATCTTGATTCAAGCAATTCACGGAATATTTCAGCTTTCTGGGGCCTTTTTGCCGCAATACGCAGAACAAGAATTTCGGTAAGCTTTGGATTATCCAGAAGAATATTGATCACAGAAAAATCAGGGTCGCCGGTCAGAATGGCCAGCGTATCGAGATCGGTCGATCTGGCCCGTGATTTCCGCACACCAAGAGGCACGTCATCCATCGCCCATGCACCAAATTTCCCGCCACCCATGCGCCGTGCGTCATGATCAATGGCAAGAAAAGCAAGCACAGGTCGCCGCGAGCGAATTGCGGGATACTTTTCGACCTGCGCCATCCGGTCTGCATCCCACGGATCCGACGCGACCAACTCTCGCAGCAGGTCCAGGTACACCCGGCGGGAATCAAACGCATCGGTCTGACATATCAGGTACCCGAGCAGGGCCAGAATGTCTTCATCATGCAGTGCTTTCAGGCAATCACGAAGCAGTGCACGACGCATGACATCATCAGAATATGAACGTAGACGACGGACCATGTTTACGGGTAGAAATTCGGGGTCAGGGCTGTCCATGCCATTCAAAATCATCGTGAAGTCTGATCACTTTTTCAGATGGGCATCCAGCCACTCATTGACTGTGCGATACCAGAATCTGCGGTTTTTCGGCGTATTAACAAAGTGACTTTCATCAGGGAAAACGACCAGTTTCGCTTCGATATCGCGACGCTTCAATGCGGTGAACATTCCAAGAGCCTGTTCAAGAGGGACCCTGAAATCATTGGCACCGTGCATGATAAGCATCGGGGTCCTGAAGTCGGTCACGTACGACAGCGGGGACCACTTCTTCACCATGTCAGGCACGTCCCACGGGGTACCGCCCATTTCCCATTCAGGGAACCACAGCTCGTCAGTCGTGCCGTACATGATGTTCAGGTCTGCGGGACCGGCGTGTGAAATCAAGCACTTGAAACGCGTGCCGGACTTCGCTTCCATCCAATTGGCCATGTAGCCACCGTATGAACCGCCCATCGCACAGACACGGGTCCCGTCAATCGCCGAGTCACGCGACAGATGTTCGACCATCGTCATGATGTCTTCATAAGGTCTGCCGCCCCAGTCGCGCGACACGTTCCCGACAAATTCCTGACCGTAGCCCGAGCTGCCGGTCGGGTTGGGCATTGCCACCGCATAACCGCTGCCGACCACACCAAGCGGCGTCCAGCGAGGGTGCATCGAATCTTCCCATGCGCCCTGGGGGCCGCCATGAACCATTACAACAAGCGGAACCTTCTGCTTGATAACCTTGCCCGAAGCATCGACAGGTCTTGCCAGGAAGCCGTGAACGCGCTGGCGGCGACCGTCAGAAATCAAGGCACCATCCCAGCGAATCTCCTCGACTTCAGGCATCAGTATCTGGGAAAGGGCGTCATCATTCAGGCTGGTAAGCTTTTCTGACTTGCCGGTGGCCAGATCCATCACAAAAACGTCCGGCGGCTTTACCATCGACTCGCGGGTGCTGTACAGCGACCGGCCATCCTTTGAAATCGCAAGGTGGCGGTACAGGCCGCGTTCAGCGATCTGGACGATGCTGGAACGCTTATCAAGCGGTACCTTGAACAGCACGCGACGACCTTCCCTGGCGACCGTGGCAATCAACCCGGAGCTGTCGGCCTGCCAGACAAATTCCAGAACCCAGTCGTCCAGTGATTCAGTCAGAGACGCGTTTTCACCGGTCTTGCGGTCATAGACCTTCAGGCGGGTCCGGTCAGATTCAAATCCCGGAATATCCTGGGAAAGATAGGCGATGAAGCGACCGTCCGGTGAATACTGAGGGGCCCGGTCCGAAGCTGGATTGGTCGTAATCTGCTTGACCTTTCCATCCACAATTTCGAAAAGATCGTCGTTTGTCGAAAGATACTTTTTGGCAACCTTTTTGGCGGTGTAACAGACGGCCTTGCCATCATGGGAAATAACGTAATCTTCGACGCCACCGAACGGAACGGTCGGGACATCAAAATCACCGCCCGCAACTGTCTGGACCGTGCCGGAATTCAAGTCATACGAAAACAGGTTCTGGCGCGTGCCGTCCCACCAGGAGCTCCAGGGGCGGACATACAGGTCTGTGTAGGACATTGCGGACGTCAGGGCATCCTTATCGTCCAGTCTTTTCTTTGTGCAGGCAAAATCGGTCCCGCAATCGGGAAACACAGACGCCGAAAAATAAATTTTTGTCCCGACCCAGCGAATGGACGAAACCGGTATGGCGGTTTCAAGCACAAGGCGTGACTCGCCGCCGGTCAAAGGCAGGACGTAAAGACCCTTTTTGCCCTGCTTGTCGGCGTAATAAACGACTTCAGTCCCACCCGACGAAAGCGAAAAATCGCCGCTCATCGCGCCGCTGAACGTCAGTTGTTTCAACGGACTTCCAGGGGTAAGCCAGTAAAGGTCCCTTTTGAACGACTCGTCGGTACCGAAGTCCTGAATCTTCAGAAGGACCCCACCTGACTGGGCGAGTTCCATGCCTGTAATGATGCGGAACTTCATGACATCTTCAATTGAAACCGGATGCATCTTTTCACCAGCCCATCCCGTCGCAGATACCGCAAGCAATGCGAATACGGTTGTTACGATCTTGTGCAAACTCATCTTCCGCCTCCAAGCGAAACAGGACCCGCAGAATATATCCCGGAAACAGATATTGTTGAACAACAGCGTTAAGAATCTGCAAGACCAAGGCTCTTGAATCTGGCCTTAAATACAATATCCAGAATCAATTCCCTGGTTTCAGCATCCATATCATCAAAACGCCCGGCGACTTCGAACCTGGAGTGACGTGGCGTACATCGCAGCACAACGCCCGGCAGGACAACGACCTGCCCGGGGACCGGTTCAATCGAAACGTACAGCCGGTCAGATATGCTGAATGACGATTCAGTCAGGAACCTGAAACCGGAACCGCTCAATTCGATCGCACCCGGCATGCGGGATGGCATATCGCCGGTCACCCCGACCGAGAATGGTAACGTAGTAATTTCACGAAGATATTCACGAGCTTCAAGGTGTCTGACTTCACCGCGCGGGACCAGATAGTATTTCCGGTCGGTCAGGATTTCATCAACAGTACACGTCAGGCACTGCATGACGCCCGCCTTGTCGAAGGCAATCATTGCGGAACTACCGGCCTTGATTCCATCCGCCAGAACGTTTTCAATGGCAATGATGATTCCGCGGCCTCGATCAAAGGCCACAACACCATCGACCATCCTTACACCATCCGGGGACAGAAACATGACGATGACGTTAGAATCTGTTTGCGGTCTGAAATCAAAACCATTGGACATGCCGTTTTTCAAACCGCCTTACCGCCCTTTGAAATGCGACGCATTTCAACAGCACCCTTTTTAAGTTCAGCAACCGCTTCCACTGCATCCGCCAGAGCTGTACGAATTTCAGCCACGGCAAAAACGGTCGCCGAAGAAGCCTGCGATTCGCGGAAAAGACCGTCCATGACCTCGATGCTGGTGACCGCCCGTGATGCCAGTTCATTTATCTTTTCGGCAAGTTCCACTGCAGCAACAGGGATTGAAGACACGCCGGTCTGATTTTTGTCGCGTTCTTCAAGAAGCCTGCTGATCTTCTTCAGATAGCCTCGATTGGCAAGCTTCATATCCTCGATAGTCTGTAACGCCGCATCGTGTTCGCGCTGGTCAACCGCTGATGTGCGGGAACGAAGATCTTCAATTTCGGTCCGAAGGCCGGCAGCCTCGATTCCCAGCGTCTCGCGTTCCTGGCGCAAAGCCTCGAAGTCCATCAACCTGTCGGCATTTTCACGTTCCAGCAGCTCAAGCCTTTCAGCAAGCGACTTTCTGTCATCTTCCAGTTCGGCGATCGTTGTCCGTAAATCTATGGCGACAGCCTCGGCATCATCTGCCCGGGAAGAAGCTTCGTAATAACGCTCCTGCGCAGAATCCAGGGCAACTATCAACTCGCCGCGTTCCATTTCAGCAGCATCAATTATTCTTTCAAGGTCTGACATCGCCAGAGACTCGTCCGACGTCAGATCTGACGTCATCAAGTCATCAGGTATGCCGTCAGGCTGAACGACATCGGCAACGCTGTAGTCCGGCAGCTTCAAATCCAAAGGTTCCCGGGCCGGTGCCTTTGCTGATGGAATAACTACCGAATCGGTATAGTCAGCCGTAATTTCTTTTAACGGTCCGATCCCGCGATCCTGCTGTTCGGGCTGTGGCACTGCTTTAGCGGCAGCAGGCGCTACGGCAGGGCCATCTGAAGGTTCCATTATGAATGACAGCGGAAGACTTCCGGCAAAAATGGCATCGCCACTTTTAAGCACGGCTTCCTTGACGCGCTGCCTGTGGTGATACGTGCCATTTGCACTGCCAAGGTCACGCAGCACAAAATTTCCGTCTTCAAACGTAATCGACGCATGCCGCCGCGACACCGTTGAATTGGAAGTAACCAGATCGCACACCTTTGTACGCCCGATTATGATCTCGGTTCTGTCCCGGCCGACGTGAATAGATTGCTCAACGCCTTCGTCATCCGTGAAGTGCAGCAGTGCCACGTTAACACCTCCGGCAAAAACTATCTGGCCATCCTGAATGCGCGAAAAACGCCTACCAGCTTTTCCCCGCCACCCTGCCTGCGCTCGAGTACCTTTCCGGTCAACACATCATGCCCGAAGTCCCCGACAAACGTCAGCGGGCTTGTCATCAAGGCGCAGTCGCGCGTCCCGGCAACCGGGTCCATCTCAAACTCAACGTGACCGTCCTGCCTGACCAGACCGCACACCGCAATCACAACCGGGGCATTGCTGCCCGAAGTAAAGATCGCCGTGGGCTTTGCTGAATTCAAATCAAGAGTAAACGCGAAAAACTGGGCCTCGCCCGTCTCGCCTGAACCATCCCAGCGTCCGTTAAACGCCGGCGAACACGCGGAAACAAGCAGTGCCAACAAAACAATCAAACCGTAACGAAGCATTCAAGGCCCCCCGCAAAAGCAAACCATGCAAAAAATCAGGACCGGTAAAACTTTTCCCTGCCCCAGATGGTACTTTTGATCTTCACAGCAGGCAAGGTACACAAGCTTACCCCTTTTATCCTTTTGCAGATAAGTGATATGTTGTGAGCCGTCGATATGGTGCGATCTTGTAAAGCTCGATCTTGAAATGGAGGACACACAATGGGTACCGGAATTCGCGATCTTGAACCAGTCGGGATGTTTTCGATTTTTGATGATCTTGTGGCGATACCGAGAGCCTCGAAAATGGAAGACGCTGCCCGCGAATATTGCCTGAACTGGGCCAGACGCAACAACTTCGACATCCACCAGGACGCCGTCGGCAACGTTGCGGTAACTGTTCCGGCCACACCGGGCTATGAAAAAGCCCCCGGCATCATAGTTCAGGGACATCTTGACATCGTCTGGGAAAAGACCCCGGAATCAAATATCAATTTTGAAACAGACCCGATCCCGGCATACGTTGACGGGGAATGGATCAGAACGAAAGGGACCACGCTGGGCGCTGACAACGGCATCGGACTGGCCGCCGGGATGGCCGCCGCAACCGACCCCGACTGTGTCCACGGTCCTTATGAAATCCTCATGACGATCGACGAAGAAACCGGCATGGGAGGCGCGTTCGGCATCGACCAGCACCTGGTCAAGGGTCGGATAATGCTGAACCTTGACTCGGAAGACGAAGGCACGCTTTTCGTCGGCTGCGCAGGCGGCGGCGACAGCACCATTACGCTTAAATACACATCAAAGCCGGCACCGGCCGACTGCAGCCCTTTCAAGCTTTCTGTTTCCGGTCTGCGCGGCGGACACTCCGGCCTGGACATCGCTTCAGGACGGGGCAACTCGCTGAAGATACTGGCGCGCATGGCGACAATTCTGGACGCTTCAAACCCGCCGATGATCTGTAAGATTTCCGGCGGAACGAAGCGCAACGCCATCCCGCGCGACTCGGAAGCGTATGTCTTCATCAGAAATGACCAGATCAACGCCTTCATCGCTGCAGTGGAAAAGCTGGGCGTCACAATGAAAGAAGAACTGGGTAAGGCCGACCCGGGTGTCACACTGAAGGTCACGCCGCTTGAATGTAAATGCAACGTCATGGCTGAATCGGCAAGCATCTGGCAACTTCTGCTGGCCCTGCCCCACGGCCCGGTCATCATGAGCCAGGCCATAATGGGACTGGTCGAAACGTCGTCCAATCTGGCGATGATCACGACGAACGAAGGTGCCATTGAAATTCTGTGTAACAGCAGATCGATGGTCGGTTCCGCCATGAATGCGGTCCGTCTTGCGATCGTGGCCGCATGTGAACTGGCCGGTGGTCAGTGCATGCTTACCGGACAGTACCCGGGTTGGCGTCCCGACATGGATTCAAAGGTCCTGAAGGCGGCGAAGGCACTGTGGACCGAAAGAACGGGCGTCGAACCAAAGATCACGGCCATTCATGCCGGTCTTGAATGTGGCGTTATCGGCGAAAAATTCCCTGGAATGGACATGATTTCGTTCGGCCCGGACATCAGGGGCGCACATTCCCCGGAAGAAAGCCTGTCGATTCCGTCGTCGCAGAGATTCTATGACTTCCTGAAGGCACTGCTGAAGAAACTGGCCACCACGTAAGCCACAACTGAAGTTGATGCCCTAAAGCAAAAGGTCAAACTGATTGTGGGGATCAAACACAGTCGTTTTCAGACCGGACGCAGACATCGACCTGCCACAGAATCCAGCACCTTCACCTGTCAGCACTACCTGGCCGGCCCCGACCGACTTCACAAGATCCTGCAACCCCGACAATGACAGGGCACCGGGTAGCGTAATCGTTTCATCGGCATCAGCCATGCAGTCTTCTGACGACCCGGCGCGCACAACACATATCCGCCATGGGTTACTGATGGTATTTCCGATTGAATTCTTAACTGAATGGGCGGGAAGGACAATCGCGAAGCCCCTGGCCACACCCCCGGAATACGTGGCCGCCGAACCGGCATCAAATCCATTGACGCGCCAGATTCGCGCAAACTTGTCTACACCCCGGTGAACCTTGACTGGAATTCCAGCGGCGGACAGCGCAGAACAGACTGAAATGGCTGCACCAATTGGATTGCATCGAATTACAGGAACGAGCCCGACTGACAGAGCGGTACGGACAGACTTGACCAGACTACCGGCCGCAACCACCGGATCTACAGCATCAATTGACGTAACGGCAGCAGCGATCAGGTCACATTGCGGTAACTTATCAGGGTCGGAAGGCCGACCGGCACAATATATCATTCGTTTTCCACCAGATTCGACAACGATGGCGGCCGAGCCGGGAAAATCACCAGCGGGGTATATGGCGACGCGCAGCGGCCCGACATCGAACTCCCGGCCAAAAGGCAGAACAAGAGGCCTGAACTCACGCCTTACAACTGACAACAGGCGGGCTGTCATTTCCGAACATATGGTCTTGCGAACCCTCCAGGCGCCGGAAACCTCGGCCGATGAAATGAACGACAATCCAGGGCCGACACGATCAAAACCGAGCACACCGCCGGTCAGCTTTAATCCACTGTCATACTGGAATGGAAATGAATTCATTCGACTGACCAGTTAAACCGGTATGTGTACCGTAAATACAGTGCCCTGACTTTCAGAACTTACCACGTCAAGAGTGGCGTTAAAATCTTCGCATATCTGGATAACGGTCGTCAGGCCAAGACCGGTGCCACGCGCCTTCGTCGTGTAAAACGCCTCGAAAATCCGTTCCAGCTCCTCGGTCGGAATCGGTGGGCCGTCATTGGTTATATCTACAATGACCTCGTACGAATCGCCCTTTATCACCTTGTAAGAACGCACAACGATCAGACCCTTCCCGTCCATTGCCTCGATCGCGTTCTTGGCGATGTTCAACACAATACGGCTGAAGCGCTGCGGGTCACCCTTCAGTGTTATTCCAGGCTGCAGGTTTGTTTCAATTTCAATTGATTCGGCGCCCGGCAGATTTCTGACAAAATGAACCGAATGCACAATACTTTCGGCCAGATCGAACTCGGTCGTACCGCCTTTACTGGGACGCGCGTAATCCAGAAGTTCCGAAATCCATTCGTTCAGATGGTCCGTTTCCTTTACAACGATGTCTAAAGCCTTGCGGTCATCCGGGCTGACCGACTCAGACATACTGACCATCTGGGCAGATGCCGATATCGAGGCCAGCGGATTACGTATCTCGTGGGCAACAACTGCGGAAAGCTTACCGATTGTCGTCAACCTTTCATCAGCTTTGCGCTGTTCCTCCATGTGCCGGATTTCGGTCACGTTCTGAATTCTGATAAGGCGGCCGACCATCTGCCATCGACCGGAAAGCAAAGGTTTGACCGCTATCTGAAAGTACTGTGACGACCCGTCATCGGAAATGCGCGCTATATCAATTTCGCCTTCCACATCTTCCAGCGGACGGTTCAATTCAGGAAGAACCTCCCTGAAGGGATGATTCCTTACCGACTTCATGTTGACGCGAAGAAGCTGCTCGGCGGCACGGTTAAGGTGCAGAATTGTGCCATCCAGTGCAAGGGTAATCAGCCCGGTATCAAGCGAAGAAATAATGGTTTCGTGAAGTACCCGCAGGTCTTCAAGATCGATCCTGTACGCCTCTTTCTGAGATTCGGACTTTCTTGTCTGCTCGACCAGAAATGACGACAACAGCGCAACAACAATAAACGCTATCAGATTAAGCACATACGCATAAAAAACTTCTTCAAAGTTACCCCGGATCAATATGAAATTTACGAACCCGGGCATCGGAAGGAATCCAGTTTCCCACAATGCGATCACAAGCAGCAGAAGACTGGATATAACAATACCAATGACGGATCCCGCACGGCCCAGGACAAGGCCGGCAACAATAATCATAAGCGGGAAAAAGAATGTGAATCCCGAACCGGAGCCACCGGTTGCAGCAACCATTACTGCGGCAAACAGCGTGTCCTGAACAATTTGAACTACTGCCACCACCTGCAGCGAACGCTTGGCCCGGACAGCCATCAGGAGTGGAAAGTACAAAGAAGCGGGAACCATGCTGACGATGGTGAACCACATCAGGAACCCGCGGATCGAATCGAGCAGGGTGCCGGTCGCATCGCGCGAAAAGATCATGGTCGAGACTGCAAGGACCATCAGCATCGCCAACCGGACCCACGACAGCCATACCAGTCTTGACCTGAAGGAATTCAAGCTGTCGGTCTTGTCATCTGCGTCAAGGCTGCGCGGGAACATATCCCGGAGGCTGAGGTGGCGGACTATTCTTCTGGCCTGCTGCTTTCGGTCTGTGACCACACCTTTATCTCTGCGGCCAATCATCGTCTGCCCGTCTTAACTTCAAGTTGATCACTGCTTTTTGGAAAGATTGTCTGCCATACCGAAAATCGGGAGGTACATGGCGATGACGACAATGCCGATCATTCCGCCGAGGATGACCATGAGCATAGGTTCAATAAGTGATGTCAACGAATCGACCGCGACATCAACTTCATCGTCATAGAAATCGGCGATCTTTGAAAGCATTACGTCCATGGCACCGGTCGATTCACCGACACCGACCATCTGCACGACCATCTTCGGGAAAATCTTCGTTTCCATGAGGGGGCCGGCAATACTGTTACCTTCGGCAACCTTGGTCCTGACATACATGATTGCTTCTTCAATAATCACGTTGCCTGCGGACCTTGCGACTACCTCAAGACCGTCAAGGATCGGAACACCTGACGAAACCAGCGTACCAAGAGTACGCGTAAACCTGGCTATGGCTGCCTTTTCAATCAGCGGCCCGAAAACAGGTGCCTTCAGGATAAGCATGTCCAGAAATCTATTACCGAACTTGCTCTTTTTGAAAAATACAAAACCGACGATGCTGGCCGTAAGCAGGAACAAAATTACTGGAAGATTCTCGAGGAACGCGTTTGACGCCGCAACAACTACCTTGGTCAAGGCAGGAAGTTCCGAACCGCCGAGGGTCAGAAACATACCGGCAAACTGCGGAATAACCTTCCACAGCATTACGCCCAGGATACCGAACGACGCAATCATAACGAAAGCAGGATACTTCAACGCGCCCTGCACCTTCTGCTTCGTTTTCATTGACTTTTCAACGTACGAAGCAAGGCGGTTCAAAATCGTATCCAGAATACCGCCGACCTCACCGGCCTGAACCAGTGAAACGAACAGTGTGTCAAACACCTTGGGATATTTCTTCAGGCCCTCGGCAAGGGTGCCGCCTGTTTCAACGTGCGCCTTTACACCAAAAACGACCTTCTTGAACTCGGGATCCGGTTCCTGGCTGCCCAGAATATCAAGACACTGGACCAGCGGCAGACCGGCGTCAATCATCGTCGCAAGCTGACGAACAAAGACGACCAGCGTCTTTGTCTTTACGCCGCCAAGCCTTGGAAGCGAAATCTCGATGGACGACAGGTTCTTTTTTACAACTGTAGGCTCTATCTGGAGCGACCGCAGCTTGCTTCGTGCTTCATCGGCGTTGTTGGCCTCGATGACGCCAACCTTTCTGAGCCCTTCAACGGATGTGCCTTCCCAGTTGAACTTTGCCATTCAACCCTCCCCGGGGTTTATGACGACAACAACGTCATCATCTCTTCGTTGTCACCAGCCTTGATCATGGCTTCTTCGCGAGTGATAAGTCCGTCCTGATACAGCTTCAACAGCGACTGATTCATGGTCTGCATACCATGTTTCGACTGACCCATCTGCATCTGGGAGTATATCTGATGTGCCTTGCCTTCCCGTATAAGATTACGGATGGCAGAATTTGGAACCATCAATTCAACGGCAATAATCCGGCCACCATCAACACGCCGCATCAACTGCTGCGACAGAATTCCCTCGAGTACAAAGGAAAGCTGTGTTTTTACACGGTCCTGCTGGTCCGCCGGGAACAGATCCATGGCCCTGTGCAGCGTCTGAACTGCGCCGTTTGTATGAAGCGTTGAAAGGACCAGATGCCCCGTTTCAGAAAGGCGCAGGGCCGTTTCCATCGTTTCACGGTCACGAATTTCGCCGACCAGAACGACATCAGGGTCCTGCCGCATTACGTACCGGAGTGCCCCGGCAAAATCAACCGTGTCCGTACCGACTTCACGCTGATTAACAACGCAGTTCTTATGCCTGTGCAGATATTCAATCGGGTCTTCAATGGTGATTATGTGACCACGACGCCTGATATTTATGGCATCAATCATGGACGCAAGGGTCGTTGACTTGCCTGAACCGGTCGGCCCGGTAACCAGAATCAGTCCCCTGGGCCTGTCAAGCAGGTTGGACACCGCCGCAGGAATTCCCAGTTCTTCAAGTGAAAGAATCTTCTGGGGAATCTGCCGGATCGCGCCGGCCACGCTGCCACGCTGTCTGAAAAAATTAGCCCTGAAGCGGCTGCGACCACGCCACTGAAAAGACAGATCAATTTCATTGAACTCTTCGAAACGCTTTTTCTGGGAATCGGTCAAAACACTGTAGCACAGGCGCTGGGTATCCTGACCTGTCAGAGCTGGAACTTTTACCGGGTAAAGCGCCCCGTCAATCCTGAGCTGCGGCGGAGTCCCGACAGTGACATGAAGGTCTGAAGCGTTCTTGTCGACCATTACCTGAAGCAGTTGGTGGATATCAAGATTCGGCGCCCCGCGCATCACTGCGCCGGTTGCGGATGAAGATGCCGGACCGGCCGACGGGGTCGATGTCAGGAGGTCTTCGTCCATATCATCAGTCCCCGCGGGTGACGCGCAAAACTTCTTCGATCGTGCTCTGACCGGCGGCAATCTTGGCCAGACCGGCCTGTCGAAGAGTCATCATCCCGAGTTTCATGGCCTCGCGCTTCAGTTCGATGGCCGAATATCCCTGAAGAACATATTCCTTCAGTTCGTCAAACATCGGCATGATCTCGTAAAGACCGGCACGACCGCGATATCCCGAGCCGTTGCAGTTTTTACATCCGGTACCCTTCATCGGCTGCACAGTATCGGCCTGCTCGGGCGTGAACCCGATGTCCAGCAGAATCTTCCGGTCAACAATCAACGGTTCTTTACATTCAACGCATATCTTTCTGACCAGTCGCTGCGCACAGATAAGGATAAGTGTCGCGGTCAGAAGGAACGGTTCAATACCCATGTTCAGCAATCGGTTGACCGTGGACGGGGCGTCGTTCGTATGAAGCGTTGACAGCACAAGATGGCCTGTCAATGCGGCCTTGACGGCTGTTTCGGCCGTTTCAAAGTCTCGAATTTCCCCGACCATGATGATATCTGGATCCTGTCGCATGAACGACCTGAGGGCGGACGCGAACGTCAGTCCGATGTCTTCACGGACGTGGACCTGATTTACGCCGGAAATGTTCATTTCGACCGGATCTTCGGCACTGGAAATGTTGGTGTCGGGCTCGTTCAGCTCGGTCAGGGCTGAATACAGAGTCGTCGTCTTGCCGGAACCTGTCGGGCCCGTAACCAGAACCATGCCCCACGGTTGATGGATCGCTTCGCGGAAATGGCGCAGCGGTTCTGCCTCGAATCCGATGGCGTCAAGAGACAGTTTCAACGCGCCTTTATCAAGGATTCGAAGAACTATTTTTTCGCCGAAAAGACATGGCAGAACAGAAACGCGGAAGTCGACTTCCTTGTTCTTGCCCATGACCATTCTGATTCGACCGTCCTGAGGCAGGCGCCTTTCGGCGATGTCCAGTTCGGCCATGATCTTGACGCGGGAAGTAATCGCGCTCTTGAAGCGCATCGGCGGCCGCATAATCTCGTAAAGCACGCCGTCCATGCGGTATCTGACGCGGAAATCCTTTTCATAACATTCGATGTGAATATCAGACGCCTGTCTTTTGACCGCATCAACAAGAATCATGTTGACCAGCCTGACGACCGGGGCCTCTTCGGTTGACTGGGTCAACGCACCGACATCAACCTTTTCGTTTTCATCAACCAGGCTGATTTCTTCATCATCAGCCTGCAATTCCTTGATAATTCCGTCGAGGCCGCCGCCGACCCTGACTTCAACGTAATACTTGTCAATCGAAGCGCGAATTGAAGTTTCCGAGGCGACGACAGATTCAACATTCAGGCCAGTCAGGAACTTCAGGTCATCCATCGCATAGATATTGCCCGGGTCCGTCATTGCAACAATGATGGTCGAACCCTGACGCGCGATAGGCATCAGATTGTGTCTTTCGGCAACTTCGCGCGGAACCAGCTGTATGACGTCCTGACTGATCTCACATTCGTCCAGATTTATGGACGGCACGCCATACTGCCGCGACAGGAAATTGATAAGCTGACTTTCTTCAAGATATCCAAGCCTTGCCAGCGTATAACCTAGATTTTCGCCGTCAGACTGGACCTGCTTGGCCTCGTGAAGTTGTTCGACGTTGACAAGTTTTTCACGCAGCAGGATTTCGCCCATGGCCGCGCCGCTGTCAACTTTGACGGGCATGTACTCGCGGGCCTGCCTGTCGGATGAACCGTTCTTGTCGGGTTTTCTGGGGTCAATCGCCATCTGAAATCCTCGTTGTTCCGAGCGCAGGCCAAACTATCGCGCAGTTATTCTACCCTTCGATCCTGCACATGGCAACAAACGCGACCGGTTGAAGAAATGATGGGCAGGAAGAGGCTTATTCAGCGTGGAACAGACTTGTTCAGTCAGAATCCTTCATGGTCGTGAAATCCATCTTCGAAATCTGATCGTACATCGCAAACCTGGTCGCCACTTCCTTGCGGGCCATATCCATCAGATGGGCGAAGCGTTCCGGATTTGCACGCTTGACCATGCCGAATCTGGTTTCGTTCTTCACGAAGTCGTTGATATCCCCGACCGGAGCGCCCGAATCGAGCTGCATCGGGCTGAGACCTTCTTCCAGACGGCGCGGGTCCCAGCGGAACAACGGCCAGATACCGGTTGAGACCATCGTGGACTGATGATCGGGCCCGTCAATCAGGTCGTAACCGTGGGCAATGCAGTGCGAGTAGGCAATGATGATCGACGTGCCGGGCCACGCTTCAGCTTCCTTGAACGCCTTTACCGTCTGTGCATCCTTGGCGCCGATTGCGACCTTGGCGACATATACGTTGCCATAAGTCATCGCGATCATTGCCAGATCCTTCTTGGCAGTTCCCTTTCCAGCCATCGCGAACTTGGCCGACGCGCCGAGCGGGGTGGCCTTGGAGGCCTGTCCACCGGTGTTCGAGTAAACTTCGGTGTCCATGACCAGGATATTGACGTTTCTGCCCTGAGCCATAACGTGGTCAAGACCGCCATAACCGATGTCATAGGCCCATCCGTCGCCGCCAAGAATCCATACGCTCTTGTGAACCAGATAATCAGCAAGGATTGCCAGGCGCTTCGCTTCGGATGAAACGAGGGCGGCCAGTTTAGCCTTCAATTCAACGATTCTTGCGCGCTGAACTGCGATATCGGCATCGTCAGTCTTAGTTGCGCCTTCAATAAGCGCCGCGACAAAGTCGGCACCAAGTTCAGCGGAAAGTCCGCCAAGCAGCTCGACGGCCTGTTCCATGTGCTTGTCAATCGCAAGTCTGAATCCGAAGCCGAATTCGGCGTTGTCTTCAAACAGCGAGTTGTTCCACGTCGGGCCACGACCTTCGGCATTGCAGGAATAAGGTGTCGTCGGCAGGTTTCCGCCATAGATTGACGAACAACCGGTGGCGTTCGCGATCAGGGCACGGTCGCCGAAAAGCTGAGACAGCAGTTTGACATACGGGGTTTCGCCGCAACCGGCGCAGGCGCCCGAGAACTCGAACAGGGGTTCCATAAGCTGCGAACCCTTGACCGTTCCGCCCTTCAGCTTCGCACGATCGACATTCGGCAGTCCCAGGAAGAACAGGAAGTTCCAGGCTTCCGGATCGCGCAGCGGCATCTGGGGCGCCATGACGAGGGCTTTCTTGCCTTCTTCTGTCTTGCTTTTTCCGGGGCAGATTTTGGCGCACAGGCCACAACCGGTGCAGTCTTCAGGGGCGACCTGAATTGTGAACTTGCTTCCCTTGAAGTCCGGCGCTTTGTAATCGACAGACTTGAACGTTTCGGGGGCGCCAGCCAGCAGAGCCGGGTCATACGCCTTGGCGCGGACGGCGGCGTGCGGGCAAATCAGCGAACACTTGGTGCACTGAATGCAAAGTGACGGTTCCCAGATTGGAATATCAAGGGCGATATTGCGCTTTTCCCACTTCGTCGTTCCGGTCGGCCAGGTACCGTCAACCGGGAAAGCCGAAACTGGCAGGCTTTCGCCATTGTTGGACATCATGACGGCAGTTACGTTCTTCACGAAATCAGGAGCCTTGTCACAGACGGCGTCCGGACGTGAGCACTTGCCGGTGACGGCGGCCGGAACCTTGACCTCATGCAGATTCGCAACGGAATGATCAACTGCGGCGAAGTTCTGCTTGACGATGTCGCCACCCTTCTTGCCGTATGTCTTTTCGATAGCCTTCTTGATGGCCTTGATGGCTTCTTCCCTGGGCAGGACGCCGGAAATCGCGAAGAAGCACGTCTGCATGATGGTGTTGATGCGGACGCCCATGTCGGCTTCGTGGGCAACTTTGTAACCGTCAATAACGTAGAACTTCAGTTCCTTGTCGATGATGTCTTTCTGGACTTCCTTCGGCAGGTGATCCCAGGCTTCAGCGGCGCTGTACGGGGCGTTCAGAAGGAACGTAGCACCCTTTGCCGCGTAACGGAGCATGTCGTACTTTTCAAGGAACGAGTACTGATGACAAGCAACGAAATTGGCCTTTCTAATCTGGTACGAAGACCTGATGTAGCGCGGTCCGAAGCGCAGGTGGGAAATCGTTACCGCACCGGCCTTTTTGGAATCATAAACAAAATAACCCTGGCCGCAGTTATCAGTGTCTTCAGAAATAATCTTGATTGAGTTCTTGTTCGCGCCAACGGTGCCGTCAGAACCAAGACCGAAAAATACGGCCCGGACCACGTCGTTCGGCTCGATGTCAAAGTCCTTGTCAAAATCGATCGAAAGATTGGTCACGTCATCGTTGATACCGACTGTGAAACGCGGCTTCGGCGTCTTTTTCGCCAGTTCGTCGAACACGGCCTTAACCATCGTCGGGGTGAATTCCTTGGAAGACAGACCGTAACGACCGTTGATGATTGTCGGCTCGACTGCCAGCGGGAATTCCCCGGCAGCGCGCAGACGCTGAACTGCAGCAACGACGTCCAGGAACAGGGGCTCGCCATCGGCGCCAGGTTCCTTCGTTCTGTCTAAAACCGCGATTGACTTCACGGTCTTCGGAACTGCTTTAATGAAATCCTTGACCGAGAACGGACGGTACAGACGGGCCTTTACGATACCAATCTTTTCGCCCTTCGCCAGCGCCCACTCGACGTATTCATGAGCGACGTCGCAACCGGAACCCATCAGGATGATTACGCGTTCAGCATCGGCAGCGCCGAAGTATTCAAACAGTTTGTAATTGCGGCCGGTCAGCTTTCCGAACTTGTCCATTTCCGCCTGAACGATGGCCGGGCAGGCGTCGTAGAACTTGTTGCAGGCTTCCCTGGACTGGAAGAATGTGTCGGGATTCTGGGCAGTTCCGCGAAGAACTGGCTTGTCAGGCGTCATGCAGCGGGCCCGGTGGGCGGCCACAAGCTCGTCATCAATCATAAAATGCAGATCGTCATTGGTCAGCTCTTCAATCTTGGCAACTTCGTGGGAAGTTCTGAAACCGTCAAAGAAGTGCAGTATCGGGACGCGCGAACGCAGCGTCGATGCCTGCGAGATAATGGCGAAATCGTGCGCTTCCTGAACCGACGCTGAACAAATCATCGCGAAACCGGTTCCACGACAGGACATGACGTCGGAATGGTCACCGAAAATCGACAGGGCGTGGGTGGCCAGCGTACGGGCCGTGACGTGCATTGCGAAAGACGTCAGTTCACCCGCGATCTTGTACATATTCGGAATCATGAGCAGAAGGCCCTGGGACGCCGTAAATGTGGTTGTAAGGGCACCGGCCTGAAGAGCACCGTGGACTGCGCCTGCAGCGCCGCCTTCCGACTGCATTTCAGTTACCTGCGGGACTGTGCCCCATATATTCTTTTTGCCTGCGGCCGACCACTCATCGGCCCACTCGCCCATATTTGATGAAGGCGTGATCGGGTAAATCGCTATTACTTCGTTAGTCCTGTGAGCTACAGAGGCAGTCGCTTCGTTGCCATCAACAGTAATCATGCGCCGTTTGGACATCCCGATTCTCCTGAGATATGAATTATGAAATCAATTGCCCGCTGGATAATCCAACGATAATTTGACGGAACCGGATAGTGCAATCCGGTCCGCTTTATGGGCAGGAATTCTAGGCGAAACAACGCATTGTGTCAAGGATGACAGGCCCTGAAACCGGGCGATTGGGTACCAATCAGGCGCTGATCCGGAACTCCTTCCAGGCCTGAGCTTTCAGTTCGTCGCGGAAGCGCGGATCGGCCACGGAAATCAGGCTGCGGACGAAACGGTGCTGATCAAGGCCTGACAACTGGGCCACGCCGTGCTCGGTCACCAGGAAGAACCTGGCGCCTTCGCGACCGCCCATGATGTCGGGACCGATGTACGAAATCGGAGTGCCCATCGGCATGAACGGGAAGATCGAGCTGCGGACCCCGCCTTCCGGTGTTGTGTGCGTTGACTTCATGCAGAAGTAACCGATACCGCCCCTCGACAGGCCACGATTGATTGTCGCGCCGCCGCCGACACCGCTGAAATGATTACTGTCACGACCGCCGGCATTGATGTGCCCCTGGAAATCGATCGACAGGCAACTGTTGATGCCCATACCGTGATGGAACGCCTCGGGAATGACGACGCGGGACGCCGCAGCAATAATAAGGTCCGGATTGTTGTCGAGCTTCTTGTAGAAGTCGCTGCCATCGGTCTGAATCGTAAACGTTGCGACAAGCTTACCGTCCAGCATCGTCCGACGGCCATCCCTTTCAATGAAATGGGAACCCGCAATCTTGCCGGCCTCGAACAGATCAAGCGTGAACGGCTCGAGCATCTCGGTGTAGCAGCGCCCGGTCCACGAAGATGCCTTCAATTCCTTGATGGCCATAACGCCGGTGGTACCGAAGCCGACCTGCAGGGCGCGACCCTGTGTGAAGCGCAGATTCTGCTCGATATGATTGACTGTGTTGTGGGCAATAGTAATTTCAGACGGCGCCATGTTATCCAGGGCGTTCGCCGGAAGTGCAGGCAGGCGACCATCCGGATCTTCAACCACAAACAATTTACCCGCACGGGCCAGTCCTTCAAATCTGCTGACATGAATGGTGTTGGACGCCCATTCATCGTCATAGCCACGGGTAAACGGGTACTTCGGGTTCATGTACAGCAGAATGTTCATGGTCTTCAGGCGCAGCACTTTTTCCAGGATTTCCCCGTTCGCACCGTTCGCCAGACCGTGGGACATTTCGCCCTTTTCGTTCGGGGGCGTCATGACCAGAACATACGTATCGACCTGCGGCTTGTCGTCAGGGTCATATCCCATCGAGTCGACGGCATCCGGGAAGTGAATCGACTGCATGTGGGTGATGCCCATGCGGGTTGTGTTGCGGCCGACATAATCGGGATACAGGACTTTAGTCAGTACATTAGATGGAATTACTGCGTTGGTGGCGGCCCCGATGAAGGCCGACGTAAACGTGATGTTACGGCGCTTCATTTCCTCGTAATGGCCAATAAGCCTTTTCAGGCCTTCCAGCTTCTTCGTGACAGCATTGACCTTCCGGGAAAAACGACCCATCGCCGAATCAGCTTTCGAACTGGCCGCAAGCTCCGCCAGTGAACCACGGCTTTTAAGCGCCGAGCCGAGGCAAAGCTCGTACGGGGCCATGAACAGGGCCTGCCTGATGTCCAGGCCGGTGATGTCCTGACGCTGGATATGATTCCACAGCGAGTCATAGAAAGTGCACGGTTCGGACGTTGCAAAACCGGACGCCACCGTCATGTTCGAATGCACGGCGCGGCGCATCGCCTCGTCGTTCGGCATTATGCAGTCGGAAAAAAAATCGGGAACATTTGGATACGACATCGCGAACCCCCGAGGTTGTAACACAATACACAGACGCCTTCGTCTGGAAAATTGGAACTGAATATTTAGTATCAGAGGCGTCGGGCTGTGAGTCAAGAGGTGATCTAAGAGGTTTTTATAAATCGAATTCGAGGGTGCTGATTCAATTGATAATCTGGCCGGGATTGCAGATAAACCTGCAACAGGTATTATCATTTAACAGCAGGTCGCAATGGCAGAACCAGAGCGGCCCCGGACGGCGCAGGGGGAACACGGTGACAGACGGCAGCAGCCACAGCAGGCCAACCGGCGCAACGGCCACCTTCACCGGGGGCGCGACAGCCATCAGCGGGATGCCTTCTGAAGAAGACATAATCCTTGTCGGGCCGGGATGTCAGATGGCGTGCACGTTCTGCCCCCACTCTGGCGGGCGGGCCGGACATCCAATAGAAAAGTTACTGGCGCCTGACTTCGTACTGCCCGTTGCAAACAGGGTCACGATCTTTGCCGGCGACGTTATTCGCGCTGACATGGCACCTGTCATAGAACGCCTGCGGCGGCTGGGAACTTCCGACATATTCATTTATGCAACGCCGGGGACGTGGGATCTGGACGCCATTGGTGTGCTGGTCAATGCCGGCCTGACCGGTCTTCACCTGATGCTGCCTGCCGCCAGTCGCGAGCTTCTTTCAGTGCTGACCGGCGGCAAAGGGTCTCTGGCCCTTGTGGCGCGGTTGGTAAAATATGCCAATCTTCGTCACCTGCGTATCGCGGCCGAAATTCCGGTCGTCCATTCGTCTGCAGAATCGGTTCACGACACTGTCGAAAGGTTTCTGAAGATAGCCGCGATTCCTGACCGCGTAGTGCTTAGATTTCTTGCGGAATTTCACTCGACGAAAGGCCCGCTGCCATGGGATCAGTCACTGGCGGCGTCTTCAGTTTCCCGTGCAGCCGCGCTTTGCCGCGAACGCGAAGTCCCGATGCTTCTGGCACACCCCGAGGCCCCGCCGCCATGCATCATGGACGTCAGTGACGCGTCATCAGCCATGTATCCCGGCCTGAACATGACCGAATTCGTGCGGACGGCAGTGCGTCCGTTCAAGGCGTGCGGCATCTGCGCAGCGGCCGGTGTCTGTACCGCAGGTGCCAGATTCATGGCATCTGACGAACCGAACCTTCCCCCTGCCCTCTCAACTGACAAATGTGAGGCAGCCTCTGACACACCCGGCCCGACCGCCGCCAGTACCATCTGGCGCAGGCAGGCCGAACTTGGAAAGCTGCGCGAAGAAATCATCGGCCGCAGACTGGCATGCAGATATCCATGGGAACAGCTTGAAGCCCACGACATCCGGGG
>CAZFVA010000021.1:34934-45769 GCA_964522105.1 uncultured Anaeromyxobacteraceae bacterium
ACCGGCGGCGAACCCCTTATTTCACGCAGAATGCGCCTGCTGCTGATGGAATTCAGGGCCGACCGCTACCCGGATGGTGCCGTCACCATTACAACGAACGGGCAGCTTCTGCGGGAAAGCCTGCTGAAAGACCTGTCAAATACCAGAATCAAGCTGTTTTACGTATCGCTGAACGCCGCCGACGACGCAATGTATGAACATGTTTCAGGTATTCCCGGTGGTTTTACGAGGGTCCGAAACCACCTGCAGATGCTGATGAACATGGCTCCGCACATGGCGGGGCGACCTGGTGTCGTGACAAGTTTCGTTGTAATGCGTTCTAATTTCAGACAGTTACCAGCATTTCTGGACCTTGCGCTTGGCCTGAAAGTCGGCATCAGACTGCTGCCGATCGAGCGCGACAGACTTGGTGAATCGATATTCACGGACGAGCCGACTTTGCGGGAAGTCCACAGAATGATGGTCGAAAAGGTAATCCCGGACATGAATTACAAACAGATGCCGTGGGGTTACAAAGCCGAGATCATGAAGCTGTTTTCAGTAATTGATTCCCGCCTTGCGCGCAGGGAATTCAAACCGCTGTAAATTCTTTTCATACCCAAATTGGCGATACTCCATTAAAATGATGCGGTTTCGATTCCGGAGGGTCATATGCCCGCTCAACTGGTACTGGCATCAGCATCACCGCGCCGCCTTGAACTTCTGGAGAAGGTCGGGTTCTCGGTCAAGGCGATGCCTGCAGTAGTCGATGAATCGTCCCATCTCGACGAGATGCCGGACACCTTTGTTAAACGGGTCGCGCGGTCCAAGGTGCTGACCGTTGTGGACCGCATCCAGCAGACACTTTATCCGGACCCTGAACAGATCCGGCTTCAGCGCGGACTGCGGCGGGACACACCACTTCGGTGGGTTCTGGGTGCGGACACTGTCGTCGTCCTTGAAAACAACATTCTTGGAAAGCCGGACGACCACGACCACGGCATGGAAATGCTTTCAATGCTGCAGGGCCGGGAACACTACGTGCTTACCGGTTTCTGCCTTTACGATATGCAGAAGTCCAAGGAAGGCATCCAGGCCGTCCACACGCATGTCCGCATGAAGGCCATGAACAAGCGTGAAATCGAACGCTATCTTTCAGTCGGCGAGTCGATGGACAAAGCCGGTTCCTATGCAATTCAAGGTGTTGGAGCATATCTGATCGACTCGATTGTCGGTTCCTACACGAACGTTGTCGGCCTGCCCGTCTGTCAGGTTGTTGAAATGATGGACGAAATGGGCGCGCATGATATCCTGCCCTACTGACGGCCTTTTTCAGGACTTCACCACTTATGACCCGTAGCGAACAGATCAGGTCAAATCTCGGTTTGATCAGATACAAACTGGCCATGGCATGTGAAAAGGCCGGGCGGGACCCGTCTGCTGTAAAAATGATTGCCGTGTCGAAGTTCATGCCGGCATCAGACATCGCCGCAGCCATTGCTGCAGGGCAAATGGACTTCGGCGAAAACTACGCTCAGGAGCTTGCGCGCAAGGCTTCAACACCCGAACTGGCTTTGTCCGGACCGCGCTGGCATTTTCTGGGCGGCCTTCAGTCCAAAAAGATCAAATCGATTATTCCGCTGGTTTCTTCAATACATTCAATAGACAGGGAATCGGTGATCGTCGAGCTTGAAAAGCATACTTCGGCTGATAATCCGACCCCCGTTTTTCTGGAAATTAACACCGGTGCCGAACTGCAGAAGTCAGGCGCGACACCGGCGCAGGCTGAGTCCCTGTGCCGCATGCTGCTCGCAATTCCCGGCGTCCGTCTGGAAGGACTGATGTGCATCCCCCCTGTCAATGCCGACCCTGAAGCTTCCAGGCAACACTTCTTGACGCTGCGAAGACTGCGCGATGACCTTGTTTCCCGACTGGCACCTGCGAACGGACAATTGCTTGGTCTTTCAATGGGAATGACGGCAGACTATCCTGTAGCAGTGGAAGAAGGCGCCACCGTAGTCAGGATTGGTACTGCAATCTTTGGCGGGCGTCAGTAAGTTATTCTGCGACCATGACTGTTGACATATCCGGCGGGACAAATGAAAAGCGAAAGAAAACTGATTTCGAATTCCCTGGAACTGTTGATTCTTGCAGCCTTTTTCACACTGCTGTTCATTTACACTTTCAGGCCGAACTGGGACATCGACATCTTCTGGCACATGGCAACCGGCCAGTGGATACTTAACAATGGCGCGCTGCCGTCAACCGACATCTTTTCCGCGACCGACAAAGCCAGGGACTGGACGACTTTTCAATGGCTTTACGAAGTAATCACTTACGAAATCAATAGCCGCCTGGGGTTCACGACAATCAGGCTGATGCATTCAATCCTGTACATGCTGACTTTTGCCGGGCTGTACGCAACATACAGAAAGTATCTGAACCGGCGGACAATCGCGCTGACAATGCTGATGCTAACCCTGGTACTGTCTGAAGACCGCTTCAGGGTACGGCCCGAGGCTTTCAATTTCCTGTTTACCGCAATCATCCTGCCTGTCCTTCTGGAATGTGCGTTTACGCTTAGAAAGCGACCAAAAACTGCCACAATCGCGGTGCTGGTCATTGTTGCGGCGCTGTGGGCGAACATTCATGCCGGTGGCGCACTTACATTGATGCTTGGTGCCGGCGCAATGTTCGGCGGCAGTCTGCTGCAAAGACTTATCAGGCCGGATGACCAGTCAAAATCAAGACTTTCATATTCAGCGTGGGTGTTGGCCGCAGCCGCCCTGCCAATGCTTCCGATGCCCGGGTTCATCCAGGGCAACTGGACTGCGTTCACGATGGTAAATCAAAGCACCATCCTGATACCTGAGTGGCACCCGCCGGCCGCATACTTCCTGCCTGCTATGGGTGGCAAGCTTACTGACCACAACGTAATCTGCGGCGTTACGCCATATCTGATCTTCGGCTGGGCATTGATGGCCGCCGCCCTCGGTTTTGCAAGGCTGCTGATGGCACGTCAGGTCAGGGTGGCATCCGCGCCGGCATCTGACGGCACCGCTTCTGCATTTGCCGCCAGAATTCAAGCTGCTCATCTGGGATTACTGACTACCGCCGTTTTCTTTGCTGTACTTCCTGTCAAGTCCGCCAGATTCATCTATATGAGCGCGTTCGCCGTACTGTTTTTGATATACGCAAGAAAAGACTGGTGGCTGAAGATACTGGACCACCAGATTGTGCGCATGTGCCTGATGATTCTGGCCGTACTGCTTGGAATGTCTTCATACCAGAACTCTATCGCAACTCAGCGAGGCGGACTGACCAAAGCCATTACACTTCTTGACGAAGACCTGGAACCCGAGACGTTCCCGACAGGGGCATCCGATGCGATCGCGGCGATGGGCCTTCAAGGAAGGATCTTCCACTTCACTTCGTGGGGCGGATACCTGATCGGCAGGCACTTCCCCGAGTGTGACGTCTTCACCGACGGAAGGGGAAATTTCACGATCGACGAACGTGACGCGCTGATCGAAACCCACCAGCCATGGCAACGGGAAATCGCACTGGAAAAAGCCTGGCAGAAGTATCCATTTGAAATCGTTGTGTATCCCAAGCCCGTGTTTCCGCTGCTGAAGTGGGACACCAGTAAATGGATGCTGATTTACCGTGATGAAATTGCTGAAGTCTTTTTAAGAGTCAGTCCGGACAACCAGGCAAATATCGGGAAGGCCACTGCATGGTGGAAGGCTGCCGGTGTCAGTTACGCAGATACCGATGCCTTGACGTTCCAGGACGACTACCGCAGGGCGCTCGGGTTCATAGCGTTAAAGAAGCCAAAGACAGACAAACGGCTTGCAAATGCGGCCAGTCGAGCAAAGAGCGACTCGCTGCCGAATCGCGTTTCAGGTCTGTATGACGGGGCGCTGATCCTGTTTGACGCAGGCCTTTATGAAAAGTCTGCCAAATTCTTCAAAATGATTCTGGATGAAGGAATCAGACATTCAACGGCGGCACTTTACCTTGCATGGACTCAGTATCTTGACGACGACCCCGACGCGGCGCGCGCGACGCTGATGAAAAACTTCGCAAGCCGGGATATCCTTGAACAACCAGATCGCGGCCCTTTAAAATGGGGCGGTAAAAAGATTCTTGACGAACTGGGTGGGCGGCTTGGCTTGAAGAAGGCCGAGGCAGCTAACCCACAGTAACATGGGATTATCATTATGAAAGCAATACTGGACACGGTGCTTCTTCTTGCACTTCCCGCATCTGGAAAATCCGAAGTAAGAAAATACCTGGCATCAGTTTCCCCACAAAGCTGCGTCAGCGACTTCCATATCGGTGAAACGGTTCAGCTTGACGATTATCCCTACGTACATTTTATGAGATGCATCGACGACGCGCTTCTGGCAGGTGGTCATGCCGGCATATTCTTCCATGCACCGGACCGGCCGTTCAAAGATCCGCGTGACTGGGGCACGTTGATTGAGCTGCTGAACGAAGACTATGCCGCCCTGAAAGGCGGCGTAAAGACGACTGTTTCGGACCATTTCCTGTGGCTGTTTAACAGGATTGACATGGCGGCCATGCGTGCTGGTGGCCCGGCCAGACTGGGGCTGCTTCCTGCCGCTGTTGTCGCCGAAATTCGTCCCCTTCTGAAGGCCGAAGCAGAACGAATCATAACGGACCTCGAAGCTGCCAAACCTGACACGCTGGACGGCAAAACAATCGTAATTGAATTTGCGCGCGGCGGGGCTGCCGGTTCGACGATGCCGCTGTTTCAACCTTTTGGATACATTTCTGCCCTCAAGCAGCTTTCACCGCAGATTCTGGACAATTCGAGCATCCTGTATATCTGGGTAACCCCTGAAGAATCCAGACGCAAGAACGACGAACGGACAGACCCGAACGACCCCGGCTCGATACTGAATCACGGTGTACCGATTGACGTCATGCTGGGTGACTACGGGTGCGATGACATGACGTGGCTGCTGGAAACATCGGATGTGGACGGTACCGTAAGGGTCGAGCAGGCCGGTCTTGTTTTTCATGTCCCGCTGGCCAGGTTTGACAACCGCCACGACAGAACCACTTTTGTCAGAAAGCCCCGAAACGAATGGCAGAAAGACGATATCAGCCGGTTACATGAAGGTCTGGCGGCGGCATTCAATCATCTGAAGTCGAAGCAGGCAATTCGCCCGAATCAATAACGTCGCCAACAAGGGCGGCATCTGCCCCGACAGTAACATCCTGAAAATCACCGGGGAATCCGCCCATTCGCCACCCGGCAACAGCAAGCGCCACGGCAGCCGCCAGGGCAGCAACAATCCACAGAATCTTCACGACCGTCACACTGCGCAACTGTCTGGCAAAACGAGCGGCAAATCCAACCGCAGACATCCCGGATACTGTCGCGGCGTAAGGCAGTTCGGCAATAAAATCAACGTGTCCAATTGAAACGAGGTCACCGGGGACTAACTCGCACATCCCCACACTTCTACGGTTGACCTTGATGCCATTCGCACTGGACAGGTCGACTATCAGAACCGAACCATCATGGCGCCGCTGAACCTTTGCGTGCTGTCTTGAAACTGACGGATCAACGATGCTTAAATCGACGTCATCACCCCTGCCGACAAGCGAAGGCGACTTCGAAAACTCCAGAATTGTACTGGTGAATCCCGCCGTCCTGCCCTTTAGACGCAGATATGTGCCACCAACCCGGTCAGGCTGCAGGCGACCGCCCCTGACAATAATTGAACAATCCCCGATTCTTACCACATCATCAAAAAGCAGTTCACGTGACCCGGCGATACGCTTTTCGTTTACGAAAGTGCCGTTGGCGCTTCCAAGATCCCTGACAGTGACAAAATTTCCTGTAATAGAAAAAGTGGCATGAAGGCGGGATACCCGATCGGAATCAAGCACAATGTCGCAGGAATCAGCGCGCCCGACCGTCAGTTCGCCAGAATCGAAGGAATACTCTGATGTACCGGAACCCTGGACATGCTGGACTGTCAGGATAAAAGAATCCGGCACACGCCCTCAATATTAAAGACTATTCGCCGTCAACAGAAAGGACGCCCATCCCGACCAGGGACAACGACGACGTAACCTTCAATGAATCCGGGGCATTTGTTTCGAACACCGCTGACACGACAGTCAGACCGCTCGAATCAACTTTCAGGACGACAATGATGTCGGCAATCCGGCTGACCAGCGCATCGACAGAACCGCCGTCAATTCCGGGACTTGCAAACTGCAGCATCAACTTCAGACGGCTTACGCAGTCCTCGGCAGAAGAAGCGGTCATCGTAAGAATCAAACCATCGCGGCCGGCAAGCCCGAGGTCCTGAACCAGTTCTGTGTCAGCGCATTCAAGACCATTGATAACGACGTAATCCGGGAAAACACGGTTAATGACAACGCACGCCCCGCCCAGCTTCGCCTGCACAACGGCCGACTTGTTCATGGACATGACATTCGGCAGCCGCAGATCCAGTTCCCGGCGCCCGCCAAGAACCAGAACCCTTCGATCCGATTCAATCATGTTTACAAGCGCGTTCACAAAAATGCTGCGTCCGCTTGAAGGCGCACCGCACACGACGATGTTTCGTCTATCCCTGACGGCAGACCTGATAGCATCGGCAGCTTCTTCCGTTATCCTGGCACCATCGATCAGTTCATCAATCGAAAGGGTCTTGGCGACAGGGCGTTCAATGACGACCATGCGGCCGTCATCCACAAACGGATGACCGATAATCTGAAGCAGCGACCCGTCAGGCAGACGACCTTCCGCAATCGGATCGTTCAGTGCCGAAGCCTCGAGTCCAGCCAGACCGCACAGCTTGGTTACAACGCGGCCAAACGTCGCCTGGTTAGAAAAAACAGAGTCCACACGGCGGGTTTTGCCATCCTGAACTATGTAAATGCTGTCAAGACTGCTTACAACAATAGCCTTGACCGAACTCATGGAAAGCAGTTCTTCAAGCGGTCCCAGACCGGCGAATTCAAACAATATCTGCTGGGTTATGGCAAAGGGATCAACGTCCCTGGGAATACGGTCTTCCCGACGAAGCTGATCGACCAGTTTCATCACGCCATCAGAAAGCTTCTGCCACTGTTCGTCAGAAAAATCGTCAGTCGCAGGATCAACATTGTTGAAAACCAGACGGCCGGCATAGTCAGCGAGCGTCCTTAACGCCTCGAAATCACCCGGTTTCTGATCATATCCAAGCCGCCGCGCCAGGCCGGATATCGCAGAACGGGAGTCCTCATCTTTCATAGGTGCGGCAACGACCGGGGGCTGGTACGGCAACGGCGCAGGTTCGGCAACAACGGCGGTCACGGGCGGTTCAGGCTCCTGAACAAATACGCGCCGGGGTTCAGGCTCGACAGTCGGGTCGGGCAGCGGTTCCGGCTCGGGTTCAGGTTCCGAATAGTCAGTTTCCACTTCAAATTCAAAATCGGGCGGGGCGACCAGTTCGGAAGCTTCCGCAACAACACTGTCGGGAAGCTCCGGCATCGGCGGAATATCCAGTTCTTCGGAAATCGCCGCGAAAGGCGGGGGCGGCATATCCACATTAAAAGCAGGCATGGCGATTGTTGAAGCCCGCTGCTCGTCATGACTCGGCATCGGCTGAATATCGGATTTACCAACGGAGTCCGGCTCGACTATCGAAAGTCGCAGCACGAAATCCCCGATGTAGACGCGGTCATCAACGGTCAATTCACGGGCTTGAACTATCCGCCGACCGTTTACATAAGTGCCGTTCGTACTTTTCAGATCATTGACGAACATATGTCCGGCTTTGACCTCGAGCACGGCATGTCGTTTCGACACATTCGGCCGTGGTAAAACAATGCCATTAGACTGAACGCGCCCTATCGACACTTCATCAGCAGCAAAGAAAAGTTCCTTTTCCGCACTGCCCTTTTCCGCAACAACGACCTTCAACATGAAACTACCCCCATAATCACCCAAGCATTTTTTCAAAGCCCGGGGTACATGTCAAACTGAAAGCCGGTACAATCTGCAATTGGAGCGTGATATTTAGAGCACGCACACTGTTTTATTGATTAAAGAGAAGTTGAGTTGACGCAGATAAACGCAAGAACACTTATGTTTCGTACAGTTAAGGGCGCGGCAGTATATTTTTGCCTGATAACAGCTTTTATTGCCTGCAACCAGAAAACTACCCGGATTGACATGGATCCGCTTGAATTCAACGCATTTATGACGCCGGACGGCATCAAAGTCGACATGATGGACCCGGAATCGCTGTTTGACGAAGGCGCAACTGCGTTTGAAGCAGGTAAATTTGATGAGGCGGCGCGACTGTTCGGGCTTGTATTGAAAAAGTTCCCTGACTCGACAGTCGCGAAACCTGCGCTGTTTAACCACGGTCTTGCATTGCTTAAGGTTGGAAGGCCGGCCCAGGCGGCAGTTTCATTCCGCACCTTCGTGAAAACGCATCCGGGCGATGCAGACACGGCTGCCGCATACCGCAGGCTTGGCGAGGCTCTGCTTGAATCCGGCGAATGGGTAGAAGCGGAAAAGGTTATCAGAAAGGACCTTGAAGCAGCAGGCAGCGAAAAGAGCCGGCTTGCCCCGACGCTGGAAGTTGAGCTGCGGGCACGGCTGTGCAAGGCACTGCGGAAACAGAACCGTTTCGAAGAGGCCCGTAACCAGATGACCCAGACCCTTGAAATCTATGACGAACACGCTCTTGAACCTGAAATGAAGGGCAACTACTTCGCCGGTATGGCCGGATTTGAAGGGGCCGAAACGTGGCACGACCTGTTTTATGGCATTAAGTTTGTGCTGCCGACTGATCGGATGGAAAAAGACCTTACCGACAAGGCGACACTTTTCATGAAGGCCCAGAGCGACTATCTGCGAACGGTCCGGCTTGGAAACATCTTCTGGAGCTCAAAAGCCGGTGTACGCATCGGCCAGCTTTATGAAGAATTCTACGACGACATCATGAATGCCGAGGTGCCGCCCGGACTTACCGACGACGACCTTCGACTGTACCTGAGTGAGCTGCGGCGACAGGCCCGCCCGCTGCTTGAAAAGGCGGTTGATTCGTACGAACGCAACATGGCGATCGCCAGAATGTACGGGGCGAAGGACGAGTGGTTCACCGATATGAAATCAAGACTGGACCGGCTGAAAACCCTGCTGAAGAAGTTTTCGGACAGCAGTGCCACCCGCGAATAATTTAGAAAAGACAACCCTGCCGGGAAGTTGGGGCGCCACCGGCGTTACCTTCAAGACAAACCCTGACTTCAGGACCAAGCTCGTTTCTGGGCGCGGTGTACAACCTGATGCCACAAAGGTCGGGACCGGCGGAAGAATGAAAGTCCAGCATCGCCTGCTGCGGCGAATTGTGGTCTTCGCTTAGATGCATCAACGTCACGAACGACGGTTTTCTGGCACTTAATCTGAACACACGGCCAACAAAACGACCGGCTTCCACATTTCCAAGATGACCTACCGTTGAGTGGACGCGGGCACGGTCCCGGACCCCACGCGGGCTGTGTTTCAGCATTTTTTCGTTGTAGTTGGCCTCGATGAATATTGCGTCCGCATCCAGGAAATGCCCGACCAGATCATCATGCGTTTCGCCGATATCGGTCGCCACAGTCACCTTGGGAAAAGCGTTCCCGACGGTGCGCAGAACAAATCCCATCGTCGGAACATCGTGAGGCACACTGAACGACGTAACGTCAAGGTCCCCGACAACGATGCGCTGCCCGGGATTCATCAGTTGCAGGACTCCGAAATCGGGCATACGCCCAAGATTCTTAACGAATATTTCAGTTGCCCTGTTCAGGGTTTCGACCTGTCCCAGAACTGGAATGCCGTTGTCCATACAGAACCGGAGTCCTGAAAAACCAAGGTGGTCGCCATGACAATGACTTACCAGTGCAGCGGTGATTTCCGAAGGATCAACGCCCGCTTCAATCAGGCGGTCCCTGATCATCCGCTGAGAAGACAACCCGATGTCGATCAGCACGACGGTCCCGCCGCATCTGACGAACGCCATATTGCCCTTCGAGCCGCTGCCAAGGGTTCTGACCACTATTTCATTCATTTGAATCAGCAGTTTCCCGCGTTTTTCGTCCAGACTGCATCAACAACCACAGCGGCCAGGCATCCTCGATGCGAAGCGGACCTATGGCCGTACGCCGAAGTGCGATCAGATGGGCCGGACAACCGAGAGCCCTTCCGATATCACGGCCAAGTGAACGCATATAAGCGCCCTTGCCACAGGCGACCCGGAACACGGCGTCAGGCCCGACCATCTCGACAAACTCAAGCTGATGAATTGTAACTGTTCTTGCAGGCTTGGTGACCGGATTTCCCTGTCTTGCGTACCAATACAGGGGCTTACCTTCATGTTTCAGGGCAGAATAAATGGGCGGTTCCTGCAAAATCTCGCCGGTAAACGCTGGAAGCACCTCATGGATTGCCGCCGCATCGGGGATGGCGCCGGTTCCCAGCTCCACAACCTTTCCGGTCAGGTCACACGTGTCGGTTTCAGACCCGAACCTGACAGTCATGACGTACTCTTTGTCGCCCATCAACAGACTGTCAGCTATTTTTGTGAATTCACGTCCGACCAGAATTGGAAGTAAACCTGTCGCAAAAGGGTCCAGCGTTCCGCCATGACCGACTTTTCTGGTGCTGGTAAGCCATTTGACCATCCCGACGACACGCGCTGAGGTAATTCCAATCGGTTTATCTACCGCGATCAGGCACGGCGGCACAGGCGGGACCCGGGGAGCGTCGGATTCATTCATCTTCTTTTTCTAATTCAGAATCTTCTTCGTCGTCGCCTTCTTCATCA
>CAZFVA010000021.1:45869-52591 GCA_964522105.1 uncultured Anaeromyxobacteraceae bacterium
TTGTCGAACCCTTCGTCCGCAGCAACGTCGGCCATTGTCCTGACCGGCGGCAAAGTATTCAACAGCGAATCGATTCTGGCCCCTTTATCAGGCACGTCGTCGTAATGAAAAATCAACTCGGGCGTCCGAAACAGGTTCAGCTCCAGGGCAAGCCGTTTTCTAAGAAAACTTGACGACTTACGCAGGGCCTTCAACATTGCAAGCCTTGCATTTTCCTGAGATTCCATACACCGGACATTGACCCGGGCGATGGAAAAGTCAGCAGATACTTTGACATGCGTGACGACGGCCCTGGCAGCTTTAGGGTCGGCCAGATCGGTCAAAATTATGCGTGATAATGCGTCTTTGATAACGCTGCTGGCACGGTCAGTTCGTTTGAATGGTTGCATGTTTCACCTGCCCGCTGTCAGGTGTGCGGTGTACTGATAGTCTCGCGGACTTCCTCGAACTCATAGAATTCAAGGATATCTTTTTCAAGAGTACCCTCAAATCCGGCGACGCCGATACCGCATTCCAGACCGGCCTTGACCTCGCGGGCGTCGTCCTTGAACCGTTTAAGGCTGTGGAGTTTGCCCTCGAACATCTTCTTGCCTTCGCGCATGACATGGACCGTACAGTTGCGGTTAACCACGCCTTCGAATATGTACGAACCGGCAATCTTTCCGACCTTGGACACAGCAAAGACCTGCCTGACTTCGGCCTTGCCGATAAGTTTGGCAACAAGCTTCGGTGAAAGCAGACCTTCCATCGCCTTGCGCAGATCATCAATCACATCATAGATGACCGAGTAACGCTTGATATCGACCTTTTCCTGGTCCGCAAGGGCGCGGGCCTTCGGGTCTGTAGCTACGTTAAACCCGACGATGACTGCGTTCGACGCGATCGCAAGGTTGACGTCCGACTCGGCCACGTTTCCGACGCCCTGATGGATAATTTTCAGAACGATTTCGGGGTGTCTGAGCTTCAGGACCGAATCAATAAGCGGTGCCATCGAACCCTGAACGTCAGCCTTCAAGATGACCTTCAGGTCCTTTACGTCGCCAGCCTTGAACAACTGGAACAAGTCTTCAAGCGACACTCTGGCTGCCCCGCCGGATATCCTTTCCCTGCGGTTGGCTTCGATGTGGAAGGCAGCAATTTCGCGGCCTTTCTTTTCATCAGCAACAACGGCCAGCAGATCACCGGCATCCGGGACAATATCAAGACCGGCAACCCGCACAGGGGTCGAAGGTCCGGCTTCGAAAATCTGTTTACCCTTGTCGTCAATCATTACGCGCACACGGCCACTGGCCATGCCCGAAACGACCGCATCACCGTTTCTGAGGGTACCGGACTGGACAAGCACTGTCGCGACCGGTCCAAGATTCCTGTCGAGTGATGATTCAAGAACGACGCCACGGGCCGGTTTATTCGGGTTAGCCTTCAGTTCCATGACTTCGGACTGAAGCAGGATCATCTCCATCAGCTTATCAATGCCGATTCCCTTCTTGGCCGAAATCTCGCAGATGATGGTGTCGCCACCCCATTCTTCAGAAATAAGGCCTTCAAGGGACAGTTCCTGCCTGACACGCTCAAGGTTGGCATCAGCCTTGTCGATCTTGTTGATGGCAACAATCATCGGCGCCCCGGAAGCCCTTGCGTGAGCGATAGCTTCCTTCGTCTGAGCCATGACGCCGTCGTCGGCCGCCACCATCAGGATGACGATGTCTGTTGCTGACGCACCACGGGCACGCATCGCCGTAAAGGCTTCATGTCCAGGTGTATCCAGGAACACGATGTCCCCGCCTGCGGTACTGACTTTATAGGCACCGATATGCTGCGTAATGCCGCCGGCTTCGTTGGCCGCGACTGTGGCGTTACGAATCTGGTCAAGCAGTGTCGTCTTTCCGTGGTCAACATGGCCCATGACCGTGATAACCGGTGAACGCGGCAGCATTGCATCGGCATTGTCTTCGACTTCCTTGAGCTGCTCGCTGAGGTCAAAGCCGACCTTCTCGATCGTAAAGCCATAATCGGATGCCAGCAGTGTCGCTGTGTCAAAATCGAGCGAATGGTTCAACGCCGCCATGATTCCAAGGCCGACAAGCTTGCGGACAAGCTCGGTAGCTTTCAGGCTCATGCGCCTGGCCAGGTCAGAAACGGTGATTTCATCGCCTTCCAGCCTGATATTCCGTTTGACGACATTCGGCATCGTAAGCTGGGTCTTGTGTGCCTTGCCGCGACGCGGTGCAGGCCGCTGCTGCGGTCTGCGACGGTTCTGAGGCCTGGCCTGCTCGATGTGTTCAACTTCGTCATCAGCAACCGTAATGCTCTGAAGCGAAATAACGCCACGACCAGTGTCAAAGACAAGCTTTTTGCCGCTCTTCTTCTTTTCCAGTGCATCCTTGGCAAGGGCCTGAGCGGCGCGAGTCTCTTCATCTGCCTTGACTGGACGCGTCTTATTTCTGCGTGCCTGCTCTTCCTTTTCAAGCCTTTCAGCCTTTTCACGCGGGCTGGGAATTGCGGCACCGATAACTTCTTTTACTGCACGAATATCAACAGGACCCTGGGACGATCTGCCACCCATCCTGTCGGCGGACGGATCCCTGGGAGCGGCCGTACCGGGCACACCGTACTGACGGTTGGCGCCGTACGTACGTTCGACCGGCGGACGATCAGAAGGCGGACGGTCACCGGCAGGACGATCAGTACCCTGCGGACGGGGCGTGCCATACTCACGCGGGGGATACTGACGCGGAGTGCCATACTGACGTTCGCCCTGACCAGCCGGCCTCGGCGGAGCCTGCTCAACCACACGGACGCGCGGCGGAGCTTCAGTCACGACAGGGGCTGGTTTGGGCTCGACGACTTCAACAACAGGTGCAACCGGGGCAACGGGAACAACAGGTTCGACCGGCGCAGCCTCGACAACCGGGGCGGCTTCGACAGTAACCTGCGGAGTTTCTTCAACGACGGGCGGCAATTCCTGAACTACAGGCTCAACGACAGGGACTTCAACAGGCGCTTCCGTCTTTTCTTCGACCGCTTTGACCACAACAGGCTCAGGTTCGACTGCGGCAACGTTGTCCACATCCGGACCGTCTGAATCACTGTGCTGCGTAGATGTGGCACCGGGACGCCGCCTTACAATGCGTCCGCCGGCCATCTTCTTGACCTGGACTTCGCCCTCCTTGGCTACCGCAAAGAGCTTCCGGATCGTGTCTTCCTGCTCCTTTGACAAAGGTGCAAGATGACCATCCACTATCTCGCCGGAATCCTGAAGTCTTTTAATGACTTCCTTAGATTCGACTCCCAGTTCTTTTGCGACCTCGTAGACGCGTCTGCCCATAGAGCTACCTCACTTTAAAGCCTGCAGCAACCGTTGAAAAACCGCTTCGCGGTCGTTGCTCGACTGGGCTTTCAGAGCACGGGCAAGATGCCCGCGCAACACGGCACGTTTCAAACATTCCGGGTCACGGCAGACGTAAGCGCCTCTGCCGCCCCTGCACAGGGCAGGATCGAAACTGAATTCATTAACAGAATCAGTAACAACCCTTATCAACTCCGCCCGGTCGCGAAGCTTCCCGCACCCGGCGCATCTGCGCTCGGGCCGGTGCCCCTCCCGAATCAAACGGGATCCCCGGTCTCGCCCGCGGGGGCGGTCGCACTATCTTCTGAATCCGCAGGCAGGGATACCGGCCCTTCCCCGGAAGCACTTGAAATTTCATCGGATTCAGCAGCAACATCCTGTTCAGGTTTCTTGTCCCTGACAGTCTGAGACTCTTCCTTCAGGCGCTGCTTCAGTTCAAAAGCCTTCTGCTGAATGGCTTCGGCGCGTTCATGTCCGATACCCGGGATGGACGCCAGCTCGTTTTCGTCAGCATTAAGAAGGTTATCAGGCGAATGATATCCAAGCTTGAACAGGTATTCAGCCGTCGATTCATCAATGCCTTCCAGCTTGATCAGTTCGGCCTTCAGTCTGTCCTTCAATTCCTGGATACGCGATTCACCGTGAATTTCGATGTTCCAGTCCAGCAGCTTGCTGGCCAGCTTGACGTTCTGACCGCGGCGGCCAATCGCAAGCGAAAGCTGGTCATCACCGACAATCAGTTCGACCTGATGATTGTTTTCATCAATCAAAACACGAAGGACGGCTGCCGGGGCAATCGCGGCGCAGACGTAACGGGCAAGATCAAGTGAATACGGGATAATGTCGATCTTTTCACCGCGCAGCTCCTGCACAACGGCCTGAACGCGCGAGCCCTTCATACCTACACAGGCGCCGACTGGATCGACATCAGAATCCGAAGATGCAACAGCAACCTTCGTCCTCTCTCCAGGTTCACGCGCAACAGCGACTATCCGGACGATTCCCTCATAAATTTCGGGAACTTCTTTTTCAAACAGCTTTGTCACAAACCGTGGGTCGGTACGCGACAGAATGATCTGATGACCACGCGGCTCGCGGGTGACGTCCCTGACGAACGCCTGAACGCGGTCGCCGGCGCGGTACGATTCACGCGGACACTGTTCCCGGAGCGGAAGAATTGCTTCAGCCTTGCCGAGATCAACGATGACGTTACCCTTTTCAAATCTGCGGGCCACGCCTGTAACCAGGTCCGTAAGACGGTCTTTATATTCGTTGAAAACCTGAGTCCTTTCGGCCTCCTGAACCTTCTGCAGAACGACATGCTTGGCAGTCTGGGCAGCGATGCGCCCGAACGCCTTACGATACGTCTGAATTTTCAGGATGTCCCCGAACTTCATGTCCTCTTCGCGGGCCTTATCTTTGTCCGCTTCAAGGTAGAAAATCTGGAAACCAAGTTCGTCGCCGGGCTGAGCTTCAGGGTCAACGCGTTCGGCGTCCTCGATCGACAGCTCTGTCATCGGGTCTTCGACCAGTTCCACTACAACCATGTACTGGAAAAGCTCGACCTGCCCGCATTCCGGATTGAAAGCCGCTTCAAGCGTGCGTTCTTCGCCGAAAACCTTCTTTGCAGCCTTCAGGATCGCCTCTTCGAGAGCCTCGATGAAGACGTCCCTCGGGATGCCCTTTTCGCGACTGACAAGATCAATAATTTCGGACCAGTTTGTTTCGGTTGACATCGCTTCCTCCGCACAGGCCGACTAATCAGACCCTGAAAAAAACAGGGCCCAGGCACCATGCAACGAACCTTTTCAGTCCGACGCCTTCGACTGCACACAAACCCAAAGACTTATTTGGTAAGTTAAGGTAGGTAGCAGCCGGAAGATATCCAGCCGTCAGGACAACAGGTTTTTACCCCAACATCATGAAAAAAGCAAGGGAAAACAAGTCTGATTCATAGCTTTGGTGAAAAAAAACTGCGCAGGAATGTCACTTCTGGACAAGTCTTACCGGGACTCCTTCAAAATCGTAGCGGGCTCGAAGTTCACGCTGGACATATCGCAGATATGCCGCATCGATACGTGCAACGCCACCGCAGAACAGCAACATTGTCGGCGGGTTACCCTGAACCTGGGTGATGTACCTGATCTTGACCATCTTGTTGCCGTGGGACGGCGGCGGATGCTTGTCAATAACCTCGGCGACGAAACGGTTCAGCTCGGACGTCCCGACCCTCTTGAACATGTTTTCGTAAACATGATCGACGGTCGGCAACACCTTCCCGATGTTCTTATGATTCAACGCTGACGTGAAAATGACCGGCGCAAAACACGCAAAAGCCATTTCGTCCTGCATCAGAAGATTAAAGTCACCGGCGACGTTATTGCCCGACTTCAAATCCCACTTGTTAGCGACGATGACCAGACCACGACCGCGGTCAATAACGAGCGATGCCAGCTTCTTGTCCTGATCGGTGATACCTTCGGCAGCATCAAGCAGCAACAGAACAACGTGACTGTCTTCAATCGCGCGAATCGTGCGTGCAACGCTCATCCGCTCGACGCCACGCTCGACAGCCCTGCGACGGCGGATACCGGCCGTATCGACAAGAATGTAATCTTTACCGGCAGATGAAAACGCAACATCAATTGAATCGCGGGTAGTTCCGGGAACATCGCTTGTCAAAAAGCGTTCTTTACCCAGAAGAGCGTTGGCCATCGTCGATTTCCCGACGTTCGGACGACCGAGCAGGGTAATCCTTGCAGGACCGTCACCAGGTCCGAGGTCCACCGTGTCTTCGTCTTCAAGCGGGGGCATCTCGATCTTTTCAACAACTAAATCAAGCAGATCGGCGACCCCGTAACCGCTCTCGGCAGAAATCGGGAACATGTGCTCGGCACCCATCGCGAAAAAGTCGTTGTATAGCGGGTCGGACTTCGGCGTATCTACCTTGTTGACGGCGACAAAAACCTTGATGCCGGCACGCCTGATCTGGTCCCAGATAATCAGGTCAATCGGCAGAAGTCCTTCGCGGGCGTCCAGAACAAAAATCAGGGCATCGGCCTCTGCAATCGCGACTTCAACCTGTTCGGCCATCAACACAAGCATGCCATCATCAGAACCGGGCTCGAATCCGCCCGTATCCTCGATGAAAAAGGCCTTGCCGGCGTAATCAACTTCAGCGTACTGACGGTCCCTTGTGACGCCGGGCGAATCTTCGACAATAGCGGCCTTGCGACCAAGAATTCTATTGAAAAGCGTGGACTTGCCAACGTTCGGACGCCCGATTATGGCAATTATTGGTTTGAACATTGTAACGGGCTCTCCTCAAGACCGGGGGCGTATTGTACAGGAACTTCAAGAATTTAACAGATGG
>CAZFVA010000022.1:0-17446 GCA_964522105.1 uncultured Anaeromyxobacteraceae bacterium
ATATGCTGGTTTCCCACGACTGGAACGTTCTGACGGTGCGGGAACATCTGCTTGGGCTGATGTGGGAAGAGCACGGCTGGGTCGATTTTCTGGACGGCGTCGTAATGCGGCAGGAAGGTCTGGTCTGGAGTTTGTGGACTTGCGGGATCGCGTTTTCAGGGATTTCAGGCTGCCCGTGTCCTGTTACTGACGTTCCTTGATGGTGACAAGCCTTCCTGAAGAATAAGCAGCAAATTCAGGCGCATACATCGGCTGGATCGTGGCCGGTGCGGCTTTGAAAGTGCCTGCGAAGGCTGCCCGGATGCTGTATCTGAACGTGTATTCGCCGTTCGGCAGTCTTTCAAAGAAGAAGTTTTCGCCGCTGTCGCGCACTTCCTGATACCAGATAATTCCAAATTCCCAATGATAACGGGACACTGAAGCCAGCGGCTCAAAACCGGCCGGTCTTGGGTCGCGCAGATGCACGTATTCCAGTGCGGCTTTTGACTTTATCTGTACCTGCACTTCGATTTCGTCGCCCGGCACGACGGCGACCTTGTCTGTAAGCGGTTCCAGAACCGGCCCTGCAGGTGTCTTCCGTTTCAGGAAGTACGCGCGTTCAATTGAAAGCAGGTCGCCATCAGATTTGGGCGGCAGCTTTTCCGTTGAAAAATGCCATGTTGCCGATGCCATGGCCCATCCGGGGGTCTCTTTGGAAACAATAACTTCCGACGCGCTGCCGTCGTCCAGCCGTGATCCTTCAATAACTTTCTGCATGGTCGTTGAACCAGGTTTGAGCGGGTCAAAGACAAACTTCGTCTCTTCCCCTGCCGCCTGGACGTCAATGACCTCGGTACCGCCGATTTCGTTGTTCGCAGACAGGTAGTGGGCAAGTGAATAGATTACTTCGGCAGTGGCTCTGGTGGACTTCCAGTGATTTAACTTCTTGTTTATGAACAGCCACAGAACCAGGTCATCCAGGCCTGCATTTTTCGGGTCGACTTCTGAAAGCGTCCGGATTGCCTGAGCGTGGCCTTCAATATTGTCGTTGTACCACAGCCATGAACGTTCTTCAGGCGCCCAGAACATGCCGCGATCCTGCTCGCGTTTTGCTGAATCCATCACGGAAGCCCACACAAGTGTCGCGTCGTCTGTTTTCCCCGCGCGGTGAAGTGCCAGCGTAAGCTGCGACTTCAGACCTGGCGACATTTTCTTCCAGTTGGCAAACGCAAGGTCCAGCAGCTCTTTCTTTTCTGCAGCCGTGAATCCACCCTGAAGGTCAGCCGGCAGGTTGGACAGCACCCACGAAAGGTACGTTGCTGTGCTCCAGTCGTCTTTCAAGTAGCTGTCTTTCTTTGCTTTTTCGGCCAGATACCAGTTGTGGGTCCATGAAATAGCCCTTTCAAGCATGTCAGTCGGGACTTCCACTTTGAATTCAAGGGCACGGGACAGTCCGGAAACAACGTACAGAGTTACCCACTGGGACGGCGGTCCGCCCGGGAACCACGGGAACGCGCCGTCGGCATGCTGCATCTGCTTAAGTCTTGAAAGGGCAGTTTCCCGCACACCACGGGCAATCGTCGGGTCCAGAACTTTCAGCAGTTTTTCGGTCGGCCCACCGGATGCCTCTTCGACCCACGGGGTTTCTTCCAGTGACATCTTGCGGTTAGGGTCCTGCTTGTTCCAGGGGGTAAGGCGCGTGTCCCGCTTTGATGCCTCTTTCGCCATCGCAGCGATGCCGGGGAACTTGTCGAAAAGGCTGGTCATTATGCCTGCCGACAGGAACTTGTTCATGGTCTGCTCGGCACATTCATAGGGGTATTCGGTCAGGTAAGGCAGCGCGGAAAGTACCGACATGAACAGTTGCCCGTCAACAGTTATGACCATCTGGTCGTTGATTCTGGTCGGGTCAGGCGTCTGCATGTCGTTGAATTTAAGTGTCCTGACAGTCTTTTTCGAATTCTGTCTGTTATGCAGAGTCGCGAATCTGGACTGGATCAGGTGGTATCTGCCCGGAAGTACGGGGATACTTCGCAGTTCACCGTCAGAAACTTTGCCCGCAGAAGCAACAATCTTGAACGCAACCGGGCCAATCCGCGAAGGCGCACTGACATTGAAACTTACCGTAGTTTCGCCGGAAGCACGGCAGACGAACGGAATCTTTGCACTGCTCAGCGCAAATCGTGCGGCCAGGTCTTCACCTGTGGCCGGGTCTGTGATTTGAACTGTGACGGTCCCCGACATTTCCCTGTCAGTCGTGTTTGCAACGACCGCAGATATGGTTGACTGGTCGCCTTCGCGAAGGAATCTTGGCAGGAACGGTTTCAACATCAGGTCTTTTGCTGAAATCGAAAGTCCCTCGGTGTGCCCTGACCGCAGGTCCTTTGTTGTCGCGTATGCAAGCAACTTCCATGTGGTAATTGAGTCCGGGACAACATATTCAAGCGACACCGAGCCGTCGTTACCGGTAATCAGGTGAGGCATGAAAAAGGCAGTTTCAGCGAAGGCCGATCTGACTTCTTCTTTCGGGGCTGCCGGGGCTGGAGCGGCCGCAGCATCAGCAGGCGCCTCCGCCGCTTTCTGCATCACGGCCGATGCAGATATCTCCTCTGAATCCATGTTCCGGCTTTCATCATTTTCTGCATATCCCACAAGGCCTTTGCTTTTTGCGCCGGCGCCCATGGCTCGGCCCGCCATCCTGATGCCGCCGCCGCCCCACGATCGGAACCAGCGATTTTTCAAATACCTCAGGCTGTCTTCTTCAAATTGAACTGTCAGTTGGAATTCCTGTCTTAGTCCCTCACCCCTTGAATAGATACGCCTTGCCGTACCGAGGTTGTCATACATGATCGGCGCGCCGCCGTTCCCCGGCCAGATGCTGAACACGTCGGGCGGTGTCAGCAGGGCCAGGTCATCAAGTGACTTGTCGTACATCCAGGCCAGGATCTCGGCCGACGGGATGCCGGACTTAAGGCCAGGTTCTGATACCCGCAGGGAAACTGTTTCCCTGCCGCCCGGGGTGATTTTGTCCCGCAGGTGTTCCACTGACACGTCGATCTTGCGATCTGACCACGGCACATTGGCGCGGGCCGTTGTCGTCAGTTTTTGATAATCCCGGTAGGATGTCAGGCGGAACACCAGGCCGCCGCGCATTGATTTGTCAACATTATATTCAATAATGTCGGTGCCTTTCCCAATGCGCATGTGTCTGGTTTCACGCAGGCCGGACCGGTCATATACCTGAAGCAGGGCGTATTGGCCGTCAAAAGTTGAACCTGCCACAAGCCTCAGCTTTTCCCCGACTTCGTATGACTGCTTCTGCGTTGTCATCAGCACCGGCAGGGCCGTCTTTGAATCAGGACTGACCACCGTAAAATCAAACGAGTCCTTGAATACTCCGCCGTACTGGTCAGTCGTTTCAAATCTGATGCGCCAGAATCCAGGTTCAAGCGGGTCAGTCGTCAGCAGCGCCTTCCCGGCCATGTCTGCTGTGACTTTCCCTGATGCAACGTTTTTACCGTCGGACCAGCTTCTGATCATTGCCCCGGCGTCGTAATTTATGTTCATTCGGGCAGTTTTACGGTCGCCTTCAAAAATGGAGTCGCGGGCGCCCCGTCTGAATGCGCCCGGGGCTTCCAGATCGGCCGGCAGTTGCGGTTGCGAAGGTTCGACAATCCTGACCAGCTTCCATGAAATCTCACCGGGACTCGGGTTGCCGTTCAGGTCGTTCCTGGACAATTTGATCTGCGCGGGATTGCCTGCATCAATAAACCCGAGGTCTGCAGACGCCGCCGCCTTCACGGCTGAAAATCCCATGTGGAAGCTTTTGGAAACAGAATGTGTTTCACCGGCGTCGTCGGTGATGTCTACGCTGACTTTGAATATGTATTCAGGCTTGAAATCGTCAGCAGAATCCTGCTTTTCCCCGGCCTCTGCGACAAAATTGATCTTGAATTTGCCTGCCAGGTCGGTCTCGGTCCGTCCTGACGAAATAATCTGTGGCGCCTGCCCGCGCGACCCGAACCACCACCACGGCCACAACTCCTGCCGTTCGATTTTCCACGCGGCCTTTGCGCCGGACAGTGGCAGTCCGAAGTAGTATGAAGCTGTGCCCGACAGCTCTGCCGGTTTGTTAAGCCGCAGGCCTTCAGCCTCTGCGACTTCGACTGTAAATGAAGGAATTCTGTACTCTTCGACCCTGATTCCGGCGTAAGCGTTGAAGCTGGCCCTGACTGTCCAGACGCCCAGCAGTTTGCCAGCCGACGGGATCTCAAATTCCCCGGAAGCGGTACCCCAGGCGTTCGTTTTCACGTTGGTTGAAGCGACTTCTTCACCATTGGCATCAAGCAGTTGTATCTGTATATCGGAATTGGCGTCGGCCGCACGGGGCCTGTCTGATTTCGATCGTGTGTAAGCCAGGACCTTGAATTTGACCTTCTGCCCCGGCCTGTAAATGCTGCGGTCGGTAAAGACGAAACCGCCCTGCTCGAGGTCTTCATCAGTCCCGTTGTAACGCCCGTAGCCATAGTACTGGACCGGCACGGGACTGGTCTGCCCCTCCCAGTCAATGTATGCAGCCAACCGGCCGCCGCTTTCGTCGTTGTATTTGATTCTGGCTTCGCCGTTATTGTCTGTTTCCGCTTTTCCAATCAGGGTTCTGGGTGCCTTGTTTCTTTCCCAGTTTATTTGATAAAGCCTCACTACGGCTTTGTTCAGGGGGTTGCCGGTTTCGCCCGACAGTGCCCTGAAGATGATGGAATCGGTTTTGGTGTCCTGTTCTGAAGTCACAACCGGGCCACCGACAAACATCATTACGGTGTCACGGATATTGTCCGATTCAGCAAAATCCTGCTTTGCGGAAACCTGAATTATCCAGGCCCCATCTTTATTGATCGGGGGCACATTCCACTGGCGATGCTGTCTGAAGTCCCCGGGATTCTTGATTTCAGTATCCCATTTTACGTCCGGCACGGTCTTTTCGATCGACCGCGTGAATTTTTGGATAATTTCGTCATCAGGTGAATGGACGCGGGTGTTTTCAACGGCCTGTCTGTAATCAACTTTCCATGCCCGAAACCACAGGTGGTTCAAGTTTCTGCAATCGATCGCCAGTGATCTTTTACCTTGTCCGTCAACGGCAGGGGCATTCAGCGATTCGATATTTTTTGATTCAATTTCGGCAATCAGGTTTTCGCATCTGCTGTTCCCGTCAGAGTCCGGCCATTTTTTCCGACACAGGTTGGCGGTGGCCCGCGCCTTGATCAAACTGTCAGGAAAGTCCTGTGATCTTTGAATGGTCGCAAGCAGATACATGCCTTCGGTCCACCACTCGACTGACTGTTCCTGTACAAGCCTTTCAGTCAGCGAATCAATGATGGTCTGTTTGCATGTCTGATTGCCGCCCGAATGCATGTCCAGAAGTCTTAATAAAGTCAGCCTGGCTTCAAGCGCGCCTTCCCTGCTGCCCTTTGACGTTTTGATAGATTCAAGGTCGCGCAGAACGGCCGAAAGCACGGTCAGCGGATGTTTCTTTTCGGGGTATTTGACCATTCCATCGCGTTCGGCCGGCTTCAGCAGCTCGGCGCAGTCAAGACGCCAGACGTCCGCCGTTTCGTCGACTGACCAGTTGGAAGAATCGGCCAGCATGTCGGCCACCATGTAGGACACGGTGTCGGCCAGCGATCCCCTGATATCACGCGGGTAGTTATTCCTTTCAACGAATTCTTCCAGAGTGTTTACCGGCAGATTCTTCAAGGCTTCGCGCCACGCCCGCACTGAAAACAGTTTTGATATTGCCCGGTCTGATATCTGCTTTGACGACCAGGTCCGCACATCAAGCGGATCTGCGTCAGTTCTTAATTCGCGTGATGAGATTTCGTAGCCGTAAAAGGACTTGTAGTTTATCAAGGCCTTTCCCAGATACAGGCCCAGCACTGTCTGTGTCACCAGATCGCCCGGCCACGTTGGTTCAGATGTCAGCAGGTGGTTGACCGCCCCCTCCCATTGATTCAGCGAGCCTTCGATTGACACCCGTTTTATAAGGCTTCTGACCAGCTCCGGTGCGTTGCCCGATGCAGCAGCCGTTTTCTCGGCGCTGATCACAAGGTCAAGTGCGGCCTGGAATTTCTGTTCGTTTTCTAACTTTTCGACTTCGGCCCACACAGCAGCTTTCGGCTTTTTCCAGGCTTCCGGTGTCAACAAAGCCGGGATGCTGACTTCCGCGCTTTTCGAGTCTGACCCATCCGGGGTTGACGCTACTACCGACGAGTTTCCGCCGCATCCGGATAACGACCCGGCAAACAAAACTAACGTCGCCGACAGGACTGTCGCAAAAGTAGATCGGTTCATGATTTCACCTTTCAAGCTGATGTGCCGAGTGTTGTCTGAGCTTAGATTGGCAGGTTCCCCTGAGAAGCGCTGCCTGCAGCAACAAGCTTCGCAGCGGTTGCAAGCAGATCTGCCGATCTGTAGGGCTTCTGAATCACAAGGCCCTGTATATTTAACATGTATTCGTTTTCGAGTAGATCAGAACTGTAACCACTGCAGAAAAGAACCGGCAGGTCAGGTTTGATTCGCTTGATTTCATCGCAGACTTCGCGCCCGTTCATGCCTGGCATGATTACGTCTGTAATCAGAAGGTCTATCTTGTCTGGATTCTGGTTGAACACCTTCATGGCTTCGATCCCGTCGCCAGCTTCCAGAACGACGTGACCGGCCTGCTTAAGCGCCTTGGCCGTAAGTTTTCTGACCGAGGCATCGTCTTCGACCACCAGAATAGTAGCCCTGGTTGTTGGCGCGGCCGCGGCATCAGTCTTTTTTCCGGATTCGGATGTGCGACTGACTTCACCCTGTTCAGTGCCCGGCTTTGATGTCGACTTGAAGTACATGGACACCGTTGTGCCAATGTCTGATGAAGCGTGAACGTTAAGGTAGCCCCCGATTGATGACATGATTTCTTTAATTGATTTGAACAGTGATGGTTCGTCTTCTTCCTGTCCTGCACTTTCGCCTGAAGGCAGACAATTACCGTTGTCTGACACAGACAGTTTCACGTAGTCGCCGGGGATCATGTCGGATTCATTGACGAGCCAACCTTCCTCGACGGTCACGTTTTTTGTTGAAATTGCGATAAGTCCGCCGTCCGGCAGACATTCTTTTGCCCTGATGATTAACGACAGCAGAATTTTTTCTATCTGGCTGGTGTCTGCAATCGTTGTGTGAATATCGGGATCTGAATGGAATCTGAGGGTAATGTTATCGCCTGCAATTCGTTTCAACAGGCCGGTGAAATTGTCTATGACCGCGTTAAGGTCATTGTCGCGAGCATTAAGGGAGTCTTTGCTGCAGAAAGCAAGAAGCTGGTAGACCAGTTCCTCTGCCCTTGTTCCCGCGTCATGAATCTGGCCGACGTCATCAAGTTGAATCGGCTGATCTTTCAGATCCTGTTTCAGGATATCTGTGTACCCGAGTATGACGTGTACAAGGTTGGCGAAGTCGTGGGCGACGCCGCTGGTCAGTCTGCCCAGGGCCTCCATTTCGGTTGACCGGTTCGGTCCTGTCACTCTGGGTTGCTGCATCTGCAGAATTCCAAACGTTTGTCGGTTAGTTGCGTCGTGCCCGGAAACCGGTATCAGGATTACTTTGAATGTTTTACCGCTGTTCTGGTCCGGTTTGAAAGTGAAGGATGTTGGACCCTTATCAGGGAAATTTTGTCCACAGATCGCGTCTTTGAACAATCCGGCTTCAGTCGAGTTGTTTTTTCTTCCGATTACTTTTTCCGACAAAATCCCGGTCAGTTCCTCCATCTGCTTGTTCCACATCGTTATGAGCGAGTCAGAGTCGACGGCCCAGATGCCCCAGGGGACCAGGTCCAGCAGTGATTCCAGGATTTCGTGGTTGGCGTTGTCGGTCTGTCTTGATTCTATAAGTTCTGTTAAATCCGAGATTGTACCGATCATTTCGACGGTGCCGCTGTCATTGAGTGAAATGGTCTTGCCCTTTGCGCCCAGGTATTTCTGACTTTCATCAGGTTCGATTGATCGAAATATGACATTCAGCGGGCGTTGCCTGGACAGCGAATCAATCAGTGCGTTTCTGACCATGGCCCGGTCGTCCCGATGAATTCTGTTCAGGGCCGCATCAAAGCTTATGTGTTCGGCAGTTTCAGATTCCGGGGCCGAGTCAGCGTGTGCGAGGGCTTCAAGTGAGGCGTGGTATGTAATCAACATGCGGGACAGTCGATCGTCTTCCAGAGACACTCTGAACGATGCCGTTTCGGCCGCGACGAACGGTTCAAGCAGCCTTTTGCGTACGCGTCCGATGTCAATTTGATGATTGGCTTCCAGCGCCTTGATTGCAGCCGCATGCTGGCTTTCCGCCATGGTCTGGTCCGCATCCGACTGTCGCAGTTTTCTGCGTTGTGAAACAATTTTCATGGCCATCGGTACAATGATGGCGGCTGATAATAGAAAGAAGATGGCAAGCGCAAGTACAAAGGCGTCAACCTGCATCTATTAACCTTTCCCGGATGGTGGAGTGACTGTTCGATTGTACTCCGCAGTGGCCGGTTAGTCATTCATTGATGATGAAACAGCAAGGATTAAAAAGGGAATTCGGGAGGGGATTTACATAAGGGCCACGTCCACTGTCATCGTGTAGCCGGAACATTCCCAGTCAGCCGCCGCCCTGCCCACGACTGCAAATCGGAATGTCTTGTCGTCGTTGAAAGTGCATGTGCCGCCGTAATCGAAGACGATCTGTTTTGCGCCGCATCCGGTGGCGTTAGATCTGGTTTGTTCGACGCAGGCGTCTGCATCATTGTAAAGGATGACATTAAGGTCAACGCAGTCAAGTCCGGTCGGCGGTGTAAGGTTAATCGTCACCCGGAACGTCTGGCTTGTGAACGGGACACATGCATGTGCAGATTCCACGAACTTGACCTTATAGAAATCGCGGTCCCCTGACGGGTATATCTTTCCCGTGAACTGCTGGGCACCGGCGTCTTCCGGAATATCACTCAGGTTGAGGTACTGAATGCACGATTCGTTCGGCTCAAATGTGTCGATGGCCGCCGCTATGTTGTCGTCGATCGTCCCGCTGCAGTCGTCATCAATGTTGTTACACGTTTCTGATGCCGACGGTTTGACTGCGGCACTGTTGTCGTTGCAGTCGCCGCCGCCATTAGGACATACGGTTGGTGTGCCGACAATGATCAAGCTGGAGTTGCAGTAGTCGTCGCCATCAACATCACACCCTTCGTCGGCTGTCAGGTCACAGTCTTCGTCAATGTTATTACACTTTTCTGTGGCTGCCGGACGTATGGACGAGTCCGCGTCGTTGCAGTCACCGCCGCCGTTCGGGCAGACGGCCGGCCCGCCGATTGTGCCCATCGATGAATCGCAGTAGTCGTCACTGTCGTCGTCGCAGCCTTCGTCGGTCCCGCCATCGCAGTCGTTGTCGGCGCCGTCGCAGATCTCGGTTACCGACCCCAGCATCGCATTACAAACCGGAGGTTCGCCAGCTATACAGGCCTGCATTGTGTGGTAGCAAATGCCCAGCCCGCATGAAATCGTCCCAAGACCATCGTCGGTCGCGCCGTTGCAGTTGTCGTCTACGCCGTTACACGTTTCGGTGGCAGCCGGATTGCGGCTGTAGATCATGTCATTGCAGTCGCCGGGACCGTTCGGGCAGATTGACGGCGTGCCTGAATAGGTCATGTTCTGGTCGCAGTACAGGTCGCCGTCGTCGTCACAACCTTCGTCAATATCAAGGTCACAGTTGTTGTCGATGTTGTCGCACTTTTCTGTGGCCGATGGCCGGATCTGGGGAATTGCGTCGTTGCAGTCGCCGCCGCCGTTCGGGCAGACGGCCGGAGTTCCGAGGGTCGTCATCGTTTTGTCGCAGAAGTCGTCGCCGTCATCGTCACAGCCTTCGTCAGTTGTACCTTCGCAACTGTTGTCCAGGCCATCGCAAATTTCGGCCACAGAACCCTGCATCGGATTGCAGGTCTGGATTTCGCCACTGGCGCAGTTATTGATTGTGTGGGTACATTGGCCCAGTCCGCATGTCGTTGTTCCGAGTCCTTCGTCTGTGCCGCTGACGCAGTTGTCATCTATCAGGTTGCATAATTCGGTGGCCCCAGGTTTGACCAGTATGTTCGAGTCGTTGCAGTCGCCGCCGCCGTTCGGGCAGACAGTTGGTGTTCCGACCGTTGTCATTGTGTTGTCGCAGTAGTCGTCATTGTCGTCGTCGCACCCTTCGTCGATGCCGTTGACGCAGTTGTCATCAACGTTATTGCACTTTTCAGTCGCGTTATGGAAGATCGCCGGGTTGGTCGGTGCGCAGTCTGAATCGATGCCTGTGCAGCCTGGATTCGCGTTTACATCGCCATCTGCGTCGATGTCGCAGTCACACGCATCACCCCAGGCGTCTGTGTCCATGTTTTCCTGCAGGGCGTTGGCCACCGTCTTGCAGTTGTCGGCCGGCGTCGGGGTCGGGCAGGCAACATTGTTACGGTCGAAACCTGTGTTATAGACGTCGTCGCCGTCGATGTCGCAGTCACATTTGTCGCCGGAATCGTCGTCATCCATATTGTCCTGGGTCGCGTTTGCAATCCACGGGCAGTTGTCAATTGTGTTCAGTCTGCCGTCACTGTCCCAGTCACTTTCGCAGGCGTCGCCAATACCGTTGACGTTTCTGTCCTGCTGGTCGGTGTTCGGGACGGTCGTGCAGTTGTCGACAGGTGACGGTGTACCACAAGCCTGGTTGTCGCGGTCGACGCCGGTGTTGAAAATTGTGTCGCCGTCGACGTCGCAGTCGCAGACGTTACCGGACAGGTCGAAGTCCATGTTTTCCTGCAGTGGATTTGCAACCCACGGGCAGTTATCCACGTTATTCAGAATGGTGTCGCTGTCCCAGTCGTTTTCGCAGTCGTCACCGATGTCGTTGTGATTGTCGTCGGTCTGGTCGGGGTTAAACGTTCCGGGGCAGTTGTCAACGTCGTTATCATATCCATCGCCGTCGCGGTCGTTGTCGCAGATGTCCCCGAATTCGTCATCGTCCATGTTTTCCTGAAACTCGTTCTGGTCGAGCGGGCAGTTGTCGTCGCCATCCAGGATGGTGTCGTCATCGTCGTCGGGGTCAACACAGTCACGAATCGTGTCCAGGTCAGTATCCAGGAAGCCGTTGTCCGTGACGCCATTACAGTCGTTGTCCAGGCCGTCACAGATTTCGTTTACGGAACCTTCAAACTCTTCGCACGGTACTAAATTGCCACCCTGGCAGTTTGCGACCGTATGCAGGCATTCGCCCAGCCCGCAGGTTGTCTCGCCAAGGCCGTTGTCGGTCGTTCCGTTGCAGTCTTCATCCTGGTTGTTACAGGTTTCAGCAATTGCGTAAGCGCCCTGACAGTTGTTTTCGCCGTTAATACAGATGGTGCTGCCGGTGCAGATTCCAATGGTGTTTTCAAGCGGGCAGTCTTCTGCAGGGACCCCGTTGTCGGTCATTCCGTCGCAGTTGTCGTCCTGTAAGTTACATGATTCAACAAGTGCGGTAGCCGCGTCACAGACAGTGTCGCATGCTCTTTTGCCGGCGCAGCGCCCGGCAGGGTTTTCAACGAAACATTCTGTTTCATATCCGGCAGATGAGTACCTTTCGGTGCAGGGACATTCGCCACTTTCCGGCATGCACTGAGTGTACGCAGTTTCACCTTCGCCGACAGTTTCGCAGATGAATCCGGTCGGACATTCGCGGTTTTCAACACATTCTGCGCCGCAATAACTGCCGTTGTCATCGAATTTGTTACATTTATAGACCCTGTTGTCGGCCCCTACGTTCGGGACGCAGTCATCGTCTGTGATGCACGGGCGGCAAATGTCCGGGAACCTGTCAACGCAACCGAAAATCGGGTCGCCGCCGGTCATGGTAATGGTTGTGCAGGCGTAACCGTCCGGGCAGTCCCCCACGTCGGCACAAGTTCTGGAGCAGACGGAGCCGTTCGGGGTTGGAACACAAAGGCCGCTGAAACAGTCGGAAGGGTTGTCGCACGGACAGAGGTAATTTCCCGGGCACTCTACTATTTCTTCAATGTCGGAACTGTCCGGAATATCAAGGGTATCCGCAATGTCTGTGGCAGTTGTGTCAGCTATGTCAGCGGTGTCCGCAACAACATCCTGCCTGACGTCATTGACGTCTTCGTACCGGTCTACACTGATGACGTCGTGCTGCACGTCGCTGGTAATGCTGGAATCCTGAATGTCTTCCACAGGAGTTTCACCACCGCTGCATCCGAAAACGACTGCTGCAGCGAACAGGCTGGCGAATACTGAAAATTGCTGAAATTTCATGTCAAAACTCCCGGAAAAATTGTTTGCCACCAGAATTGTAAGCGTTGAATCTACAGTTATCAATAGAACGCGGGCACGCCGCCACTGTTGCCTTTATTCCGGCCGTTATTCATAATCGGACCGGTATCTAATGTGACAGGTTGATGTGATGGGATTTAAAGGGCTGGTTCTGGCGTCTGTTATGGTTCTGACCGTGTCGGTCGGATGTGAGGATGCGACTGAGGCTTGTTCGGATCGTCAGGAAGTCTGCACGTCTTATTGTGACCTGAGCGTTGAATGTATGGACTATTTTGACCCTGAATGTGTGACTGATTGTCTGGAAACAATGCAATATCGGCCGATTTCCTGGATGAAGGTCTGCGTTGACAATGCACAGGCACTGTTAGATAAGGCGACAACCCGTGAAGAAATGGATCTTGCGTGTCCGATCGCTTTCAGTGAATCAGGACTGGAAGATTGTCTTGACGTTGAACGGGCCAGGTCTTCCTGGTCGTGTTCAAATTCCCATATTGCGACTATCTGTGCCGAGGACGGTTGTTGCGTGGTAAATGACTGTGTTGATGTTTGCGGGATTGAAGCGGTTTCGGCCGTTTGTGAGTCGCTTGAGAATGGTCAGGTCAGTTGCGTCTGTGCAATTCCCTGATGAAAGATTCAGGTTGTTGATTTTGGCCCAAGAGGGTTCGGCACAATTCAGAGGTAATCATGAAAATTGGTTTTAATCGGTTTGCTCAGGTTGCGGCCAGGTTTGTTGCGGTCGGCCTGTTTCTGGCTGTCGTCGGTTGTGGCGGGTCGTCGGCAGATGTTGACGTAGTCGATGATGTCGCCGTGGTTGATGTCGCCGCCGATGTGGCTGCTGATGTCGCGGTCGATGTTGTTGAAGTTATTCCGGCTGACTACACGAAGTTCGGCCCTTATCCGGTCGGGCACGTCAACATGACCCTGCATGATACCGTGCGCGATCGGGTTCTGCCGGTCGAGGTCTGGTACCCGGCGACCGAGGCGGTCCGCCAGGAATTTGAAACCGGCAAGCCGATTCAGGATATGTTTGAAGGTCATCAACTTGACCTGTTCACAACACTTCTTGAAGGCATGTCTGACTGCGCGACAAAGACGGTTCACGGCGTCAGGAATGCTGAACTGGCGCCTGGACAGTGGCCTCTGGTGCTGTTTTCCCACTGTGGCGGCTGTATCAGGACATCCAATATTTCCCTGGCCGAACGACTTGCCAGTCATGGGTTTGCCGTCGCGTCAGCCGATCATGTCGGTGACACGTTGTGGGAGACGCTTGACGGACTTCCCAACGCAGGACTCAGTCCCGAATTTCTTCCTGTCAGGGGGGGCGATGTGCCGTTTGTTCTGGACAAACTTCTTGACGTTGATGCGCAGGAAGTCCCGGCAATCATCCGGGGCAGATTTGACGCTGACAGTGTCGCGATGTTCGGTCACAGCTTCGGTGGCATGACAACGGCGTACGCAACCAGCCGGGATAATCGAATAAAGGGGTGTTTTCTTCACACGGTGCCTTTCGACAGCTTCTATGACCTTACCGACCCGGCTGAATTCACGAAACCGTTTTATACAATTCTGGCCGTTGAAGACAGCATGATCTATTCGATAGGCAATGATGATTTAAGGAATGATTTTGCACAGTTGAAGGGGCCTTCGTGGAAGGCCGAGGTTCAGGACACCGGCCACCTGTCGTTCTGTGATGTCTGCAAAGTCAAAGAAAGTTTCCGGGATTGCTGCGGCGAAGGCGTCCGCCAGACCGATTTTAACCCGTTCACCTACATGGACCAGCAGGAGTCGATGCAGATCGGTGCGACCTACACGACCGCGTTTATGTACTGGCTTCTGAAGGGTGACAAGGCGGCCAGGACTGTTTTTGAAACGCCTGCAAATGAACGTGTGTCGATCGAAATTCGAAACGCCCCGCCCATGTAGCCCTTTAATCTTTGTCGTCTTTTGATTCGTCGAACAGAATTCCGGCCTTGATTGCCGCCGTCTCGACAGCTCCGATAATCGCGAAAGGCATCCCGTGTTCTTCAAGCCTTGCCAGTCCGTCAATGGTGCAGCCACCCGGGCTTGTAACCGCGTCTTTCAAGGCCGCCGGATGTTTGCCGGTCTTCAAGACCATTTCGCCCGAACCGCGCAGCACCTGCGCCGCCATCCTGTGCGAAACGTCCCTTGGAAGACCCATTTTGATCCCCCCTGCCGCCAGGCTTTCAATGAACTTGAACGCGAAGGCCGGCCCGCACCCGGCCAGTCCCGTTGCCGCGTTAAACAGGGATTCATCAATTAATACAACTTCCCCGACCGATTCAAACACCGCCGTAACGTGCTTCAGCATGTCTTCTGAAAGCTTTGCGCCGTGACAGATTGCTGTCATCGACTGTCCGACGACGGCCGCTACGTTCGGCATTGCCCGGACAACAGGCAGATCCTTGCCGACCGCCTTTGAAATGGCCTTGATCGATATACCGGTCACAATGGAAACCAGCATCTGGTCCGGCCTGAATTCAAGTGCCTTCAGAACAGGAAGGCACTGTTTAGGGTGGACGGCTATCATTACGATATCGGCACCGACAATTGCTGCCGCGTTGTCGGTCGTTGTTCTGACACCAAGTTCAGACACGGCCGCCAGCGAGCCTTCATGTCTGGCAGTCACAGTAATTTCGGAAGGTTCAATCAGCCCACGGTTTATGATTCCTTCAACGATGGCCCTTCCCATCATTCCGGCGCCACCAATAACGGTCAGTTTGATGTTCATCTGTAACTCCTGTAGTGCATTGTCCGCGTTCAGCGTTTCGTTGCATGTAAGCCTATGGGATTTGTCCGGTGGAAGTAAAGTAACTGCCCCGAATCGGTTGCGGCCTGATTAGTTTTTTGTTCTTAATTGAAAAATCCGGCTTATCAGTTGACGCAAACTGCTTATAATGCCGTGACGCGTTGCGCGGGAGTTATCATGAGGACCTGTCTGAATCTGGCAAAAGTGGCCGCCTGTGTTTGTCTGTTGATGTTTTCTGCCTGTGGCATTGATGAGTATTACACTTCGCTCGGCGAAAAGGCGTCCCCCGGCGATCCGCTGTATCAAGGTGGTCAGTCAGGTCAGGACATAATTGTTGTTTGCACCTGTAATTGCCAGGGCGGCGGCGGGGACGAAGGTCTGGTCGGTCAGTCATGGGTCATGGACACCTTCGCGCTTGGTAACCCTCTGAATACATTCAAGGCGCCGGTCAACGATTTCATCAGGACCGAGATTGGCAAGGGCACTATCAATATTCTGATGTCGGTAACTGACGATCAGACTGATGCCGTTACTGCCGCTGATGACGCATCCGACGCGACAGACCCGCTTGACGCAACTGAAACTGTTGAAAGCGCCGGGGGCCGCGTTCTGACTATTGATTTTGGCGTTGGCACCAAGGACGGCGCGACCTATTCTTTCACGGGTACACCGACCACAGTAATGGCCAACCTTGAATCAACAGGCGCCTTTGAATTTAACGAAGGCGTTGAAAGGTTTGTGCTTACGGTCCCGATGGAAGGTGCTGATCCTATAACAATTCCAATTCTGAAGGTCGTTCTGGCCGGTACGATTTCGACCGATGGCGGCAAGATCGCGAATGGCACCCTCAGGGGCATCGTGTCGGTTGAAGATGCTCAGAAGACGAACGTCATGATCGGGACCCTGTACGACATTCTTACTTTGTCCGAGGGCGTTCAGCCGGATGCTGATATGGATGGCGATGGTACGATGGACGGTTGGGTTTTCGAAGGTACGTTTACATCAAAGACCTGCACGATTGAATAGTTTTTGGCCACGGTAATTTCACAAAGGCGGTCATCATGAATTCCAGAATCTTCATAGCCGGCGTCCTTATGGTTCTTTCCCTGTCGATCCCCGCAGTCGCCAAAGTCACCGTTGATCGCGAGGGTGCCCAGACGGCAAACACAACACCTGCAGACTTGATGCGGCATCCTGAAAAGGACAAGTTCTACAGCGAAAGCTGGACCACAATCCTTCAGTCGGACGACGGCTACATCCTTTATGTCAACTTCATGTACACCAACATCGGTGTCATCGAGGGCCGGGCCGGCGTCAACATGTCCGTGACCCCCCCAGACAAGCCTGCCAAACACTTCGCCTTTGAACATGACGTGTCGGCATACAGTGAAAACGAGGCTCAGGGGCTTATCAAGATTGGCCCGAACAAACTGATTAACAAGGGCAAAAGCCTGACCGTCAATATCAATGAAAAAGGCTTGAGTTTGAACCTTAAGATGGATGGCTGGCACAACGGCGTGAAGTTTTATGATGGCAAGATGTACTTAAATGAAAAGCGCACCGAATATGCCCAGCATTTTTTCCACATGCCGCGCGGCGATTTTGAAGCGGAACTGACGTTTGACGGCAAGACTGTCAAGTTGAAGGGCGCCGGATACATGGACCATATGCTCGGTAATCGCCTGACCTCGGATTATTCAAAGCGCTGGTGGACGACAAGGCTTTTTACACCTGAATATACGCTGGCTTTCATCAATTTCCAGATGGACCCGAAACGTGGTGGCGAGGTGATCAGTCGTGCTTTCTTCGGCAGCCGTGACAAGATTCTGGCGGTATCAGATAACCTGAAGGTTACGCCGTCTTCGCTGGTGCCGGACCCGAAGGCCAACCATAAGTATCATGCCAAGTTTGATATAAGCCTGAAGAACAAGAATGTCAGTATTACCGGTACGTTGCAGTCGAAGCGCCTTCATGATCGCGAGGCCGTGATTGAAGAACTGCCGAAGGTTCAACAGGGCATTGCAAAGATGTTTGCTGGAAATCCGGTCGTTTACCGGATGGAAGGCAACGCTGAATTGAAGGTTACTGAAGGCGAAAATCCCGAAAAGACGGTGCCCGGCGTTGCCCTTATGGAAACGATCGTTCTTGCTGATTAATTTTCGTTAATTCAATTTAAACAATGATGGTGGTGAATCCGGCAGGTATCGTGAAGGTACCGTCGGTGGCCTTTTACCAGGGTCGCCTTACCCCTTCGGGGCTGCGTTACCCTGGCCTGTAAATGAGCCGCCACGTTGTGGCGTCGGAACACGTCCGACGCATCCACGGCCGACGGCGTAGT
>CAZFVA010000022.1:17546-51515 GCA_964522105.1 uncultured Anaeromyxobacteraceae bacterium
CCGCCACGTTGTGGCGTCGGAACACGTCCGACGCATCCACGGCCGACGGCGTAGTACGCCTCTGGCCGCGGCCTTATGATGGACCGCCACGTTGTGGCGTCGGAACACGTCCGACGCATCCACGGCCGACGGCGTAGTACGCCTCTGGCCGCGGCCTTATGATGGACCGCCACGTTGTGGCGTCGGAACACGTCCGACGCATCCTGAAGGGATGCGCCATGTGAAGGCCGCGGCCAACTGAGCCGAAGGCGAAGGACGGCCGTGGACCGCCGAACAAACCCCGGCTCAGAAACGAACTAACCACGTACCTCCAACCCGAGTGGAAAATGTCACAATCATTGTCTTTCATTGCCCTCCATTTGGTGTTCTCGACTAAAGAACGAAGGAAGACTATCCCGGCAGACCTTCTTCCTGAACTACATGCCGTCATTGCCACACTCATAAATGAAAACGGCGGTCGCACAGTGATTGTGGGGGGCACTCCTGATCATGTTCATGCCGTATTCCTGCTTGATAGAACGACAAGACCGACAGACTTGATAAGAGAGATCAAACACAGATCTTCAAGATGGCTGACAAAACAGACCGGCGCTTCAGGCAAGTTTCAATGGCAAAACGGTTATGGGCTTTTTTCGTCTGGACGTTCGCAAATTGAAGCACTGACGAAGTATGTGAACAATCAGGCCCATCATCACCAAACTGTGACTTTTCAACAAGAACTGCTTTCCATTCTCAACAAATACGGCGTCGAACATAATTCGCGTTTTCTTTGGGATTAATGCCGGTCCACGGCTCTTTCAGAGCCTTAAAACATTAAATACACCGTCAATACCAGGGCCTCGGTCGCCTGTGGCTCCCTCGTACCTGGCCTGTTAATGGCGCATCCCTTCAGGATGCGTCGGACCCCGGGGTCGCCTCACACCTTCGGTGTTTCGTTACCCTGGGCTGTTAATGAGCCGCACCAGGGTCGCCTTACCCCTTCGGGGCTGCGTTACCCTGGCCTGTAAATGAGCCGCCACTTCGTGGCGCAGGTGCATGTCCGAGGTGATTTGTCCGGCGCATCCTGAAGGGATTGTCGGCCATTATTGATTAGATGATGATGGTGGTGAATCCGGCGGGTATCGCGAAGGTACCGTCGGTGGCCTGGACCTGTTGTCCATCCACTTCGATTGAAGCCGTTTGTGCACCGACAATTTTAAGAACGAATCCATCCTGCGTCGGTTTGAATTCCCCGGTTGCCTTGCGGGTGATTTTGACTGTGCCGCCTTCCCGTGTAACACCGAACTGTTCCAGCAGCCACGCGCCGTAACCGTCGCCAGCGTCGCGATACAGCTCGCCGCCGACATGAACACCGTCAACTGCAGGCACGAACAGGCGAAGCTGCACCGCGTTCGCGATGTCAACAGGAACGATCGAACCTGCCTTTGCAAACATCGGCAGAACGCCAAGTGGCGCTGCGATCGTCGCGCTGCTGCCTGAACCGGCGTTGCCGAACTTTTCGCCCGATTCCCAGTCGTACCATGTCCCGGCCGGGAACTTGACGATCTTTTCCGCGCTTCCCTTCTTCAGGACAGGGGCAACCATGATTGCGTTGCCGGCCATGAACTGATCATCTACGTCAACCATGTTCTGGTCTTCCATGAACATCGGCCGCATCAGTGTGCGTCCGGTGCGCGTCGCCGCCGCTGCCAGCGTGTACCAGTAGCTGAGCAGCGAATAGCGCCGCTTCAGGTGAACCCGTGTAATATCAAGAGTTTCTTCGTCAAAACACCACGGCTCGCGGCGCTTCGTGAAAAACGCCGAATGGACGCGGAAGAACGGGAACATCGACGACATTTCGAACCATCTGACAAACAGCTCTTTGTCGGGTTCGCCCCCGAAACCGCCGATGTCGCCGCCACTGTAAGGAATGCCGGACATTGTCAGGTTCATGACGATGCGGAGCGTCTGGGCAACGCTCCACCAGTTACTTTCGACGTCGCCTGTCCAGTGCCAGGAATAGCGGGCAAGACCCGGCCAACCTGACCTTGAAAGAATCCATGGTCTTCTTTCCGGTTTGAACATCTTCTGGCCTTCGAATCCTGCGACCGCTTCCAGAAGGCCGTAAACGTTGTGACCTTCCAGATGGGTGCCGCCGCGTCCTTCCATCGAGTGAAGTGTGGAATCGGGCAGGGTGCAGTCGCCCCAGGCTGCAAAGGCGGCCGGTTCGTTCATGTCATGCCAGAAGCCGGAAATGCCCCGGTCAATCAGGAACTTGTACTGTTTGGCCCACCACTGGCGCGTCTCGGGTTTCGAAAAGTCCGGGAAGCCGCACATTCCGGGCCACACAAGTGATTCCGAAAGGCTGCCGTCGGGTAGCTTCAGGAAAAGGTCCTGTTCGCAACCTTCCCGGTATAAGGGATATTCATCTTCAATCTTGACGCCGGGGTCCAGGATTGTGACAAGTCTGACGCCGTCCTCAAGAAGGTCGTCAGCCAGATGCTTCATATCAGGGAATCTGGCCGGATCGACCGTGAATACGCGGTGTCCGTTCATGTAATGGATGTCAAGATGGATGCTGGACAACGGCAGGTCACGCTTCTTGAAGCCTTCTGCAACCTCGCGCACCTCGGCCTCGTTCATGTAGCTCCAGCGGCACTGGTGGAAACCCATAGCCCATTTCGGCGGCATTGCCGGGTGTCCGATCAGGTCGTAGTAGCGCCTGATCGAGTCTTCCGGGGAACCGGCGAAGAAGTAGTATCTGATGGCCCCGCCTTCAAACAGCGCCTCGAGCCTGTCCTTGAAGCTGAACCAGCTTTTGAACGTGTTATCAAAGAAGATCAGGTACGAACCGCGCGGGGCGACTGACAGGTAGGTTGGTGCTGAAACGTACAGCGGGTCGTCCCCCGGTGCATACGCGCCCTGGGGTTCCATGTTCCACAGCTTGAATTTCTGACCGCGAACATTGAAAGGCGAAGCCTTCATTCCCATGCCGAAGAACGCCTCGTCATCCTGCATCGCTGCGGTGTTTTTCCATCCCGACTTCGTCATGGCCGGCGCGTCGTCCGTTCGAAGGACGACTCCGGCGGAAGTCGTGAATGTGACCTTGCCGGTGTTGTGGACCGTCACCGACAGACCGTTGCTTTCCAGAATATATGATTCTTTTTCCTGTCTTACGCTGACCGTGACCGGGTTGAATTCGGTTCTGGCAACGACGTATGTAAGCGGCAGTTCACCCGGGGTCCATGTCAGGCGCGGCACGCCCGGTATAACGAAGATGGCTTCCAGCCTGGCGTTTTCAAACTGAAATGCCATACCGGATTCGATGCTTTCGCTGCTGACCAGTTTGCCGACCCTGAACGTCTTTCGCGGGCTTCTGTCTTTGAATTTTCTGTCGATGGCGGCGCGCTTGAAGGAATACGCCAGTGATCCTGCACATGTTGCCCAGCCGAGGTAGGTCAGACCCTTAATCTTGGTGATCAGATCCATCGCTGTTGCCCCCTATTTTCTGACGCATTGCGCCATCAATTTCCACATATCCCGTAAAACAATCGGTAACGACGTCGGTCAGCAGGAAAATAATGCTGACTCGCTCATCTGCAATATTTATCATCAGGCGGACATAAATCACAGCTTATTCGCGCACACCTGGCCGCAAAAATGTTTCGAAAGGGATGTTTTTCTTCTTGACGCAATTTATTTCCCAACTAGGCTGTCTGCCATGTCGGTTTTGAAACACATCGCGGGCATTGTGGCCCTTATTTTTACAGCTTCAGCGGTAGTTTTGGTTTCTGCGCCGGTTTATGCAGCGGCAAGACCTGCTGAAGATCAGGTCGTTGCAGAAAAGCAGGCTTTGCCGGAAGAAGCCATCGTTGAAACTAAGATCGTTCCGGAACCTGGAGTTCCGCCGGTCATGGACAAGGCTGCGGCGAAGCAGGCGAAGGCCGACGCTAAGAAAGCGAAGGCGGCCGCAAAGAAAGCTGCTAAAGAAGCTGCAGAAAACAAAGAACCTGACCCGAACCGTATCGAGTGGCTTCCGTTCCCGGTCATTGGTGGCAACACAGACATGGGCATTCTGGTCGGCGCTCAGATCTTCCTGGCCAAGTTCAAGCCTGGATACACGCCGTACCGTTTCAGGACTCATACCCAGCTTTCGCTTTCGTTCAAAAGTGGCGAAAACGGCGTTCAGATCCCCGTACACATGGACTTTGTGAAGTTTGATTTTCCCGGTCTGGCCGGTGGGAAACTGCGCTTCATATTCGGCCTTTATTATGATCAAATCAATAATGCCGGGTACTTCGGAATCGGGAACGCTTCGCGCGCGGTCCGCGACTACTGGGACGCTGAAAAAGGCGAGATGGTCGAACGGGCCAGTAACATGTATCAGTACCAGCGCATGGAACCGAAGCTGCGCCTGCTGTTCAAGTACAAGCTTGTCAAGAATCTGGAGCTGGCGATTGGACTCAGGTTCATGTGGATGAAGGTCACCGCTTTCCAGAATTCGTGGCTGGAAAAAGAGCTTTCCACCCTGAACGGAGTTGATCCGCATTTCGGCCTGCAGTTTTCAGCCGGGCTTATATACGACACCAGGGATCACGAGTATAACCCTTCGAAAGGTATGCTGATTGAAACTTCGCTGCGCGGGTCCCCGGGTCTCGGGAATGACCTGAATTTCGGCGGCTATAACCTGGACGCACGTTTTTTTGTGCCGATCCTGGGCGAGCAGCTTGTATTCGCGTCGCGCTGGGTCGTTGATATGCTGTTTGGAACTGTGCCGTTTTATGAAATGTCCAGGGCCGGCGGCTTTGACGCCATGGACTTTCTGGGTGGCAGATTAGGCCTGTCAGGAATTCCTGAGGGGCGATATCATGGGCAGGTCAAGATCGGCGCGAATATTGAATTCCGGTCTATGGTTTTCCCGCTGGCTGTCGGGAAACATCGTTTCAAGTTCGGGATGGCGACGTTCTGTAATGTTGGCCGCGTCTGGTCTGATTACAGCAGCGACATCCTGAAGGACGGAACAGGAATAGGTCTGAAGGTTGCCGCCGGGGGCGGTATTCGCGTTCAATATGGCGAAACTGTGATGATGCGTGTAGATATTGCATGGGCAAAGGAAGCTGCTGATGCCGGTTCGCCGGTCGGCCTGTACTTTGATGCATATCATCCGTTTTGATGACGCGGGCACGTCCTGTTGATGTGCCGGTTTTATAATTGGGTTTTCAGTAGTCCGGGTGGGGGCCAGGTAGATGAGACATATGAACAAGTTGACCGGCGTTCTGGGTATGGCGGTTCTGGTTGCCGTTTCTGTGCTGGCGCCTTCAAGCGCATCGGCAGGCGGCTATTCGAATCTCGACTTCGGCGGCAGGCGGATGGGTATGTTCGCTGTTGTGGCCAAGCCGGATGATGCCACGGCAATCTTCCACAACCCGGCAGGTTTGACCCTGAATTCAGGTACCGAACTGTTTCATTCGCAGTCGTGGTTCAAAATGAGTCTTGGTCTCAAGATTTATAAGAGCGACGGGTCCCTGTATCCGACAGACCATGAAATCAAACCGTCGATGAGCGTAGGCGCAATACCGTTTCTTGCCGTCGCCTCCGACCTCGGAACAGAAAAGTTCCGGCTTGCCTTCGGTGTGTATGCCCCTAACGCCTACGGAGCCGTGCTGCCTGCCGATGAACCGACCCGCTATCACGTGACGACGGCCCTTTTCCTTTCAACTCGTGGAACACTTTCGGCGGCGTATAAGTTCAATGATCACCTGAGCGTAGGCGCCAGCATCAGCGTTCTTTACACTTATCTGAAGGCTGCGCGTTACCTGAACATGAACATGCTGCCGTCAGCATCAGACAAGCTTAACGACCCGAAGTACGACGCCAGATTCAATACGGTCGAAGAAAACAAGGACACAGACATACTTCTTGATATCACCGGTGACAACTGGACGTGGGCTTTCGACCTCGGAATCTTGATTCAGCCGATCAAAAACCTCAGCATCGGTCTGGTGTTTTCAAGCGGTGCGCGCCTTGAACTGAAGGGAAACGTTACGGCAAGCTGGCGGACGCCGCGGCCGGATGGCACCACGCTGCTGAAATCGACGACCCAGACGACGGACATGATTATTCCGCTTTCTGTCCGCGCCGGTATCAACTGGGCCATCGTTGATAATTTCGAGATCGGTATGGACGTTGCCTACTGGCACTATCAGGCCAACCAGATGCAGTTGACCAGGCTTGATGAAGAGATTGCCGGATTGAAAGGGTTCAGCGATCCCAAGAACTACGGTAACTCGTGGAACTGGTGTGTCGGCCTGCTGTATCGCCCGGTCCCTGAACTTGACCTGATGGCCGGCTATCAGATGGACTACACGCCTTCGCCGACATCGACGCTCAGTCTTGATAACCCGTCGGTTGACCAGAAGGGCTTTTCGGTAGGTACACGCTGGCGCATTAACGATCACTGGCGGCTCAGTCTGGCTTACGTCCGTAACTGGTTCAATCTTATTGATATTCAGGATTCCATCGGCACTCCCCCTGCGAACGCGAAGGGGCACGGTGCAAACGACGAGTTTGCTTTTGATTTTACTTACAGATTCTGACGTGACGCGGGCCCGTGCCCGCATTTACAGTCCGGGTACTGAAAATGGTTGATTCCAGGTTCCTGACATTCGTAAACGCCGGCTCTGCAAACGCAGGGGTTGATGTATCCGACACGACCGGCCGGCTGCCAGGGGTTCTGGGTGATGTCGTTTTTTCCATAACTGATGTCTGCGGTAACAGTTGGCAGTGCATCGACATCGGGAAGTCGCTCAGGGCTGGCGATTTTGATGTAAAGATTCGTATCGAAAGACTTTCTGATGACGCAGGCGTCAGGGTATTTACGTCGCTGACGAACACTTCCGATAAGCCGGTCAGGCTTGCAACTGCTGGTTTCGAAACGATTAAAGATGCCCGTGGACCTTCCCTTGAAGGCGAACCGGCTGCATGGTCCAGATACAGGATGGGCTTCAACACGACGGCGCCGTCCGGTGCTGTGCCGCTGACGGTTCCAGATCGCGACTTCTTTATGCGTTTTCCACCATATTCGTGGCTTCCCGAGTCGGCCATGAAGATGGTTTATTTCGATGGCACCAGTTTTTCCAGTAAGGTCGGCGTATTTGAAAGCGAGTGGTTTTCTGCGCTTGTTCATCGTCCTTCAGGCCGTGGCGCGCTGTTTGGATTTTACGGCGTTTCCCGCCATTTCAGCCGCGTCAAGATTGACCTGAAAAAGAAGAAAGTGTCTTTTGTGGCGTTCCTGGACGGGGCCGTTATTGAACCTGGCCAGACCAGGGAACTTGATCCGTTGATGATTGCGTTCGGCGACGATTTTAATGCGCTTTTGGACACTTATGCCAGGGCGGCCGCTGTTGAAAACAAGGCCCGGGTAAATCCGGCCCGCATCTGGTGTTCATGGTATTCTGGATTTTACGATCGCGTAACTGTAAAGGATATAAGGGAAAATCTGCGCCGCCTGTCGCTGCTGAAATCCCCGGTGGAATATATCCAGCTTGATGACGGTTACCAGTCTGTCATCGGTGACTGGCTGCAGACCAATTCGCGTTTTCCTGAAGGTCTGGAGGCGCTTGCGTGCGAAATCGGTCACGCCGGTTTCAAGCCCGGTATCTGGACTGCGCCGTTTTCGGTGTCCCCTGCAAGTCAGCTTTTTGCGGCACACAGTGACTGGGTCGTCAGAACGAAGTCGGGCAAGCCGGTCAAAGCCGGGTTCATAATGGGCAAGTTCGGTCCCCGCCCGTATTACGCGCTGGACACCACCATTCCAGAAGTGCGTCAGCATATCAGCTCGCTTTTTGCGCGGCTGCGTGAGATGGGCTGGAGCCTGTTCAAGATTGATTTCCTGACGTCAGCGATGATTGAAGGCGTCCGTCGTGACAATTCAAAGACCCGCGCCGAGGCTTACAGGCTGGGAATGCAGGCAGTGCGCGACGGCGTCGGTGATGACGGCCTGATCCTTACCGGGATCGGACCGTTCCTGACAAACGTCGGTCTTATCGACATTCAGCGGTTAAGCCCGGATACGTGTTTCGGATCGCCGTCATGGACGACGATGGAGCAGCGGTTGACCGGCGACAGGATGACCCCGGGTGTCAGAAATCAGACTGCCGTTTCGATAGGCCGCACTTTCACGAATGATATCCTGTGGAGCGGCGACCCTGATGCGATAGTCGGCCCCGGTCTGGCACCGAACGAGGCCGTGTACCTGAAGACAGTCGCTTTGATGACCGGCAGCTCGCTGACAATAGGCCATGATTTTGTAAAGGCGCCGTTTGATTTCAGCGGGTTCGGTCCTTTGCTGGACGCGGTCGGCCCGGCCCGGGTGCTTGACTTTGGCGAGCGTATGGATTCGCATCATCTTATGCGGGATGTTGAAACGGATTCGGGAAAGGTCAGGTTTTATGCGATGTTGAATGCGTCGGACCAGGCTGAAACCCTGTTTGTTGCTGATGGTGTGCTGGCCGGTGGTTGTCGTTTTGCCGCCACTGACCACTGGACCGGCGAAGGGCTGTTCCTGGAAAAAGATAAGTCATTTGAGCTGGGGCCGAGGTCGGCGAAGCTTTTTGTAATCAGGCCGGATTCGGAACGGAATTCGGTAGAATAGGCTGTGGGCCTCGGGAAGCGGGCCCATCACAGTTATTGGGAGCTTGGAAAAATGAACGTGTTGAACTCTGGTGGTCGGCTGGCGTTGGCGCTGCTTGTGGCGGGTTTTCTGTTTAACGGCTGCGTGTCCTGGACCCACGGCTGGGACATGAAACCGCAGAAGGCGTCAGGTGGCCTGGAACTGGGTGCCGTCAAGGAATATGCCGCCAGGCTTGAAAAGTCGGCTGTAACAAGGGATCAAGTCCGTGATTTGATAAGCTCCCTTGAATACGTTCTGGCGATGGAACCTGATAATTATGATGTCGCGGCCCGCTTGTCCGGGGCGTGGATCACGATGGCCGTCGGGCATGCCCGGGATGGCGGCGAAAAGGGCAACAATCTGCGCAGGGCTATAAGTCTGGCAGAAAAGGCCATGTACGCGGCCCCGGCGTTCGCTGATGCGGTCAAGCAGACCGGCAATAAACTTGTCGGCGTTCCATTGATAGTCGGGTCGCTTGAAGCCGGTCAGGCCCAGGCAATGGCGATGTGGTCGCTGGCGAACCTTCTTTATTACGAAGAATCACTCAGCGAAGTAATGAAGGTTACAAACAAGGACGTGATTGCGAACGTTTTGACGGTCCTGGACAGGCTCGATGTCGTGTCGCCTGATTACGGGCGTGGAATGGCGTCGGCCCTTCGCGGCATGGCCGCGGCAGTGCTGCCCGGTGCAAAAATGGTTAATGTTTCCGACAACTTCGACAAGGCTGTCGTTGTCGGTCCGGACGTTATCGTCAATTACTGGCTGCGGGCCGTTTACCTGTACCGTAATTTCGGGGACAAGGTCAGCGCCGCCGGTGACATGAAAAAGATCATTTCCATAGACCTTAACAGCTCCTGCGGATTCATGCCTTTGAACCGTGTTATACGGCTTGCCGCCGAAAAGGGCTGCCGCTGATCGTCTAAAACCATGTACAATTCCTTCCTGTGAACTTGTTGCGGGTCAAATTATGAAAAAATACAGTGTTTCCGAAATCCTTTCCGGGCCTGCGGGTGCTGATGGCACAGGCGGCGTCCCGGGTGGCAGCGTGACTGTGCAGGGCTGGGTCCGGACAAGGCGCGACTCCGGTGTCGGGCTTTCGTTCATAGCCGTCCATGACGGGTCGTGTTTCGCGACTTTGCAGCTTGTGGCCGATAATTCACTTGCCAATTATGAAAGCGAAATCCTGAAGTTGACGCCCGGTTGCGCCATATCTGCTGAAGGCGAACTGGTCGCGTCGCAGGGAAAAGGCCAGACCGTCGAGGTCAAGGTTCGTTCGCTGACCGTTGTCGGGTGGGTCGATGACCCTGAAACGTATCCGATTCAGCCGAAGCCCCATTCGATGGAATATCTGCGCGAAGTGGCCCATCTGCGGCCGCGCACAAACTTGATCGGGGCTGTTACGCGTGTCCGTGACTGTCTGGCGCAGGCCGTTCACCGCTTTTACCACGAGCGCGGTTTTTACTGGATTCATACGCCGATCATCACGGCATCAGACGCGGAAGGCGCCGGGGACATGTTCAAGGTCTCGACGCTCGATTTTGCAAATATGCCCAGGAAGGAAGACGGGTCGATCGATTATGACCAGGATTTCTTCGGGCGCGAAGCTCGCCTGACGGTGTCCGGTCAGCTTAACGTCGAAACGTATTGCCTTGCACTTTCAAAGGTTTACACGTTCGGGCCGACTTTCAGGGCTGAAAACTCGAACACCCGCCGCCATCTGGCTGAATTCTGGATGATCGAGCCTGAAATCGCGTTCGCGGACCTTGGCGACGACATCAAGCTGGCCGAAGCGTTTCTTAAGTACATCTTCAAGGCTGTGCTTGATGAAAGGGCCGACGACCTGGCTTTCTTTGACAAGTTCGTGGACAAAGGCTGCAGCGCCAGGCTTACGTCATTTGTCGGTTCGGAATTCGCAGTCATGACATACACCGAGGCCATCACGCACCTTGAAAAGGCGTTCGCGAAAGGTGATGTGAAGTTTGATTTCAGGCCGGAGTGGGGTTGTGACCTTCAGGCCGAACATGAAAGATATCTAAGCGAAACTGTCGTCGGGCGTCCGCTGGCTGTTGTCAATTATCCCAAAGATATCAAAGCGTTCTACATGCGCATGAATGACGACGGTCGGACGGTTGCCGCCATGGACATACTGGCGCCCGGGATTGGCGAAATCGTCGGCGGTTCGCAAAGGGAAGAGCGGTTAAGCGTTCTGGATTCGCGAATCGAAGAGATGGGCCTGAACAAGGAAGATTACTGGTGGTACCGCGACCTGCGTCGTTACGGGACCGTTCCGCACGCCGGTTTCGGCCTTGGATTTGAACGCGCCGTCATGTATGCGACCGGTGTCGACAATATCCGCGACGTCATTGCCTTCCCGCGCACCCCCAGAAACGCCCGATTCTAAGAAGTTCAATAACGGTTCAGCTACTGGTTTTGCAGGTCGCGAAGGCATCGTCTTTTTGCGCGTTGCGTTAGAATGTGCGGCAGTGGCTTTGTTTTGGGGAATGAAAGTGGCTTTGACGACCAGCAGACCTGGTGTTGCGGATGTAATTGTAATTGGTGGTGGCGTTGTCGGGACCGCAACGGCGATGGCATTGCTGTCGCGACCTGGCATCAAGGTTACTTTGCTGGAAAGTGAAAGCGAGCTTGCCGCACACCAGACTGGTCACAACAGTGGCGTTATTCATTCAGGAATTTACTACAAACCGGGCAGCTTGAAGGCCAGGAATTGCGTGGCCGGGCGGCAGGCCCTGTACGGCTTTTTACAGGAACACGGGATTGCGCACGAGCAGTGCGGCAAGCTGATTGTCGCGACGACTGAAGAAGAGGTCGGGCGTCTTGACGGGTTGGTTGAACGTGGCCGAGCCAACGGGATCGAAGGAATCCGGCGCGTCTGCCCCGAAGAAATGACAGATATTGAACCGGCGGTCCGGGGGCTTGGCGGTGTCTTTGTCCCGGTGACCGGGATTGTCGATTACACTGAAGTTACGAAGGCTTACGCCCGCGAGATCCGGCGTGCGGGTGGTGAAATTCAGGTCAACACCCGGGTAACCGGGGCGACCACGAACAAGGATGGTCTGGTGGTGCTGCAGACGCCGCGTGGCGACCGCATTGCAAAGCTGGCGATTAACTGCGCCGGCCTTCAGTGTGACCGTGTCGCGAAGCTGTTCGCGGTCGATGCTGATGTCCGCATTATCCCGTTCAAGGGCGAATACTGGGATCTGCTTCCCGGTAGATTCAATCTTTGCCGCAATCTGATTTATCCAGTCCCGAATCCTGATTTCCCGTTTCTTGGCGTGCATTTCACGCGGTCGATTTCGGGGAAGGTACATGCCGGTCCGAACGCGATCCCTGCGATGATGCGCGACGGGTACGGGCCGCACAGTTTTGACATGCAGGACTTCGTCGATATGGCGTTTTATCCCGGGTTCATCAAGATGGGTATGCGTCACATGAAGATGGGCGCAGGTGAGATGTGGCGTTCCTGGTTCAAGAGTGCCTTTGTGACCGAGCTGCAGCGCCTGGTGCCGGAAATCCGCCGTCGAGATCTGGTACCCGGCGTGCCTGGGATTCGGGCCCAGGCGATGGACCGCAACGGGAAACTGCTTGACGACTTTTCAATTGTGGAAGCGCCCGGATCTATACATGTTTTAAATGCGCCGTCACCGGCTGCCACGGCTTCCATAAGTATCGGCCGTACAATCGCCAACAGGGCTTTTGATCGGCTCGGGCTTGAAGTGCGGCAGGACTGGAATATCTAAGGTGTCGCGGAATCGGGTGAAGGAGATGTAATGATGAAGCTGATGCCGGTTGCATTTTCAGCGTTTTGTCTGATGCTGGCTGCGTGTGGCGGTGAACCGGTTGCGGGCATCGATGTCATTGTTGTCATTGATGTTGTTGATGCTGCTGAAGTTGGTGATGCTGCTGATGCTGTTGAAGTTGTTGATGTTGTAGATGTTGTTGAAGTTATAGAAGTTCCGACCAGTTTTACGATCATGACGTTTAACACCGGCACTACGGACAATCTTGATCACGGGGGCGATCCGGACGGTTACACAAACGCGTTCGCCGCAATCAGCGCAGAATATTTCGGCAACAATCTGTCCTGGCTGCCTGGAAGGGCTGGACTTCGCTTCGTTATTGATACTTTGAAGCCGGACGTTGTCGCCTTTCAGGAACTGTTTTACGACCCGGAGTGCGTGGATATCTGTGCTGAATTGCAGATGGTGAATCCTGAAATAAAGCCTGCCGTTTGTGACGCAGGTGGCAACTTCGTTTGCGCTGTATGGGCCGAAGGTGCCGAACTGACCGTCCGGGCGGCTGTCGGACCGGATTACGCAATTGCGTGCGCACCTGACCATAACGACAACTGCATTGCGGTTCGCAAGGATTTCGGGACGCTTGCCGATTGTGTCGATGGTCCCTGTATTGGTGGTCTTGACGGTATGAAGCCAAAGAACGGTTGTAATAGTGGTGCCCGTGTGGCGACCGGTCTTGTGACGGTCACGGGCGGTCCGGAAATTGCCGTTGTTGACGTTCACACAGTTGTCGGACCGGACAATCTTGACTGCCGGGTTGCCCAGTTGAAGCAGGTATTTGAAGACCGTGGTGATGGCAAACCGGCCGCGTTCGGCACCCACAACATTGTCCTGGGTGATATGAACATCGACCCGTTCCTGATGTCAGATGCCAGCATTAAGTACTGGAATTCAATGGTCGGCGATGACAAGCCGTTTCACTATCTTTCTTCGGCTGACCAGTCCGGTCCAGACACTCACCCGTTTTCATTCATGAAACTGGATCACGTGATTTCTGACAATCTGACCGGATCCTGTGTAGTTCTGGGCGTGTCGCCCGACACCGCAGCCCCGGTTTCTGCAGGCAGCACCTACTTCGACCACCGCCCCGTCTTCTGCACAGTTGATATGCCTGCCAACTGACGTAATTGCACTTAAGTTGCTGTGAGTGATGGCTGCTATTCTTCCGGCAACGGCAGACTGATGTACTTCATGGCCGGGGTCAGAGTGAGTGTCAGCGTGGGGACTTCTTCAACTTCCTGAATCTGGAAGCCTTCGGTAATCTGGACACCGTTAATGTCAAAAATCGCGGCGTTGGTGTAGCCGGCCGGCAGCGGCATTGTCATTTCGAATGTCGTATTCAGGCCGCCTGGACCCGCAGTTCCCCACGAAACGTCCGGGAAGTCGCGGCCGTCCCACGCCACCACAGTCAAGTCGCGGGTATCTGTCATGAAAACCAGGGCATACACATCGTTCGGCAGACCGAGGGCCGCCGAAATGTCGCGGGCAAAACGCTTGTCACCGATGATGTCCGCCGCCGCTTTCAATGCGTACCACGCAGGCTTGGCGCGTCTATCCGAACCGTCGTCACCGGGCCACCCGAACAGCCCGAAGTACGCTTCGTGCGGGCGAATGCCTTCGGTCGTCGGGTACCCGTCCCAGAACGTGTACCACATCCATTTTTCGACATTGTCGCGTGCGGCCAGAATCAGGCTGCGCGGTACAAATTCCCCAATCTTTTCTTCGGTCTGGCCAAATGACGGGAACCCCTGCTCGGTGATCCACAAGTCTTTGTCGGGGCAACCCATTTCGGTCAGGATGCCGCGAATAATGTCGGTCTGGCCGGTCTGGCTTTGGAATTGCAGCGATTCGTCAACAATTTCATCATATTCCGGCGGGTAGTACTGCAGGAATGTGTACGGGTGATACGCTACGATGTCGAAGTAATCGCAGATGTCCGGGTGCGCCTGCCAGACCCGTTTAAGGAAGCCGAATCTGTCGCTTAAGTCAGTTTCCGCATCGTACGAAGCCATCCCGCCAAACGATACGCGGGCGTCGGGGCACGCCGTCTTGATGCCTTCATAAGCCGCCTTCAGCATTTCGCCGTAGGCCGCCGGGTCGGGCTTCGGGGCCCAGAATCGGGGGATGTTTTCTTCGTTCCAGATCTCGTATTCCTTGATGTAATCACAGTAAGTTTCCGCGACCTTGCCGACGTATTCGCCGTACTCGGCCCAGATGATGCTGCTGTAGTTGCCAGGTTCGGTCATCGCCCAGTCAAGGTTGTATCCGAACATGGGCATGATGCGGACGCCGTTTTCGATTGCCTGATCGACCTGCCCCTGGACGTTGCTGAACGTCCACTGGTCATCGGTCGGTTCGATCCTGTGCCAGTGGTAATCTTCGCGGATCGTCACGCTTCCCAGCTCAACGTACTTTTCAAATTCGAAGTCGCGGTGGACGTTTTCCCCGACGCTCTGTTCCATGTGAGTCGAGACGCCGATCGTGTTGTCAATTGTGTTGATGCCGACCGGGGCGATGTTTTCCCAAAGCGGCGGTGGCGGCACGTCGCGGGCGTCAACGGCGTCAGTAGCGTTGTCGTCGCCTATAATGTCAATAATTTCAGTGTCTTGGGTGGCTGTGTCGTCTTCCGAATCGGCTGTCGTATCTGCAACGATTTCGGACGCGTCATGGGCGTCGGCGGCAACCCCATCACGGGAAGTGTCAATCGGCGAATCGTCTGCCATTGCAACATCTTCAGCGGCATCGCCCGCGATTTCGTTATTCTGGATGTCAGTCGCCTGATTTGATGAGCAACCGGTGGTGGCCGCTGCGGCCGTCAGCACCATAACAGTCAGCGCCAGTCGGATAAACTTTTGGATTCCAATTAGATTCATTAGATTTCTCGTGTCGTTATGCTGGAAAAACCAGTTCTACCTGCCAATCCGGCGTGATGAAGCGGCGCCGCTGCCGTGGGTAAGGATGATGCCAAGAACGAATCCGAAGTCGTACCAGTGGCCGGTGTTGTGCACTTCGTAGATGGCCACTTTGTCTGAAAACAGCGAGATGACGAAAGTTATCGGCGCGATGATGCCGTGCCACAACCCGTGCCAGAAGCCTGCTATCTTGCCCCCGGCTGTGGCTGTGTCTACCAGCCCGCTTGGACTTGCAGCGCACCCGCTGATTACCAGCAGCAGTCCTAAAATCAGCACAAAAGGCAGGTACTTTTTAATTTCCGCGTTCATGTCTGGACACCCCGGATTTTCAAGCCTGACCGATTTTATCACAATGTCCCCGGGGGCGAACACTTCAGGCTGCCCGCCTGCCGTTTTCACGGTTTTGTCTGCATGTTGCTGGATTTCCGGTCATGAATAACGTTAGACTTATCAGGCAAAGGTCAGCACCGGGTTGCATGGGGGAAACAGATATGCGAGGTCTAACAGCAGTTGCCGTCGTAATCGCGTTCTGGCTGCCGGGATGTAGCTCGTCTGTCCAGCAACCGCAGGATGTCGCAGACGTTGCAGTCGTTTCGGACACTTCCGGCGATGCCGATGTCGTCGCGCCGGACGTGGTCGGTGTGGATGTCCGCTCCGACGTTCAGACGGACACTTTTGTGGATGTGCCATGCGACCCGCAGTGCGGGGAAAAGACTTGCGGACCGAGCGCGTGCGAGGGCGTGTACTGCGGCATGTGCGATCCTAGTTCTTGTTGCTCACTGGAAGGCCAATGTACCTGTTGCCCGGGTTGTGATGTTGCCGCCGAATGCGGCGACTGGGAATGTGGGGCCAGCCCCTGCCTCGACTATGACGGCGTTGCGATTCCCTGCGGAACCTGCGACGTAGATTCAGTATGTGACGATTCGACGCACACATGCTGCACGCCTCATTGCGACGGCTACAGATGTGAGGATGACGGTTGCGGTCATCTCTGTGAATGCGCGAGTGGCGTTCCATGCCTTTTTGCAGGAACTGACTGTGGTTACTGGTCATGCGATTTCCCGGATGCCCTCCCGACGACCTGGGACAAATCCGGCGTCGTTAACTACATGCATGTCCCCGTAGATATTGAAGAACAGGCGGCGTGCTTTGATTACACAGGCGATGATCTTGGCGATTGCGGGATCAGCGGCCTTGCTTTGCAGATTAATCCTTTACTTGAAGGTTTGATTGCAAAGCCTGAACTGGCCTTAATCTTTGAATTCGCTTCCGTGAACGACTTCGTGAGGACCGCTGATTTCACACTTAAGGGGCTTATGGGCACTCCAGTTCCAGTGTGTGACACCGCAACACCGCCAGTCTGCACCAGTACCCTGGCGGGGGATATGTACCTGGATCAGGATTCCTACATGGAAGACACCTGTCTGCCGATGATCTTTTTTGAAGGTTCGAGCATTGCCGAAGGCAAACTGGCTGCCGGTCCGAATAACTTCCGCATCTCCGTGCCGCTTTCCGCAGACCTGCTTCTGACGGTTAATTTGATTGACACCGGGATTAAGGCTGACCTGACCGCCGGTGATTCTGGCGTCAGTACCAACAACGGCGTTCTGTCCGGGGTCGTGACAAAGGCTGAAATCACCGCCATTTTTGCCAGCTTACAGGCTGAGTGCGACAAAGATCCACAGCCGGAAGCAGTCGTAAACATCTGTCCGTACCTTGCCGAGGCCCGCGACGCGACAGCGACGATGTACGACCTGCATCAGGACGGCGACTGGGGTTACATCAAGGCCGACGCCGAAAATCCCGGTGATGCGGCTTCCATCTGCCTTCACTTCACACTGGCCGCCGCAAAGATAGTTGGGTACACACCTCGGTAGCCGGATGCCACCTACACTTCGCTGGACTTTGCGTCGGAAATGACGTTAGATTTTGCCTGTAAAACCAAAACCTTTCAGGGTGATGCGGTGATGAACAAATTCAGTGTCATGTGGCCGGTGGCGGTGCTTGTTCTGGGATGTGCGGCCGGATGTTCGTCGGGGCAGGGCGAACGCGACGTTCTTACCGATGTTGTCGATGCTTCGCCAGACGCCGACAACGATGCCGCGGACACCGACGTGACCCTCGACGCTGATCTTGATACTGCCGTTGACGGTCAGAATCCAGGCGACATTCCCGACGTTCCGGTTGACGGCATTGACCCCGATGCCACCGATACAACGCCAATAACCCATGAATTCGTTTATGAAATACGGACGCGTGACTCCTGCGTCGCGGATGGTCCGTGGACTGTTGACCGCGTCAGGCAGTTCCGAGATTCATCTTCCGGTTTTCTTTCGCTTGATGTCAGGGCCATCGCCGTTTCGGCCACCCGTGTATGGGTTGGAGCCGGTGATGGCGTGTACAGCGCGGCCAGGCAAGATCTGCTTGCCGACGGGGCGTTCGTTCAGATTTCAAGTTCAACCGTTCCGGTCGTCAGCCTTGCGCTGGATGGCGAAAACATAATCTTCGCCGCTGCCACCGACATGATGTCCCTGACCGCAACCGGGGAAATTGCCCTTGTCGGAAGGTTTCCTGCACCGATCAGTCATGTCCTGACGTGTAATTCCGACTACTTCGCGGTCGCCGGTGGGCTGCTTTACAAGCTGGTTGGTGGCGAGCCCGAACTGGTTGCGCTTCGTGGCGATGCGACTGTCGTCCATGCCGCCGTGTGCATGGTTGCGTCTGTTGTTATGGGCACTGACAAGGGTGTTCTGGTCGACGGCGTGACGCCGGGCGACACGAGCGGTGATATTGAAGGTGCTGTGACTTCCATTGCTTCAAACGGAGTGGTCGCCAGCACGGGCATAGCGTCCGCCGCCTCAAACGGCAGTGATTTGGCCATTTATGAATATGGAAAGGATCCCAACATCATAAAACCGGGCGTCGGAGCCCTTCCATCAGGTGACGTTGTCGATGTGGCTGTTTCGCATGAAGGCGATAAAGTCGCAATTGCCCACGCCATCGGCGTGACGCTTTTCACATTGAATACCAGCACTTTCGAACACTTCACCTCGGCCCGCTGGATTCCATCCAACACAGTGACCGACGTCGCTTTCGATCCTGTCAACGGCGACCTGTGGGTCACGACCCCGGCCGGTGTCTCCAGACTATACAAGGAAGAAATCACTCTGGAATCGAAGGCCGAAGAGATGATGGCGAACCTTGACCGCTGGTTCTGGCGGCTTGACGGCTTTGTGTCTGCGAACGCCAACTTCGAGGATGCCTTCAGTGACGAACAGGGGCGCCTGTGGGATGACGACAACGATGGCCAGTGGACTCAGGAAGCTGTTGGTGCGTTCTGTTATGCGTACCGCGTGACTGGTGACGAACGCTATTACCAGGCCGCTCGCAAGGCCATCACGAACATGGGCCTGCAGATTGACATCCCGGCGCAGGACTTCATTGATGCCGGTCTTGGCCGCGGCTTCATTACACGGTCGTTTGTGCGGGATGATGAAGGCGGCGTATTTTCAACGAAGGCTGACGAGCCCAACTGGCACCACGTCAATTTTACCGACGGTCACGAATATTATTGGAAGGATGACACTTCGTCCGATGAAGTTGACGGCCATTTCTATGGCTTTTCCATTTATTACGACCTGTGCGCGAAGGACGACGCCGAGCGTGCGTGGGTTGGCGGATACCTGACCGACCTGGTCGGTTACATGGTGAACCACGGGTACAATCTGCTGGACCTTGATGGCCTGCCGACCGAGCACGCCCAGTACAGTCCCGACGTTCTGGCCATCGCTGTTGACGGCCTTGAGGCCTGTACGCTGACGCATGAATTCACGGCGTGCATAGATGCCTGGGGTGGCGGGGCCTTCCTGAATTCGCTGCAGATTCTGGGTGGCCTTCTTGCGGCCTGGCATGTGTCGGGCGAACAGCGTTTCTATGATGCCTACGAGTCCTTGATTACCGAGTACCGTTACGATGAAATAGCCATGTTTAATGAATATGTCGCCACATGGACATCGACCGCGATTGCCAATTACTGCGACCATGAGCTGGCCGACCTGGCTTTCCTGACGCTTATCCGTTACGAGCCGAACAAGGCCCGCCGCGACATGTGGATCAAATCGATGGTTGATGCGTGGCAGTATGAAGTTGGTGAGCGTAACCCGCTGAAATCACTTGCGATGGCGGCCGCGATTGCTGAAACGCCCGGGCTTGCCAACGGCGTCCGGACGCTGGTTGAATACCCGGAAGATACGCGCCAGTACCTTGTGGACAACAGCCACCGCAAAGACGTCGGTTATGGCGGAAAAGATCGATTCCAGGAACCGCAGTTTGATACTGTGCTGCCGTATGACGAAATTCAGTCGATGCGCTGGGATGGGAATCCGTACCGCATAGTTGGTGGAGGCTCGCCCCAGCAGCGGCGGGCCCCGAATTTCTGGCTTCTGCCCTACTGGGGGCTTCGTTACTACAACGCAATCTGCGCAGAATAGTGCCCAGCCTGAGATTTTCGGAATATTCAGTCGTTATCCGGTGTTGATTACGAAGCGGGCATGCGTCCGTTGTCGGCCCCGGGCCGGCAATTGACAAACGTGATATCAGGCCCGATTATGTGGTAGTTGAAAAATCCGGTCGCCAATAACTTATGACCGTGATTAAGGAGCCAAAAAATGGGTGCGATAACTGTAGTTCTTGTTCTTCTTGGTGCCGTTGTCCTGACGCTGATCGTGATTATTGGGATTTACAACAACCTGGTGACGCTGCGTAACCGTTTCAAAAATGCGTTCGCGCAGATTGACGTGCAGCTTAAACGCCGCTACGACCTGATTCCCAATTTGGTCGAGTCTGTCAAAGGATACATGGGTCACGAGCGCGGGACTCTGGAAGCTGTCATCGCGGCCCGTACTTCGGCCGTGTCTGCCGGTAAAGCCGCTGCCGCCAACCCCGGTGACCCTGCTGCGATGAAGGCTCTGGGCGGCGCTGAAGGCGCCCTGACCGCAAGCCTTGGACGCTTGTTTGCAGTTGCCGAGTCGTATCCTGACCTGAAGGCCAACCAGAACATGATGGCGCTGCAGGAAGAACTTGCTTCCACCGAAAACAAGATTGCGTTTGCCCGCCAGGGATTTAATGATGGCGTCATGCAGTACAACATCAGCCGCGAAAAGTTCCCGGGCAACATCATTGCCGGGATGTTCAACTTCACGGCTGCCGAGCTTCTGGAATCGACCGAAACGCCCGAAGAACGCAAGGCTCCGAAGGTTTCTTTCAGCTAGTCATCATCAGTCCCTGACAGGTGAAATCAATGGACTTTTTTGCACAGCAGGATAAGGCACGCAAAAAGACAGGCCGTCTGGTGTTTCTTTTTGTTCTGGCCGTAGTGTTTATTGTCGCGGCCGTGTATGCAGTGGCCGTCGTCGTACTCAGCTTTGCTCAGATGAAGGCGCACGGGGGGCAGGCTGCCCCGCCGGTCCCGCTTCAGTTCTGGCAGCCGCAACTGTTTGTGACCGTTGCCGGCATGGTCGTCCTGGTGATTTTTGCGACTTCAATGTTCAAGATGCTGATGTTGCGCAAAGGCGGCTCGTATGTTGCCGAAAGTCTTGGTGCGCAGCCGGTCCAGTCTGATACGACCGATCGTGATGAACGTAAACTGCTTAATGTTGTTGAAGAAATTGCCATCGCCGCCGGTGTGCCCGTTCCGGCGGTCTATATCATGCCGAACGAGCAGAGTATTAACGCCTTTGCTGCAGGCTGGTCGCCTGCCGATGCCGCGATTGCTGTCACGGCCGGCTGCATTCAGCAACTGAATCGTGATGAACTTCAGGGCGTAATTGCCCATGAATTCAGTCATGTATTGAACGGCGACATGCGCCTGAACATCAGTTTGATCGCGTTCATTTCCGGCATCATGGTTCTGGCGACGATCGGGTATTACGCGATGTGGATGCGCCCGCGTCGGTCCGAAAAGGGGAATGCGGCGTTCATGATTGCCGCCTTGTCCCTGGTCGTCATAGGTTACGGTGGTGCGTTTATCACCCGCATCATTCAAAGCGCAGTTTCGCGTCAGCGGGAATACCTGGCCGATGCCAGCGCAGTCCAGTTCACCAGAAATCCGGCCGGAATTGCCAATGCTTTGAAGAAGATTGGCGGGTTCAGTGAAGGCAGTGTCATCAAGGTCCCGGCCGCACGCGAAGTCAGACACATGTTCTTCGGTGCGTCCGAGGTTTCTTCGTTTTTTGGCCAGATGTTCGCTTCGCATCCTCCGCTTCCGCAGCGTATCAAGTTGCTTGACCCGTCGTTTGACGGCGATTATTCAAGGATGTCACGGTCAGAATCCGGGAAGGCCGGGCTTGCGTCCGGATTGGCGTCCGGCGCGGCTTCAGGTTTTGCCGGTGCAGCCGGTGGTTCGCGTACCGGTGGCGCAGGTTCGACGGTGACGACGACTTCAGCCGCTACGGCTGCAAGGATTGGCACCTTGACGTCTGAACAGGTTGAAGCCGGTGCTGACCTGATTGCCAGAATTCCAGCGTCAGTGCGGGAAGCCATCAGCGAACCGCTTGGCGCATGTGCCGTTGTCTGCGCGCTGTTGCTTGACGATGATGCCGGTATCCGTACCAGGCAGCTCGGTTCGATCGGGATGTTGTTTTCGCCCGGTATGGCACAGGAGACGTCAGCCGTTGCTGGTGTCGTCGGGTCGCTTGATCGCGGGTTGAAGCTGCCTGTTGTTGACCTGGCGCTTCCGGCCCTGCGTCGCATGTCACGGGCTCAGTACACCAGTTTTGCGCGCATGATTCATGAACTGGTGATGGCTGACAGCACCGTCACGCTGTTTGAGTTCTGTCTGTTGAAGGTCGTTGAATTCAGGCTTTCAGGTGCGTTTGAAAAGCCGTCGCGTGGTACGTCATCGGTCTCTTACAACGAACTGGTTGGGGACGCCGTCTTGTTGTTTTCGGCACTGGCCAGGGCCGGCTCGGAACACACAGTTGCCGCCGGAGCTGCCTACGCTGTCGCTATGAAGACGCTGTTTGCGGGCCGTATACCGGCGACAATTCCCGGGCTTCAGGCGCCAACCTTTGATAGTTTGAACGTTGTGTTCCAGCGAATGTCTGTCGCGCCGCTGAAGGTCCGCCAGGCGCTGTTCATGGCTTGTTCCGACTGCGTACTTCATGACGGCATCGTCACCGCTGAAGAAGCCGAGCTGCTGCGCGCCGTCGCCTACTGCATGGGCCTGCCGCTGCCGCCTTTCGTCGCCGCCCGCGCTGCCTGACCTTCCTTCCCGTAAATTATTGAATGTGTTTACGCTGTTATTTCGGGCGGACTAGAACGACCCCTTGATGCCCAGGACCGGCAGGATCGGGATGCCGCTCAGGTAGCCGGTCTTCGAGTAGTCGTAGTTGTTCATCAGGCCTTCGGGGTTCTTGTGGAAGTATACGTTCTGGACTTCCAGATACAGTCCCAGCTTCCATTTGTTGAAAATCCATTCCTTGTCGATTCGGATATCAAGCTGGTGGAACAGCGGCAGTTCTTCGCCATTGACGTTAGCTGAAGGCACCGAAATGTAGGTGTCGTTGTCCGAGTCGTACACGAAACTGTCGCTTTTTGTGTACGGGTAGCCGGACGACAGCCTGAAGCGCGCCCCGAGCGACCAGTTTTTCGGCAGCTTGTAGTTAACAAAGATGTTCAGGTTGTGGCTCTGTTGATAATTTGAGGGTCTGTAGGTTCCGGTCACCCGGTCATAGATTTCGGCCCGCAGGTACGTGTACGCAATCCACCCGGTCAGCGGTATGGAACCACCCGGATTCATTCGTAGAAGTATGTCGCAACCGTAGGCCCGTCCGGTCGTCTTGTTGTCATAGACCAGGGTCCTGTCTTCAGACGTCTGCACGCGGTTAAAGAAGTACTTGTAAAACCCGTTTGCGCTTAGTGTCAGGCGGTCGATCGGTGAATACTCAAATCCCGCCAGAACGTGCACTGCGTATTCCGGTTTGATATTCGGATTACCGAACTCTTTGGTATAGGCATATGGCGGTGCAGGCTGGCCGTAAAGCCCGCCGGCGAAACGGAAATTCAACTTGTCCGGCACGACGTCCACAGTTACGCTGAGCCTTGGATCAATCGTCCATGCCTGCCATGAACCGAGGTAGAAGTCAGCGCGCAGCGACGGCACGATGGTCAATCTTGGAACAGGTTTCCACTCAACTGATACCCATGGTGCAAGGCCGATCATCAGGCCTTTGCCTTGTGCGGAAATAAAGTCTTCGGCCTGAAGCGGAGCCATCTGTCCGCCGTCAGTCGGCACCTGCGGCGCCGTAATGTCGTAAGTATAGGAATCAAACATCATATCCAGACCGGTGCGGACAGTCACATTGTCGCGGGCCCGAATCTTCAGGTTATCTCTGATATAGACTGGATATTGCCTGATGGCGAAATTGATCTGGTCAAAGACATTGATAGTGCTGTCGGCAATAGCGACCTGCACCTTGAGGTCGTTGGTGATGTTGGACGTCGGCTCCCAGGTCCAGGAGGCCTGCATATTGTGGCTCCACAGCTTCAAGGAAGACGAACCGATGAACTGTGGATTGTTGTCGTTGTCATAGTTGATGACCTCGACACTGTCGTCTGTACCGTTAATGAAGAACGTAAGTTTGTGCTGCGTGCCGAAGCGATGTTGCAGCCTGAACTGGTAATCGTAGTAACGGGGGGCGGTCGCGATTTTAAGTCCTGCGTCGCCCAGGGGAAGCGCGCCGATAATCGCGTCATAGTAACTGCGCCTGAAAGCAGCCTGTATGTCACCGTCTTTCGAATAGGGCCCACCAATCACGATTCCTGCGTGCAGCAGGTTTACGTCAACCGCCCCGTGAATTCCGGTCAGCGGTTCGTCCTTCAGTTTTACGTCAACAACACCGCCGATGGCCCGACCAAAAGAAGCGTCGAAACCTGCCGGAATAAAGTCAATAGAATCAATGAATTCCGAGTTGATAACCGAATACAGTCCGCCGAAGTGATACAGCGAAATGAACGGCATTGCGTTCAAATAAACCAGGGTGTCCATTGGTGGACTGCCATAGACGATCAAGGTTCCAAGCCCGAGCGGTGAACGCGCGATACCGGGCAGGTTTTCCACGACCTTCAGCACGTCGCCACCGGCCCCCGGGAAGGACACAAGTTCACCGGCCGACAGCGACTGCTTTGCCGCAAACCTGGCTTCACGCGGGGCCCTGATGATGGTCTGGTTGGCCTGAGTGCCGTACGCCTTTTTCAGATACAACGTGTCTTTCGGCGGGTCTTTGTCGCCGGCCTTTATTGTGAATTCCTTACGGACCTCTTCATACTGGCCGGTCGGGATGTACAGCGTGTATGTGCCGGGCGCAAGGTTTGAAACTTCCATGCGGCCTTCGATCGACGTGAATGTTGCGCCGTTTTCTTCAATGAATCCCGAGACATCTGAAATCGGATCGCGGCTGCCTTTTTCGACCGGCGAAAAGACGTAGACTATGTTGCGAACCTTCAGCCTGACCTGGAACTGGTATTCATACTGGACCTGAACCAGAACCGGTTTGTCCTGATAGAAGGCCGGCTTGAACTTGAAAAGCAGAGCTGCCTTCTGTGCAGGTTCGACCAATTCAGGGCGTTGCGATGAAACCGATGTGGCTTCCGTAACGGTCCCGTTTTCATCAATCGTCAACGTCAGAACGACGGTGTAGTCGCCGTCCGGGATGTCAAGTTCGGGCGGCAGTTTAGCGTCGTTAAATGTAATAAGTTCAGGTGGTTTTACCTGGTTAAGGACGTCTTCGGAAGAGTCTGCTGCGTTGCCCCCGGTTGCGGTCGTGGTCGCCGGGTCGCCAGTCGTGGCCGTCGGGTCGCCTGTCGGCACCGTGCCGGACGTCGTCGTTGTTGTGGTCGGTGCCTCGTCTTCCACCGGGCCAAGCTCCAGTTCTTCTTCAACTGTGGCCGGTTCTTCCTGGGCGGTGGCGCGTGAAGTCCAGGCCGCGAATGGTGCCGACATCACCGTCACAGTTATCAGGACCCGAAGAATGGTGGTGCAAATGCGATTTTTCATCTGCGACCCCCCATTTTGATTGCGCAGTTATCGCGGGAATCCTGAGTGACCGTGAAGCTGAGCGACGCCAGTCCGTACATCTCGTCGTGCATAGTGACTTGTACAGTGGTCAGCGGTACCGGTTGATCCGCCGGAAAGTACAGGGTGTTTGTCAGGTCGGGCGGGCCGCCGTCAAGCGTGTAACTGCCCTTGCGAAGGCTGTCAAATCTGCCGCCGTTGGCGTACCACGTCTGGAAATAATATTCGGGTGTCGGCAGGCCGTCCGGTTCAAGCAGCGGCATGCCGTCTGCGTCCCTGGCGGGGTCGATTGATTCTGGTGGCACAACGCCAGTGAATTCAAGCAGTTCACCCGGGCATGCGGCAATCTCCAGTCTCTGTACGCCGCCAGTTGTTGAAACGATCAGGTTTTCGGGGGCGGGGACTTCGTCCAGTGTGTACAGCCCCTTGTAAACCATGAATTCAGGGTTGCGATTTGCTGGTTTGTCGGGACCCCAGTTCCAGAACGAAACGCTTTTAAAAACCTGTACATCGCGGTCGATCATTACGGGCAGTCCGTCAGCACCCAGCACCGGTTCGTCTGAATAATCAAGCTGCATTTCCGTTACGTTGACCGTGACGTGGAAGACCGGAATCAGGCCGTTTAAGTAGATACACGCCTTGTATCCGTCAAAAGCCGGGTCCCGGCACGTTTCGACGGTCCCTGTCTTCATGCACTCGTCATAGCTGGCAAGCACCGTAAACGTACATTCGTCGCCAAATTGGACGGCTTTCTTCAGGCCTTCAATCACCTGGTCGAATGCGGGCCGCAGGAACTCGATCCCGCCGGCTATCATGGCGCCATCAAGCGATGCCTGCCGACCGTCCGGTGATACGTCGGTCAGCGGGATTTCGTCCATCGTGCATGCGAATCCGACGTTGGCGCCAAGCGACATCAGGCAAACCGACCATTCTATGGAATTGACCACAGGCGCGACTTCATCGCCGAGCGGGCGCGATGGAAATGCATCCAGAAGCTTCAGATTGACGCGTCCCTGATAGTCAGGCGTGAACGCCACCGTTGATGGCTCGGCCTGCACCCCGATTATCCGGTATTTTTCAATGAAGCTGGACGGGTTGTAGTCCGGAGTACAACCGGCAGCCATGATGGCCACTGCGATTGCCGCCGCAAACAGGCGTCCTGGTTTCATATCAGCCTCCGGTTCAGCCGTCAGTTACCTTCCGGTATAAAGACGACGGTCCATTTGATTCTAAATGTGATCGGCGTTCCGTTTCTGGTGGCAGGTTCAAATCTAAGTTGCTTTACGGCCTTTTCAGCCGCGTCGTTGAATTCCTGCTGGGCACCTTTCTTTACGGCCACGGCCTTGACCAGGCCATCCGCGCCTATCGTCAGGACCAGTTCGACACGGACGATTTTGTTAAGGTCACGTAACGACGGCGGATATTCGCCTTTGACGTCATTTAACGCCTTCGGTTGGGTAATAACTACGGCCGGTTCGCCCGATCCGCCGCGACCTTTGCCGCCTGTGCCGTCGCCATCGCCACCAGGCTGAAACGGCATGTCCTGGCCCTTTTTGAACCCTTTTGCATCGACTGACGGGTCGCCGAAAAGGTTGCTGTTTTCGCCTGCCTGGACCGCGACACCACCCTTCAGTGCCAGGTTTTTCAACACGAACGGCGCCGGCTTTGCAGGTTCCGGGGGCGGTTCGGGCGGCTTGTCTACTGCCTTTGGCGGCGCCTTCACCGGTTCGGGCTTTTTCGGTTCAGCCTTTTCAGGTTCAGGCTTTTTTGGCGGCGGCGGTTTCTTTTCCGGCTCTTTTTCCTTGATCGGTTCAGGCTTCTTCGCCTCTTCCTCAAGCAGTCGGACGCGCTCCTTCTTTACCGTCACCGAAACGCGTTTCTGCGGTTTTTTTGTCAGTTCGATCGTTTTCGGCTCGTTGTGCGGGGCGGCCAGAACTATGCCGAGATGAATCAACAGCGACAGAACGATGCAGCCCGCAATTATGCGGCCGCGCCTGTCGCCTTGATTCCCGGGGTTCTTTTTTTCCACCAGACCCACTGTCCGATACTCCGTTTCCGCACCGTTATCCGTCGGTATTTATTGAACTGTCGCCGTCGCCGTTGCTGCCTCTGCCGCCGCCACTGCCTCTGCCGCCTCCGCCGCCGTTGCGCCGGGGTCGATAGTCTGTTCTTCAACATTTACGGCCAGGTTCGCAACACCTTTTAACTTCAGGTAATCAATGACCTTTGTGATGCGACCCCAGGTCAGGTCCTTGTCAGCCGAAACGACGGCCTGCGGGTCCGCCCCGTTGGCGCGTCGCCGGTCAATTTCAGCACCGATCCTGTCAAGAGTCGTTTCTGTGCCGTCCAGATAGAGCTTCTGCTGCCTGTCCAGGATGACATTCAGGGGGATTTCAGTCCTGGTCGGGGCTTCGCCGCTGGCCGCCGCCGGCAGGGTAAGCGGGATCTCCCGCATCTTGCGCTCCTGTTCCAGGAACAGGTTTGCGGTAACCATGAAGATAATCAGAAGGACCAGAAAGATATCCACCAGTGGAGTCACGTTTATGGCGGAGATCAGGTCTTCATCATCACTTTGTGTCGCACCACCCATCTTCACCGCCTCCGAATTTTCTGTGGATCAGGCCTGTTGCCACTTCGCGTGTCTGCTCGACCGCCGCCGATACCTTGCGCCTGAAGATGTTGTAGAACATGACTGCAGGGATGGCGACGATCAGGCCCATCGCGGTCGCGACCAGAGCTTCTGAAATACTTGTCATCAGCAGTTCATTTTTCTGGGTAGTCTCGCCGATGGCTGAAAGCTGGAAGAACGCCGCCATGATGCCAAGAACGGTACCAAGCAAGCCGACGAAAGGCGCGTTGTTTCCAAGGGTTGCCAGGAATGTCAGACCCTTTTCATAACGGCCTTTCTGTTTGCGCAGCTCGGTGTCAATGGCACTTTCCGCGTCTTCACGGTCGGTATATTTTTTTTCGTCATTCAGCAGGATGCCGGCGACATGCACTTCCATGGAATCCCGCGCAATCCCGTCTTTGGCCCCGCAGACCAGTTTGCGTGCCTGATCTGGTGCGACCCTGCGCCGGTAATAGAAAATCCAGCGTTCAAGAATGAACGCCAGCGAAATCACTGAAAGCAGTACCAGCAGGTACAGCACCCAGTCGACACCAAGTCCGATGAAAAAGTCTTGAAGAAGTTCTGAAAATTTCACGTCGTAAACCTCCAATCTGTGGAGCGTATCCGGGTTACCGGAAAAACCAACTGTGATACCAATAAGGTCACGCGCGCGTCCGGTCAAGTTTACGAATGTATAGTAATTGTTATTTCAGTCATTTCAGGGTCGGCGATGCAGACATCTTTTTGGTGAAAAAGGGTAGAATTCGGATGTCTGGCCTGTCAGGAGCCTTAAATGAAACATGTATGCAAGGTGTCGGCAGTATCAGTTTTTGCGGCGCTGTTGTTTGTGTCGGCTGCCGCTTCTGCGGTCGCGTTCAGGTTCCCGATTGCTGACCCGGGCAAGATGATGTTCGACTATGTCGTTTATGCTGACCATGATCCGGCCGACGGTGCAATGCAATTTGACTGCCTGGCATTTGATGGCAGGGTCGATTTTCCATACTGCTATGACGCCCATGACGGCAGTGATTACATGTTGATTGACGGATTCATGGCGATGGATGAGGACAGCGCTGAAATCGTTGCAGCCGCGTCCGGGACGGTCATCGCGATTGAAGATGGCAATTATGATCGTTGCCATGCCGATATGCTGACTCAGGAAATCAACTGTGATGGTCACCCCATGCGGGGAAACTATGTGAAACTGCTTCACGAGGGCGGTTATCAGACCTGGTACTGGCATATGAAAACTGGATCGGTCAATGTTGTCGTCGATCAGCAGGTCAGTTGTGGTGATGTTCTTGGTCTGGTTGGCAGTTCCGGGAATTCATCTAATCCACACCTTCATTTTGAGGTTCGCGTGCCGACTGACGAAGCAGGTGGAACTACGTGGATTGACCCGTATGCAGGTCCTGAAAGTCAGCCTGAGTCGCTGTGGGTGCTTCAGCAGGATCCGACCACGTTGCTGCCCGGTGCATATTGCGAAGGCGATGAAATTCCTGACTTTTCTGACAATGACGAAGACACCGGCGCGGTCGCGGAAGACGTGTATGACGGGGATGCCGCGATTGGTCAGGATGTATCCGGCGAGGTCGTCTGGGTGGATGGCTGGGGCGACGCCGTGTATCTTGATGGCGGCGATTACGGTTCCGGGGATGCCGTTGTCGCACTGGATGGCTTCGGTTTTGACCTGATTAGCACTGACGCTGTACGGGATGGGAACATCAGTCCTGATGCCGGTGAAGTTTCCAACCTTACCGATGCCGCTGTCGGGGCGGACGAAGGCGCGTCAGATCCCGCCGGTAATTCGGGCTGCTCGGCCGCTTCCTTCGGTTCCGCCGGATCCCGTCCTTCTGCCGCGTCAGCATCGCCTTTGATGTTGCTGCTGCTGTGCTCAGGCGTTATTCTGGCGGCGCGTCTGTATCGCAGGCGGTCATCACATTTGAAGTCAGGGGGCGTGCGCCCGTGAAGATAGAGGAAGTCGAAAAACTTGGTGCCGAGCTTTCAAAGGGTGCGCAAATCCCGCTTGTCTTTGTGTCGGGCGGCGACGACGGCGTTACTGAAGCGCTGGTCGAGCTTTTTTCAGCCCACGTGCGGGCGTCCGGTGCCGATCTGGTAGTGTTAAGGCTTGATGCTTCTACAGTACGGTCTGTTGCTGCCACTAAGAAGCTGGCCGAGGCCGACAAACAGGCTGCCGCAGACAAGCTGGCCGCTGCTGACAAAAAGCTGAAATCCCTCGATGCGCCGGCAGATGCCCCGGATGATAACCCTGAAGTTTCAGATTTGAAGTCAGATGCGTGGAACCAGTTAGTTGAGGTGGCGTCAACATTCCCGATGTTCGATGAAAAAACGATCATCGTCATGAATGGATGTGCCGGTGGGTCCAGGGTTCCGAAAGTCGCGAAGCCTTTTCTGGAAGCTCCGCCCCCGCATGTCATCATGCTGTTTTTCGGGGACAAAAAGACTGCCACTTCGCCGCTTGCAAAGCTTGCAAAGGCGAACGGTCGCGTCATCGATTTCAAAGACATCCGCGAGGCTCAAGCCAAGGCGATGGCCGTGTCTGCCGCAAGGGAAGTCGGCATCGCGCTTGACGATTCTGCCGCTGACGCCCTGATTGACATGGTCGGCATGGATCGCGGCGCAATTGACAGTGCACTCAGGACTCTTGCAGGGTTCGTCGGCGAAGGCACCGGCCCGATGCGTGTCAACAAGGACGACCTGGCCGGTCTTGTGCGGCGTACAAAAAAGCATGCCCCATGGGATGTTGATGAAGCGATCGAAAAGCGTGACCTGCGGCGGGCCGTCAAGGTTGCGGTGCGCGAGATTCAGGATTCGAAGGATCAGCGTGGGCGGGCAATTGGCCTGTTTTTTACAGTTGTTCGCAGGGTGCGCGCGATAGCAATAGCGCAGGAACTTGTCGCGACCAGAACGCCTCAGACAGAAGCGATGGAGCGTCTTGGAATCCAGTGGCCGTTCATGTACGAACGGATTGTCGCCGCAACCGGTAAATATAGTCGCTCGGAATTGTTGAACTTTCTGAAGTCTTCCCTTGAAATGGAAATTCGCATGAAGCGCGCCCACGTCGGCCCCGAAGCCCAGGTCGTCGAGTTGCTTACGTCATTGATGGTCCGGAAGTCTTGATTGATGCGCTGACCGCAGGCCAACACGGTTGATTCCGCCCTGAACCCGGTTAATCCGAAAACACCAGAACTACCGCCGTCGCTTCGATTCCCAGGCCGGTCCCCGCGAAGCCAAGGCCTTCGGCGTGGCGTGGCTTGATGGAAACCTGTCCGCACTCGATACCAAGTGCACCGGCTATGTTTGCGACCATTTTAGGAAGGTAAGAGGCCAGATGCGGCTTGTCACAGACTACAACGCAGTCGATGTTGCCGACCCGCCAACCGGTTTTGGCAATCATCGCGGCAGTTTTTTTCAGGATTGCTGTGCCTGCGATGCCTTCGTTGGCTTCAAGGTACGCCGGGAAAACGGTCCCGAGGTCCGGCAGGCCTGAAGCCGACAACAGCGCGTCCGCAATGCAGTGGGCAATCGCATCGCCGTCAGAATGTCCCTCCAGCCGCCTGTCGTAATCTACCGCGACGCATCCCAGCGCAAGCGGCCCGGACCCCGGCTCACCAAACGGATGTCTGTCATGTCCCAGGCCGGTTCTTATGTTTTTCATGCCTGTCACCCTGGCTTTTCTGCCCGTGGAAACTCACGGCTTTATCTTGACACGGTTTCGCCTGAATTATGAGGTTTTGAAAATAAAGAGTTGCCAGGGACTCAAGCGGACTACACCAGCATGATCGTGTCGTTGTACTGCGCGACCTGCGTGTCATGGGTGACAAGCCTGAGCGGCTCATAAAGTGCCTGCGCAACCAGCATGCGATCAAACGGATCAGTGTGCAGGGACGGCAGGGTTTCTATAGATGCGGCGTGTTCCGGGGTGATTGCAAGCAGCCGATATCCTGATTCGCTGAAGTACGTCAGCGCTTCACGTCCGGAAATCGGCATATTGCTTCGGGTCAGGCCATGCTTGATAGAAATTTCCCATATTGAAGCGGCGCTGACGAATATTTCGTTTTCAGGCGCAGTTATCAAGGTTCTGGCCGCCTCTGAAAGCCGGGGATCGTCACTGATGGCCCAGAGTGCAATGTGGGTATCCAGCAACAGTTTCATGCGTTCTGGCCCCCGAAAAGTTTAGATATCGCCTCGTTGTCTGCGTCAAAGCTGTCTGGCAGCACAAATTTTCCCCTGGCCACGCCCAGTCGCTGCCCAACCGGCTTTTCTTTCAGGCGCGCCAGACGGGCAACCGGCCTGCCGTTGCGGGCGATGACGATTTCGTCTTCACGGCCACTTTCAATCGCCTCAACCAGTTTTGACAGGTTGGTTTTTGCTTCAAACATGTTTACGTTCTGCATGATCAGCCTCCCCTGAAGCTAAGCTAAGTCTAGCAGATTTACTTCGAGTTTGCCACGAAGCCGTTTTTGATTTGTCGTGCCCAGTCGTCTTGTCCATGTTGTGCTGTGTCATTGCGGTCAGGAGTCGAATTTATATTCCGGCGGGGGCATTATCCCCGGAAGGCATTTCTGGAGTGCAGATGCCCCCGAAAACGTTATCTTCCTGGGTCGGCTTCTCGCCGGGCTCGGACAGATGTACCGAGAACCTGCCGGTAGTCGTGTCGTGAAGTGTTGTGATTTTGTCGGCAGCGATCGAAAAGCCGACACAGATCGTGTCACCGGTATTGGTACAGGCAAGATAGTATCCAACGTCCAGGGCGACCTCGTACCAGGGTGCACCGACCGCAACGGCGTCAGGTGCCCTGCCGGTACATAGAGCAGTTGCGGCATCGGCAGTTGTCACAGGAGCTGCGGCTTTCCATATCCGGATCTTTGTATCAAGGAAGATACACTCCTGGCACGTTTGTCCCATGTATTCCCCGGTCACATCCGATATGAATATCGCAGCGCCAGCCAGGCCCTGGGTTACGCTTTCGGTCGACGCCCTGTCGTCCCATACTCCGCAGGCTTCCCGATTGCAGTCCATGCATGCCGTTGTCGTCAAAACCAAAGAAACAGCCAGTAGACTCAGGGTATTTCCAGCGCGTTTCATAACGCGCAGCAGATTAATCATTTTGCGGTCTCCTGTTGAAGCGCCTGGATGCAGGCGATCACCCGTTTGTGCAGGTAAATCTTTTTCATCGTTTCCCAGATGGCAGGTTCGATCTGTTCCAGCAGGTCTGCGTCGATGCGCATCGACGCGGCCAGGGTTTTCATATCGGCAGCTTCAAGTTTGCGCAGGCAGACAATATCAAGCAGAGCACGAAGCGGATGGGCTACCAGCGTGCTTTGACCCGCGAAAGTGTGACGATCCACCGCCTGCAGAAACTGGCCGCGTTCAAGTGCCAGAGGATAGAAGTGATACATCCCGAGTTCATTGTGATTTATCACCAGCCTTCGGCGTCCGGGCAGTACTGACATTGTTACCGGCACCGACTCGGGAATCCAGCCATGAAAGCTGAGAGCACTTTCCATTGAAACATAGGAACCAGGTTGCAGTGCCTGGGCAAGCACAAACGGATGGGGCAGGGTTTTTTGCAAATGCGGTGCCAGCACATAAAGGCCGCGACGCAGTTGCAGAAGCTCGCCGTGCTGCATCGCACGATTCACCAGGTTATAACGTCGCTGGGGTGTGCCATCTACAAGCCTTGCCAACTGCGCCTGCGACAACACCCGCTGCGTCAGACCTGCCACAATTAATTTTTCTGTGAGGGTTTGCATTAATGTATGATACTTTCATTAAATGAAAGTTACAAACATTTTTAATGTCCCCGTTGCCGCAGTTTCCCGCGTGTGCGCCGGTGTGCTATTGTCGCGCGGCGTCGAATTTGTATTCCGGCAAGGGCAATGCACAAG
>CAZFVA010000023.1:0-49503 GCA_964522105.1 uncultured Anaeromyxobacteraceae bacterium
TCAAAGTACGACAGGTCAACGCCAATCGACATGTCATCATTTATCCAGAAGATTTTGCCGACAGCTTCCCTGAATGTTTCAGCATTCCCGAGCGGGGCCAGCCCCATCGTCTTGCCTTCATCGTAGTTCGGCTGAAATCCGCAGAATTCGGTTGCGGCTTCATAAACGGCGCCCAGCGAATACGGGAAGTAATCCTGCCGGAAACACTCGAACTTGTTACCTTTTCCAACGCCCACGAACGAAGTGGCCCACTCGCCTGACCCGTCAAGCGAAAGCAGCGCCGCGCTTTCATACGGGCTTACAAAGAATGAACCGACGACGTGGGAAATATGATGCGGCACCATATGAAGCGTCGGCTTCTTTCCCGATGCATACGTCGAATTGAACCAGTTGGTCAGACCCTGCTGCTTGTACCTGGTCCCCTGAATTTCAAACTTTGCAAACGGCACTGCATTTTTGCCGGCCTTCATCGCGTAAGCGACTTTCTTTGCCCAGTCCAATCCGGGATTTATGGACACGGCGACGTGATCAATATCACCAGTCGTCAGGCCCGCAATTTCCAGACAACGCTTGATTGCCTTCAACGGAAACGCATTTGTATGCTTCTGTCTGGTCAGGCGTTCTTCCTCGATCGCCACCACCAGTTGTCCGTCCTTGACCACACAAACGGTCGAATCGTGATAAAAGTAATTGATTCCAAGAATATTCAACGTCTTACTTCCCTGCCAAAGGTATCAAGATGGTAATTTTCAATCATGAATCAGGCAAGTTTTCGACTGATGGCAGGTCAGGAAGTCGGGCTAGTTGAACCGTTCCGTGGTGACCGGGATGCGTTTCTGAATCAGGCGTTCAATGGCCGTCAGCAGCGGGCGCTCTTCGCCACTGCAGAACGAAAAGGCGATGCCTTCATGTCCGGCCCTTGCCGTACGCCCGATCCGATGCACGTAACATTCCGGTTCCATTGGCAGATCCAGATTAATTACGTGACTGACCTCGTCAATATCAAGACCGCGCGACGCAATGTCGGTTGCCACAAGTACGCGGGTGCGCCCCTGCTTGAAGCCGTCCAGCGCAAGTTGCCGGTTGTTCTGCGACTTGTTGCCGTGAATAGCGGCCGCACCGACGCCCCACTGAACCAGCTTACGAACGACCTTGTCCGCGCCATGCTTGGTACGGGTAAACACAAGCACACGCTCGATACTCTGACGCTCAAGCAACCGCAGCAGAAGGTCAATCTTGTTGTTTTTTTCCACAAAAAAGACTGACTGTTCGATGATTTCCACGGTCGAAGCCGGGGGCGCCACAGTCACCATTTCGGGATTATCCAGAAGCCCTTTTGCCAGCAGTTTAATTTCGGGCTGCAGCGTCGCTGAAAACAGCAGTGTCTGGCGCCTGCGCGGCAATACGGCCACAATCTTCTTGATATCATTGATAAAGCCCATGTCAAGCATGCGGTCGGCTTCGTCCAGAACCAGGACTTCAAGCGACTTCAAGTCAACGTAGCCCTGCCCCATCAGGTCAAGCAGACGCCCGGGCGTCGCGACAAGAATGTCAACGCCACGGGACAAAGTCAGGACCTGTGGATTCTGCGAAACGCCACCAAAGATATAGGTCTGCTTCAGGCCGGTATATTTACCGTAAGTCTCGAAGCTTTCATTGATCTGCAATGCCAGTTCACGGGTCGGCGCCAGCACCAGTACACGGATCGGGCGCTTCGGCCCGGGCTTTACGTATGTAGATCTCGGGTTGGGATTTGGCGCTTGTGCTGCAGACGAGCCTGCACCAAGACGCTGAAGGATTGGCAGCGCGAACGCCGCCGTCTTGCCTGTGCCGGTCTGGGCACAGCCCAGAAGGTCGCGGCCTGCCAGGACAAACGGAATCGCTTTCTGCTGGATCGGAGTGGGATGTTCATATCCCTGCTCCTTGATTGCCTTCAACAGTGAAGGCTGGATGTTCAGATGTTCAAACACTATGGATAAACCTGTTTCTTTTACCTTGATACGTTCAGGGCTGACGGCAAACGGGGCCTGTATCGAGCAATATCTGGGGATCTTTGGTTGGAAAACCCAGAGGCGTGTAAAAAACTGTCACGCGGACTCGCGAAAGGATCGCCTGCGATTAATTGGGACTATATAGAAAACCTTTTGAAATATCAAGGATTTATTCAATTTTGGTGTTTTTCAACGTGCTTGACGATGGAGAAAATCGATCCCGGGATGAACTTTACAGACCGACTTGTATAACTTCCGCACCCTCACCAATCCCTGACAAATCAAGCTGTTGCACGTCATCAAGGATTACGGCGGCACGTTTTTCGTCGACTACCGACTCCATGTCAACGCTGCCCGCAAAAGTCAGCGGTCCCGACACGTGACGGGCATAAATTCCGTATGCCGGCATCGTTCCGAAATAGATTGAATCCGGGTATTCAAGGTTACGCTCTTCCGGCACGATGTCGCGATCGGCCTGCGTTCCGCCGACCGACGATTTGATCGTCACGTTTTCAAGCGTCACGTCTTCAACCGGGTGGCCCGGGATACCCATAATCATGCCGGGCAGCGTAGCGTCCTGGACGTCTATGTTGCGCAGCATGACGCCATACAGACGCCCTGCCTCGGATACGCGGTCACCTTCGTCGTCCAGAAGCCTTTCCTGAGTACGAATGAAGAACGGTGCCTGAACACCGGTCATCGTGATATTTTCAGCAAGAATATTATAGACTTCCGAGCCGTCATCCGAAATCAGCGTCAGGCCGCCCATCGCCCGTATCCCGACGCCGGAATGTACGGCAGCCTGAACAATACAGTCGCGGAAAACCACGTCATGGATCGGTGCCCGTGGACGAGTACCGATCTTCAAGGCGTTCGCCCACGACGCCACGACGCAGTCATGCACGTTGATGTTGTAGGATTCACGCGCCCAGGTGGCGTCGCCATTCTTCAAGACAATGGCGTCATCCCCGGTTTCAATGTCACAGTTGCGCACTTCGACATTGCGGCACCCGTCAATGTCGATTCCGTCGGTGTTGGGGCTTTGAGCATGCTCGGCAACGGTCGTGCGTATAGTCAGGTTATCAACAAGCACGTTGTCACACGCCAGAAAGTGCAACTGCCACCCTGCCCCCTGCTGCATCCACAGGTTACGCACCGTAATATTTCGGGAATCCAGAAATTTAACCATGCGTTCCGGCCTGAATGCGTTTTCATTCAGCATGTGCCAGAACCACCAGTCAGGACCGTTACCATCTATAATTCCGGGCCCTTCCAGCGTCACATCGTCAATGCCGGTCGCGACGACAAGTGACTGCCCGGTATAATCAGCCTCGACCGTTGAACCAAGCAGCTTCGCGCCTTCTTCAATCCTGAAAGTCATGCGACTTTTCAGGAATATTGACCCGCTGTAGTAAGTTCCCGGCTCCATCACAACGATGCCGCCGATTCCGGCACATTCGTCGATGGCCGCCTGGATCGCTGCCGTATCCAGAGTGACTCCATCGCCTGTTGCTCCGTGACCGCGAACAGAACAATAGACAGGTTCAAAAACGTCGACATCCAGGTCAGCAACATCCCCGCCGGGAATATCAACGCCGACAACATCAACGGAATCTAAATCTGCATCAACAATTCCGACATCATCAGAAACGGCATCCGACCCGGATTCCGACGATGAGCACCCGCCAGCAAACCCGGCAAACAAACATAACAGCCCGAAAGCCCACAAGTTATTACGACATTTCATTTATAAAAATTCCTTCAGTAACTGACAGAATCCGTCGAAATATTCGATTATATGGGGGAAAAAGTCAATCTACGCAACTGCTGATGTTATGGATATGCGGGACCATTCCGGCAGGGATATGCGGCTCGGATGCAAGCAGGAAACGTTCAGGGAACACCAGTGCGCCCGTCTTATAAATGACCTCTATGTAATAGATGCTGTTGGCCTGCAGCGCGACCGGCGCCAGCCCGTCATACGCGCTTAGCGTGCCATTCCACTTCAACTCCTGACTGAAGAAATTGAACGCATCATCATTAGAGAGCCAGAATTTGACGCTTTCGACATCAAGTTTTGATCCGCCGCCATCGACTGCTGCCAGCACATAGGTCGCCGCCCCTGCCCCACTTACCTGAAACAACGGCGCAGAAGGGTAATAGCTGTAGTCCGAGTCTGTCCCGAACCAGTGATGGAACCAGGCGCGCTGATTGCCTTTTCCAGCCAGTTCACTGCGCGCTTCAATCGTTTCGGTAGTTTCCAGGCCGCACAGGTTGTCAACCAGCAGACAGCAACCGTGGTCACCGTTTGCAAAAATAGACGTGCGCTTGTCGGCATGCGGAATCGCGTTATATGTCGCCATGTGGGCCGTCAGCGGAAAGAACTCGTCAGAGGAACCGTTGACCATCATAATCTTCGTGGCGGTGCCCGGCATCAGGACGTCCGGCACAATCGTCGAAATCAGCGTAAGCCATTGTGGCGACGTCGTATCGAGCCCGGCCAGAGTCAGCAACGAATGTTGCCATGCAGCAGCAGCCTGCGTTGCAACGCCCCATGCACCGGTCCCCGACAACGGTACCGACACCTTGATGCGATTGTCCACGCCGGAAGATATTAACGTTGCCACGGCACCAGCCGAATAGCCGGTCATACCAAGCCGGTTGTCATCGACTTCAGAACGAGTCGCCAGGCACGTCAGGCCGCGCATCGCTGCCACGGCATGCCCCCATATCCACGATCCACGTGGATCCGGCACCGTATCGAACAACCGGTATCCATTGTCATATCCCGCTGACAATCCTTCTGATGCAGCACAATCGGGATGGTCTTCACCAGGTACACCGCCGGGACCGGTCGGGGCCAGCACGTAATACCCAAGCAACGCCGCCGGACCTGTCGCATTATCAGGATACGCACAGCCACCAAGACCGTGCATCTGAACGATCCCCGGGACATTGGAGGTAGCTGAAACAGGTTTGGAAGCGTAGCCCCGGATCGTGATTGGCTGCAGTTTGCAGTCAATCGAATCCCAGGACGTGTACGACACATCCCAGACATCGACCAGCACAGTTTCCTTCAAGACAGTTCGATGGTTAGTAAACTGACAGTTGATCGTGGAAGCATCCTGAATCATTGCCATATCAAACACGGTTGGATTACAGGCTTCGACGGTGTCGATACCGGGCACATCAGCCACGCCGATGTCAGAACTATCTTCCACAGAATCGTCAGTGTCACCGACGGAAACATCTGGATCGACAACCAGATCATTTGACGCGTAATCCGGCGCGTCAAACGGCGCGTCATGGAAGGTATCATCAAATACATTCAAATCAGCGGCGGTATCTTCACCAGAATAGATGTCTTCTGAATCGACCGATTCATCACGACCGGAAACATCCCGAATGTCGGACGTTTCGTGAACATCTAAAGCTTCCCGAACGTCAGTCAATTGATCACCGACTGCCACATCCCCCGAACTTTCTGTCGCACCGCCGCAACCGACCACAAAAACCAACCCCACAGAACTAACCAGTTGAATCAATGACTTGCGCTTGCGATCTTTATTCATCTGCCCTTTCCTCAATTTCAATTCATGCCTTTCGCACAAAAAAATACACGTCTGTGACCAAATACACAATTGAGTTATTGACGGAAAAATCAGTCTGGACATAAAATCGACGTTTTCTAGGTTTGACCGCCGAAAATGCTTCCATCAACCGTTCAAGTATAGCCGTTCCGGCTTTACAGGGAAGCATGAACCGACGAGCGAACCTCCAGAACGGAAAGTGAACCTGGCCAAACCACCTGAAGGGGGAAAAACGCATGTTGCACGAACCAGCAGCCAAATGTGAAGATGACTTTGCCGTCGAATACAAACAACGCCTCGGCGTCTGGATGTTCCTTATTTATGCAATTGTTTATGCCGCATTTGTGGCAATCAACCTGATTGAACCGAAACTGATGGAATCGGCAGTGGCCCTGGGCCTGAACCTCGCCGTGTTCTACGGATTCGCCCTGATTATTTTTGCCCTGATTCTGGCTGTGATTTACAACGCATTGTGTATTCGCGAAGAAAAGCGCCACGAAGACCTGAGCAAGGGGGTTAAATAAGCATGGCCATTATCATTTTTGTTGCATTTGTTGCCGTCGTCCTTGGCATGTCCTTCTTCTTTGCCCGCAAGGCCAAATCGTCTGCCGGTTATTACGCCGCGGGCGGGAACATCCACTGGTCTGTCAACGGTGTCGCATTCGCCGGCGACTACCTTTCTGCTGCGTCATTCCTTGGAATCTGCGGCATGATCGCGACCGCCGGTTACGACGGTTTCCTGTATTCAATCGGCTATCTGGCCGGTTGGGTCGTGGCGCTGTTTGTAGTCGCCGAACCTATGAAGCGGCTTGGTAAGTACACGTTTACTGACGCGCTTGACTCAAAGTTCAACTCGAAAGGCATTCAACTGGCTGCTGCAATCAGTACGCTGGTCGTATCCATATTCTATCTGATTCCGCAGATGGTCGGTGCAGGCGTCCTTGTTACCCCACTGCTCGGGCTGCCCCATTACATCGGCGTCATCATGGTCGGCTCGATCGTTATCGCGATCGTCGCCACCGCCGGCATGACGTCCACAACGTATGTGCAGTTTCTGAAGGGCGGCCTGCTGGTCATATTTGCCAGTATCATCACGATAGCCCTTCTGGTGCGTGGTTTCTCGACCGAGCCCGACCAGGGCGGAAAAGTGCCGTTCTACCAGTACCAGACCATCGAAGTCACCGAAGTTGACGGCAAACTGGTTCCGGCTGACCCGACGTTCCAGGTCGTTACCGTCAAGGACGTACCGGGCGGCCCCTTTGTTAAAATGACGAAGGAAGGCAAGACAGTCTGGTTCAAAAAAGTCGCCAGCGAAGGCGCCAGCGTTCTGAAGGAAATGCAGTGGACAGCAACACTGGCCGACAGCACTAAAACAGTGAACGGAGCTCCCGCCAGCAAGGAAAACGTACTACGGCAAGTCGGCAACCTTGAAGAAATCGCAGGAAAAAAAGGCGCGGAGGCAACGACCGGCTCTGTCGGACCGTTTGAATTTCTTTCCAAGATTGGCGACAAAAACACCAAAGTCCGTCTATGGAAGTCGGCCAAGTTCGAGGACAGCGGCGACAAGTTGACCGTGTATTACCCTGAAATGACTGCCGGCAACAAGATCATGCGCCCGGGCAAGAAGTTCAAGGTCGAGGGAACGCTGCTTGATAAAATCGACTTCGTTTCACTGATGCTGGCACTGTTCCTGGGTACGGCATCACTGCCCCATATCCTGATCCGTTACTACACAGTCAAGACGCCCGCAGCGGCCCGTAAGAGCACGATTGTCGCCATTGCGGTCATCGGCTTCTTCTACGTACTGACCCTGTACATGGGCCTTGGCGCAATGACCAACAGCGTCGTAAATCCGGCCGACAACAACATGTCAGGACCTCTTCTGGCGCGATCGTTCGGCACGGTCCTTTTCGCGGTCATTTCGGCCATCGCCTTTGCGACAGTCCTGGGCACGGTGTCCGGCCTTATCGTCGCAGCGTCCGGCGCGGTGGCACACGACCTGATGGACCGCTTCATGGGCTTGAAACAGACAGATAAAAACAAGGTGCTGTCCGGTAAACTGGCGGCCGTCGGCGTCGGCGTAATTGCCATCATCCTTGGTATTATTTTCCAGGGGGTCAACGTCAACTTCCTTGTCGGTCTGGCCTTTGCCGTTGCGGCATCGGCGAATCTGCCGGCCATCATCATGCTGCTGTTCTGGAAGAAGACAACCGCCAAGGGCATCGTGGCCTCGATTATCGTCGGCATCTCGGTTGCAATCGGGCTCATCCTGTTCTCACCCGACCTTTACGAGATTTATGGACTGGCAAAGTCGGCTGCGCCAATCCCGTTCACGAATCCCGGCCTGTTCTCGATCCCGGCAAGCTTCATTACGCTGGTCGTAGTGTCGTTGCTGACGCAGAAGTCAGGCGCGAAGTCGGTTAAAGCATAACTGACCGAGGCAATTGGAGGACCCGATGAAGAAAATTCATTTTCTGGTTTTCATACTGGCTCTGGTATGGGCGGCACCTGCGTCCGCGTACAAACTTGAAACGTCCGAGCATACCTTTTTGAACATCAACTTCCTGTTGCAGTTCCAGGGACAGTTGATCGAAAAGGGTGCTCCCGACAAGACGTCATGGGGTAAAGACGCATTTGCCCGTCGCGCCAGACTGATCCTCAGCGGCAGCATCATGAAGAACATCTCTTTCTTCTTTGACACCGACATGCCGAACTGGGGAAAAGGAAACGACTGGAGCACACCGGCGTTTATCATCCAGGACGCCTTCATGACGTTCAAGATCGTCGATCAGTTTATGATCGATGCCGGCATAATCATTCCACCGTTCAGCCGACATGGCTATCAGAGTGCAGTCTCAACCCTGGGCCTGGACTACCATTCGGGCGTCATCAAATACCCGGAAGGCAGCAACAACGTCTGGCGTGACGCCGGTGCCCAGTTGCGCGGCTACATTTTCGACAGCCGTTTTCAATACAGACTTGCTGTGCTGAACGGCTCGAAAAACGACGCACTGCAGAAGGACGTAAACAAAGCCGCTGTGGTACTGAGCAATCCGAAAGACTACCCCCGCGTAACCGCCCATGTGCGCTACAACATTCTTGGCAAAGAAACTGATCCTTTCGCCAAAGGCATCTACTTTGCTGACAAGGCGATCGTTTCGCTTGGTGCCAGCTTTGATTACCAGCAGGATGCGGGCCTTCATCGCGCTGCTACGTTCATCAAAGATGCGTCTGGAAATGATACGGCCAAAGTCGACATGGCAGGCGAACTTGCCAATTACATGGCGGTTTCGGCCGACGTGTTCGCCGAAGTCCCCTTCCTTGGTGGCGACCACGAAATGATCATGCAGGCCAGCTATTACAAGTACTGGCACGGACTTGCGTCCAAATTCTCGGGCCACGGCGTATTCGGCGAAATCGGATACCGGTACAAGGCTTTCTCGCCGGTGTTCGGATTTGACTACTTCAACAGCGACCTGGCCAAACAGGACCTGATGGTAATCCACGCCGGGGCCGTGTACTGGATCATGAAGCACAACGTCAACCTCAAGTTTGATGCAGCCATTAAAAAGGACGGCGACCTGTCGGTGGCGCCTTTTGTTACGACAATGACGCTGCAGGCCCAGATTTACTTCTAGTCCGAACCAATGAAATTCCGGACAACTCTGATATCATAAATGGGTATTATCATTCCGGGATGCAGGACTGGCCTTAGTTGGAGTCTTAAATCTTGAACCAGGCAAAACCCGCGGTTCGCAATCACTGGAAAAGTATATTTCTGAAAATCCTTTCGCCCGTCATCCTGGCGATCCTGCTTTTCAACGTCTTGATTTTCGCCATCATCATTCCCGAGATGAAGGAAAACATCATTGAAAAGAAGAAGGAGATGCTGAAGGAGTTAACGCAGGCGGAACTCAGTGAAATCAGCAACTTATACCAGCAGGAAAAAAGCGGAAAGCTTGACCGCCAGACGGCACAGGAAATGGCACTTTCCCGCCTGAAGACGATCCGTTACGGTGATGAAAACAAAGACTACTTCTGGGTGTCCGACAGACAACCGAAGATGATTATGCATCCGTACCTGCCAAATCTGGACGGTCAGGACCTTTCCAACTACAAGGACCCACGAGGCAAAAGGCTTTTTGTCGAATTCGCGAATGTAGTCAAGGAAAAGGGCGAAGGGCGCGTTGACTACCTGTGGCAGTGGAAAGATGACCCGAAAAAGATTGTGCCGAAGGTTTCGTTCGTGAAATGGTTTGAACCGTGGGACTGGATCGTCGGAACAGGTATCTACATCGAAGACGTCCAGACTGAAGTCGACAGGATGACAAGAAAGGTCATCAACATATCTCTCGGAATTTCCTTCCTTGTCGCCCTGCTGCTGCTTTACATGACCAGGATTTCGCTGACTATCAATCGGCAACGGTCGCGTGCGCAGGCCGCTTTGCGCGAGTCCGAAGAAAAGTACAGGACGCTGATTGAATCCCACACCGAAGGAATCCTGCTGGCCGTTGACGGGCGTCCCGTTTACAGCAACAAGGCGCTTCTGGAGCTGCTGGACTATTCGTCAGCCGAATTCAATCAACTTACGCTTGAAGACATCATCCTCAGCGAGACGCGCCTGAAGAATAAGGAAGGCGATTTCATTGAAGTAACCATGTCGCAGACCCCTGTCGTAATTGGTGGCCGCGATGGCAGCCTGATCTCGATCAAGGACCTGTCCACCACTCGAAAGACCCCGGAAGCATTAGTTAAACTACTTTCCGAGCTGCATGCGTCATTGCTTATGTCGAACACGTCTATCAGATCGACAGAAATAAAGCTGGTCGAATGCGGGCTTGACACGTCAATTCAGCAGGCTGCATGGATGATGTGTCAGAAAGACGTCGGTGCGATTATTGTCAAATCACATTCAGGTGAACCGATAGGCATCGTTACAGACAGGGACCTCAGGAACAGGGTCATGGTACCGCTGAATGCGCCATCGGGAAGTGTTGCGACGATCATGAGCTCGCCGCTTATGAAGATTGATGAAAACGCCCTGATGTTCGAAGCTGCACTGCTTATGCAGGAAAAGCACATCAAACACCTGGTCGTTACCGGTGAAGGCAACAGAACCGTCGGAGTGCTGGCGTTAAATGACGTTATCCAGGCCCAGCGCCACCCCGCATCAATTCTGCTGAAGAACATCGAAGGCGCGAATTCGGTCGACGAGCTTCAGGGCGTCAGGGACAATGTCAACGGACTTATCTCGGCCCTGCTGGAAAACGGCGCCCGCGTGGACAGCGCCGGCAGAATCCTGTCGACCATGACGGACGCGACCATCTGCCGCGTCATCGAACTGGGCTTTGCGCAACTGGGACCGGCCCCGACTCCATTCGCCTTTATAGTTCTGGGCAGTGTGGCGCGTAAAGAACAGACACTGACAACCGACCAGGATAACGGGATCATCTTTTCGCCAACAGATGCTGTAAGCGAAAGTGAAGCGTTCGACTATTTCATCAGGCTCGGTCAGTTTATATGCGACGAACTCGATCGCATCGGGTTTGATAAGTGCAAAGGCAACGTGATGGCCAGCAACCCGAAATGGTGCCGCCCGCTGGCGCAGTGGGAACAGTATTTTTCGGATTGCATAAGCTCGCAGACACCCCAGGATCTGCTTGATTTCAATGTCTTTTTCGATTTCAGATACGTCTACGGCGACAGGATGCTTTTAAGCAGTCTGCGAAAGCATATACAGACGGTCAGCACCGACCAGACTGCCTTTTTCTTCAATCTGGCGGAACACACCCTTCAATTCAAGCCGCCGATAGGCTTTTTCGGCAATCTGCAGCTTGAATCGTCTGAACAGCACAGGCCCGCATTCAACATCAAGTCTGCCATCACCCCGATAGTCAACTTCGCCAGAATTTATGCGTTAAAAAACCACATTGACGAATGCAACACGCTGGAAAGACTGGCCCGCCTCCAGGGGCTCGGGGTGATCCAGAAAAGCAGCTACAATGAAATCGTTCAGGGGTATTCGTTCCTGATGCAGATCAGGCTTATGAACCAGGCGACCAAGCTTACAGCAGGACAAGCTCCGAATAATTTCGTGGACTTGAAGAACCTTACCCAGCTTGAGTTATCCACGATCAAGCGGATATTTGCCGACATCATGGTCTTTCAGGCCAAGCTTAGAAACGATTTTGCCAGAACGGCCTAGGAGATTGCGATGCGGGTCCTGATACTGGGCGACGTACACGGGGAAATATTCGGACTTCATGAAATAGTCATGTGGGCCAGGGCCGAACTTCGAATTGGCGCAGTCATACAGGTCGGCGACTTCGGATTTTTCAGCTATATCATAGCAGCGGCTAAGAAGGCCGGGCTTTGCTTCCCGGTGCCGGTCTATGCCGTCGATGGAAATCACGAGGATCACAAATGGCTGGCGCAGAGTACCGCAGACGATTCGGTTCTGAAATGGCGCAAGGAAATGAACCTGTATTACATGCCACGGCCATCTATTCTGAAGCTTAACGGGTCAAAAATTGGTTTTCTGGGCGGCGCACTGCACGTGGACCGGCCGCAGAACTTTGACGCTGCAAGCGGCACATCCAACTTCATCCGCAAGGAAGAACGAGTCGAAGCGACAAGGCTTTTTAACAAAGAAAAACCTGAGCTTATCGTTACGCACACGTGCCCGACCGGTATCGGCATCGGCATTCAGGGCGACCCGATGTTCATACCAGGAATCCAGACCTACATCATTGCGGCTGGTTACGATCCCGGCGTCAATGGCGACTGCGGCGACTCGGAACTGACGTTGCTATGGAAGTCCCTGAACTATGAACCACGCGCCTGGACGTTCGGCCACTTTCATGCCGATCATGAAAAGAAGATTAACAACACCGACTTCGTATGCATTGGCTCGATGAACCTGGACTTCATCGCGATATGGGACACCGACGAAAAACGACTTCTGGTTTTGAAAAGATAGCTACGGTCCGATTCCACGAAGCTTTTACAACAAATCTGACGACACCGGAATTACCTTTTCCCGTCCAGCACTTCGCGCAGCTTACTCGCAAGTTCCTGCGGATGGTATGGCTTGCTGATGAAATTCAAACCTTCTTCCAGAATCCCCCGGTGCACAATCGTGTCCTCGGTATATCCCGACGTATAAAGAACCTTCATTTCAGGGCAGGTAACAGCCAGACGCTCTGCCAGTTCACGGCCATCAATCCCGGGCATCACTATGTCCGTAAAAAGCAGATCGATGCCTTCTTTATGACTTTTGGCCAGTTCACAGGCATCAGCGCCATTCCTGGTGACCAACACACGATACCCAAGCCTTTTCAGTATTATGGCGGCAAGCTCGCGAACAATATCTTCATCTTCCACCAGCAGCACAGTCTCGTCGCCACCCTCGACAGCCGCAGCCGAATTCTTGATTTCACGTTTAGCAACTTGTTCTGTGACTCTGGGCAGATAGATCCTGAAGGTGGTTCCCCGACCTTCGTCTGAATCAATCTCAATGATGCCATCAGCCTGCTTCACGATGCCATAAATGGTTGCCAGGCCAAGACCGGTGCCACGGCCGATTTCCTTGGTAGTGAAGAAAGGCTCAAACAGATGTTCCTTCACCTCTGCGCTCATTCCATGACCATTGTCACAGACAGACAGCATAACGTACGGACCGGGATTCGAGCACCCATGAAGATCACAATAATCCTTGTCCAGTTCAACATTGGCGGTTTCAATCACCACCTTTCCACCACCGGGCAAAGCATCCCTGGCATTCAAAGTAAGATTAACCAGAATCTGTTCAAATTGACCCGGATCGATCTTTACCGCACCCAGCCCTTCACCAGGAATTGTTATGAATTCAATATCTTCGCCTATCAATCGCACCAACATCTTTCGCATCACGGACAAGGTGTCGTTCAGATTAATAACCCTCGGCTCGATAATCTGTTTACGCGAAAACGCAAGCAACTGTCTGGTCAGGGCCGCTGCACTTTCGGCCGCCCTGTTGACCTCGGTAAGTGTACCCACAAGCGGATCATCAGGATTCATATGCATCAGAATCAGGGAAATATTTCCGATAATCCCGGTCAACAGATTGTTGAAGTCGTGGGCAACGCCCCCGGCAAGCCGCCCGACCGCCTCCATCTTCATCGCCTGCTGAAGCTGATCAGTAAGGAGTTGTTTATCTTCTTCAGCCTTTCGACGGTCAGTAATATCCATGATACTGATGATCAATTTGCGCTGACCGGATTGCTCGGTGAAATCACTCATGTACTTTTCGGCCAGTCGTTTTTCGCCTGATGCCGTCATGAAGCTGAACACGTAGTGATGCTCGTAATCCAGGCCCGTCAGAAACTTCTGGAAATTTTCGACAACAAACCCCTGTGATTCCGGGGCTATCAAGTCAACGAATGACCCTGCATTGTATATTTGTTCTAACGGAAAGCCGCTGATCGCGACCATTTTTTCATTGCCCCAGACAATTTTCCCTGCCTCATCGACAATACAGATGGCGTTGTGCGTGTGCTCGGTAATGGCACGATAGCGTTCCTCGCTGACCTTCAGCGCCAGTTCAGCAAGCTTGGAATCTGTGATGTCGCTGATTACGACACGCGCGGCCGGCATACCTTCATGATGGGCTGCAGTCGCTTCCATGCGCACCCATAATTCAGTGCCATCCTTTTTTTTCATCCTCAGATCACAGGTCTGCCTTTCAAGCATCTGAAATAACCGGTTCATTTTGGACTGGAAAATCATCAAATCATAATGCGGGAAAAAGCGGAATATCGACTGCATATGCAAGCGGCTGCGGGCATAACCAAGCATGGTGGCAAAGGCAAGGTTGGCCTCAAGCACATAACCCTGCTCGTTCAGGACGCAGTATCCAACCGGAGCCAGATCGTAAAGTTCAAAATACTGCGTGCGCGCAACGTCCAGTTCAGCCTGGGTACGCCGCAACTCCTCGTTCTGCAGCTCCAGTTCAATCTGATGTACGGTTAATTCATGAAACATCGTCCTGATTTCATCAGGCGACAGGCCTTCAACGTCGGCAGGCAGCGGGGACTCAACTTTCCGAAAAATGTCTTCGGCCTGTTTTCGAAGTTCAACGATTTCTGCAGGCAACTTATCTGCGCTTTTCATCGTGCCCCCCTGGTCCGTCAATTCATTGGATTTTCAGCCCGTTCGGTCGTCGCAACTGCGTACATGTGTCCGGCCTCATTCTGCAGAGCGGTCGAAGTTATCCATACGTCCCGGATCGTTCCGTCCTTTGCAATCCGCATGGTTCGATGCGGCTGCAGAATCTGGGACTTGCTGAGCTTATGTATGATTTGCAACGCCTCTTCCCGCTGGTCTTCCGGGATCAGGTCGCGCACGTTCATTTTCAACGCTTCTGACTCACTCCAGCCATAAAGCCTTACGGCGGACTGGTTCCAGGCCAGAATACGCCCATCAAGACCCTGTACCAGTATTGCATCAGACGCATCGCGCAGAACTACAGCCAGACGGCCAAGCTCTTTAAATCTAAGCATCTCTGCTTCAATCTGCTTTCTTTCTGCAATATCCATGAATGTGATTACGGCACCTTCAATCTTGTTTTCAAGCGTGCGATAAGGCTGAATACGCATCTGGTACCAATGGCCCTCTTTCGTCTGAACTTCCAGATCTTTGGGAATAAGCGTGTCAAGCACAACCTGTACATCAGCGGAAAGACTTTCATAACCGATCAAGTTTGACACGATATGACTGACTGGCCGCCCGACATCACTCAAGATCAGATTGATGATTTTTGTCGCGCTCGGGGTAAAGCGAAGGATGTGCAGAAAAAGGTCAACAAAGACAATCGCTATGCCGGTACCGGCCAGCAGATTGTTCATATCATTATTGGCACACGACAGATCAACAACCTTGATCTGAAGTTCAGAATTGATTGTCGCAAGCTCCTCGTTGACCGACTGCAGTTCTTCTTTGGACGTCTCGAGTTCCTCGTTTGTCGACTGCAACTCTTCATTTACAGACTGCATTTCCTCGTTCGACGATTTCAACTCTTCGTTGGATGACTCGAGCTCTTCCTGCGTTATCTGAAGGTACTCGTCCTTGATCATCAGTTCCTTTTTCAACTCTATGATCCGCGAATCGACATCAATATCGGTTGAACCTGGACCCGCACCTGAATAATTAGAATCCAGCAACACATGTTCTGGATCAGACAACAGAACTTCTTCAAGAATTACCAGGTACAAAGGCTCTGTAACTTCGGCTGTCGATCCGGTCAACACCGGACGAATAGTCAGATTCACAAGCGTAAAGTGCCCATTTGTCTTAACCGACAGACCGGGACTGCGAACAATCTTTTTCGTCGTAACCGCATCATGGAGGGCCGTCGTCAGTTTCAGCCGCAACCCTTCGCGTGCCATTTTCAGGATATTGTTTATACCGGCTTCACCAGGTGCCGGTTCAAGATACATACCTGTACGGCCATAAAGGTAAAGAATGTCACCTTTGCTGTCTGTCAACGCGCACGCGGGGGCGACCTGCTGCAGCAGCGCATGTTCGGTCAATTCACGCAGCGACCGCTTAACAGGCATCTGCTGTTTTTCAACAACGGTGGCAACCGAAGGCCCTTGCGCCAGGCTCATGGGAAAGAAACGCCCAATCGCCACACGCGGTGTTCCATGAAAATCATCCTTACGTTGATAAAGTTTGGCCTTGCGGTCTATTACGGCAAAAAGATCCACAAAATCGCCTACAGTCTCGGACGTACCAAGGAATAGGAAGCCCTGCGGGTTCAACGCATAGTGGAATAAAGGGAGTAGCTTCTTCTGCAGTTCCGACCCCATGTAAATTAAAAGATTACGGCAACTGATGATGTCAAGTTTGGAAAAAGGAGGATCCCTTGTCACATTCTGGTCGGAAAAAACGACCATGTCGCGGATACTTTTATGAATACGATATGCACTGCCGTCGGCCACAAGCGTAAAATAGCGCGCAAGTCTATCCGGCGATACATCAGCGCTGATGCTTGAAGGATAAAGGCCTATTCTGGCTGCGGCTATTGCGTGACTGTCAATATCAGTGGCGAATATCTGCACCTTGAAATTGTGTTTCAACGCTTCCTGACGCTCGGCAAGCATAATGGCAATCGAATATGCCTCCTCGCCTGTGGAGCATCCAGTTGACCAGACTCGAATCACATCGCCCGGTGCCTTGCTGACAAACAGCCTGGAAACAACCTGTTCTTGAAGCACTTTGAACGCATCGGGATCTCGGAAGAAATTAGTCACCCCAATCAGAAAGTCACGAAACAATTCAGACACTTCAACCGGCGCCTGCTGAAGAAACTTGACATACTTTTCCATAGTTTCGATCTGGTTGACTGCCATACGTCGCTCAATGCGCCGCTGAATCGTGCTGATCTTGTACTGGGAAAAGTCATGACCGGTCTGGGCACGCAACAGAACAAATATCTTGCTTAGAAGGATTCCGGCCTTGGAAGCCTTAAGCAACGAAATCGGTGCATTACCACCGAATGCGTGATTGACGTACTGAATCAACCGGGCAGGCATTTCGGCCGGCGACAACTCATAATCGACAAGACCGGTGTTCATGGCGCTGCGGGGCATGCCGTCGTACTCGGCAGATGCAATACTCTGGGCCATGGCCATGCCGCCCTCGCCCTTGATAGCGCGAATACCGAGTGTGCCGTCACCGCCGGTCCCGGAAAGAACTATAGCGATGGCACGATCGCCCAGGTCCCTGGCCAGCGAACGAAAGAAAAAGTCAATCGGCAGACGCTGGCCACGCGGCAGGGAAGGCTCGAACAGTTGCAGCATACCGTTGATAAAAGCCATGTCGCGGTTGGGCGGGATGATATAGGTACAATTTGGTTCCACAACCATCCCGTCTTCGACTTCAAAAACCTGCATGCGCGTATAGCGCCGAACCAGGTCAGTCAGAATGCTTTTGTGGTCAGGGGCCAGGTGCTGAACAAGAACAAAAGCCATGCCTGGATCGGCATCAGGCGGCATACCGGAAAAAAACGCCTCGAATGCGGCCAGGCCACCGGCCGAAGCCCCGATACCGACTATTGGAAATCCGGTGGCTATAAGCTCACCAACGTCGTGTGCGTCAGCAGCTTTCACTTCCGGTTCAGGTGATTTGGCGGGCTTTTTTCCGGGCATGGCAGTGTCCTGGGATAATGATCAAAGCCATTGTAACAGCCTGTAAACCTTGTGTCTATTTATTCACCGGTTTCCGTTGATGGGGGCTGAATGCGCGGCAGTACAAAGTGGCACAAAATGAAATTCAACAACACTTTCTCGATATTCGGCTGCGATACTTTTGAACTTTAAATGCTCCAGCGAAAAGACTTCAAGAACCTTGGGACAGAAATGTTCCGGTCTGGTTCGCCCATCACCATTCAGGATGACTTTTACCGCAGCTTCGTGCGAAATTGGTTCCTTATAACAGCGCTTCGAAGTCAAAGCATCATAAACATCGGCCAGCGCCATGATCCTGGCGCTGACAGGAATTTCATTGCCCTTGATACCATGCGGATATCCGGAACCGTCCCATTTTTCGTGATGAAATTCAACGATTTCGCGGGCAAGTCGCAGGAATGAATTTGTGCCAAGAATAGACTCGGTTCTACGAATAACTTCCATGCCGAATATCGTATGGCGCTTCATCTCTTCAAATTCGTCGACTGTCAACTCTGAAGGCTTCAGCAGTACACCGTCGCGAATCGCAACCTTACCAATATCATGCAAAGCAGCCGACTGGTATAGAACTTCGGGCTCGACCGAACCTGGAAGTTCAACCCATCGTTCATGATGCACGCCGGAAAGCATCCTGCCGCCGAACAACGTCAGCCCCACACACTCCACTTCTTCCGGGAAGTGGCGGCAAAGACCCTCGAACAATATCTTTACATAATGCCTGGTACGCTGAATATGAGCTCCGGTTTCATTGTCCCTGTACTCGGCCAGTATCGCCATGCTGGCAATCACAGCTTCCTGCGTCAAAGCCAATCTACCGGACCTTTCGCTCAACTCTTCCTGCAGGTGATCCTGATACTTTTTTAAGGTCAGATGATTCTGTACCCTGGCTTTCATCAAAGGAATACTGAACGGCTTGACGATGAAATCTACGGCACCAAGCCCCAGCCCTGTGGCTTCGAACTCGCGATTATCAGAGCCAGTCAGGAAAACTATTGGAATGTGGGCCGTCAGTTCGTTATGTTTAAGCCGCCTGGCTGCTTCGAATCCATCAACGCCCGGCATGACGACATCCAGAAGAATCAAATCTGGAAGGTCGCAGACAGCCCTGCCGAAAGCCGATTCACCGTCAGATGCTTCAATAATCCGGTAATCCTGCGCAAGAGCGTGGTTTGCAATGTCACGAAAAATGGAATCATCATCAACAACCAGAATTGTTGGCTTCTGCGTGAAACTGTTTACTGACGACTCCATAATTTTACCTTCCACCAGCCATCCATAACCAGGATGGGGTCCATTAAGTCATCACACCGGATACAACTTTTTCCTGCCGGACTTTTGAATCTGGCAACCACATCGAGATGGTTTTCCAGAGCTGTTCGATCAAAATAGGCTTGGTAATATGATCATTCATGCCTGCGGCAAGGCTTTTTTCGCGGTCCCCCTGAAGGGCATGCGCCGTCATCGCAATCACTGGCAACGCACCAACACCCGGCTTCTTCAGTCCCCTGATACAACGAGTTGCTTCCAACCCATCCATTTCCGGCATCTGTATGTCCATCAAGATGACATCAAAATCATTGTCCCGGACCTTCTGAACGGCTTCGAGCCCATTGGTCGCAACAGTCGCATGGACGCCGAGTTTTGCGAGCAATTCACTGGCAATAATGATATTAATTTCATTGTCTTCGACCAGAAGGGCGCGAACGCCGCAAAACCCCGGAAGTTGAACTGTGGGCGCTTTGCTTTCCACCTTTGGCAAAGAATGAATAGCGGTCCTGATTTCATTATAGAGCGCAGACGACCTGACCGGTTTAGTCATAAAAGCGCAAATCCCGGTATCCCGGGCGGCCTCCTCTGCTTCTGACCTGTCAAAGGCGGTCATCATCAACAGTTTCGGGCGGATACGTAAACCGCTGCGCTCGATCAAGCGGGCGGTCTCGATTCCATCAAGAATGGGCATTCTCCAATCCAGAATCACTAATTGATATGAAATCCCAACTGCATCGGCTTCGACCAGCATGCCAAGGGCGTCATATCCTGACGATGTCTCATCAACAATAAATCCCCAGGAATTCAATTGTTCAACAGCTATCCTTAGTGCAATCGGATTGTCATCGACGACCAACGCTCTCATGCCACTCCATTCGGCACTGATATCCCACATCGCAACCGGTCTGGATGCTGACACTTGAAGCGGAAGTTCGACAAAAAACATACTGCCTATATTTATCTGACTTTCCACCCAGATCCGGCCACCCATGATCAAGCAAAGGCTCCGGCAGATACTCAGTCCCAGCCCGGTGCCACCAAAACGCCTTGTTGTGGAACTATCTGCCTGGCAGAAAGGTTGAAACAGACCTTCTATCTGAGCCTCAGTCAGACCAATCCCGGTGTCCCTGACCGTCATGCAGAGAGTCACCTGCTTCATGTGTGCGGACTCTGTCCATACTTGAAGCTCAATGTCGCCGCGCGGCGTAAATTTGACTGCATTGCTTAACAGGTTAATCAGTATTTCGCGAATCCTTGTAGGATCTCCAATCAGTTCGGAGGGGGTGCTGGATAAGATGTTCAGATGTATTTCAACTTCCTTCTCTTTGGCGGCACAAGCAAACAGATCAATCACTTCGCCAGCAATCTGTTCAACAGAAAAAGGAAGGGTTTCCAACTCGACTCGCCCGGCTTCGATCTTTGAAAAATCAAGCACATCGCTGATAAGACCCAACAACGATTCAGCGCTGGCCTTCAAATTCCGCAAATATGCCAACTGTTTTTCGGAAACATCTGTGTCAAGCAACAAGTTGGTCAGACCTATAACACCATTCATAGGCGTCCGAATCTCGTGGCTCATGTTGGCAATAAATTCACTTTTCGCACGACTTGCTTTTTCTGCCTGAAATGCGAGGTCACTTGCCAGACTGGCCGCCAGCAGAATCTCCCTCTTCTGATTAATTCTTTCCCAGATTACAGCCAGGTTGTCGGCCAGAAACCGCAGCAGCGGACGGGCATCGAGCCCCCAGTCCATATTTGCTGTGTTCGACGTCAGGCCAAGAAAACCAAGTTTTTTTGAACTGGAATAGATGGGAAGTGCTATCAAAGACTGAATACCCTGCCGTTCCCAGACTTCACGCTCACCAGCCCAGTTGTCAGGAAGGTCCGAAACATTACTTACATAAATTTCTTCCTGCCGATTCAGCAGAGCCATAAATTGGGGAATCGAACTGGATGGTATTGGATGTGAGGGAGTTTCCAGATTTGTTACGCCGGGCGAGCGCCATTGACTGACATTGGTCAAGAATTGACTATCTTCAGAAATCCGGAAAATAGCCGAACTGTCTACTCCAAGAAACTCTCCTATCTGAGCCAACGTTTCATCTATTGCGCGATCCAGCACGTCATCCTGAGCCCGGAAAAGCATGGTTGATGCCTGAATCAGAATGTTGTCAAACGCCAGCCTTCTTTCCAGATTCCTAAGGCTGATTGATTGTTTTCTGGAAATGTTTCTATCCATTTTCTCCATTTGATATCAACCCGGGGAAGCAGTCTTTCAACCCCACAAATTGACAGCGAAAAGCAAATTCCGCAGTTCCAGACACCGACAACTCATGATTGACTGAAAGATAAGCATAAGAAATAGGTGAAACTACTGAACAGACCGAGGGGAAACACTGACTTGCGAATGGAAATGACCCAGATCCTACCTGTCGAGGGGCGAAATCCCTTCCCGAATGGCATACCGCGTTAATTCTGCAACACTATGAATATCCAGTTTGGACATGATCTGGCCACGCTGGGTATCAACCGTCTTGACAGAAGAACCTAATTTCTCCGCTATTTCCTTGGTGGTCAAGCCTTCCGCAAGCAGTTGCAACACCTCTCGTTCCCTTACAGTCAAGATGCTGAAAACATCCCCTGCGGGCTGTTCGTCAGGTCGCTTGATAAAGATGCTGACGACCAGCGAAGCGACTTTGGGACTTAGAAAGGTCTGCCCGTCAAGAACTGCACTGATTGCCTGATCGAGCTCAGCAAACGCCCCCTGCTTCAGTATGTAGGCCGATGCCCCGGCCCGGAGCATCTCAACAACAAAATGCCGCTCGGCGTGCATGGACAGGGCAAGCACCCGGATCTCGGGATTATCCTTCAGTATCTGGCGGCTAGCCTCTATACCGTTCAAGCCTGGAAGTCCTACATCTATGATTACCAGATCCGGCTTCAGTTCGCCGGCCAGTTTCACTGCTGTGCGTCCATCGTCGGCCTCGGCTATGACCTGAAGATTGTCCTTCCGCTCCAGAAGGGTCCGCAATCCTTCGCGAACCAACATATGGTCATCCACCAGTAACACACGGATATTCTTATGATTCATCCTTACAATTCCCACTTTGTCGGCATGTTGACACAAACGGAGGTACCCTGCCCTGCAGCACTGACTACGTCAACACTGCCGCCCGCATATCTCAGACGTTCATGTATGCTGAAAAGTCCAAACCCACCAATCTTAAGATCACGGGCCTCACGCCAGTCACCGGAAAAACCGCGACCATTATCCTGAACTTCGAGTGTCGTGACACTGAAGTCAGATTTCAGGGTGACTTTCACACTGTCGGCTGCCGCATGCCTAACGACGTTGGTCAGCAGTTCCCGCGCCACCTGGAACAACAATATCTTCTGATCTTCAGCAATACCCGGCTCGATTTCAGGCCGCAATACAACGAATTTCACACCCCGACCACTGAACGTACCTTCGGCCAGCCATTCAAGAGCGGCAGCAAGTCCCATTTCGTAAAGCACGGGCGGCGAAAGTTCAAAGGTCAGGGAATGGGCATCTTCAATGGCATTGTCCAGAAGTTGTATCACCTCGCTGCGCAGGTCGTCTGACTTCTGTCCGGATTTCAGGGATTCAGCCATATCAAGTTTTATCCTGGCCAGAGCCAGCATCTGACCAAGACGATCATGAATTCCCACTGCGATACGACGACGTTCTCTCTCCTCGGCAAGCGAAAGTTCAGAGGCAAGGCTTTGAAGCCACTTTTGATTCTCGACCAGTTGCTCCTCGGCCCGTTTCCTGATCCGCGCCTCGGCGAGAAGGTTTTCGTTGAGCTCAATCAACTCATGGGTTCTTTCCATGACCCGGTCTTCCAGTTCGTCATGGGCCTTACGCAACGCCTCCTGAACCTTAATGCGCTCGGTGACGTCGCGGGACACCCCAAAAATTGCAGGTTTCCCGGCCCAGCGGCCGCGAGCCACCCTTGTCTCGACAGGAATGAATTCGCCAGACTTGGTACACAGGGGAATAGGACAGAAAACCTTGGCTCCCTCCAGCATCGCCTGGACCGTTTCACCGGCCTCCTGACGACGGTCAAGGGGATGTACCTCAAGGACATTCATGGAAAGAAGTTCTTCACGCGTATAGCCAAGGCGCGATTCCACAACCGGGTTGAACTGACAGATGGAACCGTCCGGACCGAGAACAAACAGAAAGTCATCGAGAGAATTAAAAAGCGCCTGAAAGTTTTCACGGCTTCGACGCAGTTCATCCTCGGCTACCACACGCGACAGCACACTTCCAAACTGAGCCGCCAGAGACAAAAAGGCATTAAGGGCATCCGGGAAAAATTCATCAGCCACATGGGAGGCGATGTTCATCGCCGCAACGACCTTTCCCCCATAGTGGATCGGCACAATAACCAGGGAACGGACACCGTCAGAACTTCTGGGATCATTGCCGGAGATCGCCATTGATCTCAGTAATTCATTGTAGCTGCTGGAGACCAGTTCACCTGCCATAACGAGTTGACTGTTCGGGGAGTCCGGCGGGTAAAAACTGGCTGCATTGACGAAGGCTGGCGAAAGTCCGCGGTGCCCCAGCAGAACCATTGCCCCGTCTTCAGAGCGTACCTGATAGATTCCACCGCAATCGGCCGGAGCTATCGTCAGCGCATAGTCCAGAACCAGATCAAGGGCCTGCGTGATGTCACTGGAAGATGCCAGGGCAACCGCCAGATCCCTCTCGCTGCGAAGATAATCACCGCCATCAATTACGCCATTCTGAGCCTGTACCTGATCGTCCATGGAAGGTTCTGATAACTTATCAATATCCGGCGAAACAACTGGCAGTTTGACGTTAACCACAGCGCGACCTCTCCGGCTCAATTCAGATCACCCATTATCCATTTCGGCAGATGCCCGGAAAATGTGATGGTCTCACTGTACCAGAGCCAGCCTTTTTCATATAGCAGACCTATGCTGCCGTCTGTCAGTTCAACTATGTCCGAATAACCGGCCGGGCCGGGATGGACCCAGTTGAAGGTCGGCCAGGTCGCCCCGCCATCATAACTGACGTGGATTCCCATGACTTCGCGACGGATTGATGCGGGGTTGGAAAAGGCCAGAACTGTGTTGCCTGCGGCATCAGCATTCCAGGCATCTGCGTCAAGCCGGAGTATCGAGCCCTCGCAGACCGGTTCAATCAGCGCGGCGTCCAGGGCTGCTTCTGACCATGTTTGACCACGGTCCGTGCTGATCGCAAAGGCACGACGGCTTTTGCCGTATTTTGAGCGGAAATTCAGCAGCAGCGAACCGTCAAGGCGTTCAGCGACCGTCGCTTCGTCACCGTTGCCACCAGGGACAGAACCAGCAATGTTCCACGTCAGACCGTGGTCGTCACTGACCATGACATGGCTGAACCACTCGGCCGACGACGAACCTGTCGAATGATCACACGGGATGACCATCCTGCCGTCTTCAAGTTGAATACCATGACCCGGCCCGGTCGCCATCCAGCGCCAGTCGGCGCCCCTGGCTGTGGCGTTAATGTCGGTTGGCTGGCTCCATGTCTGGCCGTCATCTTCGCTGTGCAGAATCCAGGCGTTACGATTGCCGACACTGCCGCTGATATCGCCAAGGCTCAAGTCACCCTTGTTGGACGTCAGCGCCAGCCAGATAAAACCGGTCGTGCGATCAACAACCGGAACCGGATTACCGACGGTGTCAGCGCCGAAATCGGCCACAACCTGAATCGCCTGCCACGTGTCACCATTGTCGGTGCTGCGCTTCAGGACGACGTCAACATCGCCTGAATCACCGGTGCCATTCTTGCGGCCCTCGGCAAAAGCCAGCAACGTACCGTCAACAGTTCGCACAATCGCCGGAATACGAAACGTGTGGTAGCCGTCCTGGCCCTGACTGTAAACATCAACGGAAGGCGCGGCGGATGGCAGCGGCGAAAGATCACCTTCGGCCCGGAAATCAATTACACGCATTTCGGATTCGGATGGACAAAGGCCAAGTTCACCAATGCCAAGCGCGGGGGTCAAACCGAAAGTACCAAACGTTTCGGGCAGATAAAGCTGTGTGTAAATCAGATTCTTATCAATTAAGAAACTCAGTTCATTGCCGACTCGCGTGACTTCAAAGACAAACGGTTGATCAGCAGCCACAACAGTCGGACCTGCGTCAACTTCATCTTCCGTGAACGCCGGACCTTCAAAGAGCATGTTGCCGCTTGAATCAGAAAACAGCAGGTAGTTATTACCCTGGAAAATGAAGCGGGCGCCTTCAGGGGTGCTGACGCTTAACTTCATGTAGATACTGAAGTCGCCATGTCCAATCTGCTGACCGGCATGCAGGAAGTTGTAGCAGCCACCATTGACCAGCGCTCCATCGCTCTGGGTCCACGACTGACCGTCAACACGGACATCAACAGGGTTCCCAGATTCAACAAAGACCACCGGACCGGCCACACTGCCATCATCACCGTTCGTCGTATCCATAACGTCAGGCATGTCCACGGCATCAGCCGTATCGGCACCGACATCAGATATAACATCTTGAATATTCACATCATCTGGCGGCACCGATGTGGATGAACATCCATGGACCATAAGAAGGACAGCGCACAATCCCGGCGCAACTTTCAGAAAGTCTGACATGACGCGTCCCCTGTATTTCAATGCACCTGCTTCAGCAGTTCAGATAAAACCGGCTTGATCGCGGCCAGCTCCTGCGCCTGAGCCCAGCGTTCGTTCAGGTCGCCAAGCGACACCTTTGCACCCTTTCGGATAAAAATCGGGACTTTATGCAGCGGAACATCAACGTCAACCTTAGTCCCTGCAGCAGCAGTTTCCCCGGTCCACGCATCAATCCAGACGCCATCGTGCGGTATGAAGACCGGCTTCTGCGTCATCCCTTCCTGCCAGATTGGGGCGACCAGCAGGTCCGGGCCGTAATAATACTGGTCGAAGGTGTCGTTGTAAGCCGTTTCGTCAGGATGGGTAAAGATCATCGACCGGATGATCGGCGTACCCTTTTCATGAGCCAGTTGTGCCTGGTCGTATGTGTAATCCATCAGATCTGTGTGCAGCCTGGCATAGAATATCCAGACAGCGACCAGTTCTTCATCATATATGGGCTCGTAACTATAACCGTCTTCAGTGACTTCACCGGTCTCGCCTTCCGGGGCCATCGACCACGGCGCATAGTTACCAGTCGGACCGACTTCCATTAACGGTGTAAACGCGGAAAACGCGAACCATCTGGCACAGACCTCGCGCGGGGCCATCGGATCATAGCCACAGGTATCTGAACCCCAGATCGGGAAATTCATAGCTGCGCTGCGCTGGGCGCCAATCATGGCAGAACGCAGACCCCATGAAGAACCCCACGAATCACCGCCCCACGGCGTTGCATAACGCTGAGATCCGACCCATGCTGCACGCGGCATGACAATGGCATCTTTTACGCCGGCACGATCAAAAGCACCGCGCACCGACCGCGCATACCACATCGGATAAGGATTATGGCCTTCGCGGAACGACGTGCCATCTTTGTAGAAACCGGTAAAGAATTCACCTTCAGGCACCTTTTCATCACCACGATCCAACTTGAAACCGGCTACCCCTTCGTTAATCCGCGCAATCATCGCGTCCTGCCACCACGTAACCGCTTCAGGATTGGTCAGATCGATCAACTTCGCTTCCTGTGGCGGACTGGGGACAGCGCCTATAACCAGGTAGTCCTTCTGTTCAGCCTCGACGGCCATGTCACCGACGGCCCACGGCGCAACCCACAGCATGAATTTGGTGTTTTTGCCTTCCAGCCAGTCAATCATTGCGAGGGGATTTGGCAGGCGGTTTGTATCCCATTCAAAATCGTCATAGCCAAAATCACCGGTCGCCCACGGACGGTCAACCCAGTACAAAGAACAAGGAATACCAAGGGCTTCCATCATCAGGATATCTTCCATGATCATCGAATTGTATGGCCCGTTCGCCGGAGTGCCGTCGTACATGGTCGGAAGATTGTAAACATCATTACGCCACCGCCACGGACCGAAGGCCCAACGCGGCGGCATGATGGTCGTACCGATGATCTGCGAGTATCGTTCGGTGACGTCGATCGGGGTGGCGCCAGGAATTATCTGGAACGTCAGCGACGGGCCTTCATATTCAAGACTGACCTGTGAAGGTGCTTCGTTCTGCCTGCGATCTACGCCAAAACGATAAATCCCGGGCCAGTCACTTTCGACATAAACACCGTAATTACCTGAAGATACATAGAACGGGCTATAAACAGACAACGTAAAAGTAACAAGCAGGGGCATCGTCTGGCCGCGCAGGTTAAACCCCTCTTTCATTCCGGGTTCCCATGAGTAGTTCTGGAAACCAGGCACAACACGCTCCATCAAACCATAGAAACCTTCGGAAGCAGCCACATTGAAATCTGCGCAAAGACGTTCAGTTGGCGTCAGGTCTTCAACCTCAAACCGCACCGAAGCCGCGCCCTGCTGACCGGGACCGATCACAACGGTGGCTGACCGGCCGTCAGTGGTCTGGTATATCAACGTCGTCACATCTTCTTCGACAGTCTTCTGCGGGGGCGTACCGGCAAGATCAACCCGTCCACCGGTCCATGTGTCGTAGATATATAGCGCCGGGGCAACCGGGGCAGCAGGGACAGTCGGCCCTGCAAGCGCCGTCAATTCATCACCGGCATAAATAAATGACAGCGCAAACGGGGTTTCAGTCACTGTCGTCTGAATCCATTCGCCGGTGTAGCCTTCAACAGTGTCGCCACCGTCTGAACACGAACAAACCATCAAGATCAGGGTCACGATACCGACACTCGAAATCCTGTTCATGTTTTCCCCATGCTTTCTAACATTTAAGACACAACAGACGAACTTGCGACAGGACGGCATCCCGACGCCTTTCAATTCCCGTGTCCGAATATCCATTTTTCCCCAGAAAACGCGAATTTGATGGCATTGCAGCGAAGGCATACAGATGTATCCCGACTATGGACAACGCCAACTGCCTGGGATCCTGAACAGTAAAGGCACCTGCGTCCATGCCGGCCTTTAGAAATTCAGCAGTAATTTCAAGAGTATCCATGATCGGCTTTTCGCCGCAGCCACAGAAATAGGGACCGCCATCGACCAGTTCACGCATCAACAGGCGACCGACTCCGCGCCGTTTACCAAGATACGTGACCATGCGAGAACCAAGTCCATCCAGCTTTGTTATGAAATCACCGCCGGAGGCCCGCGCATCCGCGACAAAGCCGTTCATATCGCCGACAATCGTATCCAGAACAGCGTTATAAAGAACCTGTTTGCTGGAAAAATGATGAAGCAGCGAAGCTCGACGTATGTCGGCCCCGCGGGCAATAGTGTCAAGAGTAGCAGCATGAAAACCGTGTTCCGCAAACACTTCAGCGGCTATGGCAATAAGGCGATCCTTCGTAATCGGCGTCGCCGGTCTGCCTGCCTTCCTGATTGGTTCTGTAGTTTCCATACTCATAATTTTGCTTATTAGCACAAGGCCGAAATCAAACCAATAGAATCTACCATCACGTAGATTGCAATTTCCAGATCAACCAATGATACCTTTATGCTACGTTACTGCTGGACAGGCGGGGAAATTCCAATGATTTCACATTCAAAACTGACTTTCGGGTTGGGACCAGCATTCATAATCGCGTTCACGCTTGCAGGCTGCGGCGGTAACACTACGGATTTGCCGGATGCACAACTGGACGTCGGGACTGATGTTTTGCTGGATGCGAATGACGACGCCGCCATCGATGCGATTTCTGACGTTCGTACAGACCTGTCGGTAGATACCGCTGTTGACAGCGACGACATTGCCGCAACCGACACGACACCGGACATCGCCACGGATGCAACTGACGATGCCGCTGTTGATACAAACGACGATCCAGGTCCCCTGCCCCCATGGCCCGAACGCCCTGCCCTTGTTACCCGTCCTGACCGCAAAGCCGCGATTCTGGCCCGCCTTGACGGCGCACCCTGGGACGAGATAATCGGTCGTATCCGCTCGACTGCAGGCGGCACGTGCGCCCCTGATACGAACACAAACTGGAGCTCCGGCGTTCACCGGACGAACGGCGCGATTGCACAGGCCAACGCAGTTCTTGCCTGGCTGTTAGACGACGAAGCCGCGGCCGCAAAAACGCGTGACTGCTTCATGCTTATCAGGACCGACTGGGAAACGAGCGAAGCAGAAAACCACACGATGCCCGAGTTCCAGATCCCGTTCACGGTGGCGTGGGACCTGATGGCCGGCACTGCATTCTTCCCGGCCGAAATCGCCGAAGACGCCCGCGCCAGACTTGTCAGCATCAATGAAAAGTTCTTCGACAAAAACGTACTCGACGACTTCGTGCGCTGGTCCACATTGACGGTCACACATAACAACATCACGATCCGCTCGACGTCGGGGATGGCATACGTCGCGCTGGCGTTCCCGGACGCCGCCCGCAGCCGCGAAATACTGGACTTCGCCGCAGGCGAACTTGAATACCTGTGGGGTCCCGATGGCCGGTACATCGGCGAAGACGGTGTTGTAAGCGAAGAGCCTTTTTACTTCGGTTACGGATTCTCGCCGCCGCTGGCTTTCTTCCTGGCAATGCGCAACACGTGGCCGACCGACGGGGTGCTGCACCGCAACTGCATCAACCGCAACGACGTGGACCCGTGGGCCCCGATCAACTGCACGAACGGCGATCATTTTGCCTGGGAAGACCCGCTGGCCGCGCCAGGTGCGAACGCCCATTCCGACAGATTCTGGAAGGCGTTCGACTGGTCACTGGACCACAGGATGCCTTCAGGACTGCGATCGACAACCGGCGATGGCAAGGCCCGTGTTCAGACGTGCGGACTGCTGCTGGCTTCACTTTCGGGGCGCGGCCGCTACGCCTGGGACAGCTTTCACAACATAAATAATGATGTCCAGATGAACCGTGGTCTGGACATGACGCCACAGCACCTGTTTGAAATTGTTGAAATGCCGGCTGAAGAAGAACCGTCGTGGACTTCTGCCGCCCACCTGACTTCCGGCCACGTTACGATGCGTTCAGGATGGGGCCCTGACGACCTGTGGATCCTGATCCTGGGCGAATCGGGCGCGGCCCGCAAGACACTTCATGACCACGCGGACGGTACGTCATATGCACTTGCGGCATACGGCGAATACCTGTTGCTGGACGCCGGGTACTACAAACCAAATGCAATGAAAAATGCTGTCACGGCCGATTCGCCTTCACATAACGTAATTCTGATCGACGGCAAAGGGGCACCGCAGCGTGGCCTTCTGAACGACTGGGGCGACACCGACGCCTTTGTTAACCAGTTCGTGGATGGGACCAATCTGGATTTCACTGATGTTACGCAGACTTATCAGCAGACAACAATAAACCGGGCGATGATTATGGTCCGTGACCGGTATGCGGTCGTGGCCGACACGACGGAAACGCTGGTCAACGGCCCACGCGAGCACACCTGGCGAGTCAACGGATTTTCGGGATACGACTCGGGCGGGACGTACAGCATTGATCTCGAAAGCGCGACTTTTGAAAAACCGGCGGCGGGCATCCGTGTGGGGATCGCGGCAACCGACGGCGCACCGGACATTCACGAACCGGCGTACGAACAGAACAAGGCGCCGCACGTCCATGACATCGGCGACAGCCCGTACACAACCCATCACGCTGTTGCCGATGCGTCCATAAACGCAGTCGCGCCCGGCTTTCTGGCGATACTTGCACCCTGGAAAATTGGGGCAACGGACGGGACCGCTGAAGCGCCACTTACGTTGACACGTCTGGCTTCTGAAGCCGGCAGCGCTGCCTGGGCCGTGACCGGCGTTTTCGGGACTGACATCATCTGGATGCGGACGCCGGACGCACCGGATTCACTTACAATCCCCGGGGACAAGGAAATTTCGACTGATGCCGCACTGGTGATAGTCAACCTGCAGGACGGTCTTCTGATGTACCGTGGGGGAACCGGTGTTTCGTGGGACAGCGTACTTCACACGGCCGCGTCTGCCGGTGAGGATCTGGCCATCAACGATAAATAGGAACTAACCGAAATGACTAAACAAACAAGGATACTGATTCTAACAGTCGTCGTTGTTTCAGGCTGTTCAGGCGACAATCCCGCAGTCGATCCTGACAGCGGCGATGTTTACAGTGACATTTTTGACAGGGACACGTCCGGGGAAGATGCAACTGATGACACCGCAGATGGGGATGACAGAGATTCGAATATTGGCGTCGATGCTGCTCATGATATTTTTGACGCTACCGACGGGTACGCGGTGCTGGACGGCGACTATCCGATCGAAGGCGTGACGCTGAACTGGTTCGACTGCCCGCTGTATGACGAAGAAAACGTCGAAAACAACCCGACCGCACAGTGCGCCGAGGCTCAGCTTCCACTTTTCTGGGACCGTGTCGGCGGCCCGACGATTCCAATCTATTACAAACGACTGTTATCAACCGCGCCCACGTCTCAAGCTCAACTGTGGCTCTTGAACGGCGGTCCCGGGGCATCAGGCGTGTCAGGCTTCCCGGCGATGATGCAGGCGATGCAGGCCGATTATCCCGAACTCGATGTTTACACGATTGACCATCGGGGCGTCGGACGCTCTGCGCGCCTGGGCTGTCCTGATCAGGAAGACCCATCTTCAGACTGGGGCGAATCGATATCAACCGCTGAATTCGAAGCGTGCGTGCAATACCTGGAAAGTGAAGTCGGTAACCGCATCCACGGCTTCCGCACCACATTCGCCGCAATTGACGTGGCCACCGGTATCAACGCCGCCCGGGAAACAGACAAACCGGTTTTTATCTGGGGTGGCAGCTACGGCAGCTATCTGGCAATGCGCTACCTGCAAATCTATCCCGACCAGGTTGACGGCGTTATTCTGGAAGGAATTGCCGCCCCGGACATCACATTTGCGACATCGCATGAAGGGTATGACATTGCCGGTCGCGGTGTCCTTGCCGCATGCATGGCCGACCCGTTCTGCGCGGCCAAATTCCCGGATGGTGCCGAAACGACGTTGGCGAATCTTCTGGACAAGCTTGGGGACGGCCACTGCTCATGGCTGAATATGACCCCGGACGTTATGCGTTACATCTTGAATTACCTGAACTTCTACCACCCGCTGCATTCAATGATTCCTGCCGCCATATACAGGCTGGATCGCTGCACTGAAGACGACGCGTGGGCCTTCTACAATATGTATATGGTCCTGTTCGGCGACGACGGCTCGATTATCGACACCACTGGAAGTTGGTCAATGGTACTTAACTTCAACATCTCCTATTCTGAACTCTGGAACACCGACGAATGGGAAAATGAAGACGCAATGCGCGAATACTGGCTTGCTATTGACCGACAGGCGTTGTTCGGGGCCAGTGGAGTCGAAATCAACTACGCGCAAAAGCAGCGCTTTCCCGCCTATTACGACACCACGTATGACGATGGATGGGCCGAAACCACCATTCCGATGCTGATGCTGCAGGGGGTACTGGACCCAGCGACACCCTGGAGCCGTGCGGTACACGTCGGGGAACACTTCAACGGCCCGAACCAGACATTTGTGGGTTTCCCGGGCACGCCACACAACGTCACATCCGGCACGCCACTGTCAAACGAGCCCGACCAGATGCACTGTGGCCAGAAGCTGTTTGTGGATTTCCTGAAGGCACCAACCTCGGCCCTCGACCTGTCATGCGTTGACGCCGTGCTGCCGATCAATTTCGAAGGCACTCAGCAGCTTGCCGAAATCGTTTTTGGTGCGACTGATTACTGGGAAGCTGCACCGGCAAAAAATTCTTTGAAAAGAAAGAGTGTGCCAATTTCACCGGAACTTGCTGAGGTTCTGGCCAGGCTGCGGGCTGACATCAAACACGACAAAAATCAAAACCGACTGGATGAATACGGCAAACAATTACGACAGTCTAATCTGCAACATAAATAGCCGACGACATCAGCCGCATTGGAGCCAAAGCCGAGGCGCTTTCACGCATTTCCACGCGGTACCACGCACCGGCCGGGGCGGTGTCTTTAACCGTTTTGGCGACAGTCGCACCCGAAACATGATCAGCCCAGCGAATTAATTGCACGCCGTTGCGAACCAGTCTGACCGGCCCTTTTGCATTTTTAACATTAACCTGCAGCGTAATTGGTCCCGCCGGAACGACATCGCCAAGCATTGCCTCGAAAGTGCCATCACCATCTGCATCGACGCGGAAATCAAGTTCGGGACGGCCTTCAAAGCCAAGAGGATCTGCCTGAGTAATATAGGTGCGCCCTTTGCGGATTCCATGAAGAATGCCGGGGACGGTCAGCGATTCGGCGTATACAGCGGTCGTCGGGCTGCCAAGCGTCGCAACCGGTGTATGTGAATCCCCGCCACCAACGGCGCCGATGTGATGCCCCTCGTTAAGCAGGCGCTCCCACAGGGCAATCGACGGTTCGTTGGTTCCGGTAGTAAACGTCCAGACAAGGTTCCAGATTTCTATGACATCAAGCTCGTCAAAAAGGTCCGGGGCCGTGGCGAACAGCGGGTCCCAACCGTCCGCATCTGCGCCATAATGATTAAGGGACTGAACGCCGCCCTGAAGCCTGGCCTGTCGCCAGGACTTACGGATGTCATCAGGCAAATTAGTCGCAGCATCATTCCAGGTACGGATGCCCCACTGATTAGCGTGGCCGCCGGAACCGCCCCATTCCATGCCAGGAATTAACAACAGGTCATCTTGATTCCACGCCGCATCAAACGGAGCTTCAAAAACGTCGTGGTCGGTGATGCACAGAAAATCCAGACCGGCCCCGTCGGCGGCACCAAAGTACAGCGAAATGGGCGAACTGCTGTCGTGGCTGTATTCGACATGCACGTGCAGATCACCCAGGTACCATCCAGGATTGGGGTTCCGTACGCCAAGATCCAGATCGAAACGACGCAGGCCCGGGACTGATGATGGATCATTAACATCTGTAGTGGCCACAAGCTCGGCCGCATCATCAAAGCCATCGCCGTCACGGTCGAGGTCGGCTTCGTTCAGAAGGCCGTCGCCATCCATGTCGGGGTCGGACTTGTTGCCGATGCCGTCACGATCGCTGTCAAACCAGTCATACGGGTTGTTCGGACAATGATCCCAGCCGTTGGCAATCCCGTCGCCGTCGGCATCGGTACCGTCAAGCTGGACTTCACCGGTCAGGAAATACGCACAGTATTCAGGGGCATAGAAGGTGGAAACGGCTGCGTCCGAAACATCATCATCGGGGACATCGGTGATAACAACGTCTGCGACGGGCGCGTCACTGTCCGGCGTATCAACGTCTGTCGGTCTGACATCGGCCACATTGATGTCTGTAATATCTGCAGCAGGAACGTCACCGCCAGCAGAATCACGGGCGGTTATGTCTGTATCTGCAACGACGTCACCAACAATATTGTCGCCAATCAAACCCTCGTCTGAAGGATTTCCAGTGTCCGGCGACTCGACAGGGCTATTACTGGAACAGCCATCAACGGCAAACAACAGCCCGGACAAAATCACAGCGCACAAAACAGTGTTTTTCATCGAATCAAACCTTCCCAGCCAGGGCGTTTACGTCAATGAATTCAATATGGTTGAACACCCATTTTCTGTCAACTGCGAAAGAGGTTTGATGTTGCTTGTTATTGTGCGGAAAAAGAATAGATCAGTCAGGACGTCGGGCTTTAGCGTGGTGCTTGTATAACGCCCGACCAACCATGGCGACGATTATGAAAAGCACGGCACCCACCAGATACTGACTGAACCTGCCGGCAGTCTGCGCCGCAATTCGCAGGTCGTCGCCGAAATAAAAACCCACGCAGACCCAGACCGGCACCGAGATCAACGCCGCCAGACCGTCATAGAAAAGGAAAGTCAGAAAGGAAACCCCGGCATGCCCCGTCATGAAAAACGTCGGGGACCGCAATCCAGGCATGAAACGCGCCAGAAACACAACCCGTCGACCGTACCGCCGGGTCAAATGCTCGACGCGGCGCTGCTTTTTCGGGGATAACAGCTTTCGCAGTAACGGAACTTCCGAAATTCGCGCACCAAAACGCCTGCCGGCAAAGAAAAGGATTGCATCCCCCGCCAGGCAACCGAATATTCCGGTACCAATCATGGCCCACAGACCGGGACTGGACAGCATCCCCGCAATCGTCATCGGATCGATCGGCGCAGCCAACCACGTCAGCGCGCCACCCGTAACCAGTATGATGTCTTCCGGCATCGGAAGGCCCATTCCGCACAGCAACAGCACCCCAAGCACGAATGCGTGGGCGGACAGAAGTGACTGGTCCGACAGTATTTCTACGAATCTTTCAAGCATCAGTTCCAGGCACTCCTTTCAGCAAACGGACGAACTTGATTTAGAATCCGCTGTCTGTCACAGATTCCATCAGACTGACAACCAACAAATACCGCGCATATTCCGCACGCAAGCCTGCAACGGCAAAAATGCGGGCAAAGAATACCATGTGAATAGATTTTGACTACTGAACGAGGCTGAAAGAGAACGAACCTTCCTTGAATACATGCAATTGACACCGCAAATCACACTTTCTATAGTGCGCTATCCGCAAGACCGATCCTTTTTTGGGATAGTGAGATACCTGAGGAGATTTTCATGGCTGAAAAAGTGTCCCGAAAAGAGCAGTTTCAATATTGGCTTGATAATCAGTTTTCAGGCGGTATCGGCATCCTGATGGCGTGGCTTTGGATACTCTCTTTATCCTTAATATTCTTGATTGCCGGGATTGTCTATCTGGCCGGAATTTCCCCTGACGGAGAAACGACTCTGAGCTTCTGGGAAATAGCCTGGCGCAGCCTTATGCGTAGTCTTGATGCCGGAACAATGGGCGCCGATATCGGGTGGCAATATCGAATTGCAATGTTCGTGGTAACCATAGGCGGCGTGTTTGTAATCAGTACACTTATCAGCGTCGTTACCACCGGATTAAGCAGCAAACTGGACAAACTGCAGAAAGGGCGCAGTCGCGTACTTGAATCAAATCATACCGTTATCCTGGGTTGGTCAGAACAGGTATTTACAATACTTAACGAACTGATGGAAACCAACAGCAAAGCCGGGAATGCCTGTGTGGTGGTGATGGGCAATGCAGAAAAGCCGGACATGGAATGTGAAATAAGCAAGAAGGTCATTTCAAAAGGAAAGACCCGAATCGTCTGTCGCAAAGGAGATCCAGGTCAGCCGACCGATCTGAACCTTGTCAATCTGAACACCGCCAGGTCGATAATTGTGGTTTCACCGGGGGGAGATGACCCGGACAGTGAAATAATCAAAACGATACTGGCAGTCACCAATCATCCTCGACGAGACAAAAACCGACAGATGCACATAGTGGCTGAAATCACTAACCAGAAAAACATGGATATCGCCAGGATTATTGGCAAAAGTGAAGTGGAATGGATTTTTGCCAGTAACTTTGTCGCCCGCATTATTGCCCAGACAAGTCGTCAATCCAGCCTCTCCGTTGTCTATTCAGAACTGCTGGACTTTGCCGGAGATGAAATCTACTTTCATGAAGAACCTCGACTTGTCGGCCAGCCTTACAGCCAGGCACTGCTTTCATTCCCCGGCAATTCAGTTATGGGCATCTGTGCTGCCAATGGAATCGAGAAACTGAATCCGCACCAGGACCAGACCCTGCAGCCAGGTGACAAACTGATTCTAATTGCCCGGGACTCCGACTGCATCGTGTACAGGCCCCGGGTTCCGACCGCACACACTGACCCGATCGAACACAGTCACCAGCAGCCTGCGCTGCCCGAACAAGGTCTGATGTTGGGATGGAATAAACACGCAGTGCAGATAGTCCATGAATTAGATCAATACGTTTCGCCAGGTTCCAACCTGATGATTGTTTCCAGTCAGCCTTGTATCAAAGACGATATTGCCCGGTGCTGCCCCGACCTTAAGCATCTAAGTATTCAGACCAGGGAAGGGGACACAACTGATCGACACCTTCTGGACAGCCTGGACCTGACATCCATAGATCACGTCATCCTTTTAGCCTATTCCGATTCAATGAACATCCAGCAGGCCGATTCAAAGACCCTGGTTACCCTGCTTCACCTGCGCGATATTGCAACAAAAACTGGCTGTCATTTTACCCTTGTCAGCGAGATGCTGGATGTGCGCAACAGGAATCTGGCCGCTGTTACGAAGGCAGATGATTTCATCGTCAGTGACAGGTTGATCAGTTTGATCATGACACAAGTGTCTGTTAACCCTCATCTAAACGCTGTTTTCAACGAACTGCTTGACCCGGAAGGTTGTGAAATCTGCCTTAAAGCGCCAGGTGATTACGTTAGAACTGGTGTAGAAACCGATTTCTACGCCGTTGTGGCTGCAGCAAGTCAAATTGGCGAGACCGCTTTAGGGTATCGGCTCGACAGAGAGGCTACCGACGAAGACACAATGTATGGAGTTCATCTGAATCCGTGCAAGGACGTAATGATTACCTTCGAACCGAATGACAGAATCATCCTGTTGGCTGAAAGCTGACAGAAAACCGTGTGAATCAGCCTGAATCAGCCCGCAGGATCGAAAGTGAACGAACCTTCCTTGAAGACGTGCAGACAGGCATCAACTACAACTGGATCATAGAAAATTCCACTATTTTCAACAATCTGAGCCAACGCGGCGTCAATCCCGAGCGGTGCACGATACGGCCTGTAGGACGCCATCGTTTCAACCACATCGGCCACACACACAATCTTTGATTCAAGCAGAATCGCGTCGCCACCAAGGCCAAGCGGATACCCCGATCCATTTATCTTTTCATGGTGTTGGCGCACGACAGTCGCGACCGGCCATGGAAAATCGAGGTCCTTCAGAATTTGATAACCGACTTCGACATGGGTCCTGATCAGGCCGATTTCCATGTCCGACAACATACCAGGCTTGGTCAAGGTTTCAGCAGGAACACCAATCTTTCCAATATCATGCAGCATTCCAGCAACCCGCACGCAATCAACGCTGGCCTGAGCAAGACCCATATTGACCGCTATCGCCACCGCCAGATCGGAAACCCGCTGCTGATGGCCGGCAGTGTATGGATCGCGCTTTTCGAAGGCTGAAGCAAGCGCCCTGGTCGTCTGCTCGAACATCACTCTCATGCGTTCATAACTGTTCTTCAGCTCGGCCGCCTGATCAATCATTTCAAGCGCAAACGAAATGTCATCACCCATCTGGGCCAACAGAACCAGTTCATCATCTTCAAAATAGAGCGGCTCACCAGAGTATATGTTCAATGTGGCAATAGTCTGATTGTTGAACCGCAACGGGACAAGGGCCAGCGCCCGGTACCCGCGATCCAGGGACGGCTGCCGCATCCTTTCCAGATACAATTCATCATGTTCGATGTCATTGATTACCAGATATTGCCTTCCGGTCATCGCCTCCTGGATATCAAGACAATGCTTACCCGGTTCGTCGCTTTGAACGCCAAGCAATTCGATGAAATCATCGTCACTTCCAAAGTGGCTGACCGCAGCGATTCGATCGTTTTCGCAGTCAAACACCACTACAGCGGCAGCCTTCAGTTGGCCCCTTTCCACGCACGCCCGACAGATCTTTTCGTAAAGTTCCAGACGATCTGCTGCACGGATAATGGTTTCGTTAACAGAGTAAAGCAGGGCAAAGAACCGGTTAAGGCGGTTAATGCTGTGTTCTGAATGTTTTCGTTCACTTACGTCGCGCACAATCGCCTGGACAAGCCCTTCCCCACCGACGCTGACACTGTTCAGACTGACCTCGGCGATGAAAGACGTGCCGTCACAACGCAGATGTTCCCACTCGAAAAACTGCGGCGCTCCGCCCATGGCTGCCACAATCTTTTCGGTCGCACTCTCGACAGAATAGCGGCCATCAGGCTGAGTCAGTGGTGAAACCTCATAGGGACGATGGCCGACGATGAAATCACGCTGACACTGAAAGACCTGTAGTGTTCGGGCGTTACAGTCAATAAATCTGTCACCTTGAATCAGCATGATCGCATCACCGGCTGTTTCAAACAGGCTGCGATGGGGGATTTCACCTTCAACCGGGGCTGGCACAATAGTCCGAGAAGCGAACTGTCCGGTGATCTTTGGGGCAGGCGGAGAGGGCTGGACGGGTTGCGGGGTCTGAGCGGGCTGAACAGGCTGGCTTGCAACAGGACGATGCAGCTCGGGTTCCCGGGCCGACCTTCGCGCCCCTGCGGTTAAAGCAAAATAGACAGGAGTCAATGCCAGAAGCAAAAAGCCCATGATCTTCGGTATCTGGAATGCGCCGGAAACCGGCTGCGACCCGACCACCCACTGAACCACATAATCAAACAGGAAGAACCACAATACCGCAGCAACGGGATACAGAACTGCCATGAAAACAGCATGAAGTCTGCCGTGCTCTGGTGGCGTGTTCACCCAGGATTTCCGTGTTTGAACCTGAAAATACTATACACCATTTCTGCGGCGAACCGCATGCATGAATAATAGCAACTGTCTGAATTGTTTGAGATAGCCTCAACTTGGCACAACGGTGGATAAATACGTATATTCAAACGACGGGACAAACAGGGTTGTTGCTTGCGACACATTTTTCATTTAACTGCCGCACTTGTTGTCTTTGCGACTGCGTGCCATCAGCAGACTCAACCAGTTGATGCACTGACAGATACAGCAACTGATACCCTGACCGATTCAATAATTCCAGCATCAGTGTGCGACCCGGATGACCCGGATCCGCTTGGTCCAGCGTGCACAACGTCTGTGACCTCAGCGGAAATTTTCGACAGATACTCGGTCGGGCCGACCGGCGTCCTGCACTGGGAAAGGGCGACCAAATACATGGTGCCGGCCGTTGATGAACCGGACCTGATTCAACCGCTGGTACAGAATGCCAACCGATATGCCGTTCACATGGATTTTCTAAGGGAAATGTTCTTTCCAGGCCTGACGTTGCAAACGTACAGCGAACTTGTTACGACACGGGCGACGCGCAAGTACTTTGCAGGCAACCTTATCCGCATCAACGACCCGGAACTGGGTGTGCTTTACGGATTCACCGTATATACCGCGGCAAATGCATCCGAGCAGCTTGAGCCTGCGGAAGTACGACGCATCCATCAGCAACTTTCCCGAATAGTTACTGCAGGTACGGTCGTTTACACTTTTGAACCATTTGACGCCATGGGACCCAGAAAAGCCATGGCCTGGATCGACCCGGGATTCCCAATCTGGTATCCGGCAGATAACGACGTCGAAGTAGAGGTCTACACCCCTGGCATCAATTATGGAAGCGTGCGCCTGCTGACCCTTGAGGAATTTGACGCAGCTTCAACCGCAGGTACGCTGGGCTACCGCGATCTACTGATCCTTGAATCAGTGCCTTTCGACGTGGAATCGGTCGTGGCAGGGGTCGTCACCGGCGGGCGCCAGTGGGAACTAAGCCACGTCAATGTCCGCATGGGACGACGCGGAACCCCGAATTTCTACGTTAAGAACGCGCTGCAGGCTTTCAATGAATGGGGCGGAAAACTGGTGCGATTCCAGGCGACGCAGGGGTTAAACGGGGCGTCAGACACATATGAAATCACCGAAGCCACGCTCGGTGAAGCCGAGACGTGGTGGACCGCTCACCGGCCACACCTTGAAGATGTCCCGACCGTGGACGCCGAGTATTCAACACTTGACGCACTGACGGAGATGAATACTTCCGACGTTCCTGTGGCGCTAATCACGAGATTCGGCGGCAAGACTGCCAACCTTGCGAAACTATATAGTTTTCTTGACCCGAAATATCAAGTCCCGGGATTCGGGATTCCATTTTCATGGTTCGAAGACTTCATTGATGAAAACACGATCCAGGACATCAGAGACAACCCGCCAGAAACCGTAACAATCAGGGAATTCGTCGCCAGACTGGCGGCCGACCCGCTTGCATCCATGGATCCCGTTTACCGTCACGCGGTTCTTCAAAGACTGCGCAGCTATATTAAGGACGACAGCCACGTACCACCTGAAAAGATTCAAGAACTGATTGCCAGAATTGAAGAAGTTTACGGCAGCCCGGCCGTGCCAGTCAGATTCCGCAGCTCGTCAAACGTGGAAGACAGTCTGGAGTTTTCGGGGGCCGGCCTGTACGACTCGACAACGGTGTGCGCGGCTGACCAGACCGATGCTGACGGGGTGGGTCCAAGTCTTTGCAACGCGGCAGAACCGGATGAACGCACTGTAAAACGCGGCCTGCTGAAGGTCTGGGCCAGCCTTTTCAATGACCGGGCATGGGACGAACGCGACTGGTACCAGGTGCCGCAGACGGCGGCCAGCATGGCAATCCTGGTTTCACTGGGATTTCCCGACGAAGCAGCAAACGGGGTTGCATTCACAGGCGACCCGGGTGACCCGACCGATGTACGCTACCTTGTAAATGCCCAGATCGGTGATGAAAAAGTCGTCAGCAACGACCCGTCCAAAGTGCCCGAACTGGACCGGCTTGAAATGACCGACGGCCAGGTTTCATACATTGTTCGCCAGCGCAGTTCGACCCTGGCAACACCCGGTGTGCCGGTTATGTCCGACGAGCAGCTTCATGAACTTGGAGCTGTGATGGCCGTAATTGACCGCGACTATCCGGTGTCCGTCGGGACTTACACCAGACAGCAGATTCTGCTGGACATGGAGTTCAAGGTAGAAAAGGTTACGGGCGCTCTGAAAATCAAACAGATTCGACCATTTCTAATGAGTCAGCAGGGGGAAACGCCGCCATGAAGCGCAGTGAATTGTTGAAATTTTCCGGTGCATTATGTCTGGCCATGTCTATGGTTTTCGGTGCAACGGCTTGCGGCGGCCAACAGGAACCAGCGCTGGATTCAAGCGGGGACACCTTCGTCTTACCCGACATCACACACACCGATCTGACGGCGGATTTGACGGCAGATTCAAAAATTGACGCACCAAATGACGCGGACATCAACGATTTGACGCAGCAGGATTCAGCCCCTCTGGACACTGCTGACGTGCATTTTGCAGACGCCGACTCAACAGACCCAGACGCAGCCGAGATGCCTTCAGTATGGGGCTGGATTTCGGTCATAGAATGGAACGACACGTGCGACCAGTGGTATCAGAAGACGCAATGGTTCGGGGGGGTTCGCGCATATTTTGCGGACGAGGCCAACTATAACCGCGCCCTGCCCCACACGCTTGACTGGTGCACTCCAAAGACAACTGTCGGCAGTTGCACTCTTTATGACCCGATGATCATGGACGAACAGTGCATAAATGATCTGGCAGGTTGTCAGTGTCTGGACAAGGGCGTCGAGTGTGATGATACCGGTGGCGCCAGATGGTGCCCTGAAGATCAGGTCTGCGTTGAAATCCACGACGGCGAACCTTACAACCGTGGAACCTGCGTAGATCTGCCACCACACCACAGTGCCGGGGATATCACGCTGGGCGGCCTGAAGACTCCGATTACGATGCAGCCTGACGAGATGGACAGATACATCCAGAAGATACTTCCCGACCCGAATGACCTGTTCGATCAAGGCGACGTCATTACGGCAACGACTACAGGCGGCGACCTGCCGCCTCTTTCATTTTCGGCGAAGGGCGTCGCCCCGCTGGTAATTAGCAATCAAGTGCTCGAGATCAGACTTGATACAGAGCAACCATCGACCGTGCGGTGGACCCCCGCCGACCCGCAGTCGCGTATTCAAGTGGCCCTCATGGGTGGTTCACATGATCCGAACCCGCTTGCGGCAGCAATTATCTGTGACGTGCCGGACAGCGACGGGAAGGTCGAAGTTGCGGCCAGTCTTCTTCAAGAGCTTCGCCGCCTGTCATGCAACGGCAACTGGATGATGAAATGCAGCCGAATAACCAGATACACCCGCGACGTAAAACAAATGGGAACTAAACAGGTTGAATTGTTCGTCGGAAGTGCCCGCAATCTGCAGATGATGTTTCAGTAGCCACAACCCTGCTCAAACCGACCCTTTGATTGACAAAAACAAGCGGGTTCATAGAATGAATCAGGTCCAGAAGGCATGATTATGACGCGTTCCAAAGCCGCACTGCTAATGTCGGTCATAATCGCGCTGTTACTTGTCGGGCTGCTGTTTCACGACCAAATCAAAATGTCTGACACGGCGCCGGCCGCTGCACAGGAGTCAAATTCCAAAATGCCAACTGAAGCACCAGTCCAGGCCGGTTTTGCGGGAAGTTTCTATACCGGCAACGCAAACGCCCTTCGCGCCGAGGTCAAGGGCTACATCGATGCCGCGCCGATCAGGCAGGACCTTGATGGCTGGGCCTGGATTTCACCCCACGCGGGCTTCGTTTATTCCGGGCCGATTGCAGGCCACGTTTACCGCCAACTTGCGGCACGCCAGCCATCAAGGGTCGTCGTAATTGCTTTTACTCACAGGCCATATTCGACTGACGGGGCGATGCGCGGTGGTGCAGTGGCCACGATAACGGCGCCTTCATTTCTGACGCCGCTGGGGGCTCTGCCGGTTGACGTTACCGAGGTGCAGGCCCTTCTTGCCGAGGCCCCGTTCATTCGCGAAGACCGCACTATTTTTGCCGGGGAACACTCGCTGGAAGTCCAACTGCCGTTCATTCAGGTGGCGGCACCGAAGGCCCTGCTGGTACCTTTGATGTTTGGAAATCAGGACGACCCGGCCTTGATGGGTAAACTGGCCGCGATCATTGCAAAACGGTACGCATCCGACCCGAACACAGTTGTGATTGCATCAACTGACATGTCGCACTATTTTCCGTATGACAAGGCAGTCGCAATCGACCAGCGCGCACTGAAGGCTGTCATTGATCTGGACCCGGGGACGCTGGCGGGACTGGCCCCTTTGCGACAGGCCGAGTTCTGCGGGCTTGCCCCGGTCCTGACTTTACTGCTGGCCCAGAAGACGATTCAGGGTCAGGCCCCGGTCGTCCTGGACTACCGAAATTCGGGCGACACGGCGGGCGACAAAGGGCGCGTCGTCGGGTATTCAGCCGTACTGTTTCCACGTCCGACAGGCTTGACGAAGCCAACTCAAGCCATAACAAACGAGCATGAAATGAAAAACAAAGACACCGAATTCAGCCTTACAAATCAGCAGAAAGTTCATCTGCTGTCCATTGCCAGACAAACCGTTGAAACCCTGGTCCGCACCGGCAAAGTGCCAGATTTCAGCGAAACCGATCCGATCCTGCTGGCCCCCGGCGCTGCCTTCGTAACACTAAAGAAAAACGGCGACTTACGCGGCTGCATCGGCCACACCGAACCGTACCTGCCGTTGTGGCGCTGCGTGCGTGAGATGGCAAAAGCGGCATCGACCCTGGACACCCGTTTCAGGCCGGTCGCCCCCGAGGAGCTTGCCGACCTGGATTATGAAATCAGTGTCCTGTTCCCTGCAGTTCCTGTCCGCGACGTCAACGAAATCGTTGTGGGGCGCGACGGGTTGACGATTGAGCTACACGGAAGGCGCGGCCTGCTGTTGCCCCAGGTACCGATTGAATGGGGCTGGAACCGCGAAGAATTCCTGAACCAGACCGCCAGAAAGGCCGGGCTGCCGACAGATGCATGGAAAGACAGCGCCGCAGTCATTCAACGATTTCAGGGAATTATCTTTTCCGAAAACGAAGTGCAGCAACAATGAAAATCGGCACGTTACTGGCTTACAAGGTCATAGACGCGAACATAGTCAACGTAGGTGTAGTCTGGCAGTTCGGCGTCTTCGATCGAACCGCTGAAGGCAAAGAAATTGGACGCAATTTCGTCTGAAAAAATTATGTACAGGGGAACCGTACATATTCCGCCGGCTTTAGTCTCCCAGACCATGATGCCGTCGATATAGAACCGGTACATGTCTTCGGCCCACCACAAACCGAACGTGTGGTAACCAATCTCGATCCCCATGGTGGTCGAAACCATCGAGTCATCCGAGCCTGCCGCGTAAGAATCCCAGTGAAGTGCGTGGTTTGTTGACTGTTTCTCAGCACCTGCCCACGGACGTTCCATGATGTCGATTTCAACGCCGTCAACGCCGCCGTTCGTCGTGTCCCCGAAGCTTTCCGGCATTAGCCAGAAAGCACCCCAGTGCCCTGGCTGCGTCGCGACTTTCATACGCGCTTCGTAGTACCCATAGGTGTGTTCAAACTTACCCTGAGTCGACATCACACCATCCATGTACTTGTAGTTCTTGATATAAGTGGCCATCACCATGTTACCCTGGCCATCCAGAGTCATGGCTTCCTTGACCCAGAAACCTTCCCGGCGTTGCTGAGGGGCGGCCTCGGTCCCACCTTCAACAGTCCACTTGCTTTCATCAATCTGCGTGCCGTTGAACTCGTCATGCCAGGCAATCTGCCACGCCTTACCGAGCGGCGCAGGCGGCAGGAATTCCTGAACCAGCGGCGGTGCCACGTCTTCTTCAGCGACGTCAAATGCCGCATCATTCACTTTGCCATCTGCAACGTCGTCGGCTGCATCAAATGCAGCGTCACGCCCGGCATCACTTATGATGTCATTGACGACCGTTTCACCACCACAGCCGGCAAAGCCACACGCGGCCAGCGGCAGGGAAAGCGACAAGAAAAGGGCCAGTTTAGATCTGACAATCTGATGATTTAACACAACATTATCCTTCGCTGTCTGCGCAGCCATCGAGTACCGCAAGCCAATCCTACCAGACCGGCCGGAACGTTGCACCAGGTACCGTGACACGACAACGTGCCTTATCTATAGAATAAGTTAAGTCTGGCCGTTGATATTCAACCGGCCACTGCTATGCTTGTGACATACCCCGGGGAGACAACTTATGAAGCATTTTGCGTCAATCGTGCTGTTCGCGGTGGGCTTGATACCGGCGCTTGTTATGGCCGCACCCGGCAAAGACGTGTGCGTGCGCGAATTCCGACCCCTTGTAACTGGTGAAAAGGTTCTGGAATGTACTTTCGTCGGTGGCGAAAGGGGCACAAAAGAACTGGCCACTCAGCAGTACCTGACAGACGTTGGAACTTGCTGGGACTATGACATCGTGGCAGTTCAATCGTGCGGATGTCGCAAGTTCCTGAAGGCCAGCATCTGCTGCCGCAAAGGCGGCACGAAGGATTGCGAACTGCGCATCGGCAACAGCGTGGAAGTTGACTGCGCAAAGTACGGTCAGGCGAAGTTCGGGCTTTCTGGCGCAACCGAATCTGACGAATGTGCAAAGAAGCGCAAGGCAATCGGATGTGCAAAGACAGACGCCATGTGGGCCGGGGTTCAGGTCGGCCCGTGCATCGGCGAAGGCGGCAACGACCTGGGCGGCGTATATCAGTGCGACGATGCCGGGCGCCAGCGTTTCGCGGACGGCGAGTGCGGCCCCGACCCGATCGACTGCGGCTGCACTTTCCTTGAAGACTGCAGCAATCCGGCCTGGTTAAAGTGCTATAAATCGTTCATGCAGGACGCGGAATTGAAGGCCTGCTATGACTTCAAGGCGTATCCAAATAACTATCTGCGATGGAAATGTCAGGACGACCTGAAGAAGGCGCGGTCCGGCGGGGGAGATTCAAATTGAACAGACTAACCACAAGTAACATTTCAATTACGCTCGGTTTCTGCCTTATTGCGACGATGCTGATCGTATCGACCGGGTGCGGGGACGCCGGGACGCCGGAGCAGGACGTGCCCGGGTCGGACCAGGGCATTGACACCGTTATGAACGACACGACCGGTGACGTATCCGTGGACGAGACGCGGGACGACAGCAACATCGACGATACCGGAATTGACCAGGGCGTTGACGCCGACCAGGAATTGATTGAAACCGACGTTCCTGTTGAAATCATTGATAATCCAGACACCAATGGCGGCTGCGTTGACCCGGACGGCGACTATTTCGGCATAAACTGCCCGGCCGGACCCGACTGCGCGCCCAGCGATCCCCTGCGCCACGCAACAATGATGCTGTATGCCGACGCCGATTTTGACGGACACGGCACCGGCACCATATCTGAACAATGCGTTGGCGAACTGGTCCCCCCGGGATGGGCAACCAATAATAACGACTGCAATGACGCCGATCCCACGGTGTACCCGCAGGCGCCCGAAATCCCGGATGACATGAAGGCGAACGGCTGCACCGGCGCCGATATGACCGCTGCGACGGCAACCGGAATTTATGTCGTCCCCGGAAACCCCGACACCAACGAAGGTACCCGCGAGTCCCCGGTCGGGACGCTGACGGCTGGACTGGCAAAGGCCATCGATGCCAGCGTAAAGAATATCTTTGTCGCAACCGGAACCCTGAACGAAAACGTAGTTATTGAGACCGATATGGCCATACACGGTGGTTATGACGCAAGCACATGGGCAAAGACGGCTACCAAAACCCGTCTGAACAGCGCCACAGAAATCGGAATCAAAATCAAATCCTGCGCTGTGCTGATCGACGGCTTTCAGGTATTCGGTTACGCAAACGAAGGCAACACGACGCCTTACGCTGATGTGGTCGGGATATGGGCCGAGGACGCGAACGCCACATTCCACAAATGCACCATCACGGGCGGATACCTTTCTGCCGGACTGACTGACGGCAGAAAACTGGCGACAACAGGCATCAAAGTTGTCTCTGGAAACGTTGTGGTTATGGGGTCGACGGTCGGATCGGGCACGCCCGACGTCTCAGAGTGGAGCGGTACCGGTTTCATCGAGCGCGAGGCAGTCAGCAACGGCATCTTACTTGAGTCAGGCACCTTTAAGATGCTTGGTGGTTCGATCGGTTTCGGGGCCAACATCTCGCTGAACAACATCCATGGAACGACCATCGGAGTCATTACGACACGCGGATTACTTGCGACCGGCGGCCAGGCTCTTCTAAACGGGTTGGACATCGACGGCGGGGCCGAAACTATAGTGGCGGACAACGTTGAAGATGTTGCGCTGGCCAAGGCCGCGACCGAGACCAATGCAGCCTCGGTCGAAGTCGCCGGCAACGCTCACGTCTGGGTCATGAATACAGTCGCAGGAACCGGTTTGCTGAGGGCGTTGAACGAGGTCACGGCAGGTAACGGCGCCAACGCTGAGTCTGATGCGATGGTTCGTGGGGATGTCTTCATTGCAACTACCGGAATCCTTGAAGTATTTCATTGTGATCTACATGCTGACAAGAATTCAGAAGCAGCGTCAGATGCGTCTGCAACCGCTGGCACAGCATCAGTCACAGACCGGTTGGCCGTTCACCTTTTCCGCGCCGAATTTGGTGCCAGCTTGCGAATCGTGAATTCGGCCGGATATTCCAGTGTCGTGTCATTGGAAAGTGCCATGATAACAAGCGTACCGGAAGCCTCTGTTTCAATGTACAACAACGTGTTCTGGGCGGAAGAGTCAGGCAACTGCATGGTGTGGAACAATATTGAGTGCGTCGAAACAAGCGAAGGACTGAACGACTGCGCCAACATTCCCGGGTGCGCCGTTTCGACGGGCAACAGCACCGCAAATCCGATGTGGAACTGGTGGGACACTGTCCAGGAAGGCAGTCCGCTGCGCGATTCCGGGGTTGACCCTTCGACGCTCGGCACAAACGTCACTACAGACCTGAGAGGCTTTCCACGCCCGCAGGGTGCGGGATACGACATCGGTGCTTATGAGTTTGCTGCAGAATAGCTGATCTATTAATTCATCAGTTCCGTGGTCACGCCATCAAAATGCTCGTTGTCACTTTCAGCATCCTGGCGGGTATGATGGACGACGCCGTCGCGATGATTCGGCGGGGAATAGATTGTGTAAAGCTTCATCGGAACTTTGCCGGTATTGATGATGTTGTGGTCGGTCCCCGCCGGCACCAGGACGGCCCAGCCTCCACGAATCTCGGTGCGCACGCCATCAAGAACCGCCAGTCCGGAGCCCTCTTCCACCCGGAAGAACTGGTCAAGCTGATGGACCTCAGCCCCTATTTCTTCACCCGGCTTCAACGCCATGACAACAAGCTGACAGTTCTTCGCCGTGTACAGCACCCGCCGAAATTCGTCATTCTTGAAAGCAATGGTTTCTATGTCTTGTACGTACCCTTTCATAGCTGCTCCTTTATTGGACGAAAACGCATCGTCGTTAACTTGTATAGTCAAGTAAGCAAGGCGCGTGCCAGCCCTGCGGTGCCACATAAGTACTTGAATTACGTACATTCCACGACCAACTAAAATAAGCCAGTGAAATCAAATAACATCAAAATGATCCTGTACCATTCAATCCGATTGGACTACGTTACCCTAAGTAGAAAGTATGGTAGGAACATGTACGTAAACGACAGACAGCACCGCGAGATACTTCAGAACATAGCCTGGCGGGCGATG
>CAZFVA010000024.1:0-48051 GCA_964522105.1 uncultured Anaeromyxobacteraceae bacterium
GGCTGGAGCTTCATGGCGGGCGCGGGCGACGCCATCAACCATCCCGAGCTGCTTCCACCCCTGACGGAAGCGATGCCATACCTGATTCAAGCCCTTGAAATCATAGACGCTGCCGGTCTGGATACAATTATCCCCGGTCAGTGCGGAATTCCCCAGTGCATGCTGCCAGACCATCAAAGCTATTTCATCAACAACAAAGTCGCCGTCAGTGACCCGTCATGGAAGGCGTGTCAGATGGAAAACAAGGTCTTCACCGAGTCCTGTCCAGCCTGCGCCGCTTATCTTGTCTGTTATGGAATCTGGCAGACTTACGCATCAGTTTACGGGACCGACGAATTCGTGCCGCTGAAGAACAGATAACTCAGACTTGATTCAGTTAGCTGCGGAGTGTTTGCGGTATCGCGCCATCACCTTGCGAACGTAGTCCTGACATGATGCAGGCACGCCACCGGCCCGGGTGACAGCCCCTGCCCCGGCATAATAGGCGGCAATAACCTTTTCATGGTTCCCTTCGAACCTGTCTGAAAGGATTCGCAGAAGCTTTGCCCCGGCCTTCACGTTCTGAACAGGATCAAACGGATCATCAACGTTCAGATAGTCCGCCGTAACAGGCATCAACTGCATCAGGCCCTGGGCACCGACCGGGGACACTACGTCGGGGTTGTACCCTGATTCGACCTCGATGACGGCCATCAGCAGTGGCTCGGGGATGCCAAACTCAGCAGCCGCTGACGTCACAATCGCCTTCAGGTCAGGAACACGCAGAGTGCCGACCTGTGACTGACCGATACCGACTTCACCTGCCGAAACGACGGTCCCTGACAATTCGGGTGCGCGTGCCGGACCTGCGACTGCCGCAACAGAATTCGCCGCGCCAGCTTCCACAACAGCAGGCTCGACAGTCCGCGCGAAGACGCTCCAGATGCCATCTTTTTCACATTTATCAACAACGGTCTTACCAAAGCGCTGCCGCCAACATCTTGAACCCTTTGGCTTTTCTGGTTCCTTATCCATACCTTGATAGACTGAACACCTCATGTCTTCAAGCTTGCGATTAAATGAAATTACGATCTCGCCATCTGAACGCAGACATTTATAGATAGTGTCAGCCTGACCGCCCGCCGACATCAGAACGACAGACAGCGCTGTAATCAACTTTAACTTCAAGAGACTTCACCGTCGTCAGAGTCAGACACCAGTTCTTCGACATCAAGGTTCTGGGACCCTATGGCAAACGCACGCTTGAACGAAACCTGCCCACGAATTATGAAATAACCACCGAACACCAGCAACTGCAGCAACTGAAGGCTCCAGACCGTCAGGGCGAACGACAACGCCGCAGGATTCCCGGCTTCAATGCCGTACAATTCCATCGGCTTCAGCAGAAAATACCAGAAAGAACCAATATTTGCGGGGGCATTCGGGATCATCATGCCGACAACAATCGTACTCATCATCGCGAAAGCGCCCAGCAACGGCACTCCAAGCGGAACCCAGCCTGCCGCCGAATGCATCTGAAATCCATGCGCCAGAATCCACAGGCCAAACCCGTTAGAACACCAGTAGGCAAGCGACATTGCCAGAAACAACAGGAAATTCCGGGCGTCAGGGAACACTGAAAGACCGGTCATGAAGCGGTCCATCATGCCGGCAATCTTGAACGCGAACCCGCCACTGGAAAACCGCCCGGCAAGGTTATGCGCAAAAACAGAAACCTGCCTGCGGAAAGCGAACATCAGTATCAAAACGGCGACGGCGGTCCCGAAAACAATCAACGTTATCCAGGTGCCAATCTTGATTTCAAGGTAGGAATCAATGTTGGTCTTCGGCATGAAAACCAGCGCAACAGCAAGAAATCCTGCAACAATTATCCCGTCAACCACACGTTCAACCACGATGGTCGCAAGCGCCGACGACTTGCGAATCGGCGTCTCGGTGGAAATCAGCATCGGACGGACAAGCTCGCCAAGTCTCATCGGCAGCAGAAAGACCGCCATATTACCGATGGAACACACCCTGTTCAGAGTCCAGAAATCAACTTTGTGAAGTGGCTTCAGCAGCGGCTGCCAGCGCCAGAACCTGAACAGATGCAACGATATAAGTGTAAGAAAATACAGACAAAGCGTCAGAACAGATACGCGCCAGTAATTCGAAGTGACCCAGCCATCTTCAAGGCGGATTCCACCGGCCGCAATCGAACTGATCGGCCATTCCCGGAAGGCCAGCCACACGAATAACAGGCCAATCGCGATTGAAGCGATCCACTTGATATATGTGTTGAATCTGGAATTCGATAACGCTGCCATCGTCAATCCGAATCGGTGTTGCCACCGTCATTGGCTTCATCAATAGCGTTCTTGCCAACATCAGAGTTGAATTTCATCTGTGGGCCGCCAAGGAACTCCTCGCTTACAAGGGTCCATTTGCCGGCAACCATCTTCCATTCTTCGCGGATCTGCTTCGTTTCAATGGTAATCGAGTTCTGCCGCCTGACTTTGGCCTTGATAACTGCCGTGGCACCGTTGAACTGACCTTTGTCCGTGACCTTCTGGGCGACCGACATCACCGAAAAGTCTTCCCATTCATAAACGTTCTGCTCGGGGTCATGTTTTTTCAGGAATTCATCCATGATTTCGCGGTCAACGTAAGCAGCAGCGCGGTGGATTTCATTCGAAACCAGATGGATGTGATAGTACGCAAGCGTCTGATCAAGCATTTCGACATTGCCAGCCTGAGACGACGAGCAACCGTTGCCGGCGGACAAGGCAGTCACCAGCAGAACGACGGAAACCAGAAGCGCTTTGAAAGCAGCGAGGTGCCTGTAAATCATCGTGTGTCCCCGGATGGCACGCGACGGCCAGCCTGATTGAAGGGAAGTTACGGGATTTAGACCCGCAGGCTTCAAAAATAGCGGACGCAGGCCCGCTTCATGTCGCAAAGCGTACCACTTGAAGGAATCACTTGCAAAAAGGGTTACCACGATGCCCGGCGTTCCGGCAATAAGGCTCACCCTTCGGGCACATAGACAAATGACCTTGAAAAACGATCGCCAAGCATGAATAATTCACGCGGTATCAAGGATGTGAATCTTGAAGATCGCAATTGCCACACTTGACGGAAACCTGATTGCCCGCGAACCGAATCTGGCGTCAGGGTTCGTCCTGTTCGAGATTTCCGCCGGGCACTCCAGCCGCCTTGAATACCGGGCAAACAAACGCAGCAAGAAGAGCGTCATCCCGACGATACGCCCGCGTGACATCTCGCTTACGCTCGGGGATTGCTCGGCCGTAGTCGCCGGGGCAATCGGGGCTCATTCGCGGAACTTCCTTGAAAACAGCGGCCTGGAAGTCATTGTCACGAACGAATGGCTGGTCGACCGCGCCGCCGCGTTGTTCGCGCTGACCCTGCTTACCGACGAATCCAGGGTTGACCCTGAAGACATGGAAAATTACCCGCCCGAAATGCCTGTTTTTGATGACGGCTTCGATGCGTAATTCCACCCGGCCTGATTCCACCAATGGATTTACCGGACCTGCCGCAACACTTGATAACGTCACAATAAATGTCGGGGAAAATCTGGTCCTTGACCAGATGTCGCTTACCCTTGAAAAGGGCTTGATACACGGAATACTGGGGCGTGGCGGCTCGGGCAGAACGACACTTCTGAAAGTGATCGCGACGTTGCTGAAACCGGATTCCGGCACCGTAACTGTTCTGGGGACCGACCCTTCGACCTGCTCTTCCGCTGAACTGGTGGAACTGCGGCGCCTGGTCGGCTTTCAATTCCAGAATCTTGGATTGTTTGATTCGATGTGCGCCCTTGACAACGTCCTGTTTTCATTGACTGGCGGCAGCCCGGAAAGCGCATCGCAGGCTGATATTGAACGGGCCTTCGAAATGCTGCGCCTGGTCGGTCTTGAATCGGCGGCCGAAAAGTCTGTGGCCCAGCTTTCAGGCGGCATGCAGCGACGCCTTGCGATTGCCCGTGCGTTTGCGCCTTCCCACACTGAAATCGTGTTATTCGACGATCCTACCGGCGGCCTTGACCCGGTAAACGCTTCCCGAATTCTTCAACTTGTGACTGGACGCGCATCTTCCAAAACTGTCGTCCTTACAAGCCATGAAACACAAAGTCTGATGGATACCTGCGACATGATTCATGTTATATCAAACGGACACATGGCCTTTTCCGGCACACCCGACATGGCGTTACAATCGACGGATGCCGCTGTGACGGCCCTGGTTCGCACAGATACGGTTCGCTGAAACACGGTTCGCATGAATCTGGTTTTACCTTTGCGGGGCTCTGGTATTGCGTCAAATCCACTCCACGGCAATTGAATCCAGCCTTATCGGCACCACGCTTATTACGCTGGGTGCGCTGGCGCTTACGACGGCCGCGGCGTTCAAGGCTTTGATCCTGCGCCGTTTTGCCACCCACCAGACGCTGCGCCAGATTCACCTGATGAGCGTCGAGTCACTTCCGGTCCTGATTGCCGCATCAGTTCTGTGCGGTGGGATCATGGCCATTGAAGCGGCCACATACGTTGAAATGACCGGCACCCATACGATGCTGGGATGGGCCTTCGGCCTTATGACACTGGCCGAGGTCGGCCCTGCTGTAGTCGCGCTGATGTTTGCCGGCAGAAGCGGCTCACGGGCGACGGCCGAGCTGGGCACCATGGCTGTCACGGGACAAATCGACGCACTTCGCCTGCTTGCAATTGACCCGGTTGAATATCTGGCAGCACCGCGCTTCCTGGCAATGATTGTGATGCTGCCGCTTATGATTGCGCTTTGCGACGGTATCGCGCTTATTTCCGGTACGGTCGCGGCGGCCTTGATAATTGACGTGTCGCCGCGCATGTTCTGGCAGTCGATGCAGGACGGTCACCTTCTTGATGAATTCACGATGGGGCTGGTCAAAGGCTTCTTCTTCGCGGGCGGAATCGCTGCAATATCGACCACATTCGGACTTCGGACACGCGGCGGTGCTTCAGGTGTCGGCCATGCCGTGAACGACTGCGTGGTCGCTTCTGCGCTGGCGGTCTTCATCATTGATTATGTAATTACGGTTCTGTGGCTTTAAGGAATTCATGTCGTTATGAAGGGCAAATTGAACGAAATCCAGTTGTTCCGTGAATCAGTCGCGGCACTGGTCCATCGCCCCCCTTCATTCAGGCGACTTGTTCTTGAGGTCTTTGAAACAGGCAACAAATCGCTGTTGTTCGTGTCAGTCACGATGAGCTTTTTCGGCCTTATCCTTGTTTACCAGGGATGTATGCAGGCGCTGGCCATAATCCCCGACCTTTCGCTGGCCGGTCCTGTGTCGATCAGGTCGATGATCCGCGTCTTCGGCCCTCTGTTCACCGGCCTGATGGTTGCCTTCCGCGTCGGGGCGGGGATTGCCGCCGAAGCAGGCACAATGGTCGTCACTGATCAGGACGGAGCCCTGCTGGTGTCAGGCTCAAGCCCGGCAGCATATCTTGTGGCGCCACGACTTCTGGCCTGCATCATTACCGTACCGATGTTGACGATAGTCGGAACGGCCTGCGGCATCGCTGCCGGTGGCTGGCTTGGTATAACCAGATTTGACATTCCTGCACCTGTCTTCTTCAAACTGAATATGGTTGATTCGGGGGACGTCGTCGTCGCCGCCGTAAAATCGCTCTTGAACGGGGTCGCCATCCCGGTCATCGCCGCGTGTGCCGGACTGAAGGCCCGCAGCGGGTCGGAAGGCGTCGGGGCCGCGACTACAGACGCCGTCGTCCGGTCAGCCATCGCGGTCATTGTTATTGAATTTGTAGTTTCAGCCATTGCCAGGCTTGGCGGGATTTAGGTTTGTACCTTTACTAAGGACGGGTAGCATGGGCGAAAGCCGGGTCTGCATCGAATTTCAGTCTGTCAGCAAAGCTTTTGATGACGTAACTGTCTTCACCGACCTGTCACTTTCAATCCGCGAACATGAAGTTACCTATATCGTCGGCCCGAGCGGCTGCGGCAAGTCTGTCCTGACAAAGATGACTGTCGGCCTTGAACACCCCGACACAGGCCGCGTCCTTATTTACGGGCAGGAAATCACCGGCCTTTCCGAAAGACAACTGGCGCCTGTCAGACGCAGAATCGCGTACGTACCTCAGCACCCTGCCCTGTTTGATACGTTAAGCGTACGGGCAAACCTGGCCCTGCCACTGGTTGCGAACCGACTTGAAAACGAAGCGGTCGCCAATACCATGGCACTTGACCTGCTTTCCAGGTTCAATCTGACCGGACGAGCAGATTCAATGCCTTCCGAACTGAACCAGTCTGACAGGAAAATCGTTTCAATCCTGCGATCCCTGATCATGAACCCCGACTGCACCATCCTCGACGAGCCGACAACCGGCCTTGACGGGCCCGCCCGCACTGCCGTTGACGCCATGATAAAGAAGCTCGGTACAGGCAGGGAAATGACAATCGTTGTAATATCTCATGACATGCGCGCAACCATGTCCATTGCGGATCGGATAGTCTTTTTGTATAACGGGGGCATCCGGCTTGATGGCGATAGAAATTCGTTCCATGAACCGGTGGACCCTGTCGTCGCCCAGTTTCTCTCTGGAAGCCCCGACGGGCCAATGGTGACAGCCACATGAGCACAGAATCGGGCATACGCCCGCCGGTCAGAAGTCGCGGCAGAATGGAATTGCGGGTCGGCGCTCTTGTGCTGGTATCTCTGGTCACAATCATCGTTTTCATAGGTTTTCTGGGCGACTTCAGCTTCGGACCCGTCAAACGATTGAACGTGGACTTTGACAACACCGGCGGCCTGCAGAAAGGCGCCCCGGTCATGATGTCAGGGGTCGAAATCGGCAAAGTCGCCGAAATCAAACTGTTGTCCGGCAAGGACCTTGCCGGACCAAACGGGCGCAAGCTGGGTGTGCGGATAACGGCCGAGATACCGCCCGACGCTTTTTCCGCCATTCCTTCAAACACGATTGCATCGGTCGGTTCGCGCAATATGCTGGGCGAAAAGCACCTTGAACTGACCCCGGCCAACCCACCCGGCGACCCGATACCGGAAGACGCAATCCTGGACGGAAGACCGCCGATGCGGCTTGAAAAGGCTGGCGATGACGCAATGGCGCTGTTCCGCCAACTATCTAAATTCATGAATGAAAACGGCGATAAGCTGACCGAAACTGTCACGCAGATTCATCAACTGTCAACCGATGCCAACGACTTCCTGAAGGTCAACCGGCCAAAACTTGATTCGACGATAGATAACCTGCAGAAAGTTTCACAGGAGCTGGCCGACGAAGTTTCAAAAGATGGCCGCATTTCAAAGGTAATCGGTAAAGCTGACAGAATCATGACCCGCCTGGATGGCGCAACCGCCGGAATCGACAAGGACCTGCCCGATATGGTTCAAAAGATTTCAACCCTTTCAGGAAAGGCGGACAAACTTGTTACCGACATGGGCGGTCTTGTTGGAAAAATCGCCGCTCCCGCATCATCGGCGGTGGCCGATATCAGCAGCATCGCGGCTGATGCCAATCAGGGCAAAGGTACAATGGGCAAGCTCCTGAAAAGCCAGGAACTGTATGACGAGCTTCTTGCATTCATAAAAGATATAAAGGCCCACCCGGCGAAGTTACTTTTCAAGAGATAACCGGTTCGAACTGCCGCGACGACAGGGAATGCTGAATGTTGAAACACCGCCCCACAGGACACTCACTGGTTCAGATAGTGGCAGCAACTGTCACGGCGATGTGCATTTCCGCGTCATTACTGGCTGGAACTGCTTCCGCAGCGTCACTTTCAGGCGCTTCTGCAACGTCGGCAGCCCGGGAATCAACGTCAGGTTCTGCGCAGAAAGCAGTTTCAACGATCAGTAATGAAGAAGCGGCCAGGATGGTTTCAGCGGCCGACTCGGCGTTCAGACAGGGCCGGATCGGGGACGCTCTGCGGTCCTGCCTTTCACTTCTGTCCGTTTTCCCTACGTGGTGGATACCATCCGCCAAGGCCGCCGTCGCGCTTGTCCAGTCTGGACGCGCCCTTGACGAAGTCATCAAGTCGCTTGACAAGACCATGGAGTTCGCGCCGACAGGCCAGTATCTGCCGATGCTGCGCTTTCTTGCCGCAGCAGAGCGCATGAATACAGAAGACTCCAGTTTTCTTGTTGAAATATCACGAAAGGAAACGGCTGTAGCTGCAGAACCGGTACCACCTTTCATGCAGACGCAGGACACAGACCTGCCGTCCAGATATACGCTTATTCGCGCCATGTCCCTTCAGAAGGCTGGAATGAACGGTATGGCGATACAGGAATACCGTAATCTGATATCATCAAGACCGTTCGCAATTACGCCTAAAATCAGACTTGCCGGTCTGCTGTACAGCATCGGACGGACTGATGATGCCGCTGCCCTTGTCGAGGGTATTGAAGGCGCAAGCTTGATGCCGGGAAGGATCAAGGTACTGAGGCAGCAGTTAAAGACGGGCCGGAAATAACGATTCCGGGGGGCAATGGATGACTCTGAACAGGAAAAATGACAGATAAGATGAAAAACACGTCGAAATTTTCATTTTACCTCCAGTTTTTGATTGACTGTGAAGGCTCACCTTTGCATCATACACACGGCCACGACGTTCAGGATCCATCCTGTAACAGGCTGCGGGTCGCAGGGATTCCCGTGATTACACGCGAAACACCTGTATCTGCTTGATTCGGATGTATTGTTTGCGGGGACTTTGTCATGATAGTCGGACTGCTGATCGCACTTTTCGGAGCACTTGCGGGAATTATCGGTTCCCTGGTGCTGCCCTGGGTGGACACCGATGTCGTCAAGTTTGATCTCCCGGCGCTGTATCAGGGGTATAACTGGGGTCCTGGACTTGTTGCGACGATATTGCTGGCAGTCGCGATGCTTATCATCATCGCTGCCTTCGTATCCAAACGCCACCGTAAGACCATGGTTACAGTTGCCATGGTCACCACGGCAGCCGCCCTTATCTTTGCGTTCCTGACTCCGTTCTCGATCCGTGATGCGGTCATCGAGATGATCAAAGCCGGCTCGATTCCCAAGACGACTACCCTTGCAATGTTTTACGGTTTCCATGCGATTTTCGTTGGAAGCATCGTAATGATGTTCGGGTGCGCCTGGGTTCTTGGTTCCGCCGGTGCCTACAAGGCCGAAGACAAGCTTCTTCGCGTGGCTCACCTCTGGCACGGAAGAATCATCCGCGAAACGACCATTACCGAACGCAAGGACATCAGAATCGGCGGCGACGCCAAATGCGATTTCGTTGTCCCGTTGTCGGCTGACCCGGAATCTGATGAATCTATTACGCTTTTCAAGCCCACGCATAATGACAATTTCAAACTGACCCTTGCTGCCAATATGCATGGCCGCCTGAACATCCAGCACAAGCTGAAAAACGTTCAGGACACTATTAATGATAATAAGGGCGCCAAAGACATCGCGATCGACAAGGGTGACTGGGGAACTCTGGACTTCGGATTCAACCAGATATTCTTTAACTTCGTTCACCCCGATGTGATTATTGGTCGCGGCGGCGCATCCAAGACACACGAAGGCACGTTCCTGGCGGCCATGGTCGCAGCCGGTTTCGTGTGCATAGCCATGTGGATCGCTTCCCAGTTCATCTGGGACCCGGCCGGCAACATTGAACGCCACAAATCAGTCCGCAAGGTCATGAAGGTCGAAGCCGCCATCAGCCAGGAAAAGGACGAAATTCTTCTGGACCTCGGGGAAGAAGAAGAAGACGTCGGCAAGAAAGCTGAAGGCGAAGAAGGCAAGTTCGGCGATCCTGATGACGAACCGGACAAGGAAAATAAAGTCCCGAAGCGTGACGGCGCAATGGCTGCCAAAATTGACGTTAAGAACATCGGCCTGGCTGACCTCCTGTCCAATAAACTGGGCAAGGACGGCGCCATCTCCTCGATTCTTTCCGACAACACCGACGCATTTGAAAACCGTATGGCAGTCGCCATGGCCGGAACCGGTTCTGAACTGGTTGTTGGTTACGGCGCCGGCGGCATGGGATTCAGGGGCACAGGTTCGGGCGGCGGCGGTACCGGCGGCTACGGACGCATCCACGGCCTCGGTCGTGTAGATACGGGCGGCGGCATGGGTATGCGTGCCGGTCTCGGTTCGAAGAAAGGCCGCAAAGTCGGCGAAATCAAGATCAGCGGTGGTGGATCCCAGGGCTTCTGCCAGAAGGGAAACATCGAAGCAGTCGTCAAGCAGCGTGCCGGCGCCATTCGTGCCTGCTACGAATCTGAACTTCAGCTCCGCGATGATCTGTCAGGTAAAGTTGTCATCAGATGGACCATTGACCCGGAAGGCCGCGTTGATGGCGCATCTGTTACGAATTCGACCATGAGTAACGAAAAGGTCGAACGCTGCATGATGACGGTTATCCGTCGTATGCGTTTCCAGAAGCCCGACAGCGGTATCTGTATTGTTCAGTGGCCGTTCGTTTTCAGTCCGGGCTGATTTCCGTGAAGTTGACTGTGCAGGCGCATGTTTGACCTGGCGTTAAAACATGGCCACCCGCGAATCCCTGCGGTTCCCGGGAATGCTAATTGTTGACAGGCTCGTTAGGTGCGGCTATAAACTTCACTGTTCCCGTTTTTCGTTGGTTATACGATTTGAACGGGCTGGTGAGGGTTAATGGTATTCCCCGAGGTTCGGGGAGATTGATTAGGTTGAGGCTGGTTTTTCAGGAGGTTTCCACAAGATGTTTGAATTCATCGCTAAGGCATTTGAGGCAGGCGGCCCGAACATGTTCGTCATTCTCGCTGTCTCTATCTTCATGTGGGGCATCGTTATCGAGCGCCTGATCGTGCTTTACTTCAAGGCGAACGTTGACAAAGAAGGCTTCATGAGAGTTCTCACGAAGTACATCCTTGTCGGTGATCTCCGCAATGCACTCAAGCTTTGCTCGATCTCCAAGTTCCCCCTGGCGAAGATCCTTCAGGCTGGCCTTATGAAGGCTAAGGAAAGCGATGCTGCTGTCCAGGCCTCCATGGACGAAGCCGCCCTCCGCGAAGTCCCGAACATCGAAAAGCGCGTTGGATTCCTCGCGGTTATCGGTAACGTCGGCGTTCTCCTCGGACTGCTCGGAACGATTTTTGGTCTTATCCGTTCGTTCGGTGCCGCTGCATCGGCTGATGCCGCCTCCAAGGCGACCCAGCTCGCAGAAGGTATCTCCGAAGCCATGTACAACACGGCTTTCGGTCTGGCCGTCGCCATCACAGCGTCAATCTTCTATGCCTTCTATCAGGCAAAGAGCCAGGGCCTTGTTGACTCCATCAACGAATGCACTGTTACGACGCTGAATCTGATCACGGCCAATCGTGACAAGTTTGATGACAAGGTCTCTGAGTAATTTACGCTCTCGACCCTGACCAGGCCTTCACGTTACGGCCGCGGGTTTGTTGCGCTGGAATCTGGTTCCCAGGGTTTGTGAGATGATAAGGGCGAGGAGGCTTAAATGAGCGGGCCACAGGAAGTAGGAAAAGGCGGAAAAAGCCAGACGCTTGATCTGAACCTTACACCTATGATCGACCTGATGACGGTTCTAGTTACGTTCCTTCTGATGACAGCAGTCTGGACCAACCTCGGCCGTATCACGGTCGATCAGTCGGTACAGAAGCCGAACAAGGAACAGAAAACCGAGCCGCCGAAGCGCCTGACGATCATGCTGGACAACACCGGTTATATGGTGAAGTTCGCGGATGATCGCCCCGAACCTATCGCTAAAGGTAGCGACGGTTACGATACAAAGGCACTTTCGGCCAAACTTGGTGAGTTGAAGCTTCCCAAGGACCAGAAAATCGTTGTGGCACCCGAAGACAAGGTCGAATATAACGACATGATCGAGGCCATGGACGCTTGTACGGTAGTTGGGTTGACGAACATCGTTGTCGCAGATGCGGCATCGGTGGCAAGTGAAATGATGTAACGTGGTGTTCCCTGTTTTTCAGGAACAACCATAGATTTTGACGGAGGACGCAAATGTCCATCAAAGCGCCAGGCAGCCGTTTCGGCTCAAGCGTGCACATGAAGGGACTCCACATCGGTGGTGGTGGAAAGCGAAAAGGACTCCTTTTCAGCCTCAACCTGACACCTATGATTGACATGTTCACGATTCTGGTCGTGTTCCTGCTCATCACCTTCTCGGCATCGGGCGAAATCCTTATGAACTCAAAGGATATCGAACTCCCCGCCGCGTATTCCAGCCGCACGCTGGAACGCGTTCCGACCCTGGGTATCTCCCTGGCCTCAGTCATCTTTGAAGGTGAAGAGGTCGTGAAGACACCGATGGTGAATGAACGGAATTATCCCGACCTTAAAGTCGTGGAACTTGCAAAGGTGCTCAAGGCGTCCCATGACGCTTACACCCGCAACCACCCGATGCCTTCAGAGAAGGAATTGGCTGCCAAGTGGATGGAAGAATCCAAGCAGATCATCATCCAGGCCGACAAGAAGGTTCCCTTCGAAGTCATCCGTCTGGTCATGACGACTGCCGCGATTGAAAGCTACTCCGCAATCAATTTCGCGATCAACAGCAAGGGCAAGGCTCCTTCCACCGGCAAGGCCGCCGCTCCTGAAGCCGCCAAAGCCGCCGAGTAGCCACCACCCTTCCCTTTCAATCCAACATCAACTAATCCAATAATCAAAACATTGATTCGCTTCGTTCCAGGTATATAACCGGGCCGCTGGTCCCTGCTGTATGTGATTATTGGAATGTTTTGACGCCCTGCCTGTCCGACGCATCCTGAAGGGATGCGCCATTCACAGGCCGCGGCCAACCAAGCGCCTCGCGAGGGACGGCCGTGGTATTGCGGAGGTTGTTTGATTAATCCCCGCGCCGAAGGTGCGGGGCCCGATTCCCAACGGTGCAGGCATGGGGGCATTGGTGGTGGTGCCAACGGGTGCCATATCGGAAACCGTGGCGGTGCCGACATGGGAGCATTTGTGGTGGCGCAGGCATACCACGGCCGACGGCCCTCCCAGGGGTCGGGCCTGTGGCCGCGGCCTGTGTTTGGACGGTCCCTTCGGGACCTGGGTCATCATTTGTGAATATAGCCGGCCCTTTCAGGGCCTTTCATCGTGGTGATGGTTACGGTGCGGTGGGTGCCGGGGCGGTCTGGCCTTCTGCGGCGGCCGGTTGGGGCTGGACTGGAGCGGCAGAATCGCCGGCCGGGATGGGCTGACCATCAGCCCCGACGGTCGGCGCCGGGACGGCCGACAGGATGGCCTTCACGCGACTATCTATGCCCGCACGATTGGTACCGCTGACGACATGGAATCCCTGGGATAGAAGCTTTCCATCATATGTAAGCTTCAGGACTTCATACGGGGATGCAACGAGCGGCGTCACCGTCACCGAATCGGCAGACGTGGCATCAACCTTCAACAACTTGCTGAATGCTGCATCAATTTCGGTCTTCTTGAATACCCCGATGTACAGGTCGGTAATGGTACGGCTTTCGGCATTGATGGCCACAGGCTCGGTGGTCCACACGGCATAGCCCGAAAGGCCTTTGCCATAGCTGCGATAGCGCTGAACCCTGCCGACCAGCGGGGCCGGCTTCTCGCCTTCGTGCAGCGGCATCATTTCAACTACAGGTACGTCATTTTCAGGGTTGGCCGTAAAGAACAACGCCCCATAATCCCTGCTTTCACCGGGAAGCTGAGTAATTGCACGACCGTAGATAAATATCTTGTCTGGAACACTTCCAGCCTGAACGGCCACATGATTGATATCCTGAAGCTGATGAAATTCGACACGTTCGTCCTTCGCGACAACGACGACTGGAATTTCAAGCGTATCCACCAACTTCGTCTTGCCTTCAAAGTACTCTATCTTAACGGTGTGGAACTCGTTGACCTCGGTCGGGACCGGCAGATCGAACAGGCAATCGTTTTTTTCAAACGTCTTTCCAAAAGCACTGACCACAAACCACGGGCTTGTACTTTGTGCCTTTACGACAAAACATTCCAACGGCGCGGTCGTTCCCTGCATCACCTCGATCGGCCGATACGCATCGCCAGGCTTCAAAATCTGGCGCATGAAGGGCTCTTCATCAACGTAGGCACCCGTGATCTTCGGCACCTTGAAATTCTTAGCTGCATCAACCGGCGGCTTTAACCAATAGACCGCCAGTCCTACCAGCGCAACAGCAAGAAATATCAATAAAACAATTGCAGCCCAGTTTCTGCGCGGTTTCTGGGGTACATCACCGAATTTGATATCTTCTGACATGAACACAGCCTCCAGACCGGGGCGCGCAGGCACGTGCGCCCGGGCAATAATGACACTGAAGAATAAGGTGATGGCGGTCCTTTGGCAATCCGGGATTTGCCAATCTTGACAACTGCCCCCCGCTAACGGGACAATGACGGAATGGATACGAGCAGAATTTCAAGACTTAGTGAAACTGGGATGATGGAGGCGTCGACACGCGACGTCCACCGTCAGGCCGGCGAGTTCTCGCTTCTGCTGGTCAAGGCCCTGCTTCAGACAGGCACATACTCGGGTGATCACCCTCTTGCCAAAGCGGCAACAGCCGAGATGTACACATCTTTCAAGGATCTGACATCAGGCGTTACCGAACTTACGTATCTGCTTTTATCCACGATGGATGACCAGGGTATCCTGGTGGACGGCCTTCTTCCCGAACCTATCCCGGTCGCCAGAATGTTTCGCGGGATTATGGGTGACCACTTCCTGTCGAAGTTCCACGACTACTTTGTTCGAAATCGAATTGCTGCATTTACTATCAAAGCGGCTATTTCACGCGAACAGTTCGATCAGTTCATTTCAGCATTGACGGCATGGGCGTCCGAGGCCCAGTCAACACACCGTTCGGCCGAGGATTTTTCCGAACAGCTTCTTGATCTTGGAATCTTCGATGTCACCGTCATCAGTATGGACGAGGTCGTTGGTGCAAAGCGCCATCTTTCATGGCCGGTAAAAATCGCCCTGTCCCGCATGCGGAAGGACATTTCAAAAATACCGCTTTTAAAAGGCGCTGACCGTGCCGAACTTCAACGAATCAAGATTCAGTCGATGTCGGATATCATCCGGCCAATAACGCGTTATGACCTGCATCGGGACATTCTTCTGAACGCAGACCTGGTTGCTGATGGCATAACGATTACGACAACGCCTGAAGTTGAAGACTCTTTAATTTCCGCCATGCTGCCCGAGGCGGTCAACGCATCATCTGAGCTGCTGCTGACCCTGGTCAATGACATCGAGACACAGGGTAACAGGCTCAACATTCCGGGAAGGACAGTCGAAGAACTGCGCGAGACCAGCACCAGAGTCCTTGCGAAAGGTCTGGCAAAGCTGGCCCGTATTGAATTCAAGAACGCTTTTGAAATATTGGAGGCTTCGTACAGGAAAGGATACATTCCGCTTGGCGAACTGCCCAAAGATCTTCAGCGCCGCGTCCGCTCGGGCGAAACCACAGATAAATTCATCAGCTCGGCTGACCAGTATCTTGGCGATTTCGCCGGGTGTTCAGACCCACGCAACTATCTGAAGTATTTGAATGTTTTCACAATAGTGCTTCCCGAACTGGTCAATCGCGGTGACCGCGACATGGTCCTGCGTACAATGGCGATTATCGTTTCGCACTACAGTAACGACGACGCCCCTTTCATGGGCCGGAAACGGTTCATCGAGGAAGCGTTAAGCAAGCTTGAAACCGGCGGCTTCCTGGCCGGACTTATCCGGATGACGTGCGGCACACCTAAAGAAGTGCGGGAACCGCTGGAAGCTGGCGTCGCATTATTTGGAACCGCAGTTGTGCCTGGCCTTATCAATTATCTTACGACCGACACAGACCCGACGCTACAAACGACTGTGTCGTCGATTCTGGTCAGGATAGGTGGTCCGGCGGTCAATCCCCTGATTGACGAACTTCGCGCCCACAGGCACGGCTGGCAGGCCATCAGGCCAATCATTCGCGTGCTTGGCCATTTGAAAGCCAGGTCAGCCGAAATCGCGATCGCCCAGTACTCAGCCCACCCTCACCCGAAGGTTCGTGAAGAATCGTTGGCCGCGTTGACGGAAATACTGGGTTCAGACGCTGAAAAATACCTTCTGGCGTTTATCAGGGACGAAGAACGGCAGGTCGCCAGACGGGCAATCCTGCAGTTGGCCGCCCTGCACTGCACACATACCGAATTTCTGACATTCCTGAATGAATCCATCCGTTTAAGAACCAGAAAGGAAGACGAACCGGAAGACGCCGTTCAGGCCGTCTGTCTGCGGGCACTCGCGGAATATGAGCGGGTACTGATGCCACGGGAACCTGATATCGAGGCTTCCCTTATCGAAATTCTGGTTGAAAAGCGATTCAAGGCTTTCCTGCCCGGCCGTCTTGGACGAAGGCAAAAATCAACGCAGTTGAAGGTTCTTGCCGTACAGGCTCTGGCCGTCCGGGGCGGTGCCAGGACTCTCCAGGTCATGAAGGACCTGATGAACTCGTCCGACGAAGAAGTGGCCAGGACGGCCAAAGAAGCGTTCGACGCCATGGAAACACGCCGCACCCAGGTTCTGCAGCCCGAAGGCATGTGACAGACCAGAACACATCCACACCCAGGCGCTTACGTTTCATACCGTAAACGACACAGTTTCGGGGCGTTACGTATCCCGCAGACAGAAATTTATCCGGAATTATTTAACGTTGAATACGCGGATAAGATACAGGGAAAGGTCGGGCCAGTAAGTGATCGCGATAAGCGCAATCAAACTTATCAGAACGAACGGCACAATCGCCTTGACCAGCTCGACGACAGGCCGCCGGAACGCGAGCGCCCCGACAAACAGGTTAACGCCGACCGGCGGTGTATTAAACCCGATTTCCAGGTTTGTCAGGACGATGATGCCAAGGTGAACCGGGTTGATACCGTAATAAACAGCGACCGGCGCAATAATCGGAACGACGACCATGATGGCCGAGAAGATATCCATCAGCATGCCTACGATCAGCAGGAACCCGTTCAGAATCAACAGGAACGTCAACGGACTCTTGATCGTGTCCTTGACCATCGTGAACAGCTTCTGAGGCACTTCAACGTCAATGAAGAAGTTGGTCAGGGCGTTGGCTGACATCAGGATCAGCAGGATGCCACCGACTAAAACCATACTTTCCCGGAAGATCGTCGGCAACTTGCGAATCGGAACATCTTTGTAGATGAATACTTCAACTATGAAGACGTACGCCGCCGCAAACGCTGCGGCGTCAACTGCGGTAAAGAACCCGCCCAGAATACCGCCCACGATGATTATCGGAATCGGGATTTCCCAGGCGATGCCTTTGGTTGCGCCCCACACTTCAATCAAGCGGAACTTTGTACGCGGCACCTTGTGTTTGACACCGAACCACGCGGCGTAGATTCCAATCATAAGAAGTGCCAGCAGACCAGGCAGTGCGCCCGCGACAAACAGCTTGTCGACAGTAACCTGCATGAAAGGTTCGGCTTCTTCCTCGGCGGGCGGCACCGGGGCGTTAACTGCAGAGCCTTCAAGCGGTTTTACAACCACCCCGGCGACTGCGGCCTGACCTTCGGCAACAGCACCTTCTGCTTTTTCAGGGACTGCACCTTCGGCAGCGGCGCCCTCGGCAGCAAGAGCCTTGTCTATCTCGTCCTGAACCGGGTCGGCAGCGCCTTCGGCTTTAGCGACGACCGGCTTATCCTCAGCGCCGGCAGCCTCGCCCTCTGCGGCCAGTGCCTTATCTATTTCATCGTCAACGGTCGCAGGCTTTGCGGGCGCGGCAACTGCAGCACCGTCAGCGGCAGCGGCATCTCCGCCCTCGGCCGCAAGAGCCTTGTCTATCTCGTCATCTACATTACCGGTCGGTTTGGCTGGCGCGGCAGCCTTTGCAGCAACAGCAGCGTCCGGGGTCGCCTGAACACCATTCTGCCCGACAACCTGAACCTGAGCCGCAGCAACTCTCTGTCTTTCAGCCGCCCGCATCGCCGCAGGATCAACGTTCTGCAGAGTCATACCGGCGATCATGGCATAAACGATCAGCGGCAGACTTGGCGGAAACACGATGCCTCTGCTGCCTGAAGACGTCAGGAGGCCCATCGTGAACTTTTTGGGGTAACCGTCCTTCAACAAAGCTGGCAACAGCAATCCGCCCAGTGCGACGATTGTGACGCCCGAAGCACCTGTAAACGCTGTGAAACCGGCACAAGCGACCAGCGCGACCATTGCCAGCCCACCGGGGAGCCAACCGAGCCATGCGCGGGAAATGCGTACCAGACGTTCAGGCGCGCGGCTTTCTGCCATCAGGTAACCAGTCAGTGTGAAAAGCGGAATGGCCAGAAATACCGGATTGTCAGCCAACGGTTTGTAGAAGGCCGCGAAGAACAGTTCCAGTTGCTGGCCCGACGCCAGATAACCAGCCATCGCGCCGGTGCCAAGTATCAGGAACAACGGGATGCCGAAGAAGGCAAACAGGAAAAGAACTGCAATAACCAGGCCGGTCATTTTGCACCTCCGTTGCCCGCGACGGTCGCTTCCAAGCTGTCTACGTCTATAATTGGGAAGCCTTTGTCCGACACAACAGGGGCCAGCGTTTCATCAAGTCCACGATGCCCCGGACCCTTGACGCCGGCGATGGCATACAGCGCACCGGCAACCATGTGCCAGCCAATCAAAACCAGCCCGACCGGCATGATAATCGCGGCGACCCACTGCGGAATTGCCAGCCAGGGTTGGGGATCACCGAATGAAACCGCGATCTCGCCACTGCGGTAAAAACCACCGACATACGAAATCGAGGTCTTCAGCATGACAATCACGATACCGACCGCGATGATGGCCAGCAAGGCAGTAATGACGTGTCCAACCGGCCCTTTCAGGAAACGGGTGAACAGGTCAATATTGATGTGGCGGGACTGATACGTCGCGACTGCTCCGCCAAGAAAACCGACCCAGATAACCAGATAGCGGGCGATTTCTTCGAACTGCATTATGCCCTGGCCGAACAGCTTCAAAAGCACATGAGATGTTGTAAGCAGAAGCATCGCTGAAACGACGACGCAAATCGTCACCGTCTCGACCATGGCAATCTTCCTGTCCAGGTTCTCTACGTGTTGAATGAATTTTCCCACGATCTACCTTCCAGTTTTTGTATATGGACTGGACCGAACGGCCCCACCGGAACTAACGGCACGCCTTTACTGCGGCACGGAACGTCTCGAGCTCTTCTTTGGTGTAAAGCTTGCCTATAAGCCTGTCAGCGGTTTCGGCGCCCTTCTTTGTGAAGCCGGCCTTATCTGCAGCAGGAACTTCAAATACCTTGACGCCACCCTTTTCCTTAAGGACATCAATGGCCTTCAGGTTTTCTTCGCGCGACTTGTTAATCAGGCGACCAAAGACCTTGTCCGATGTCTTCTGGATTACATCACGGTCGGCTGGGATAATTTTTTCCCATACGTCCTTCTTAATCAGGATCGCGCCGGCACCGTTGGTAACGGGAACATTGAACATATTCGGGGCTTTCTGATGCCAGCCAAGACCGGTAACGGCCGCCGGTGAAATGTAAACGGTGTCGATGATGCCGCTCTGAAGGGACATGTAAACGTCCTGCAGGGCAAGCGGAACCGGCTTGATGCCGAAGACTTCAAATATCGCACGGGCCAGAGGGTCGGCGCCCCACACCCACGGCTTCGTCTTGTTCATGTCAGCCGGTGTCTTGATTTCCTTGGCGCTGAACAGAAAAATCAAGCCCTGCTCGGCCCAGCCCAGATTGACATATCCTGCGGCATCAAATTTGGCGTTAAATGTCGGAAGCATCTTTGAAAGTACGCAGTCAATCTGTTTGCCGTTTTCAAAATTGAATGGCAGCTCCATAAGTCTGACCATCGGGACGATTTCGCCAAGACCGACGCCGGTGAACGCAGCGGCCTGAACCTGGCCGTACTTCATCTTGTCCAGGACCTGCTTGTCATCACCAAGAACGCTGCCCGCGAATATCTTTATCTGAACGCGGCCTTCAGTCAGTTTCTCGACAACGTTCTTTATGCTGGTAAGTTCCTTGAACCACATCGAACCGGTCGGAACCGAAGTGGCCAGCTTAATTACGATCGGGTCGGCCCCGGCGACGGCTTCGGCCTGCGCGACCGACGAACCGGCAAACATGACGGTCGACGCCACAACAGCAGACAGGGCCAGCGAACGCAACACCTTGAAACACTTGTTCATTTCACCACTCCGTAGTCAATACCGACGGTCAGGACCGTCAAATAAATAGATCGTCAACCTGCGCCAGCAGCACTGCCGCCTGCTTCTTTGCGGCCGCAGTCACCAGGGCGAATTCCGGGGCCTTGTCGTTCGGCGTCGCCAGAATATCATTAAGCGTTTTTTCAAACAGCGCCCGATCCTGAATCTGAACACAGTACGTCTTGGCAAAAAGGATCTTTGCCAGCAGGAAACGCCCGTCGGTCACAGCGAACGCCTTATTGAAGTGTTCAAGTGACAGGTCCGGCTTGCCACCAAGGCTGACCCCGAGAAAGCCGTAATAAACGCCCAGGAACATATCCGGGGCGCCGAAGTAATACGTGGGATCAAGTTCAACCGCGCGATCCATGAACGCAAGCACCCTGGACATATTGGCTGTGGCCGCCACGTCATCAATGTTTATGTTCATATGCGAACCAAGGCACAGCCCGGCCCACAGAATCGACGGCGCCGAGTCCGGACCCTGCTCTGCAAGAGCGGCCTTCAGACCTTCTTCGCCACCTTCGCGCAGGATGTCCTGAATGTCAGGAATTGAATGTTCAAGGGCGCGTATCGCGTAGTCGTAGCCCTTCATATACAGGTCGGAAGCCCACTCGCGGTCTTCAGGTTCGATCATCAGCATCGAGAAACCGCAGTTCATTTCCGCAGCCCTGACCAGCAAATCTTCATTTTCAGGTGAGCTTACGATGAACCCGTCCAGCAGCTTGAGCATTGCCGGGGCGGCCTCGCGCGCATGACGCAGGTTCTTTTCATGGTAGAAACTGGTCTTCTGGTCGTCCATCGACAGCGTCATGTTATCAGCAACCATCTTGTTGATCTGACACGCTGACAAAGAACCAAGAATAAGGCCCGTAACCGCAATCAGTCTGAAATTTATTCCCATGCAATACCCCCGGAAATTACGTTCTGAATCTTAGTCCGCCACCCGCAAACCGTCAATTCATACATTGGGAAAATGCACCTGACCGCGCACCGCCCGGAACGAACCCTACTCGATATCGTATCTACCGAAAACCATAGAGAAAGTCGCCCTTCCCTGCGTAACGGAGCGAAGCTCGGTTGAGTACCCGAACATCTTTTCAATCGGGGCCGTCGCCTTAATCATCTTGACCATGCCGCGCTCTTCCATCGACACGACCATTCCGCGTCTGGCCTGAAGCGAAGCGATGACGTCGCCCATGCAATCAGACGGACAGACGACGTCGACAATCCCAATCGGTGCCATCCTGGCCGGACCGGCCTGACCGCACACTTCACGGACGGCGTTCATGGCCGCAATCTTGACGACAGTTTCATTAAACTGGCAGCCGTCTTTCTGCTCGATTGACGTGACGACCGCGTTGACATCGGTAAGCTGCCAGCCATGCAGAACGCCGCCCTGCATTGCCTCCATGACGCCAACCTTTGCCGCTTCCTGATAATTCGGGGCGATCAGCAGGCCGGGCTGCACCGTAACTTTCAGGCCGCTGCCACGGTCGGCAGGCGTCACAGAAAGGCCAAGCCTTCCAAAGACCTTCACGTCATCGTTGAATATGTCGCAGTCCCCGAATCCGGCCGCCGATTGCGTGATAGTTTCGGCATATACGACCTGCGGGCGTCCAACACGTATCGGCAGTGAAAAATCGCGCTTGATGCGATCGGCCACGATGTCCAGATGCAGTTCGCCCATGCCCGACATCACCGTCTGGCCTGTATTTTCGTCTTCCCGATACCTGAAAGTCGGGTCTTCATCAGCGATTCTGGCAAGCGTCTCTTCAAGTCTTTCGCGGTCAGACTGCACGTCGGGTTCGACCGCCATGCTGATGACCGGCTCGTACGACGTGATTCGTTCAAGCACAACCTGATGGTCGGCATCACAGATAGTGTCACCGGTGACAGTATCCTTTAACCCCATGACACCAATAATGTTTCCGGCGCCAATCGTTTCCAGACGGATGCGCTCGCGGGCGTGCATCAGGAACATGCGGGATATCTTTTCCTTCTTACCTTTCGCCGGGTTATAGACGTCCATCTTTTCTTCGATGGTCCCGGAATATATGCGGACGTAACTCAGCCGCCGCCCGTCATCTGAGACCTGGACCTTGAAGACCAGGCCGCACAGCGGGGCTTTCGGGTCGTTAGGAACTTCAACAGGTTCGCCGGTGCGCGGATGAATCCCGATCAGTGGCGGCTTGTCTTTCGGTGAAGGCAGATACATGCAGATGGCGTCAAGCAGCGGCGGAATGCCCTTGTTTCTAAGGGCCGAGCCACACAGAACAGGAACCAGTTTGCCCTCAATCGTCACGCGCCGGACCGCTTCTTCCAATTCGTCATCGGAAATCTGCTCGCCCATAAGGTAACGATCCCCGATAGTTTCATCGAAATCAGCGACTGCCGACACAAGTTCTTCACGGGTGACCATCGCGTCATCAATCACGCTGGCCGGGACTGCGTCAAGTTCAATCGTTTCGCCCGGATCTTCGCCGTCCCACGTCATGGCCTTCATTCTGATGACATCAACGACGCCTTTGAACGACGATTCAGTCCCGATCGGCACCTGAACAGGAATAATCCGCTGCGGAAAGCGGCTGCGCATCGACTCGACGGCCTTCTCAAAGTCAGCACCGACGCGGTCCAGCTTGTTTATGAAGGCGATTCGGGGAACGCCGTAACAGTCCGCCTGATGCCAGACAGTTTCGGACTGAGGCTCGACGCCGCTGACGCCGTCAAAGACGACGACGGCCCCGTCAAGGACGCGCAGGCTGCGCTCGACTTCCATCGTAAAATCGACGTGCCCTGGTGTGTCAATAAGGTGAATTTCGCGACCGTCCCATTCGAACGTGGTGACGGCGCTTGTAATCGTAATGCCGCGTTCCTGTTCCTGAATCATGTAATCCATGACGGCGGCGCCATCGTGAACTTCACCGATTCGGTGGGTCTTGCCGGTCACATACAGCAACCGTTCTGAAACTGTCGTCTTGCCGGCGTCAATATGAGCGATGATTCCGATGTTGCGAATCCGCTCCATACCTTTTGATTTTGATTTGTCCTTAGCTGCCATAGCGTGTATCCCGTTACGTTCAGAAATAAAGCGTAGGAATTATGCCACGGACGGCCCTTTAAACGAAACCTTTGTGTGACCGCGCGACAATTTCGGATTAGCATAATTACGGCCAACGGTTACAGGGAAAAACGGGGTTCATGATGAAAAGAAGTGTTGTTGTTTTGTTATTGCTGACGGCGTCGGCACTGGTCCAGGCGTGTTCAGGCAGTACAGAACCGGGTGATGATGCCGGCCTGGATGCCATTGACGTCCACGATACGGCTGTAGTCGACCAGTGGGTCGGCACCGATGATGGAACGGATGCCCGCGATGCGGCCCATGACCAGAATGGCGAAGACAACAGTGTTGAACCCGACATTTCGACTGACATCCAGGTCGATGACATTTCCGGCGAAACGTCGCCATGGGACGTCTGGGTAAACACCGAAATCACTCATGAATTCGAAGGCTTCAACCGCGACGACTTCACGCCGGTATATGGCTGGATTCTACTGGACGCAGACAGGCAGCATACGCTTGACGCGATCGAGCTTGGCGCGATTTACGGCGTCAATCACATCCAGCTTTCCCATGACATCATCATGAACATTGACGAGCTGCTGGGTGACGACGAAACGACCGCTTATCGGGTCGAAACTATCAACCTGGCGACCGCCCTCGCCCATGAAAAAGGCATGAAAGTCTATCTGTGGGCTCATGAATTCCAGGAACTGGACTTCGTAGTCTGTTACGCCCCGGATGGCGCAATTTGGGAAACAAGGGCCAAGGCTTACCGTGACGCTTTCGTTAAAATTCCGGATGTTGACGGCATAGTTCTGATGTTTGGATCGGCCGGCGCATCACCCTGGTTTACTTATTGCGACTGTGCCTGGTGCCCTGGAACGTTCCCGGAAGAAGGCATGAACCCGCCCCCGCAGGATGTCAGAATTCAGCTTGTTATTGAAAACCTCGGACAGGTGATTACTGGCGAACTTGGCAAGGAGCTTATCGCCCGCGTCTTCGCCCATGAAGCCGATGAAAACCCGTGGCACGCCGATGGGCTGGCGCGTTCGCAGGGTGTGCCCTTCACGTCCATGCACAAATCTGAAGTTGGCGACTGGCAGCCTTACAACCCGCATGATCCGACGCTTGGACAGGTCGGCGCGCATCCGTCGATCCTTGAAATCGACGCCGCTGGAGAGTACTTCGGCAGGTCGGAATTGCCTTTTGCTTCGCCGACTTACTACCGTTACCGCCTGAAGCACGCGTGGGAAAGCACCGGCATCGGGTCGGTCGCCCGAATCGAACGCGGCAGTGACCGCGCCATCGGGACCCCCAACGAAGTTAACCTGCTGACAATCGGGTCGTTTGTTCAGGACACAAGTAAAACGATCGACGACGTATGGGCCGAGTTCATCGGCAACAGATACGGCTTGACGGGCCTCGAGGCCGTTACCCTGCAGAAGATCCTCGAAACAACTCTGCCGGTCATGGCCAAGACTCATTATGTCCTTGGAATATGGGCGCTCGAGAAAGGTTCAGATATTCCGGCTGACGTGGTGGCAGACCAACTTTCATCGCGTGGCAACATGCCCAAGTGGGACGCTGACTGGACCGACATCTGGCAGCGGGTCAAAAGCCCGGACATGCAGACGCTGCTTGAGATCTACCATGAAGGTACCGAAGCAGTTGTAATCGCAGAAAAAGCTATTGCAGACTTTTCGACGCAGGAATGGACGTTATCAGTTGACGACCGCGCCGACCTGTTACGCCGTCTGACCCATCAGTACTGGGCAGCGCGGGCGTGGCGCGGGGTCGAGCTTATGATATTCGGCGTAAGGGCCGCCGCCAACGACCCGATGAACGTGGACTTCATTGAATCATGGCTGGCGTGGGTTCCCGGGGAACTCGAAACCGTTGCCGCCGGGATGGAAACGGACGGTCTTGCTACCGTCAGCATCGCTTCGCCCGCCAGAATCAGGACGTTCATCACGAACGCCGCCAGCAAGATACCTGATGTCGAGCCGGTCGAACCGCCGCCGCTTATGACTGCCCCGCTGACGTTCACCGGAATCGGCACAGACAGCGTCACAATCTCGTTCGACGCCCCTCTGGCTGGCACCTACATCATTGAATTCGGTACGGAATTCCCGCACTTCGACCAGAGCGTCGAGGTAGTCACAGTAATGGTTGCAAACCCGGACCATCCGCCGGTCGGCGTTACGATCAACAACCTGACTTCCGACACCCGCTACATATTCAGACTGAAGCTGGACCTTGATGGCGGCGCCGTAACTGGTGGTGATTACTGGGCAATGACGCGCAACATGATTCCCTGAATCATAATTCAGGGAATCATGCACCGAGCTTGTCGAGGGGAACCTCACGAATTAATTCATATCCACGATCGTGACGCCTTCGCCGCCTTCCGAATGATCACCTGAACGTGCGGTCTTTGCATAACGGCTTTTAACCAGACAATCCCGCACTGCCTTGCGCAACGCCGACGTCCCCATGCCGTGAATAATCATGACCATCGGCTCTTCGTTCAAATACGCAGAATCAAGGTGCTTTTCGACCGCCGCCAGCGCCTCGTCAACGCGCATGCCGCGTACATCAACGGTGTTAGCTTCCGACCGCACGAACATCCGGTCAATATCGGCGCCTTCCAGCGACATCAGCGGATTCCGAGTCGGCTTCGACTCTGCAGCCCGCGCACGCTCACGCTCTTTGGCGTTTAACTGCTTCGGGATGACCTTTTTGGCGACTGGCTTTCTGACATCTTCCGGCTTGACTGTAGTCTTCAACAGACCTGCCTGCACGACCAACTTGCGCCCGGCCGCACTGACATCAACGACGACACCTTCAAGGCGCAGCTTGACCAGATAAACCTTCATTCCGACCACAATATCTGACGCAGCCAGCTTTTCGCCCGGAATATCCTCGACAAGCTCGGCTTCCTTTTCCATATCTTTACGGACGACTTCCGACTTCACACGAACCTCGTCACGACGCCTGATAACCATTTCTTCCCTCTTTGCGACATCGGCCTTCTTTTCCGCCCTGGCTTCACGCGCAATCGATTCAAGCTCTTCTTCCAGGGCCTTCATCTTCTTCAGCACGTCCTGCCGCGCCTGATAAACCAGTCTATCCGAGTCCTTACGCAGCCGGAACAGCTCGTCAGAATACTTCTTGCGGTCGGCCGTCAGTCTGGTCCGCAGCTCGGTCGTTTCCGCACGTTCGGCCAGCAACTCGACATTCAGAGCCTTCGCCTGCGTCAACGCCTCTTCAAGCTGCCTTTCGCGTATCCCGGTCATCTCCACAGCCCGTTTCAAAATCACCGCCGGGAACCCGATGGACCGCGCGACCTCAAACGGATTACTTTCACCGATCTCGCCGTGCTCAATCCGATACGTCGGCCGCCCGGTTTCACGGTCAACCCCGACGCGCGCATTCACAAAACGCTCATCACTGATAGCCGTGCGCTTCAACTGGTCGTAATGGGTCGCCACCAGACACTCGTCACCGGCATCAACCAGGTTTTCAACGATAGCGGTCGCCAGCGCCTCGCCCTTCGAAGGCTCGGTCCCGGTCGCCAGTTCGTCTATCAAGACAAGCGTCCGCCCGGTGCGTGCATTCAGAATTTCCTGAACCCGCGCAAGCTGCCCGGTGAAGTTCGACACCGCCTTGTCCATGTCGGTCGGGTCACCGATGATGGTCAGAACACTGTCAAACCAGGGAATTCGCGAGCCTTCGCCGACCAGCGGCACTATCCCGTACCGCACAAGCAGACACGAAAGACCGACAGTCGAGAGCGTAACCGACTTACCACCGGCGTTGGGCCCACTGATGATAATCGCGTACCCACCCGCAAAAACCTTGTCGGAATCGCGCCTTACATCAAGGTCAATCGCCACGACCTTTTTGTCGCGCTGCAACGCCAGGATCGGGTTCACGGCGCCTTTCAGCACCATCGGTTCGTGGCCGGTTACGATGGTCGGTGCCGTCACAGCCCCGCCACCGAAACGAATCTGGAAACGCGCCCTTCCGACGAAAGAGTCAAACCGCCACAGACCGTCACATAACTCGATGATTTCCAACGAGAAACGGGCCAGCAACGCGGTACGATCCGCCCTGATGGCGTCTTCTTCATTCGCTATTTCATCAATGGCGACTTTAAGCTGATTATTGTCTTCAACGATGCGCGACGGCTCGACAAAGAAAGTATGTCCCGTCTGGCTTGTTCCGTGAATAATTCCGGGGACAAAGCGGTAGTCTTCGGCCTTGACAGGCAGCACATACCGACCTTCCCTCAGCGTGAAATACTCGTCCTGCAGCACGGTCTGGACCGAGCCGTCCTTCAGCATTTCATCAATGACGCCTTTTACGCGCCGACTGATTGATTTTACCTTTGAACGCAACTCGTACAGGCGTGGGGACGCATCATCGCGGATGTTGCCGTCTTCACCGAACGTCTGCTCGATGCGCTCGCGCACAGCGTCCAGACTTTTGGAATCTTCAAAGATTACGGCAAGTCCCGGGGCCCGCAAGCGGTGCTCCAAAACATACTTACGGACGTCACCAGCAACGCCAAGCAGCTTCGCAAACGCGATCAGTTCGTCGTTTGCCAGCGCCCCGCCCTTCTTCGCGGTGGCGATCGCCATGTCCATGGCTTCGACCGGACGCAGGCAATCTATGTCATCTGCAAGCAGAAGCGCAGCCGCCTGTTCAACCAGTTCCAATTCAGCCGTCGCGTCTTCATGGCGCAGAAACGGGGCCAGCCGCAGCACGGCTTCGCGCCCGCGCTCGGTCCGGCAACACCCCGCAACTTCTTGAAGAATCCGGTTAAGCTGAAGATCTTTTATTGTTCGCTGGTCCAATCAGTTCTTCCACGCAGCCATCAGGCACAGCATCAACGCCGCCTGAGCGTGCATTCTGTTTTCGGCTTCATCGAAAATGACCGAACGCGGATGGTCGCAGACTTCGTCGGTGACTTCTTCGCCACGGTGGGCAGGCAGGCAATGCATGAAAATGGCATCCGGCTTGGCTTTGTTGAACAGGTCCATGTTCACCTGGTAGTCATGCAGGTCGATCAGGCGCTTGGCCTTTTCATCTTCGACGCCCATCGACACCCAGACGTCTGAATAGACGACGTCGGCGCCACGAAGGGCCGCGGTACAATCGGCCGTGACTTCAAACTTCGCGCCTGTCTTTCTGCCGACTTCGCGAGCCCATTCAAGCACATGTTCCTTCGGCTCGTACCCTTTCGGACACGCGCAGGTCACGGACACGCCCAGAAGCGCGCCGCCAAATATCAGGGAATGGGTGACGTTGTTGTTCGCGTCGCCGACGTAAACAAGTTTCAGCCCTTCAAAGCTGCCCTTGTGTTCCAGAATCGTCAGGTAGTCGGCCAGAGCCTGGCACGGATGGCTGTAGTCGGACAGGCCGTTGATAACCGGGATACCGGCTTTTTCGGCCAGAATTTCAACGTCGGTGTGCTTGAACACACGGGCCATGATGATGTCGACCATGCGGCCAAGGACCTGCGCGGTGTCAGAAACGGTTTCGCCACGGCCGAGTTGCGTGTCCTTAGGGGACAGGAACAGTGCGTGTCCGCCCATTCTGGTCATGGCCGTTTCAAACGAAACGCGCGTTCTGGTAGAAGACTTTTCAAATATCATCGCAAGGGTTTTGCCGCCCATCGCGTTGCTGTAACGTTCCGGATTCGCTTTCATATCCGCTGCAAGCGCAAAAATTTCATCCAGGTCTTCACGGGTGAACTGCTTCATGGTCAACAGATTGCGAACCTTCATGACATCCTCCAGAAATCCAAATCATCCGGCAGACCGCGAAAAACGGCCCTGCCAACAAAACGCCAAATCAACCGCCTTTGCGGTCCGCGATTGATACCATAAATGATGATTGAAGACAATCGAAGACCCCGAGCTTGTCGAGGGGTCACCTTATCAAATCACGAACACGAACGGGCCAGGCGGAAGCCCAGATAGCAGTAGCGGTAGTCGGGATCATGGCTGCCACGGAACGCTGACCGGCAAAGGCGCTCGACACCGAACCACGAGCCGCCACGGTAAACGCGACAGGTGCCGGACGCCGGCCCCTGCGGGTCAACAACGGCTTTGGACGGATACTTGCCATACCAGTCGTGACACCACTCCCACACGTTGCCGATCATGTCGTACAAGCCCCAGGCATTCGGCGCCATCCGCGCCACCCGATGACTTTCACAACAACCTCTGCCGTTATTCCAGCCTGCGTGGTTCAGGGTGCCGTTGCTGGCACCAGTCGTTCCGGCGCGACATGAATACTCCCACTCAGCTTCAGTCGGCAGCCGGTAACTTACCGAGCCAAGCCTTTCATTCAGCCTTGTCAAAAACTGTTGAATATCATTCCAGCTTACATTTTCAACTGGCCTGTCCATCCCGACATGGCATGACGGATTGTCATCCATAACAGTCATCCACAGGGCCTGAGTCACAGGCCGGCTCATAATCTCGAACGATTTGGTGAACGTAACCTCGTGAACCGTTTCATAAACTGATCTGTCTGCTTCGTCCGGGAACGACCCCATGATGAATGATCCCGAAGGTACCCTGACAAAATCAAAGTGATCAAGCACCTCGCCAAGACCGTTTACCAGGACCGGCTTCTGCTCAATTACCTCTTTAACTACCTTATGATTCTTCTTGATAATCCTGGTCTTCGTGACGATTTTCGGCTCTGGCGTCAGGACAAAACTTTTTGGCTTGACGACCACCTTATCAAGATATTCTTCTTCGACCAGATAGGATTCTTCAACTTCCCGCACAACCTTGACGCACTCCTTCTTCAGTTCAAGGACGTTGCGTCTTCGCTGTTTTTCCTGCTTGACGTGTTCCAGATAAGTCTGTTTATCAGCAGGAAATTCACCTAAATACCTTAATAAATCAACAAGGTTCCAGCCACCGACCAGCAGACTGCGCCACCGGCCCATAATCTCGGAACAGCTGTCCGGGCAGCAGGTTGTCCCGGCCAAGCCCTCGGCCTGTGTCAAAAGGCGTTGGACTTGTGGCTTGAGCGCCTTAAAAATTTCATCACGCATGCCGTCAAGAAACGCATTGAACTGGCCTGAATGTGCCTTGAATTCCGAGTCTGCGACAGCCTTCCCGACATATTCCGGGTCAGTTCGGACGGCGAGCATGAACGGGATCAGCGCGTCGTTAAGTTTGCCCTGCGCCATCAGAATCTTTGATGCCTGAAAAAGACTTTCGGTATTTGACCTGTCAAGGTCCCAGGCTTTTGTGGTGTGTTTCAGGGCTTCAGGCAACCTGCCCTCGACGTAAGCGCACCAACCGGCTGACAGGGAAACCCGTGAGGCATCTCTGTTGATGGAATCAAGGGTCAAAGTATCATGGGGCATGGCCAGGAAACCTCCGACACACAATCCGGGCCCCCAACCGGAAAATGAATCCAGAAAAGCTATTTGTGCTGGAGTCTATAAAAATTTGATTTTCAACGCAACACCTTGAGTCAATATATTTTTCCAGCAATTTGTCAGCGACTGACCGGCCTGCTTCTGTAGATATTCTGTTGCGCATACAGCGCAGGAAAACTACAGTGGAAAGGTGCTGCCACAGAAGGCCGGACGTTGGCCATAGACAGCCGGGGGACAATCATGAAAACAGTTGAAATATCCGAAGAATTTATAAAGCTGGATGCGCTGCTGAAACACGCCGGGATATCAGGTTCAGGCGGGCAGGCCAAGATGATGATTCAGGAAGGTCTGGTCAAGCTGAACGGCACGGTCGCCACAGAACGCGGCAAAAAAGTCCACATCGGCGACATCGTCAAGGTCGCCACGACCCCGCCCGCCGAAATCAAGGTCGTTAAGGCTGTGTAACACCTGATTCGTCAATTTTTCCCAAGTCCGACCAGCAGGCGCACAGCAACAATGGCCAGAACAACAGACAGGCCGCGCAGGATCCAGGCAGGTTTGGCGCGCTCGGACAGGCGGGCGCCGAACTGAGCGCCGGGTATGACACCGATCGTCAGAGCCGCAAGCATCGTCAACGTAGTCGAGTTTGAATAGTCGCCACCAATCAGGTGAACTGTCGCGCCGGTCAGGGCTGTAATAGTCAGGATGAAGTGCGACGTTGCTGTCGCCAGATGGACCGGAAAGTTCATCAGGCGAGTCATCAAAGGCACATGGATAATGCCGCCGCCAATGCCGAGCAGGCTGGACAGATAGCCGACAATGGCACTGAGCCCGATTCCAAGTCCCCGATTGTATGAATAAACGTGCGTCTTGCCAGATGCGTCGGTCACGCTGCGCTTGAAATGGCCGGGACGTGGCACCGTCTGAACCGACTCGGCCTTGTGCGGCTTCAACAGCAGAAAGACGGCCACACACATCATGAATATGCCGAACATCATGTTAAACGTCTGACGCGGCAGATAGTTACTGGTCAAGGCACCCAGCGCGGCCCCTGGCATCGTCGCCACGGCGAAAGTCAGCCCTGATTTGTAGTCAATCCGCTTCGTTTTTGCATACCGCAGGCTTCCGGACGCTGAATTGAAAAAGATCACGCCAAGCGAAATCGCAGTAATAGTTTCAGGGCCAAGCGTCGGGTCCCACAGCGCAAGGAACGGCACGACCAGAAAGCCGCCCCCTGCCCCGACAAACGTCCCCAGACTGCCGGCAATGAACCCGACAGGCAGAAACCACAGATACGGCAACAGATTTTCCATCAGAACAGTCACTCCACAAGCGGCAGGCCCGACGTTTCGACCAGCGCAAGCAACACCGACCCGACGCCATAACCGAGGTCATCCTTCACGGGCAGCGATGCGTAGTACTCAAATGTCCCGGCCTCGGTCGGACCAGACACGTTGGAAACGACCGGGCGTTCAAGGTCGTCTTTAGTCAACGTCGCGCGAATCCCGGCCATGGCCCTGGCAATCACAGGCAGATACTGGTCATCAAGATACGCGTAACGCCAGCCTCGCGCCATGCCATACGCAAACAGCGCTGCAGTCGATGTTTCAAGGTACGCTTCGTTCGGACGGTTCAGCACAATCCACCACAGACCGGTCGCCTGATCCTGCACCTGCGTGGCAGCAAACGCCTGCGAAGTAAGCGCAACTTCGGCTATCACATCAGTATTTTCGCCACGGTTACGGCGGGCCCTCAGGTAGTCAAATCCGGCCGCAGAAACCCAACCGTTGCCACGACCCCAGTAAATTTCCGTATCGACCGGCTTGTTATAACCCCATGCGTGAACGTACAGCCCGTCGTCTTTCGACTGAAGGTGGCGGGTAAATACCTCGATCTGGTCAGACATTTCATCAAGCGGACCGACGTCATCAGTGAACTCGCCCCACCGCGTCAGCATCGTTCCGACCATGAAAAGCGTGTCCAGCCAGAGTGTTGCCCCCGGATATTCCGCCTGCCCCCAGTGATTGATGCCGCCATCTTCGGTGCGCGTCACATAATTATCCACATAATCAAGGGCGTCCAGGACGACCTCCCGATACTTGTCTTCCCCGGTTTCAATGAACAGGAATGCCGCAATCAGCGCGGGCGACGTCGAATCGGAAGACCACATCAAGTACCCGACCTCGATGTTCTGGCCCATCCACGCCTTCATGTAGTCAAGGTACCGGGCTTCCCGGGTCACACGGTAAAGCTCGTAAATACCCGTCATCAAGACGGTATTTTCCCACGTCCACCCAAGCGACAAGGCCGGATACACGTCTATATAACGATCAGTAATGGCCTTGGCCAGAATGATATTGTCACTTTGCGGGGCACGTCTGGCTGCATAACAGGCCGCATCAGGGGCGGCACCGTCACACCAGTCAAACGGAGTCGCCTCGGACACATCTTCAACAGAATCCGCCACATCCTGAACTGCATCCTGAACCACATCAAGATTAACCACGCCACCTTCGCAACCTGTCAGGCCGACGGCCAGAATCACCACCACGACCAGACCGGAATATGCAGATTTCATCGTTCCCCCGATTCCCCAAAAGTTGCTACGAAGAATAATAACATCAGGAATGCACTTGTCTTGGGGAATCCAGTCAAAGTGATCAATAATCTTCTTCATGACCTTGTGACCCTCTGACTGACGCGGAGTAAACGATGGACCATCCGTTTCTGTACATAATCGCGGGAATTGCGTTGATCCTGGCCATGTTCGGCCTTATCTGGGCCTTACTGATACGACGACTAAATCGGAAACTCATTGAACTTAATGAAGAATTACGCAATCATCGTCAAGTCAACGATAACACGACCGACGTCACATGGCACCTGGACAGTGAATATCGCTTCACCTACGTAAGTCAGGGCGACGAAGGCATGCGGGGCTTCACCCCGGAAGAAGTGCTGGGTACCAGTCTTTGGGACATGCTGAAACCTGAAGGCATCGAACACATGAAACAGGCCAACGCCCAGCGCCTGGCCAGGGAAGCTCAAGGTATCAAAACCGACGCCATTCATTACGAAGTAGAACAACTCTGCAAAGACGGCTCGTGGATGTGGACCGAAGCGACAGTAACCCCTTTGCGCGATGAAAACGGGGTGCTGGTCGGCTATCGCGGTGTCAGCCGGGACATCAACGAACGCAAACGCATTGAAAAGGTCCTTCGCGACAGTGAAGAACGGTACCGCTGCCTTGTTGAAACGGCTCAGGAATCCATCCTTGTCGCACAGGATGGAATCATGACCTACTTCAATCCTTCATTTTCCACCATGACTGGTTACAAACCGGCTGAAATCCAGGACATGCCGTTCCTTGATTACATATGTCCAGAAGACCGTGACCTTGTTCTTGCAAACCACAAAGCTCGACTTGCCGGTAAAGAAGTCGGAAATCGTTACCAGGTACGGTTACTCCACAACAGCGGTACTCTTGTGTGGGTTGAGTTGAGCGCGGTAAAGATTGTCTGGAACAACCACCCTGCGACGCTTTGCTTCTTGAACGACATTACCGAACGCAAAATCATGGAAGATGCCCTGCGCCAGAGTGAAAATCGTTACCGCTGCCTTATCGAGACTGCTCAGGAAGGCATCCTTGTTGCGCAGGACGGAGTTCTGGCGTTCGTCAATCCGATGATGGCCACAGTCAGCGGATACACGATGGAAGAGCTTAATCGCAGGAATTTCCTGGACCTTATCTATGCCGAAGACCGCGACCTGGTTCTTGCCAACTACAAAAGGCGGCTTGCCGGCGAACAACTGAGCAACCGCTACCATGTCCGAATTCAAAACAAGAGCGGCGGCATCGTCTGGGTCGAAATGAGCGGCGTCCTTATTGACTGGAACGGCCGACCGGCGACGCTGGCCTTCGTTTACGACATCACCGAACGCCTTGCTGTTGAACAGAAAGTTAAACACATGGCGCAGCATGACGCTCTGACCGACCTGCCCAACCGGGCGCTGTTTTCGGATCGTCTGCAGCAGGCCATTTCACTGGCCAAACGCGACAAAAGGCGTCTTGCCGTCATGTTCGTCGATCTTGATAACTTCAAACCGGTCAATGACAACATCGGACACGACGTTGGCGACCTGCTGCTGCAGGCAGTTGCGCAGCGGATTCGGGATGTTCTGCGGGACTCCGACACGGTTGCCCGCATCGGTGGTGACGAGTTCGTAGTGCTGGTGCCGTCGGTTAAGGACGGCGCTGACGCCCACATGGTCGCCAACCGAATCCAGACCGGCCTGCTTCAGCCGTTTGATATCGGCGGACACACCATACGCATGACCGCCAGCACCGGCATCGCCCTGTTCCCCGACCACGGGGAATCCGAAATCGAACTGTGCAAAAACGCCGACCACGCCATGTACCACGTCAAGAGCCACGGCCGCGACGGCATCGCAATCTACTGTTTAGATAATTAAACCAGACAATCGTCAGACATTTCAGATGCGTGTTGCGGGGTTATCTGCCACAGATCTGACATCAGTCACTTCGCCGGGACAAGACCGCGCCTTTCTAAAAGCGGCTTTACTTCAGGGTCACGACCACGGAAGTTGCGGTACATCTGCGCGGCATCGACGGTACCGCCGAGCTCCAGAATGTTCTTGCGAAACGAAGTGGCCGTGGCGGGGTCAAACAAGTTACCGGCCTGTTTGAACGCCGCAAACGCATCGGCATCCAGAACTTCCGACCAGATATAACTGTAATAGCCGGCGGAATAGCTTCCAGAGCCGCCAAAGATATGGTTGAAGTACGTGCTGCGGTATCGCGGGATAATCTGCGCAGGCAGGCCGATTCTGGCCATCTCGGCCTTTTCAAAAGCCTGCGCCGGAGGGTAGTCGGGCGTCTTCGCTTCCTGCCACGCCATGTCCAGCAGCGACGCGGCAAGGTACTCGACCGTCGCAAAGCCCTGATTGTGGCGGGCTGCTGCTTCGATTTTCGCGATCAAGTCGGCTGGAATCGGTTCGCCGGTTTTGTAATGGCGGGCGTACTGCCGCAGCATTTCAGGCTCGAACACCCAGTTTTCCATAATCTGCGACGGCAGTTCCACGAAATCGCGCGGCACACTTTCCAGGAAATTGTATGGCACCCGGGACAGCAGCGAATGAATGCCGTGGCCAAGTTCGTGGAAAAGCGTTTCAGTTTCATCGGGCGACAGCAGCGCCGGGACATCTCCATCCGGACCTGAAGACGGACCCGAGAAGTTACACACGTTGACGACGATCGGCCTTACTTCACGGCCATTTACAGGATGCTGCCCGCGATATCGGCTTGCCCAGGCACCAACGCGCTTGCCGGGACGCGGATGATAGTCACCCAGGAACAAGCCCAGGTGCGACCCATCGGCGTCCTTGACTTCCCAGGCGCGGACGTCCGGATGGTACAGGTTCAGCCCCTCGACTGGCGTAAACGTTATGCCGTACAGGCGGTTAGCAAGCCCGAAAGCGCCAGCCAGCACGTCATCAAGCCGGAAGTACTGTCGCAGCACGGCCGAATCAAGGCCATACCGTGCAGCGCGCGTCTTTTCGGCATAATAGTGCCAGTCCCACGGCATGAACGGACCTTTCAGGCCATCCCGGCGGGCCGCCTTCGTGTATTCAGCGGCTTCCTTTTTGGCCACCGCAAGCGCCGGCTTCCAAAGGCGGTTCAGCAGGGCGCGAACGTTGGCCGGGTTTTTAGCCATACGCTCTTCCAGAACGAAATCGGCCCAAGTCGGGTAGCCAAGCAGCTTCGCCTTTTCCAGACGGAACTGTTCAATCTTGTTAATAATTTCGTTGTTGTCATTTGCATTGCCGCGATTACAGCGTTCCTGGTACGCCGTGATGACCTGCTGGCGCAGCTCGCGCCGGGTCGACTGCTGCAGGAACGGCCACATGCTGGGATATGACAACGTTACCAGCCAATTCCCTTCCATACCGACTTTTTCGGCAGCCTGCGCCGCTGCGGCGACAGTGGACGGGTTCAGACCGGCAAGGTCTTCAGGTGACTCGATGACCAGTTGAAACGCATTAGTTTCAGCCAGCAGGTTGTCACCGAAATTCAGCCCGGCCATCGCCAGCTCTTTGTTGATTTCACGAAGCCGCGCCTGGGCTGCATCGTCAAGGCCCGCACCGGCCCGCACAAACACCTTGCGCATCTCGTCAACAAGGCGCACCTGAACAGGGTCAAGGCCGAGCGTGTCACGCACCTTCCACACCGCATCAACCCTGGCGAACAGCTTACGGTTCAGGAAAATGTCGTCGTTAAGGGCCGTCGTAAGCGGCGAGATTTCCTTTGCGATGGCCTGAATGCCAGGCGTCGTTTCGGCAGACTGCAAGTTGTAGAAAACGGCCTCGACCTTGTCCAGCAGCGCACCGGAATCATCAAGCGCAATCACAGTGTTTTTGAACGTCGGAGCGTCCGGATTATCAGCAATTGCGGCGACTTCCGCACGCTGGGCGTCGATTCCAGCCTTGATTGCAGGCAGAAAATCGCTTTCTTTTATCTGATCAAACGGTGGAACCCCGAACGGCGTCGTCCACTCCTGCAGGAATGGGTTGGTCGGTACGGCCGGAACACTGGCTGCTACGCCACATTTAACCGACTGGTCCCCGGCCAGGTCCCCTTCGCACCTGAAGGCACCTTCGCCTTTCATGGTACCTTCGCCTTTCATGGCACCCTCCCCCTTTTTCACCGTGGCCCCGGTACAGGCAACAAGCCCGCACGCCGCAACTACAGCAACCGCGCCAGCAACAACATTTCGTACAGTCATAATCAGTCAACCTTCTGTGAAAAATCAGTGGCGAATATGTTCCAGAAAGCCAGGAACAACGCAGCCACAACAGGGCCAATAATGAAGCCGTTCACCCCGAACACAACGATGCCGCCCAGAGTTGAAAGCAGAACCAGATAATCAGGCATTTTCGTGTCGCGGCCGACCAGAATCGGACGCAGGATATTATCGACAAGCCCGATGACCAGCACGCCAAAAGCGATAAGAATCAACCCCTTCCACCAGTCCGGCATCACCAGCAGATATACAGCGACCGGCGCCCATACAATGCCGCTGCCGACGACCGGGATAAGCGACAACAGCGTCATTACAACGCCCCACAGGACAGGTCCGGGAATGCCCAGAATCCAGAAAATCAGCCCGCCCAGAAGACCCTGCACGGCTGCCACGACAAGGGTCCCTTTAATCGTTGCACGGGTGACCTCGACGAACTTCGTAATCAGCAGCCGTTCGCGGGCGTCACCCAGCGGCAGCGCCTTGATCAACAGTTCGACAAGACGCGGCCCGTCTCGCAGCATGAAAAACGCCAGGTACAGCATCAGGCCCAGGCTAAGAAAGAACGCCAGAGTGCGCCCGGCCACCTGCGCGATGTTCCCGGCCACATATTTACCTACAGTTACGCCAAGTTCCGCAAGCTGTTGACTGACTTTGGCCGGGTCGATGTTAAGCCCTGCCAGCAGCTCTTTGACTACGGGCACCTTTTCATTAATGGCATTGATGTACGTGTTTACGTCAACCTTATTGGTCTGCATCCTGTCGTACAGATCGCTGCCTTCCTGATAGAACGACCCGACGACGAAAACCAGCGGAATTACACAAACAATCAGCGCAACAGACAAAGTCGCCAGCGAAGCGACAGTCGGCCGGTTCTTCGACAGTTTCAGTGCCAGCTTCTGCACCGGTTGAAACAGCACAGCCAGCGCAACCGCCCAGAATATTGCGCCAAAGAACGGCTTCAGCACGTAAAGAAACAGCCCGGTCACTACCACAAGCAGTACCAGAAACAGGCGGCGCTCGATGCCTTTGCGTCCGGTGGTGTCTTTTGCCATTATTTCCGCTTCCCCCGTTTCGTAATCAACAAAACCTTGAAGATTTCATTCCCGCATAGCTTACATTGAATCAGGGTACGGTGACGACGGCATTCGAATTGACACCGGGGATCCGTTCGGATACTAGTTGAGCAGGGTCCGGCAAACTACAGGTTTTTGATGTCAAAATGGATCGTGGCTGCGGCCGTCGTAACAATGTTCACGTCAGGGTGCGGATACACAGTGCGGGCCTATCGCGACGATGTCGTTTTCCAGACGCTCGAAGTATTAAATGTAGATGGCGAAGCCCTTGAAGGCGCAAAGATTTTCGTCAACCAGGACGCTGCGGGTATCACCAATGGCGACGGCGTTGTGAACCACGAACTGGACGCACCGGGCAAGGACGAATTCTTCCACTTGAAGGTGCAGGCTGCCGGCTATCAGTCATTTGAAAGCAAGGTCACGGCCATCATCGATCCAGGTTTTCTTGCCGGTGACATCATTCTGGGCATCGCCACAGGCGGCTTCCCGATGATTATCATGCTTGCCGTGGACGGGGTAACCGATGGCTGGCTGGCGTATCCCAGGCACATTCAGATTGTGATGCAGAAAGACGGCGCCCCCCCGGACACCGGCGACAAGTCAAAAAAGACGGGAAAAATCCACAGGCGCAAAGGCAAAAAAGCGAAGCAGTGAAACAGTAAAACGTCAGGGCCGGGCGAACTGATTGTGACCGTCAGGGCTGCGCGAACTGATTGTGGCCGTAAACGTCGACCGGTTGCTTGATCTCTTCATAGAACGCTGCGATGGCCGTCTGGTGATACGGCACCACCCACAGCAGGGCGATACCCGCCGTAACCAGGCAAAGCAGGAACCATCCGATAAAGCGGCAATCCAGAAAGAACATTTTGGCCTTGTAACCGTCCATCATCCTTTTGCTTTCATTGATCGCGTCGGAACCGCTCATGCCGGGATTATCTGAAAGAATGAAGTAAGTAAGTCTGTACGAGTAGGCCGCAACGATGCCCGGTACAATCAGAAGCAAAGCCCACAGAAGAATAAACACGAACATCAGAAGATACGCCACAAAGGCGTTCAGAAAGGCATTAAAACCCGTGAATATTGTTTCAACTTTCATGTCCGGCAAGCGACGATAGTACCCAAGAATAAACGTTGCAAGGCCCAGTGACATCGGCCCCCCGATCACCCAGCCTACGACAGTGCCCGGACCTGGAATAAACCCGATCCCGCCAACAAGTAACACAAAAACAAGGCTCACGAGAACCGCCGTGTTCCATCTGTCGGTAAGCGAATACCAGGCCTTCTGCATCAGAACTTCGTTATCTGAAACCATGATTAACCCCCTGTTTGCAAAACATAGTGTCTGGAAAGAACCGCAGGTTTGCAACAGCAAATAGTTTTACTCATTTTTACCTCCAACAAGTATCACAAAATTGTACTTACTGTAGGAAATCAAGGCTGCAGTATTTGCAGAGATGACGGGCGCGAACCAAAGTGACAGTGACTGCCAGATTGTCGATGCATTTTCGGACAGGCCTGATATATTCAAGGGGTCTTCCTGATGCAGGAAAATGCCGATGAAGTGCCGCAACGTTTGTTCAGGTCTGGTGGTAATTACGGTCGCACTCGCGCTGGTCGCGTGCGGTGGCTCGCAGAATTTGACCGATGCCTTGACTGATGACACGGCGGACATTGTCGGCGACATCGCTGCTGACGCCACGGCAGACAGCGTGGCAGATACCGTGGCGGACGTTACCGCCGACATCGCTGCTGATATCGCAGGTGACACCACGCCTGACATCACGCCCGACACCACCACAGACACCACCGTCCCGCCGACTTACTGGACGGCCGAGGCCACGCAGACGCTGGACGACCTGAATTTCGTCCAGGTTGACGGCAAGCCGTTTTTCGCGATCGGGTTCGACACCAACGGCGGCCTGATTTACGACGGCGTGACGGACCCGGCCGAGTGCGATGCCGCGACCATGAAAGGCTGGCTGGACCTGAACGTCGAAAAGAATCAACTGGCTGCAGCGGCCGGTGCAAACTTCGCGTATGTATGGGGTTATGACGGCAAGGACGAAACCCTGGTCGATGTGGATCCGCCGTTTTATGGAATTTTTCAAGGCAATTACGGGGCAACCCCGGATCCGGAAAAAGACGTCATTCCGATCATCTACAACGCGTTCGGTGAAGAAGACATGGACGACCGGACGGAAGCCAACGCACAGCGGATGCACGGCGAGTTCGAGGCGTTCGCCGCCCGCACCGGCAAGTACTCGACCGACGCCATACCGAATCTGCCTGCATACGAAGAACTGCCCTGGTTTTCATGGCACCCGACTTCACGCATGAGGGGCAACGGCACCAACACGACTGAAAACCTGACGACCGAACGCGCCACGATGTTCGCGCAGACGACCAATATGATGATTGGCGACTTCTACACCTACACGACAAACCGCTTCGACTTAAGCACCGAGCAGGGTCAGTGGGACGCCATCATCTACCGCCAGATCGGCGACATCGACGAAGGTTACGATTACTGGCTTTCAATTGACGAAGAAGCACATCGCGACCATTTCAGTTCGGGCTGGGACCTGGCGCACTCGCTGGTCATGAAGCGCAACGCCGACGCGGTCGTCTGGATGTGGCTGCAGGGGTACGCGTTCACTTACGGCATCAATAAATCGCTTTGCGAAAGCGGCGCTTCCGATGCAGGTAAAAAGGGCGATTTCCCGCCTGACAGGTACATCCGCAAGGACATCACATCGGTAATTGCTGCAGGCGCGACAGGGATCATCTTCTTCGGGTACCACATGATCCTGATGCCTGAAACCGAGATACTGCTGAAGCACTTCCGGGCCCTGTCTGACGCGACAATTTATGAACCGGCACTGACAAGCCCCCGCCTGAAGCTGGATGCAGACACGACCAACATCGGGGAATCGATTGCGGGCGACCTGCCGGTACCGGTAGATGGCCTTCAGGGTGCGGCCCACGCCATCGTGAAATGGCACGAAGCCACCAAAACGGCATACATAATCGCGTCAAATCCAGGGCCCCGCGCAACGACGATCACCCTCACCTTCCCCTGGACACTTGCAGATGCCAGCCTTTACGACTGGTACAACCCGGAATTCAAGGCCGACGCTGGCATTGCAATTTCCGACCGCACCATCACTTACACCATCCCGCTGGACGACGGCGTCATCATCAAAGTCACGCCCCTGATGCCCCCGGCGCTCTGACCGCCCGGACCACCATTTCTACATCAAACTTTCATAAAGCGACGTTTTGTGGTGGGTTTTGTAAGTGAAATGCAACAACTACGGTTTCGGGGCAGGCTCACCGGGCAGTCTGGCAACAAAAGTGTTTAACACATACGTGGCAGCATCATCAAAGTTCCACAGTGTCCCCTGGGCAAGCAGCGGTTCGATGTCCCGACGAAAGAGTAAATCCATGCACTTGGCCTGAAGATTCGACTCAAACAAAGCGCGCGTAACATCTCGACCTTCCTGCTGAACATAATGGAGCATGCAGCGGACAATTTGATCTGGATTAATTACAGCACCCTGCCCGGCCGCCCAGAGGTCAAACAAGTCCCGCCCCTTCTTGCGCTGGTAAAGAGCTCGAAGTTTAGTCCCAAGCATCTCGTCCAGATTGTATGTTGTGACGGCAGCACTGCCGACAAACCAGGGATTATCAACCCCAAAGTTTAGTGACTGCAGACCAAGGAACGAATCGTGCTCGCGGGTGTTAATTTCAATTTTCAGTTTATGCTGAATAGCAGGTGGGCCTTCAGTTTCATAACGAAAGTAAAAGGTTACACGGCCCTTGCCCTGCTTCCACGATGGTAATCCGAGCCAAGGGGAAAGGCGGGCCCGGATTGCATCCATCACCGGTCCGATCGGCCCCGGTTGGACCTGGACCAGGTCGATGTCTTCGGAGTAGCGAACCGCAGACATCAGATGCAATTTGTTAAGCGCGGTGCCGCCCCTGAAGGCTAGATTCTCGAGTATCACCGGATCCTGAAACAGTTCCACAATCGCCCTGGATAGAATCAGGTCCTGTTCGATCTGAAGGCCGGTCGGCCACGGAGCATGTAATCTCCACGCGATAATATTTGCTTGCGGAATCACTGATCAACCTCCACGTCATCATTAACGATGAGGTGCCATCGACGGGAAGTCGGCGAGGTTGCAAAGGCCAGATCGGGTCGAAGGGCGTAAGTTCTGGTCACCCGATGTTCAACATACTGGGCCAGTGCATCCGCCAGTTCAGTTTGTCCAACTAATTCAAGCAGATAACCAAGACGCTGCACATAAGGAATTTCAACCAGCGTGGCCGCTTCCACTAACCTGGCCGGAACCATCTGCTCGCCCAGTTCCATCAGAACCGTTGCCACATTGTTCAGGCCGCCACACACGCGCACATATCTGATTAGATCCAGCGCAGTGGCTTCAGGGGTTGATACCGGAATGTAACCGGTATAAGTCTTCATTTTAACAACAGAAGTCTGACGAATCTCCATTTTTTGCATGAAGCGGATACGAATCCTGCCATTCGTTACGGGACGCAATGGCATGGAGGTAATAACCTGCAATTCCTGGGGCTGTTGATTAGCCGCGCCGTGCAGCATCGCTGCCGACAGCAAACCCACATAATAAGGCTGGCCCAGATGTGCCATCAATGGGTCAATAAACCAGTCCGGAGGGGGACTCCCGACGCTGGCATACTCTAGAGGAACAATGACATAAAAACCCAGCCTTGGCACAACGATCCGTCGCCTTGCAACCAGACGGCGAACGGCGACTTGAAACGCCGCGACAGAGCCGCCAGTAGCCGCCATCGCTTCGATGCGATTGAAGAAGTACCGCCCCTGCGTTTGAAGTAAATCAACGAATTGTCCAAGTCCAACTTTAGGGGCTGGCATCACAGTGACCTCAGGCGACACACTCGCCTTCAACATATGACTTGCACAGAATAACGAAATCTGTCGCTTTATGCAAGTTCTACGTAAGGACCGCCAGCACCCTGGCGTTCGGCAGGTTTCCGGCGACCCGCAGTCCCGGTGCGGGCTTGAATCGCTTGATTATTACCCTGTAATCCTATAGAAATGACCACGGCGGTAGAGGACAAATACCACATGAACAACTCCCTGACCTTGCTTAAGATTTCACTGTGCTGCGCGACCATCGGTGCGTTCGCTTCCTGCGGCATGCCGGATTCCGAACTGTCGCCAGCCGGTACAGAATTACTACAGATAAATCAGGCGGTTGTTTCGTCCGGCCTACAGACCGGGTGCGGCGACGGGCTGCTGCGCGGCAGCGAATCGTGCGACGACTTCAACCAGACCGACGGCGACGGCTGCGATGCAGGCTGCGCTGTTGAAAGTGGTTGGGGTTGCACAGCGGGCGGCGCGGTTGCCGGTTGGGGACAAAACACCAACGGTCAGGCAACTGCACAGGTCGGCCCGTTCGTGGCTGTCGCAGCAGGCGGATTCCACAGTTTGGGACTTAAGGCTGACGGATCGGTCGTCGGCTGGGGATTCAACGGCAACGGTCAGACGGCCGCCCAGGTCGGCCCGTTCGTGGCCATCGCCGCAGGAAGTACACACAGTCTGGGACTGAAAGCCGACGGCTCGGTCACAGGATGGGGAAGCAATGCTAATGGACAGGCAGACACCAAAGTCGGCCCGTTCGTAGCCATAGCAGCCGGCACCAACTTCAGCCTCGGGCTGAGGGCCGACGGATCGGTCGCAGGCTGGGGACTCAACTCGGCCGGGGAAACACTGGGCCAGGTCGGTCCGTTCATCGCCATCGCCGCCGGAGCCCATCACGGCCTGGGACTGAAGGCCGACGGATCGGTCACAGGATGGGGATCCAGCAGTGACGGCCAGGCGGATGCTCAGGTCGGTCCATTTGTCGCCATAAGCGCCGGAAGCAACTTCAGTCTGGGACTGAAGGCCGACGGATCTGTAGTGGGATGGGGAAACAATACATATGGACAGTCGGCGGCTCAGGCCGGCCCATTCGTGGCCATCGCCGCAGGTACCCGCCACAGCGCGGGCCTGAAAGCTGACGGTTCAACCTTTGGATGGGGACAAAGCACCAACGGCCTGACAGCGGCTCAGGTCGGCCCGTTTGCTGCAATATCTGCAAACACTTACCACACTCTGGGTCTTTCACCGGCAGTCTGCGCAACGATTTGCGGCGACGGGATTCTGGCGGGAACCGAGAAGTGCGATGACAACAATCCAATTTCCGGCGACGGATGCTACGGATGCCAGATCGAAACAGGCTGGACCTGCTCGACGGACGGCCTTACCTGTGACCCGATTTGTGGCGACGGAATCGTGGTCGGGTGGGAAACGTGCGAAGACATGAACCCTGTTGGCGGCGACGGCTGCGCGGCCTGCAGCATGGAAGCGGGATGGAAATGCCCCACCCCGGGCGCTGCGTGTACGGCTGTCTGCGGCGACGGAATGCTGCGATCCACCGAAACGTGCGACGACCACAACACACGTGGCGGCGACGGCTGCAATGCGGACTGCGCAATCGAGACCGGCTGGTACTGTCCAACCCCGGATACGCCGTGTAACACTGATTGTGGCGACGGAATCATAGCCGGACTGGAAACGTGCGAAGACTTCAACGACGTCGGCAACGACGGCTGCGCGGAATGCATCATTGAATCCGGGTGGGCCTGCCCTTCAGTTGGTCTGCCCTGCTATACAGTCTGTGGCGACGGAATTCTGATCGGAATCGAAACGTGCGACGACCACAACGTGGTCGGCGGTGACGGTTGCGGTGCGTGCGGTGTCGAGCCGGGCTGGACTTGTCCAGTAGTTGGGGCCAGTTGCGTCCCGACATGCGGCAACGGAGCGCTGCAGGGCGCAGAAACGTGCGACGACCGCAACAAGAACGCCAATGATGGCTGCAGCCCGTCCTGTGGGGTCGAAACGGGCTGGTACTGTACGGCTGGCGGCGTCGTCATCGGCGTGGGTTCCAACCTTTATGGCGAAATCAATGCCCCGGCCGGTCCCTTCATTGCGGTCGCGGCAGGTGACGGCCACAGCATTGGCCTGAAGGCGAACGGATCGGTCGTCGGATGGGGCCTCAGCACAAGCGGCCAGACAGCGGCACAAACCGGCCCCTTCGTGGCCATCGCAGCAGGCAATAATCACAGTCTGGGCCTTGCGGCGAACGGCTCGGTCGTCGGTTGGGGACTGAACACCAGCGGGCAGGCGGCATCACAGGCAGGTCCCTTCGTCGCCATAGCGGCGGGCAGCGAGCACAGCCTTGGTCTTAAAGCGGACGGCACGGTTGTCGGATGGGGCTTGAACACCAGCGGTCAGGCTGCGGCGCAGGTCGGCCCCTTCGTGGCCATATCTGCCTACGGCGACCACAGTCTGGGACTGAAAGCCAACGGAACCGTCGTTGGATGGGGAACCGCATACGATGGCGCGGCCGCGGGCCAGGTCGGTCCCTACATTGCCATTGCCGCAGGGTTCAATCACGCAATCGGACTGAAGGCCAACGGCACGACCGTCGGATGGGGCAACAACACCAGAAGCCAGGCAACCAACCAGAGCGGCCCGTTCACAGCTATCGCGGCCAGCTACTACCGGAGCCTTGGCCTGTGGAACGGCGCGATGATAGCGTGGGGAAACCCGGCGACATCACACATGGGACCGTTCGGGACCTTCGACGCCGGGGTCACCCACGACCTGGGGGTGAAAGCGTCCGTCTGTACAACGGTCTGCGGTGATGGCGTCAAGGCAAGCAACGAGGCGTGTGACGACACCAATACAGCCAGCGGCGACGGCTGCCTGACGTGCATGCTGGAAAACGGCTGGAGATGGTCGGCCTCAGATGGCCGGGCGGTACCGATATGCGGCGACTTGATGCTGAAGGGCGATGAAAACTGTGATGACCACAACGCCATTGGTGGCGACGGTTGCAGCGCGGCCTGCATGGTCGAACCTGGCTGGACGTGTGCAACCCTGGGCGCTGCCTGTGTAACGACGTGCGGCGACGGCATCGTGGCCGGGACAGAAACGTGCGACGACCGCAGCGTGACGGGCGGCGACGGGTGCGGTGGCTGCGTTATCGAGACCGGCTGGACCTGCCCGACACCGGGGGCTGCATGCATAACGACGTGTGGCGACGGGATCCTTGCCGGAACTGAAGCCTGCGACGACCACAATGACGGCGGGGGCGACGGTTGCAGCGCGGCGTGCACCGTCGAAACAGGATGGATATGTTCTGTGGCCGGCGCAGCCTGCGAATGCCTTACCGACGACGTTTGTAACGACGGCGATGCCTGCAACGGCGTTTCGACCTGCCAGGTCGGGATATGCACGCAGACGGGCGCGGCGGTCGTCTGTTTGGCGGCTGACGTGTGCCATGACGTGGGGACGTGCGACCCGGGGACAGGCGTTTGTTCAAAGCCCGCAAAGGCAGATTTCACGTCATGCGACGACGGTAATATGTGCAACGGCATCCTGACCTGCCAGGCCGGGACGTGCACAGAAATCGCACCGACGGTCGTCTGTACGGCGTCCGACGTCTGCCATGACGCGGGGACGTGCGACACCGGTACTGGCCTGTGCTCAAATCCAGCAAAGACAGACTACACCTGGTGCGACGACGGAGACCTGTGCAACGGCGTCCTGACGTGTCAGGCCGGGATATGCAGCCAGACAACGGCGGTGGTTGAGTGCGTGGCCGCCGACGTGTGTCACAACACTGGCACGTGCGACGCTGGTACCGGCGAGTGTTCAGAACCGGCGAAGGATGACGGCACTCTGTGTGACGACGGTAATGTGTGCAACGGTGTCATGACGTGTCAGACAGGGACGTGTACGCAGACGGGCGCGGCGGTCGTGTGTACTGCGGTTGACGAGTGTCATGACGCGGGAACGTGCGACACCGGTACCGGGCTGTGTTCAGACCCGGCAAAGGCTGACGGCAGCCCCTGCGACGACGGTGACTTCTGTACTACTGATGCCTGCTTTGGCGGAGAGTGCGTTCCGACACCCGTGGACTGCGATGATGACGAACCATGCACAACCGACCGCTGCGACGACCTCAACGGATGCGTTAGCACGGTTGTGGCAGGGTGCTGCTCGGACGCTGTCGCGTGTCCTGATGACAAGACATGCAAGGTCGGGGTGTGCGTAACGGTCCAGTGCATGCCGTGTGCGCAGGACGTCGACTGCGGGGACCAGGACGCCAGATGCGTTGCGGTCGGGGTCGACAAGTACTGCCTGCCGGGATGCCAGGTAGATGTGTGCGGTGAAGGGACGACGTGTGTTGATGATCTGGCCGACGTCCCGGTCTGCTGGCCGGACAAAGGCTGGTGCGAGTGCGTGCCGCCGGAATCGCCGGCCGTCTGTCGCGGAGATGTCTGGGTCAGCTTTGACGAGTGTGG
>CAZFVA010000025.1:0-19709 GCA_964522105.1 uncultured Anaeromyxobacteraceae bacterium
ACCCGCGCCCGCCGCACCGCCACCTTCGAAGGCGACCGTTTGTTGATTGATGAATATCTGGGAAGGATCGCAAGGCCTTAACGGCACCGACAAATCATACGTCGTACATTTCCCCGGGACGTCAGAACTTGAGGCGGCGGCGGCGGACTTTGTCAATGATTCCCTGGACTACCATACCGACCTGGGCAAGTACGTACATGCCGATGGCGATCCAGACAAGGGACATTTCGGGGCGCGGCCGGATGACGCCATCGACGACCGGGCGGGGCGGAATCTGGTCAATCAGGACGAACACCCAGAACGCGGTCAGCAGCAGATTCACGACAAGCGACCTGGTGGCGGCGGCAAATCTGAGGCCCTTCAGCGCCATAAAGCGCATGGCAAAAACGACCCACAGCAAAAGCCCCATGAAAACAAACATATATGGATATGGAAATGATTCAGAAAAGACGACGCCGCTCAGGACCGCCGTGGCACCAAGGTGCAGGGTCAACAGACCACCGACGACCCCCTGATGAAACAGGCTGGTGACGACCCTGACACGTTCAAAATCAAGCGTGGCGCGGACTACTATGGCCTCTTTCGTTTCAAGAACAAATTTTTCAAGTTCCTGAGTCTTTGTTGACATCAATCACCTCGAATCTGTTGAACTTTCGACTGACCTGACCGGCCCTTACATGCCCGCCCCGACCTTCGCTGCATCGCACGTCCCGGCAATCAGAACGTCGTCAATATAAATGCTGTAAACGCCCTCGACCGGGCCTGCCATCGAGGTATTTGAATCAAACTCGAAGACGATGCTGACCGATTCCAGCGCCCACGGCTTAAGGTCCAGCGTGAAGTCTTTAAAGACATCGGCCGTATTGAAATCTGTCTTATTTTTGGTCGTGTAGAGTTGACTTTCGCCACTGGCAGAAATGACATAGACCGAAAACACATCTTTGCTACTGTTGATTTCGTCAGTCATTTTCCACATTTTGAAGTGCAGCATCGGGTCTTTGGTCAGCATCAGCGAAATCTGGTCCGAAACAGCCCTGCCGCCGGTCTTTTTTGACCCGTCGGGGCTGCGAACCGAGCCTGTCTCGAAGTCACCGAACGACAACGACCCTTGTTCACTGAAATATTTGCGATTTGAAATCAGCCACGTCGGCGACGTCGCATAACCGATCTTGTCTAACGGCTGCACGGTGAAGTTCGCGATGCTGTTGAACGCATCCTGAAAAACGACAGTCTGGCAGCATCCGGCCTGACCGCTCAACCCGCATATCCCGGTCGCCGCATCGCCCTTGTCGCACACAAGACAGTCGTCGCCGCAATCGAGGTCAGCAACGCAACAACCCGGCACACCTTTATAGACGCAAAGCTGATTTTCACAGGTTTTTGTCTTGCACGGGACATCATCACAGTCGCCAACTTCGATGCAACAACCCGATTTCTTTTCATAAGTACATTCGCCGCTGCCCGAACCCGACCCGGTGTCACAGACCCCTTCCATGCAGGGTGACGTGGTGTCAGTGCAGTCTGAATCAAGTTGGCAGCACAGAACCTCGAACGCACAGCGGCCATGCACGCCTTCGCCTGACATGACGCACTTGTCCCGGGTACACGAATCACCATCCACGCAGTCTCGCTCGACCGTGCAACATACGCCCGTATTGGCTGTTGTGATTTCCCATCTGCTGAAACACATGAAATTGGTCTGGCAGGTATCAGTGGTACACACATCGCCGTCATCACATTCCTTGTTATTACGGCAACATGGGTCGATTGGCGCCTCGATTATGCACAGATTATCGCCACCGCAGCGGTCATTCAAAGTGCACGGGTCACCGTCGTCACAGTCGGCGCTTGTCATGCAGCAGTTCGGGGTGCGCTTGAATACACATTTCCCTTTGGCGCACGAATCCGCAGTACACAAATCCTGGTCATCACAGACCATAGCCGTGTTTTTACAGTAACCACGGTCACATTCGTCCCGCGTGCACGGGTCGTCATCACTGCATTGAGTTGAGCTTAAACATTCGGTGCCGACCGACGTGTCACCAGTTACAGAAACATCATCAAGCGGCGAATCCTGCGTCCCGCATGAAACAATGACCCCCGCCAGCAACACAAAGGCAACCGTCGGAACGTCCCGCAATAAAACCCGGAATTTCGACATCCCTGAAACCCCCGCGTGTTTCAATTTCAAATCTTCGTGCGGTTATGATAATAGCATGTGTGTTTTTGACAATTTGCTGTAATTTCCAAGTTCCCGGTAAAACCGAGGACTTGCTGGACGGTTCATTTATATGATTATTTCCCTGTTCACCGTGTCAGGCAGCACCTTCCCGGATGAAGGCTCGGCCGCGCTGGCATTGAAAGTGGCGGAAGCAGGTCGGGTCGGCAAGGTCCTGCTTCACTTTTCAGACGGCCTTCCCGACAACCATGCACTTCTTGACTGGCTGCGAACCCTTTGCCGCTATGTCGTTGTTTCTGTTCGCGGAAACATCACGAACCCCGACCAGGTCGAAAGTCTTCTGAGGGCTGGAATTACATCAGTCGTCGTTGAGGAGTCGATGCCCCTGGAGGCCCTTTCGCAACTTCCAAGGGAACGCGCGATAGTCGCGATGAACCCGGACCTTTACCCGCCTTACGAACAACTGGAAGAGCAGGCGCCAAAATACATCACCGACCGCATGAACTCGCTGGCGCCGTGGGTGTCCGGTTTCATTATTGAACCAAGATGGACTGACCGGCAGGCAAGCTCGATGCCGATCCAGACGATCCGCAAGCTGCGGGCGGCGGCCGGCAACATCCTGTGGGCAAAACACCCGATTCTGACCATGGAAAATGTTCCGATATTTGACGCGCTCGGCATCGACGCCGTCATTGAATCCCCCGACATCCAGATGTGCGGCGACGCTTTTGTCCGCAGCATGAACTTTGCCGGTCAGGCAGTTCCAACCGTCGCAGTTGATAAATACGGGCAGGTTCTGCGGGTCGCGTGGTCATCCCCGGCGACACTGGCCGACACAATCATCAGCGGTGGCGTCAGTTATTGCGGCCGCGATGGAACGCGCGATGACGTACTGACGGGCCTCGGTCGCCTGTTGCGTGTCCTGCCTGACGACCAGAGAGCATCCCTGATGTTTGTTGTGGCCCCGTTCGAACCTGCCGGGACCAAGTTTTCATATTCAGCGTTCGGCAGCGGTGGCCGCGAATTCGGACTGCACAGATTATTCGAGATAATTCAAGGACTTAAAGACAGACCCAGACCTGGTTCGTACACGTCGTTCCTGTTTGAACGTGAAGACCGCATTCCGCGCAAACTTAATGAAGAAGTCCGGGAATTGCTTGAAGCCGGGACGCGCGACGAAATTGCCTGGGAAGCGGCCGATGTCCTGTTCTTCCTGTTCGCCTACCTTGCCGGAACCGATGTGCCGCTTGAAGATGTAGTGGCCGAGCTGATGGGTCGCAAGCAGTAGCCGTTAAACCAGGCCGCGCCGGTGGCCGTCAGTAGAATCAAATATCCAGCACAGTCCCGTACAACGGCGGTTTCACCCCGAACACCGCCGCGACCGTAGCGCCAATGTCGGCAAATGTCGGCCTGATACCAAGGTCGCGTCCGCAACCGGCAGCAATTCCAGCGTGATGAACAAGCAGCGGCACATATTCCCGCGTATGGTCAGTTGACCAGGCGGCCGTCGGATCGCAGCCGTGATCTGCCGTGATGATAAGCAGACCAGGCAGTCCATCGGGACCGTGCGCTGCAAGGGCTTCAATAAATTTCGGTATCCACGTATCAACTTCCTGAAGCGCCCGTGCGTAACCTGGCGCATCACGGCGATGCCCGTACAGCATGTCAAAATCGACCAGATTTGAAAACACCAACCCGGACTGCAACTCCATGACAGCATCAAGAGTTCGCGCCAGACCGTCAGTATTGCCTTCAGTGTGGATTGACTTCGTAACGCCTCGACCGGCAAAAATATCCTGAATCTTTCCAACGCCAACAACCGGAACTCCGGCGGCAGTCAGGTCGTCAAGCACGGTCGGACCTGGCGGAATCATTGAAAAATCGCGACGGTTGTAGGTGCGGTGGTAACTTCCAGGTTCGCCGACAAACGGACGGGCAATGACGCGGGCGACGTTGTACCTGTCCAGAATCTTACGGGCGACTTCGCAGGCCCGGTAAAGTTCGGGCAGCGGGACCGTCTGTTCGTGCGCTGCAATCTGAAAGACCGAGTCGGCCGACGTATAAACTATCAACTTGCCGGTTTTCTGATGCTGTGGTCCCAGATCAACAATTATGTCCGTGCCGCTGGCTGAATAATTGCCGATAGTCTTGAAGCCGCTCAGGCGCTCAAATTCTTCAATGATTTCATGCGGAAAGCCGTGTTCGGTAAACGTATGAAACGGCGTTTTCATCGTCAGGCCGGCCATTTCCCAGTGTCCGGTCGTCGTATCCTTGCCCGGCGCTGCCTCGGCCATCCTGGCAAAATGTGCGTCTGGACCGGGGTCACGGGGAACCCCCGGCACATCAATTATTCTTCCAAGACCGAGGGCCGCCATGTTCGGCAGGCTGAAATCGGGAATAGATAAAGCCGCATGAAGCAGCGTATTTGCCTGCTCGTCCCCATACGCGGCGGCATCTGGAAGCGCCCCGACACCGACACTGTCAAGCACCAGCCACAGCACCTTATCAAATTGTAGGGTTGTCACCTTCTTCATGGCCCTTATAATCGGTGCGTAGTCAGTGGCGGTCAAGTACGATTGGGTACGTTTGACTTACTGAAATCCCCTGGAGGCAGGCATGAACAGAACTTTATCCGCTCTTGAAGGCTTGGTAACGGCAGTTGCGCTGGTTTCAATACTTGCCGTCGCAGGGTGCCAATCGAAAAAGGAACTGCCTGCGCCGAACCCCGGCCAGGAAGATATCGTGCCAGCGAAGGCTGCCCCGGCCCCGGTCCCGGAAGCTGCCGCACCCGCCCCGGAACAGGCCGCGCCAGCTCCGGAAGTCAAAAAAGAAGCCGCCTGGCCGAACCCGATGCCTGAAAACTGGGTTCTGGTCAATGACTACGAGACACCTGCCAACCTGACGCCGCCGCCAAAGACCGACGCCGACAAAGCAAAAAAGAAGGCCGCGAAGGATGAAAAAGCGGTCGCAAAGCCGCAGAACAACCTTGGTGGCGAATGGGGCGAAGTCGGCTTCAATGCTGGCAAATGCGCACTTGAACAGGTCAAGGAAGACAGCAACACGGCGCTGAAAATCACGTTCTCGATGCCGACCGAGACATCTGAATGTGGAACGTTTGAATACCTGATGCCGTTCGTTGAAAAGAAGATAAAGAACAAAGTTATCAAGAATTACCCGCAGTTCTTCGACCTGCGTCCGTACGACAAGATCACGTTCATGGCAAAATCGGGCGATGACAAGGAACACCTGATTAAACTGCACATCACCGAGCTTGATGAATACGGCAGCCAGCTTCAGGGCTACGTGGACACGACCAAGATCGTCCCGGCCGGCAAGGACTGGGAACGCCACGAATTCAGTCTTGACGAGACACTGCACGGATTCTTCGATCGCAGACACGCCAAACTGACCGGCGTCAGAATCCGCATTCAGGAACAACCGAACAAGAACGGCGACGGCATCATCCTGATTGACAACATCGCCCTTATCAAGAAGGTCGGCAAATAACGTCAGGCAACAGGGAACACCCCGGGGCTGACAAAAATAATACAAAGAGGTTTTTCCAGATGAAGCGCGCAGTAATCAGTGTTTCCGACAAGACCGGGGTCGAGGCTTTTGCAAGGGGTCTGGTTTCCCTCGGCTGGGAAATTATTTCAACAGGCGGCACCGCGCGTTCGTTGCGCGAAGCAGGCCTTGCGGTGACCGACGTTTCTGAAGTGACTGGATTCCCGGAATGTCTGGAAGGCCGCGTAAAGACTCTGCATCCGAACATCATGGCCGGTATGCTGGCGCGTAACACGCCCGAACATATCCAGACCCTGAAAGAACTGAAAATCGACATGATCGACCTTGTGGTCGTAAACCTGTATCCGTTCCAGCAGACCATCGCGAAGGCCGGCACGACAGAAGCGGAAGCCATTGAAAAGATTGACATCGGCGGGCCGTCAATGATCCGGGCCGCCGCCAAGAATTCAGACCGCGTAACCGTAATCGTTGACCACGCCGACTACCAGACGGTACTTGATGAACTGAAGGAAAACGGCGTCACGTCTGATGCAACCCGCCGCCGCCTGATGGTCAAAGTCTTCGCGATGACGGCCAGCTACGACACGGCCATCGCCAGTCATTTCGGTGCTGTCGAAGGCGCCCTGCCCGATGTCGCCTTTGTGGGTGGCATCAAAATGTGCGAGCTGCGTTATGGCGAAAACGGTCATCAGCGCGCCGGCGTTTACGTCCCGGCCGGTACGACTCCGAACGGCATGATCGGTGCCAGGCAGATTCAGGGAAAAGAACTTTCTTACAACAATTACGTGGACATGGACGCGGCGTGGGCGCTTGTCAGGGAATTTGATGACAGGCCGACCGTATCAATTATCAAACATACAAACCCGGCCGGTTTCGCCTGGGATAAAGAAAACCTGAGGGACGCGTACGAAAAGGCCCTGGCGACAGACCCTGTGTCGGCATTCGGCGGCATCGTGGCGCTTAACCGCGAAGTTGACGAAGCCCTGGCCACCAGAATGATCGAACATTTCTACGAAGTTATCATCTGTCCGTCACTTACCGAAGGCGCCCGGGAAGCTTTTGGAAAGAAAAAGAATCTTCGCGTCATGGAGATGGGCGACGATTTCTTCCAGGCTCTGCCAACCTTGATCTTCAAGCAGGTCAGCGGCGGTATGCTGATTCAGGACAACGACCCGCCGGCCGACGAGCTGCGCAAGGCTACCGTTGTCACGAAGCGCGCCCCGACTGAAGATGAATGGGACGCTCTTGAATGCGCCTGGAAAGTCGGCAAGCACGTCAAATCAAACGCGATCGTATTCTGCGCAAAAGACAGGACCGCAGCGGTCGGCGCAGGGCAGATGAGCCGCGTTGACTCGGCACGGCTGGCCGTCATGAAGGCAGCAGACCGCAAGATCGACCTGAAGGGCACTGTCGTCGGTTCAGACGCATTCTTCCCGTTTGCAGACGGCGTGGAAGAGATCGCGAAGGCCGGCGCGACTGCCATTGCGCAGCCGGGCGGCTCGATCCGGGACAACGAAGTCATTGAAGCGGCTGACAAACTGGGGCTGGCGATGGTATTTACCGGCGTCAGACATTTCCGTCACTGATACAGCGCCGCAACTGCTGATTCTTTCTAATCAAACGGAGTCCGGGACTATGAAGATCCTTGTCGTCGGGAACGGCGGGCGTGAACACGCAATGGCCTGGAAACTGTCAAAATCCCCGGATACCAGAGTCTTCATTACGACCGGAAACGCCGGGACAGGCGGGGTCGCAACAGCGGTCAAGGTGAAATCCGGTGATGTGGAAGGCATCACAAAATACGCACTGGAAAACGGCATTGATCTGGTCGCCGTCGGTCCCGAAGTTCCGCTTGCAGCCGGACTGGCTGACCGCCTTATTGAAGCCGGAATTACAGTCTTCGGCCCGACCCGTGACGGGGCGATGATCGAGGCTTCAAAGGCGTTTTCGCACGAAATCCTGGAGGCCGCAGGTGTGCCATCAGCCATCACGCACACATTTACCGACCCGGAAAAGGCGCTTGAACACCTGCAGACGTGCCAGATTCCTGTTGTGGTAAAGGCGGACGGCCTTGCCGCAGGAAAAGGTGTCGTTGTGGCAATGACGCGGGACGAAGCGATCGCTGCGGCGCGGACCATGATGCTTGAACGTTCGCTTGGCGACGCCGGTCACAGACTGGTCATCGAGGAATTTCTGGTCGGCGAAGAAGCGTCGTTCATGGTCATAACCGATGGAAAAACGATTCGACCGCTGGCTGCTGCAAGGGACCACAAACGCATCTTCGACAACAACCTCGGCCCTAACACCGGCGGCATGGGCGCTTACTCACCGACACCGCTGATTGACACCGCCATCACAGAAACACTGGTTGAAACTGTTATCAGACCGGTCATCGACGAACTTGCACGACGCGGCATCACATATCGCGGCGTCCTTTACGCCGGACTGATGCTGACTGCAGACGGATTCAAGGTACTGGAATTTAACTGCCGCTTCGGCGACCCCGAAACCCAGCCCGTTCTGTCCAGATTTGTCGGAAATCTTGGCGAGGTCATGAAAGCCACGGCACAGGGCCGCCTGGACGAAGTCACGTTCACGTTTGACCCGCGACCGGCCATCTGTGTAGTACTTGCCGCGCCCGGATATCCTGAATCCGCCGTCACCGGTCAGATCATCAGCGGCCTGGAACAGGCGGGCGAAGTCGATGGCGTCACCGTTTTTCATGCCGGAACTACCACGGATTCCAACGGAAACACCGTGACTTCCGGGGGCCGGGTTCTTGGAGTCACAGCAATCGCGGACAGTTACGGCGCGGCCAGGGACAAGGCGTATCTTGCGGCATCAAAAATATCGTTTGATGGCATGCAGTTGCGGCGGGATATCGCGTCCGGACTTGTCTGATTTTCCGGTCAGTTCAACACCAGCAAAGTCGCTTCAGCAAAGGCCGTACGCCAACTATTTCATGGTCAGATTTGCATCGCACAACCCGAGGTCATATACTGACTTCAGGTGCCCTGCGGAACACGCGGGAGACAATCTTATTATGGTTGAATCCCTTGGTTTGAAATCCGGGAGTCGCCGCTGATCGCCGTGTGCAGACCCGGGTAATCCGGGAAGCCTGAAGCGGTTACCGTGACATCCCACCTGTTTGAGTACACGGGTTTCAATTCTTTGTCTCCATGACGGTTCAGGCGGGGCACCTGATCCTCAAACCTCAACGAAACAGCTTTCCAATTTAAGTAAAGGCGGCGGTCTATGGTATTCTTGTGGCCTGACGGCAGGGGCCCTGATGGAACAGCGCGAATACGAACTGATGGCCGCGATTGAAGATGTGCACCCGTGGTTTGTCGCCACGCGTGGAATAATCAGGGACGCCTTTCTGGAAGTTGGCGTTTTACCGCAGAGCCATGTGCTTGATGTCGGGTGCGGAACGGGCGGAACGATGAAAAGTCTGGCCGGAATGTGCCATTTCACAGGGCTTGATTTCAGCCCTCTGGCCGCCGATCTGGCTACAAAATCGACCGGCAACGATGTCGTGGTTGCAAACGCCACGCAGATGCCCTTTGAAAACGCCACTTTCGATGCTGCCGTCGCGTGTCATGTCCTTGAACACATCGCCGACCACGACGCAGCGGTGGCCGAGATTAGACGCGTGATTAAGCCGGGCGGGGCACTTGTGGCGCTGGTTCCATGTCATCAATTCATGTTCAACGATCACGACCGATCACTGCACCACGTGCGGCGCTACTCGAAGAAAGAATTTCTGGACCTTATGACCAGAAACGGCTTCGTTCCGCAGAAAGTGATCTGGACCAATTCGTTGCTGTACCCGGCGACAGCCGTCGAAAGGCTGATTTCGAAGATTAAAATACCTGGCCTCGGAGGCTCAAAACGGGTTGCGTACAGCGATGCAACGCACTCGCTCGGGTTTCTGACGCCAGTCGTTGCCCTTGTGACCGAGACGGAAAGAAGACTTATGAAGCGCCTGCCGCTGCCTTTCGGGGTCGGTCTTCTTGTAATAGCGCGTTGATACCTGTGACAGTATGGTCTATCTTGTCTTCACGATACTGGAGGTCCGGCAATGGGTTTAGAAAATCGCCAGCAGACAAGGTTTCAGACCCGCATCTTCGGTGTTTTCAAAAGTGACATCGATCTGGACGAAACCGAAGTGCTGATGCTTAACATAAGTTCAGGCGGGGCCTTCGTAAAAACAGATAACCCGGCGCCTCCGGGGACTCCGATTACGCTGCGCGTGTACCTGGCCCCGGACGCCGATCCTTTGTCGGTAAGCGCCGAGGTCGTCTGGTGGAAGACACGCGACCGCGATGAAAACCCGGGCATGGGCGTCAGATTTGTACGGGTTGCGAAAGGTGACCTGGAAGCGATCAAAACATATCTTGCCGAGTTGATTTCTGAAGACCTGTTCAGTTGACGGTTGACACAACAGCGCAGCCTGCCTGACTACTTTCCAATACAGAATCTTGAAAAAATCCTGTTAAGCACTTCTTCCGTGATCGTTGCGCCCGTTATTTCACCAAGTGAAACGACTGCGCTGCGGATTTCGGCGGCCGTAACTTCAAGCGGGGCGTCTTCGGCGAGCGCATCAATCGCCAGCGAAACGTGGCTGCGGGCGGCGGCCAGCGCGGAAGTCTGACGTTCCCCGGCAACCACGGCGTTTACATGCAGCGACGACTTCATGGCAACGGCGGCCGAGCTGGCCAGAAATGACCTCAGTCTGTCAATCCCGTCCCCGGTCGCACCACTGACGACAAACACTGGAATATCAGCACATTCGGGAAAATGTCGCGTAATATCATCAACGATTTCGAGCTGTTGCACCATCAGGTCAGACTTGGTGATAACGATGGCGTCACGTCCGGAACACTGCGTGTCTTCACGGCCGAATCCAATTGAAGTCCACGAAGAACCATCCACAACTTCAATCACCAGATCAGCATCTGCCGCAGCCTTCAACGCACGCCTGACGCCTTCGGCTTCAACTTCACCGGCCTGTGTCCGCAACCCGGCCGTATCAAACAGCAGGCAACCGGTTCCAGCCAGAACCATCCGCTGTGAAATAACATCACGCGTCGTACCCGGCGCGTCATGAACGATCGCAAAGTCACCACCGGCCAGAGCATTAAAAAGGGTCGATTTTCCAGCATTTGGAAGGCCGGTCAGGACGATCCGATACCCACAGACTGCAGGCCGCACGGCCCTCGCATCATCAAGCCAGACATCGATCCGGGCGACCGCTGCCGCCAGCGCCACGGCAAGCCCTGAAAGATCAACGTAAACATCATCTTCCGCGTCAAAATCAAGCGACGCTTCACATTCCGCAAGCTGGTCCAGAAGAGTGTCGGACATCTGCCGCAGAACAGACGTTGAGCTGCCTGCAAGAGCAGCAAGCGCGACGTCCGCAGCAGTCTCGTTTTCACTTTCTGTCAGCAGGGCCACGCCTTCAGCCTGAACAAGATCCATCCTGCCGTTTATGACTGCCCGGCGGGTAAAATCGCCCGGCCCCGCATACTTCGCACCCAGGTCAAGACAGGCCCTGACGACCGAATCCACTATGACCGGGCCGCCGTGACAGAAAATCTCGGCAGACTCCTCGCCGGTGAAAGATGCGCCTTCCCTGAAAAACACAACCATCGCCTGATCAAGCATGCGACCGGTTTCAGGATGTTTCAGCCAGACAAGATGAAGATGTCGGTCAGATTCAAAATTTGAAGGGATCGCGGCCCCGCACAGGAAGCCGACAAGCTGCCGCGAGCCGCGCCCCGACAACCTGATTACACTTACAGCGGCGCGACCTGCACCGGACGCCGGGGCAACAATCACATCAGAAAAGTCAGCCTTATGGGATGAAGCTTTCATGGGGGCAAGGATACCAGAGTCGAATTACAGATACTCTGGTAATAAACGCGGTCAAATTTCTGCTAGAATTACCGCACGAAACGGATTCCAGCGGGAAAAACGCATGCAAATGAGTCTTAAAAATAGTTTTCTGATAATTGCAGTCGCGCTGGCGGCGGGCTGTACAACATTTGTTGAAGGGCCGGACAACCATTCAAACGAATGTCCCGACGTCTGCACAGATGGACGGGAATGCGTAAATGGAACCTGCGTTTTCACACATGACGTAATTTCAGACGTTCGCGACACCAACACACCAGATTTGGTAATAGACACCGGCCATGACGCGCTGGCAGACGTTGTAGCGGACATCGACGCTGGCAGCGACACCACCGTTGACGTCCTTGAAATCATTGACGCAGACGACATTCAGGACATCGGCAGCGACGAAGCAGTTGACGTATATGTTGAACCAACCATCGGCAAGCCATGCCTGCTTGACCGTGACTGCAGAAACGGCCTGTGCACGGCAATGGTTTCAGCCGGGGACCGTGAAAAGCGAATCTGTACCGGACCTTGCGGCCATGCGTGCCCGACCGGCACCAGATGCATGCCGTATGCGGTTGGCGAAACAGGCAACATGACCCGCTGTGAACCTTTCCCGAACGGCCTGTGCTACCCGTGTGAAAAAGCGTCTGACTGTATTGTCACGGGCGCTCAATGCCTGGCCATGCCGGGCGGCGGAACGTTCTGCACAACACCGTGCGAAGGATCCGACAGCCATTGCCCGGACGGCTTTTCATGTAAAGTTCTGGATGACATGAAGATTCCACCGGAATACAGGGCTCAGTGCCAGCCGCTTTCCGGTGGATGCGACTGCGCGATTGAACTTGCACAGGCGCAATTCCCATGCAGCGTCAGCAATCAGTCCGGCATTTGTTCAGGGATAATGACATGTTACCCGGAAACTGGCTGGACCGCCTGTCCCGCGTTGATACCGGACGTCGAACACTGTGACGGACTTGATAACGACTGCAACGGCTCTACCGACGAAGGGTTCCGCTTCATAGACTGGGACGGGCGCACCCTTAACCTGGGTCAGACTTGCGGCACCGGTATATGCGAAGACGGGACCGTGGTCTGTCTGGGAACGACTGCTGCGACGTGCAGTACTGCGTATCTGGCGGCACCTGCTGACAGTTGCGGAATAGGCTCAGGCAACGGACGCGACGACAACTGCAACGGCACCACCGACGAAGGTTGCGTGGTCCATGACGCCGACGGCGACGGATTCCTTCCCGAAGAAGGCGACTGCAACGACAATGACGCCGGGTTCCATCCCGGGGGCATTGAGCCTTGCTGCCCGCCCGCGATTACCGACCCGGCCGAGGCCATCAGACTGTGCGACAGAAACTGCAACGGCCTTACAACTGCCTGCGGCGCCAATGACCTTGACATGGACGGGTACTCGAATCCGTCGCTGATCCCGTCAATGCGTGACTGCGACGACAGTAACCCGGCCATTCATCCCGGCGCCCCGGAAGTCTGCGATGACGCCAAAGATAACGACTGCGCCGGCGACGGCGATCTGCACTGCTGCAATCCATCATCCCAGCCGTCATGCGTCGGTCCTTTTGACACCGATTCAGACGGGTACGTCGGCGCAATGGACTGCAACGACCAGAACCCCGACATCAACCCCGGCAAGCCGGAAATCTGCGATGGCGTTGACAATGACTGCGACGGCATCGTTGATGACGGTAACCCGGGGGGCATGGCTCAGGACCCGGAAAGTACGACCGGAAACATGATTTCAGTGGAAGGCGGTTCGGTCTGCGGCACGAACGAAGGCGAATGCAATGCCGGCCGCTGGGTCTGCGTTCACTACGCTTCAAGCGTGGTCAAACTGGAATGCCTCGGCGGTAAAGTCGCGCTGGACGAATTCTGTGACGGCCTGGACAACAACTGCGACGGCGCAACTGACGAAACTTTCCCGGGCCGCGGCAGCGCCTGCGACAGCGACGACACCGACCAGTGCGAAAATGGAATCTGGACATGCAACCTTGCCGGCACCGGCCTTGATTGCGTGGAACCATTTAATTTAACTGACATTCCCGAAACGTGCGTTGACGGCATCGACAACGACTGCGACGGGACTACCGACAGCGGTTGCCTGCCTGCAGATCTTGACGGCGATGGCTTCTGGCCCCCGGCCGACTGTGACGATACCAGGGCAGAAATCCGCCCGTGGGCAAACGAGCCGTGCTGCGACGCTACCCTCAGCAAAGAAGCTGCGATTGCGCTGTGCGACTGGGACTGCAACGGTATGACGGCCAGATGCAACCCGGTTGACTTCGACTTCGACGGTTTCTGGGACGCCAACGAAGGCGGAACAGACTGCAACGACTCGGACCCGCAGATATACCCGGGCGCCCCCGAAAAATGCGGCGATGGCATCGATCAGGACTGCTACAACGGCGACCCGTTCTGCCAGGAAGTCACCGACGCTGATAATGACGGCTATTCGCCGCCTGCCGACTGCAACGACAACAACGGGTTTATATATCCGTGGGCCGAAGATACGTGCAATGACGTTGACGACAACTGCAACGGCGTCACCGACGAAGGCAATCCCGGCGCATCAGACGACATTGTGTGTGGTTCATCTGTCGGAATCTGCCGCCCCGGCAGGGAAGTCTGCGTACATTTTGCAAGCGGGGCACCTCAGATTCTCTGCATTCCGCAGGTCAGCCCGCAGAAAGAAATATGCGATGGTCTGGACAACAACTGCAACGGCAGGACTGACGAATTTTTCCGTGATCTGGGCGCCAGATGTGACGGCAACGATTCAGACGTGTGCAAAAACGGACGCGTCCAGTGCACAGAAAACAAGGCCGGCACCGAATGCGGACCGGAGCTGATTACCGACCTGGTTGAAATCTGCGACGGGCTTGACAACGACTGTGACGGCCTGACAGACGAAGACTTCGCCTGGGAAGGGCTGAATCTTGGCGCGGCCTGTGACGGTTACGGCGTCTGTGGGACCGGGGCTGTCGTGTGCAGTGTTGACGGCGTCCGGGCGACCTGCTCGACCAACTGGGACGGCCCGCAGACTCAGGCAACCCGCGAAGTATGCGACGGACTTGACAATGACTGCGACTCGCTGACCGACAACGGCATGAAATGGTACGGACTTCCGCTTGAAAGCCTGTGCCGCGGAACCGGGGAATGCGGCATCGGCCACGTCGAATGTAATCCGACAACTTTGAAAGCTGTATGTTCAGTAAATCCGGACGGTTCAACCCCGCGCGGCAGCCGCGAACGGTGCGACGGCCTTGATAACGACTGCGATGGCCACACTGACAACAAGCTTGTGGCGACCGAATGGGACTGCATGCGCAAAGGCGTTTGCAGCGGGGTGATTATTCCTGCTGAATGTGAGCAGGCTGAATGGGTCTGCGACTATTCTGTGGTCCCGAACTTTCAGGTCGGGGACGAACTGCGCTGCGACAGACTGGACAATAACTGCAACGGCGTAACAGACGAAGGATTTGAAACCGGCGGCGCCTGCGACGGGCCGGATTACGACTTCTGCAAAAACGGCGTTTTTTCGTGCAAAGCCGATGGGACCGGCGTCGAATGCGGCACCGAGACGATTCAGAACATTGTCGAAACGTGTAACAGAATCGACGACGACTGTGACAGCAGAACCGACGAAGACTTCCCGGTCGGCGAGTTGTGCGACGGGGACGACAACGACCTGTGCAAGAACGGCTCGAACGTCTGCTCGCCGGACAGGACTGGCGTCGTGTGCGGCAACGAGTGGATAACCAACATCGTTGAAACTTGTAACAGCATTGACGACGACTGCGACGGCACGACGGATGAAGGCTTCGGCGCTGGCGTACCGTGCGACGGCGCGGATGAAGACCAGTGCGCACTTGGCCGGATGGTCTGCAATCAGGCCGGCAACGGCGTTGAGTGTTACGAAGAAGCAGGCGGCCAGCCGACCGACGAAAAGTGCAACGGCGTAGATGACAACTGCGACGGATTCACCGACGAAGGCTTCAATTATGGCGGGGAATACATCAACGGCCCGTGCGAAGGCATCGGCGAATGCGGTGCCGGCAGCGTCGTGTGCAACCCGCTTGGACTGGTCGCGACGTGCTCGACCAATGCGGATGGAACGGCTTCCCAGGCCGTGGCGGAAATCTGCGACCATCTTGATAACGACTGCGACGGACAGACAGACGAACTGCTGACCTGGAAAGGCATCGCGATGGGCCAGCCCTGCGTCAGCACCGGGGCGTGCGCCGGCGGAACGGTCGTCTGCTCGCCGGGCGAACTGGTCGCGACATGCTCGACTATGCCGAACGGAACAGAACCGGGCGCAACGACTGAAAGGTGTGACGGCGCAGACAACGACTGTGACGGATACACCGACGAAGACCTGGCTGAAGATATTTCTTCATGCAAAACGACCGGAATATGCCTGCCGTCGCTGGTCGACGCGACGTGCGTCAGCGGTGGCTGGGCGTGCGACTATTCACGGGTTCCCGGGTACGATCCGAACCCTGAAACAAAATGCGACGCGATTGACAACAACTGCAACGGTTCGACGGACGAGACGTGGCCGAGGGGCGCAGCCTGCGACGGTGGCGACGCCGACATGTGTGCGGACGGACTGTTCATCTGCACGGCCAACCAGACAAACGTCGAATGTTTTGAGCCTTTCCCGGTGCGGGTCGAAGCGTGCGGCGACAATCAGGACAACGACTGCGACGGCACCACAGATGAAGAAAACGGGACCGGTTGCATAGCGTATTTCTACACCAAAGACGGCGACCCGTACGGCGTCGGGACCAGCCGATGCCTTTGTTATTCCAATCAAGTTACAGGTTACACGGCCTTGTCGGCAGGTGACTGCAACGACAACGAAGCGACCATTTACCCGACCGCCCGCGAGCTGTGTAATCTGAAAGACGACGACTGCGACAGCCTGACAGACGAAGACGCGGTGTTTGACCTGCTTGGCGGCCCGTGCGACTCGGATGACGGCGACACATGCGCAAACGGCTTCTGGGTCTGCTCGGCAGACAAACTTGGTCTGACGTGTCAGGGCGACTACAACAGCGCCGAAAAATGCAACAACATTGACGACGACTGCAACGGCCAGACTGACGAAACGTTCGCGCTGGGACAGGCCTGCGACGGTGTCGACGGCGACAAGTGCAAGAACGGCATCTGGACCTGCAAAATAGACGGAACGACGGCCCAGTGCCTTGAGCAGATATTCAACATTACGGAGCGCTGTAACGGACTTGACGACGACTGCGACGGCTTCACCGACGAAGAATGGACTGTCGGCCAGCCGTGCGACGGGGCGGACACCGACACGTGCGTCAACGGGACATTCACGTGCAATGCAGCGTTTACCGGCGTCGAATGTGTGAACGAGCCCGGTACGTTCGCGACCGGCCCGGAAATCTGCGACAACCAGGACAACGACTGCGACGGCTTCATGGATGAAACCTGGCCGACCCGCAATCAAAAATGCGACACCGGCGATGACGCCGACACGTGCGCAACCGGCATTAATCAGTGCAACACAAACCTGAACGGCGTTACATGCATCGGCGACGGCGCCTGCGCAACCGGCGCGACATGTGGCAGTTCAGGAAAAACGTATCTGGCCGACAAATGCCTGTGCGGCACAACGCCCGTTCTGTGTACAAAGGCCATCGCCACGGAATGTACTGCCGGTGGTCAGTGTCTGTGCGGCACGAATCCTGCCTGCACCGGAACAGCCCAGTGCCTGACCGACGGTATGGGCGGATACGAGTGCCGCTAGACGGCCAGCGTCGGGCCGTGCTGATCAAAAGCCCGTGAACCCACAGGAATAATGATGCGAATCCGGATAGTTATATTACTTGCTGTTGTCGCGGTTGCCAGCGCAGGGTGTTCCAGAAAACCCCCGAAACATTTCAAAGCGGACAAGCCTGCGATCGAGATTCCAATAGCTGGACTGGGGGACAAACTGCAGACCGGCGAGCTGGAAGCCATGAAGCAGCAGGACACTTTCGCGCCGGGGAAATGGCGAATGAGGCTGGACCGCACGGTGTCGATGCGCTCGACAACGATGGCGACGACCGAGATATCAACGATTGTTGAATTGACACTTAACTCGGACGCGCCTGTGGCGGAAACGGACGGGTTCGGGACGCCTTTTCATGTAACGTCGATTGGCGCGGCAGTGACGGCCCAACAGAACGTCGAGGAAGTAAAACAGTCGGTCGAAGATACGTTTGAGCATCTTTCATTTGATATCAGAACGGGTTTCAGCGGCATGAGCAGCGCTTCCAGTATCGACAACAAAAAGATCCCGGGTGAGCTGACCCGCGCAGTAATGATGATGATTCCATCGCCACCGGATGCGTCTGAACTTTCGAAGGGCCCACGGGACGTTTCGGTAAAGCTGAATGTGCCTCTGCCCGGTGAAGCTGTGGCAGTGGAAGAATTGAAAGGGAACTGGCGGATGTCAGGCGTAAGCAATGGCATCGCTGTCATGGTTTTTGATTACACGACGAAGATATCCGGCAGCACGATGTTCGGGGGCATCGCCGGAAAAATCACGCAGGGCGATGGCAGGGGTCGCGTGGTGTGCCGGATTTCCACGACAGGAAAAGGGCTGCAAACTTCGGAATGGTTTGAATCTACTGTCTTTTCCGTGCAACTGAAGGGCGACAAACGCAGCACAAAAACGCTGGAACAGAAGGTGACTTCGAAGGCGCTGCTGACGCAGCTTAAAGATACAGATGTGCCGGCGCAGACGGACGAAGAAGACTGATAAAATCAGGTAATATCAATGCCTTGCAAAAATAACCTGATGTGGAAAGATGTCCTGACGGAGCACATCCGCAGCAATGGCGGACGTGTGACCCCGCAAAGGCTTCAGGTCGCTGAAGTCTTCTTTTCGATGGAAGGCCATCCCCGGATAGAAATCCTGGCGGCTGAAGTCAAAAGGCGGTTTCCCGGGATCGGGGACGCAACCGTTTACAGAACCATGAAGCTTCTGTGCGAAGCCAGGCTGGCCGAGGCGCGCCACTTCGGGGAAGGTTTTTCAAGATTCGAAGCCGCCACGTTTGAAGCCGACGAAGGCCTTACCGGTCACCACGACCACCTGATCTGCCTCGGGTGCGGAAAAATCATCGAATTCGAAGATCCCGGCATTGAAAGGCTTCAAGACCGCGCAGCGACCAGACACGGCTTCAAGATCACCAGCCACAGGCTCGAAATCTTCGGAACCTGCGGGTCGTGCCGGGAAGTCTGAGCCCGGGACGCCGGTCCTGCTTGACAATGGCGGCGCTGGCGGTGACAATCGGCCTGTTCTTTGAAAGCGGGATTAACTCAGTGGTAGAGTGACAGCTTCCCAAGCTGTACGTCGCGGGTTCGACTCCCGTATCCCGCTCCAATATAAAATTCTGTGACAACCGGGGGCTTCATGAGACACCTTCTTCTGTCTGCGATTCTTGCCTGCACAATCATGGCGGTGACGACCGGATGCTCGACTTCTAATGGACTGCCTGACGCGGTTGTTTCGGACGTTGCTGGCGACACCACTGCTGATGTGGCAGACGCACAGGATGACGCGACACCTGACACCGCCCGAACGGACGTCGTCGTTGATTCGACGACCGATTCAATCGTCGATAATGACGTCCCGAACGACGTGGCGCCTGACGGAATCGTAAAGGTCGATTTCGTACCGCCCGCCTGCGGAACACCTTCGACCGAATGGCGCGGCCTTGTGCCCGGACCCGGGGACAATGGCTTTGACGCCGACCTTGAAACGAAGGCTACAAAATTTGAAAAGTCCTGGCAGGTTTTCACGGTAGCCGGGATGGACCTGAACAAAGACATCAGTATCGACCTCGCAAATACAGCAGACCGTGCGGCAATCGAAGATTTCATCCAGAACGGCGACTCGTGGGATTTCAAGGCGTTCTATGGAAAGGAACCGCTTGAAGTTATTACCTTTAATCACAAGGTAGCCGGACTTTACGCCGGTGTCGGCATTGCCGCAAACGCCTACCGATACGGCGTCCTTCGCAACCAGGGGTACCCGTGCGTCGAAGTGGAACGCGCCCGC
>CAZFVA010000025.1:19809-34593 GCA_964522105.1 uncultured Anaeromyxobacteraceae bacterium
GTCCCCCGGACCTACAAAGACACTCTGAAGGCCGACGCACTCGCAATCGCAAAAGAATTGATGGTTGTCAGAGTATCCGGGTACGACCTGGAAATCCCGGATGCCGACGGCAGAACGACGCTTCATGGATGGCTGAATCCTCAAAATTTTGACGGCCAGTTCTACATGCCCGGTCTGGAAAACGGCTTCCACGCAGTCATGGCGCTCGGCATCGTCGCGGCGTTCGCCTATATCACCGAAGACCCCGAACTGACGACCTGGCTGAATGACGATCTGATTGGAACCCGTGAATTTGACAGAATTATCGCCGAACACGGATTCGAAATGGTCGACATGAGCACCAAGTCCAACTACTCGAATTACAACATGGCGTTCGCCGGCCTGTGGCTATGCCTGCGCTACGTTGACAACACCGGTGCCAGAAAAATACTGGAAGACGCTGTCGGATCACAATTCTACTCAAGGCCTGGCGAATCAAGGCAGGCGTCCGAAATCGGGTACAGCTACTATGACTTCATCTACGCTGCCGGAAATGCAGGCGGCCACGCGTGGGGCCGCATGTCAAAAGACCCCGACGCAGAGGCAATCGCCCGAGGCGTCACGACACTGAAACAATACAAAGACGCTCCGTACTGGAATTACGCCGGAATCCTGTGCCCGGACGCTGTCTGCACCGAAGAGGAACCTGAAGTTGCAGTGCCTGACTGTACGCCGGTCGAAGGCGTCCATCTGACCGTGATGGGATGCGTCGGCAGGAACGCCGACATGATTACTGAAGAACCTATCCCGATGAGCCTGCTTGGACCTTCAAACTATCACTGGCGTTCAAATCCGTACCAGCCGAACCGCGACGGCGACGGCGGGGCCATACAGCCAGGTGTCGATTTCCGCATCGCGTACTGGATTGGACGCTGGGCCAGACGCTGACCATCAAGTCCCGGATCTGAAATTCCCGAAAAAACCGAATCTATGTGCCCCGAATCACTGAAACACGAATTGTTTCAATACCAACTTTCTGATACATTGCCTTCGTCTGTGTATTCCTTATGTTATTAGTCTGGAGAGGGTGAAGATGGAACCTAACGCCAATCTGCCCGGAATCGGGGACAGGCTCGCAAATCGCTACAGAATCATGTTCGGTCGTGGAACCGGTCCGTCAGGCACCGTTTTCAAGGCGCTGGACATGGAAAACGACCTCCCGGTCGCTTTGAAAGTGTTCAAGCCGGCCTTCTTTGAAGGCCCGTTTTCGAAGACCAACATCGGGCGTCTGGCCCGTGCTGCTGAAATCGAAGACCCCAACGTTGTTAAAGTTTCAGGGTATGTCGCTGCCGATGGCCGCCACTTCATCACCAGCCAGTTGATGGAAGGCCTGTCGCTTCGTGCGGTCCTGGACCTTCATGATGAAGGCGGCGAGCACTTCCCGGTCCCGAAGCTGAAGAATTTCGGCGAACGGATGCTGAACGGCGTGCGGGCCTTCCACAGGAAAGGCTTTGTACACGGGAACATCAAGCCGGAAAACTTCTTCGTGCTGCCGGACAGGCTGGCGCTTTCCGACCCCTGGTACCTTGTGGAAAGAAAGCTGAAGGACGGCGAACAGATCCCGGTATCTGATTACTACCGTGCTCCGGAACAGCTTACAGACCCGGCAATCGAAATTATTCAAAGTGATATTTTTGCGGTTGGCCTGATCCTGGGCGAACTTATCGCCATCAGCCCTGTCAAGGCCGGCCTGGCGCTGTCGACACAGGTTCCAAGGCTGACCAAGCGGTTCGACGAGATGTTTGTCCGCGCAACAGCCCTTGATCCGGCGGCCAGATTCGAGTCAGTAGACGCTTTTGCCGCCAGCATGAGGGAAGCGTTCGCGAACGTTCAGAAAGAAGGCATCTGGGTCCGCAGAATGCACGAAACCGGGTCTTTCAAGGCCATCCGTCTACCTGCGGCCGGTGATCTGCCCGCTGAAGTCCCCGAGATTGAAGATTCCTATCACGAAGGCGTTGAAAGTCTTCATGTTGAAGACGTGACTGTTGACGACCTGACGTATCAGGCGGCAACTCTGCAGAATGCTGTAGTCGTCGAACCGGAAGACGACACCGTTCTGATGTCATTCCCTGAAGAGGTCGAGGCAGCCGCCCCTGCAGAAGAACCGCCTGCGATCGACGTTTATGACGAACCGATTGTCCCGCCGACGCCGTACGAAGACGTCGAGGATCTGGAAGCGCATCACGTTACTGCGGTAAATGTCCCGCCACCGCTGTCGTCGATGCCCGACGTCGTTGTGAAAAAGAAGAAGAAGGCGCCGCCGCCGGTCCCCGAAGCTGACGACGAAGGAATGGTAATCGTCGAATCGATCACCAGAAAAAGCACCGGGACTACACCGGGCATGGCCAACTTCCAGCGCGTAGTGGAACCGCCACGCAAGAACGTTTCGTCAAAGATGATTCTGATCGGTCTGGGCGTGGTCACGGCGCTCGCGTTAATCGCGTTCGTGCTGGCCGGCGGCATGGACCAGACGGCCACCCGTTTCAAGAGCAGTATTGCAGGGAAACCCCAGATAGCCCAGGCAGTTGCACCACAGCAGCAGGCAGCTCCGGCGGTCGCACAGGCCGCACCGGCCCCTGCACCAGCCCCGGCCCCCGCACCAGCGCCGGCACCGGCACCGGCTGACGCAGCCGCTCAGGCAGCCGCAGCACCGGCCCCGGCAGTCGCTGAACAGGCCCCTGCCCCGGCACCCGCGCCAGCTCCGGCCCCGGCCCCGGTTCCCGAACCGGTGAAGGCACCGAAGTTTGCTGAAATGCTGATGTGCACCGGAAACGACATGGCCCTGATCGTGACCGACCCCGCCGCTGAATCGGGTTCGGGCAAAAAGCCGGCAGATGTCGGTTACTGCATTGACCTGCGCGAACACTCGGTCGGCGGAAAGCCTGCCGGTGGACTGTCAGCAGGATCGGCAAAAGCTGCCTGTAAGAAGGTCGGCAAAAGAATCTGCTCGAACAAAGAATGGTCGAAGGCATGTGAAAACGGCGCCCCTGATGCTGCAAACTGCAACGTTTCAGGCGCAGTCAAAGCATCCGGCAGTTCATCAAAATGCGTCACGAAAGACGGCGTGTTTGACATCATCGGCAACCTCGGCGAATGGACTTCCGGCGGCATCATCCGTGGTGGCGACGTAACCGGTGGCGGCTCGGGATGCGACTACAACACGAAGCGTTTTTCGCCCAAATCAACCGATGGCGTCCGCTGCTGCCGCGACCCGGAATACAAGCTGTAGCCAGCGCACGTTTCCCATTCACGTCCCCCATGACTTAATCAACCAGATAAGGCAGAATACGGACAACCGCCGACCGCCCGCGTCTGCGGAATCAGCATGACTGCAAGCAAGGAGTCGCCCGTGATTGATAGATATTCAACCCCACGTATGCGCGAAGTCTGGTCGTCCGGCTGGCGCTGGAACACGTTTCTGGATGTCGAACTGGCATACCTGGAAGCGCTTGAGGCCGAAGGCATCGCGCCTGCCGGGAACGCCGCCCACATCAGGTCCACGGTCACCATGAACCCGGACCGCATCGACGAGCTGGAAGGTTCGCTGCGCCATGACGTCATCGCGTTCCTGACCCACGTCGAAGAGCAGGCTGGTGACGTCACGCGGTTCGTACACTTCGGGCTGACGTCGTCGGACATGCTTGACACAGTGTCGGCCATCCAGCTTGGTCAGGCGTGTTCATACGTACGCGAAGAGCTGGCCGGACTGGAAGCGGCGCTGCTTGGTCAGGCGGAAAAACATAAACATACCGCGATGGTGGGACGCACCCACGGCATGCACGCCGAGGCGACTTCGTTCGGACTTATCCTGCTTGGATGGCGCGAAATGGTCGTACGGGCGTTGAAAAGCTTTGATGATGCCGTTGCTGGAATCATGGTCGGGAAGCTGGCCGGCGCCGTTGGAAACCTGGCGTTCGGCGACCCGACCCGCGAAGCCGCCGTGCTGGCGCGTTTCGGCCTGACACCTGAACCTGCCGCGACGCAGATCGTGGCCCGCGACAGATACGCGACGCTGTTTACATCAATGGCCGTGGCGGGAAGCGTCATCGACCACATTGCCTTAAATATCAGACACCTGCAGCGCACCGAAGTCGGCGAGGCTCAGGAGCCTTTCAGCACGAAGCAGCGCGGCAGCTCGGCCATGCCCCACAAAAAGAACCCGATCGGGTGTGAAAACGTGTGCGGACAGGCAAGACTGCTGCGCGGATACGCCCTTGCCGCCCTTGAAGACGTGGCACTTTGGCACGAACGCGACATCAGCCACTCAAGCGTCGAGCGCGTCATCGGTCCCGACGCCACCGCAACGCTGGAATACATCGCAAAGCGGCTGGCGACCATCATCGGCGGCCTTGTCGTCCATGAAAACCGCATGACCGCCAACATGAACAGTTCTGGCGGCGTCATCAATTCTGAAGGCGTGCTGCTGGCCCTGATTCAGGCCGGTCTGAAGCGTCAGGAAGCGTACGGACTGGTCCAGCGCGCTGCCATGAAGTACTTCAACGGCGAAGGCGCGTTCATGGACAACTTAATCGCCGACCCGGAAGTCGCCGCCCTGCTGACCCGCGATCAGATCGCGGCCTGCTTCAGCATTGAACACCACCTGCGCCACGTCGACGCCATTTTCGCCAGAAAAACTAAGATTTAACGGGGAACTTGGTTAGTCAGGATTGGGGGAACTTGAATTCTGAGTATCGGCCTTTCCACGCAAAGTCAGTTCTTTGATTCGCGACGGGTCGTTGTCCAGCAGGCGCAGAAGATTGGCCATTGAACGGGTAACCCAGTCGGTGCCGCTTTCATATTTCTGGAACGACCTTGGCCCGCCGCCCAGAATCGCGCCGGCCTTTCGCTGCGACAGGCCAAGCTTCTTCCTGATTCGCGTAACTTCGGCCGGGGGAAGCAACCCGTCAACCTCAACCTTCAAGGCCATAAACGCGTTTTCCATGACTGCCGCGTCATCCCACTCAAAAACGACTTCGCTACATCCAGTGCAATACCAACCGGGCTGGTCGACGTGGACACTTTGACCTTTGTAAGTCACGTCATCGCCACGGACGTCCCTTTTCAATTCCACGCCACAGGCGGCGCACTTTGCATTTCCGTCCATGATTCACTTCCCTTTGAAACACCTTCAAACTGTAATGAGCCTTACGTTTCTCAATGTACATTTTGGCACCTTTAAGGTTCCATTTCAAGTGTCAACAGTCGTTCAGCCGAAGCAGCCAACAGTCAGGCATATTCGAGAGGCCAGTCCTGATGTACCGACAGAAACATGTTTGAAAAGGTCAAATTAATGCGCGACCGGCGACCGATTTTCGGCTAAAATCCGGCCCATCGAAGGGTCTTTTCCGGAACAACCGGGGAAGCCACCCGGCCTGGCAATGTGACTCAATCCCGGCGACGGGAAACTAAATAGAAGGTGACTCAATGGCAGACAGTATTTACACGGTGTCAGTAGAAGTTATGCCGAAAGCGGAAATTCTTGACCCTCAGGGCAAGGCCGTCATCGGCGCCTTGAAAAGTCTTGATTTCGCGGAAGTCCAGGACGCCCGCATCGGTCGCGTTGTCCGCCTGAAGCTTTCGGGCGCCAGCCGCGAGGCAGTGCAGGCCAGGGCCACGGCGATGGCAAAAGCCCTGCTGTCCAACCCCGTTACCGAGGACTTCACTGTAGTAGTTGAGTAATCTCAGCGACTTGAAGTGAAGGCTGACCTGACCCAGGTTAATTTTTTGGGGCGGTCACAGGAGGCGGTCAGATGAAATTTACGATTCCCGTATTTCCAGGTTCCAACTGCGACAACGACTGCAAACACGTGCTTGGCCGTGTTCTTGGTCAGGACGCGACTTTCATTTTTCACAAAGAAAAGAAGCTGCCGGCGACCGACGTAGTCGTTCTGCCGGGCGGATTTTCGTACGGCGATTACTTGCGCTCGGGCGCAATCGCGCGCTTTTCCCCAATCATGGAAGACGTCATCAGATTCGCCAACGCCGGCGGCGTGGTAATCGGAATCTGTAACGGTTTCCAGATCATGGCCGAAGCTGGGCTGCTTCCCGGAGCCCTGCGCCCGAACACGTGCGGACACTTCATCTGCAAAGATGTCTGGCTGTATGTTGAAAACGGCGAAACGAGCCTGACCCGCAAGGCCGGCAAAGGCGCCATTCTGGGCATGCCGATCGCCCACGCCGACGGTAACTACTATGCCCCGGCAGACCAGCTTGCCGAGATTGAAAAGAACGGCCAGGTGCTGTTCCGTTACTGCGATGCAGACGGCGAAGTTACGCCGGAGGCCAACCCGAACGGGTCGGTCAACAACATCGCCGGAATAATGAACCGCGACGGCAACTGCTTCGGCATGATGCCCCACCCCGAACGCGCCAGCGAGTGCGTCCTGGGCGGCAGTCAGGGCATTGTTCTGTTTGAATCCATTATTAAATCACTGTAAGAACGGACGACAGGAGTAACCAGATATGAACCCGCAGATCAAAGAATTCGCGATGGCAGGCGGACTCAGCCCTGATGAATTTGAAAGAATTCTGGGCTTCATCGGCCGCGACCCGACCATGGCGGAAATTGCTGCATTTTCGGCGATGTGGAACGAACACGTTTCGTACAAATCGTCCAAAAAATACCTGAAAACGTTCCCGACCAAAGGCGCCCGCGTACTGGTCGGCCCCGGCGAAAACGCCGGCGTCGTTGATGTCGGCGATGGCTGGGCAATTTCCTTCAAGATGGAAAGCCACAACCACCCGTCGTACATCGAGCCGTTCCAGGGCGCCGCGACCGGCGTCGGCGGCATCCTGCGCGACATCTTCACGATGGGCGCACGCCCGATCGCGAACATGGACTCGCTGCGCTTCGGGTCGCTGTCGCACCCCAGAACCAGATACCTTATCAACGGCGTCGTCGCCGGCATTTCCTATTACGGCAACTGCATGGGCGTCCCGACTGTCGGCGGCGAACTTGTGTTTGACCCGACTTACGACGGCAACTGCCTGGTCAACGTGTTCACGCTGGGCGTCGTCAAGGCCGATGGCGTGTTCTACGGCAACGCTTCGGGCGTCGGCAACCCCGTGATTTACATGGGCGCCGCAACCGGTCGTGACGGCATCCACGGTGCTTCGATGGCGTCCGCCGCCTTTGACGAGCACGCATCTGAAAAGCGCCCGACCGTTCAGGTCGGCGACGCGTTCACGGAAAAAGTAGTTCTGGAATGTTGCCTTGAATTGATGAAGTCCGGGCTGGTAATGGGCATTCAGGACATGGGCGCCGCAGGCCTGACGTGTTCGACGTTCGAAATGGCTGACCGCGCCAAGATGGGCATGAACGTTGACCTGTCTGCCGTCCCGCAGCGCGCCGCCAACATGACCGCCCAGGAAATTCTGCTGTCAGAATCTCAGGAAAGAATGTTGCTGGTCTGCGAACGCGGCAACGAAGAAGGCGTCCTGGCCATCTGCGCCAAGTGGGACCTTTCGTGCGCAGTCATCGGCGAAGTTACCGACACCAGAAAGATGGTCATGCACTTCAACGGCGAAAAGGTCGTTGACCTGCCGATCAACCTGCTGACCGACGAAGCCCCGCTGTACGACCGCCCGTGGGCCGAACCGACCGACCTTGCTGCAAGGCGCGTAGTCCCGGCGTTTGAAGTCAGTTGCGACCTGAAGTCCGAGTTCCTTGACCTGATCGACGACCCGTCTTTCAGGTCCAAGGCCCCGGTTTTCCACAAATATGACCACATGGTTCAGCTTCGGACAGTCGTGCGCCCCGGCGACGGCGACGCGGCCGTCATGCGCCTGCTTGAAGCTCCGTCGAACCGTGGCGTTTCGATGACGTCTGACGGCAACAGCCCGGCCTGCTGGCTTGACCCGCACAACGGCTCGTTCAACATCATCGCCGAGGCATGCCTGAACCTGGCGTGCGTCGGTTCACGCGCCATCGCCCTGACCGACTGCCTGAACTTCGGCAACCCGGAACGTCCCGAAGTCATGTGGGAATTCAAAGAGTCCGTCGCCGGTCTGTCCGAGGCCTGCCTCGCGTTCGACACCCCGGTCACCGGCGGAAACGTCAGCTTCTACAATGAAACGGCCGGCGCATCGATCCAGCCGACCCCCGTTGTCGGCGTAGTCGGCCTTGTCGAAGACGTTGACCACACGGCCGGTTCAAACTTTGTGGATGAAGGCGACGCCATCGTCCTGCTTGGCAGCGAAAAGTTCATCTTTGACGCTTCCCTGTTCGCCCGCCGCAAGACCGGCAAGGTCGCAGGCAAGGTCGTCAAGGCCGACGCCGCACGCCACAGCGCCCTGTGCGAACTGATTACGTCCGCCATTGAAACGGACCTGGTCAAGTCGGCTCACGACGTCAGCGAAGGCGGCCTGCTGTGGGCAGTCGCGGAAAGCGTCGCCGGTTCCGGCATCGGTGTGAAGCTTGAAGGCATCGGCAGCAACCCGGCCGACCTGTTCGGCGAAGCCCAGTCGATGGCGTTCGTGACCCTGGCCCCGGCCAGTGTCGATGCGTTCATGGCGAAGGCGGCCAAGGCAGGCGTCAAGGCAAAGCAGATCGGCTTCACCGGCGGCAACCACTTCACAGTTGACGCAGTGTTCACAGTCCCCGTCACCGCCATCATCGCAGCCAGCAACAAAGCACTATAAAACCCAATTTCCATGTAGAATCTGCCGTAGTTCTGCGCACACCGGGGCGGCGGCGATTTTGAAGAAAGAAAAGATCCTGATCCTTTTCAGTTACATCATGGTCTATCTGGTCTGGGGATCGACCTACTACTTCATCAAAGCATCTGTGGACACCATTCCGGCCCCGCTGGTCCTGTCCCTGCGCTTCTTAAGCGGCGCGATGATACTGGCGGCGCTGGCGTGGAAAAGGGGCGCGTTCAAGACGCTGCCGACCCTGAAAGAAATCGCCGGTTCAGCCCTGCTTGGCGTGCTGCTTCTGCTGCTTGGAAACGGACTGCTGACGATCGCTGAAAAGCAAATGCAGAGCTACACGGCAAGCCTGATCATCGCCTGCATGCCGTTCTACGTGGCCCTGTTCAACTTCATTCTGTACCGGACCGGAGTTTCAAAGATTCGTTTCAGCGGCACCATCATCGGGGTCCTGGGGATCGGATTCCTGCTTTATAACGGCACTTCATTCATGGGAAGCGTCAGCCTGTCGGTCCTGATCTCGATCGCGGGCGGGCTGACGTGGGCGCTCGGCACCAGTTCAGCCAGCCACCTGACGAAAGTGCCGGACGTCTTCCTTTCGACCGCAATTCAAATGGTCACTGCCGGGATTACGGCGACGATTCTGGCCTTCGCCACAGAACCGGACGTCTTCGGCACACTTGCAAACGCCTCGGTCTGGTCATGGTTCAGTGTCTTCTATCTTGCAACGCTCGGGTCACTGACCCTTGTGGCGTACAATTTCCTGCTGGTGAAGGAACCAAGTTTCCGCATTTCAAGCTACGCCCTTGTGAACCCCGTAATCGCCGTATTTATTGGACTTTTTGCGGGCGAACAGGCAACTCCGTATCTTGTGATCGGACTGCCGCTCGTCCTTGCCGGACTGACACTGATGCTTTACGGCGACGCGATTAAAGCGCGAATTTCCCGTGACAACCTTCCAAAATATCATTCCGGACACTGAAGCCCGAAAATACTTTGCGTAAGCCTTGAAAAACCAACATAAAACCATCATTCTAGGCACCTGATTTTCTTAGCCGCGGGCGGCCTTCGATCTGAAAACCGGGAGTGGGGGGTACTTATGAAAAAACTTACTTATGTCCTTTTTGCGTCAATCATTCTAGCCGCACTTGCCGGATGCGAAACATCCAACGAAACTGATATTTCCAGCTTCACACAGGAAATGCCTGATGAAAACGGCCCGGGGAACAAAACGCTGTCCCGGACCACTACGCCACAGGGACATTCAGGCAAATCGAAAAATATGGCGGTCAACCCGTCCGGGCTGGCCAAGCCTGCTTTTTCACCGACCCTGATCGTGCTGCCGGAAGTAATGCCCGAACAGATCCGTGAAATCGCGAACATTCTTGCGCAAAACGGTGTGATCGTGCGCGAAAAAATTGGCGACAGGGTGCTGGTCGTCGAATGCGCATCACTGAACCAGGCGTTGATATCACTCCCGGGCGTGCTGTTTATTACTGACCCGAACTGGGGAGATCCCCTCTGGGACGAGATGGACGGAGCCCTCGGCCTGCAGGCGATGTGGGCCAACTACTATTCGCGAAACGGCCTTGTCAAAAGAAGCGGAAGCCTGACAGGTAACAGCCTGCCCGAGCCGGAAACAAGGACCCTGGTCGACGCAAGCGGGGACTATGAACGGTCGGATTCCACTTCAGAAACATGGGGCAGTCGCGGCCACGGCCAGGAAAAAGCGGTTGAATGGAGAACTCCCGAAAACAGCCGCCTGATCGATGCCTACGCCCCCGCTCCGGGATACTACGAAACTAGCGAATTCATGATCGGCAGCACTACCGTCGGCGTAATTTTCGTTGACGGCCCAACCGCCAAGTGGTCGGCAGGCGGCAAAACGACAGCGCTGTCCGAAATTAGTGCAGGCGCTAACTGGTACGCTGGATTCAGACCACAGGCCAACATAAGCTTCAATGTCGTGTCCTACAGCACAACCGTAAGTACAAACCCGACCGCCGGAAGCGGCACCGCGACGGCATGGCGTTATCAGGCGTTGCAAAACCTTGGTTATGCCGGAAGCCACGATGGCTTCTTCGATATGAACAACGCGCTGCGGGACGCCTACGACACCGATTGGGCTTATGTCGTTTTGATGGTTACTGACGGGACTCTTGGTAACTCAACTACGTTCACCGATGGATACTTTGCGTTCGCATACATGAACGGCCCGTATCAAGTCCACACCGACGACAACAACGGCTGGGGGCTGAGCCGTCTGGATCAGGTATTCGCCCACGAAACAGGACACTCGTTCGGAGCAATGGATGAATACTGCCAGCCTGGCTATTCATGCTGCTCATGCTCGGGCAACTACGGATACCTGAACATACAGAACACTAACTGCGCTGCCGGTTGTCCGGAGGGCGCCTGCGGCGGCGTCGAACCGAGCTGTGCAAGCTGCGCCAGTTGCATCGAAGTCACCTGCATGATGCGTGAAAACAACTGGTCGATGTGCCCCGTCAGCCAGTTTCAGCTGGGATGGCGCGACACTGATGGCGACAGTATTTATGACCCGGTAGACACGACACCGACGGTAACGTTGACGCCTTTTACCCCTGACCCGACATCTAACGCCAGGCCAGCATACTCCGGTTCGGCGACTGAACCGATGACAGAAATTGTGCTTGTTGAATATTCAGTATCAGGTTGCGTTACGACCGGTTGGACGGCGGCAACAGCATCGGACGGCGCATTCGACGAACCGTCTGAGGCCTTCACGTTTACCCCGCAGCTGGCCCCCGGATCCTGCACTGTCAGCGTACGTTCCAAAAACACATGGGGCAATTACAGTACAACGGCAAGTGATTCGGTAGTTGTTGACTGCACGACCGCCGATCAAGCGTGCAAGGCGCCAGGCAGTTTCAACGGCACAACATGTGTCACAAGTAATCTACCCGACGGCACGGTCTGTAATGACGGTAATCTCTGCACGCAAACAGATGTCTGCGCGGCCGGAACATGTACCGGTTCCAACCTGTTTGTCTGTGACGCACCTGACCAGTGCCAGAATGCCGGCACATGCAATCCTGCAACCGGTCAGTGTGTATTCCCGGCGAAGACGAACGGCACAGCCTGCGACGCCGACTCCAACGGTTGCACGGTCGGGGACTCCTGTTCCAGCGGCGTCTGTATGCGGGGACTTGAGGCAGACTGCAGTGCCTTTGCGGACAAATGCGTTCTGGGGGCATGTTCGTCAACCAGCAATACCACTTACGAATGTTACGCCGACTCTACGGCGATGAACGGTTGGCAATGCAATGACCTGGTGACGTGCACTGAAAACGACGCCTGCCTGAACGGAGTTTGCGGCGGAATACCGGTGCGGTGCGACGATTCACTGGCATGTACAGATGACACCTGCGAAGTCGGCGCCGCGACAGCCTTTGTGTCCGGTGGCAGCGCATTCGAAAACATTTCTGTGACCGGCACAGACACTGGAATCGTCGGGGACGACGTTGCCGCAGGTCCTTACCCGGTTGGTTTTACGTTCCCGTTCGGCCAGGCCAATTCCAAAACGCAGTTCTGGGTCAACTCGAACGGCTTGATCCTGTTTGATGGAGCCAACACGGCCTATGGCAACTTCAACATACCTAACGATAACGCACCGAACAATTTTATCGCGCCTTACTGGGAGGATCTGACCTGCCTGACGGCCAATGCATGCAAGATAAAATATAAGACTATCGGAACCGGGGTATCTGCGCACCTGGTGGTCCAATGGACCAACATTGCTGTGTTGGACAACGGCGCAAAGATCACGCTGCAAGCGGTGCTGTTTACAGACGGAACTATTGAATTCAGATACGAAACTGTTCAAGCCGGCGCAAACGGCGCCTTTGCAACTGTCGGAGTTGAATATGCCGGCGGCACTTCAGGCATTGAACATTCATTCAACACGGCTTTCATAACAAGCGGCCTCAAGCTGACACTGGCCCCCGTTGCTTCCTGCAGAAATACCCTTCAGGCCGACAAATGCATCATCAACGGAACCTGCCTGGCCCGCGACGAAGTCAACCCGTCCAACCGTTGTCAGAAATGTAATCCTGACCTGATTGTCGAAGCATGGTCATTCAACGACGGTGCTGCGTGCGACCTGGACAGCAACGGATGCACGCGGGACACATGTTCATCCGGAACCTGCAGCGCAGGTCTGGCGCCTGACTGCACAGCCATGGACGACCAATGCAATACAGGCAAATGCAATTCCACAGGCGACCTGACATACGAATGTGTCAAAAACCCGACACCGAAACAAGGACTTCTGTGCAACGCCGACTCCACGGGCTGCACGGTCGATGACAAATGCAACGCCGGCAGTTGCGTAGCCGGGTCAGCAGCCGACTGTTCCGCCTTGGACGACCAGTGCAACACCGGCGTGTGCTATTCCTTGACCAACAACACCTATGCCTGCAGCACAGATTCAGCTCCACACGAGGGTGCCGCATGCGATTCCGACGGCAGCGGATGCACCATCGATGACACATGTGCAGGGGGCTTCTGTCTGGCTGGTGCCGAGCCCGACTGTTCCGCCTGGGACGACCAGTGCAACACCGGTATCTGCTATTCCTTGACCAGCAACACCTTTGCCTGCAGTACCAATTCAACTCCGCACGATGGCAATGCCTGCGATTCCGATGGCAGTGGCTGCACCGTCGATGACACCTGTTCGGGCGGCTTCTGCCTGGCCGGAACCGAAGCCGACTGTTCCGCCATGGATGACCAGTGCAACACCGGGGTGTGCTATTCCTTAACCATCAATACGTATGCGTGCAGTACCGATCCAACTCTGAAGGAGGGTGCGGCATGCGATTTGGACGGCAACGGATGCACCGTCGATGACACGTGTTCCGGCGGGTTCTGTCTGGCCGGTGCCGAAGCCGACTGTTCCGCCTGGGACGACCAGTGCAACACAGGCGTATGCCAATCATTGACTGACAACACCTATGCCTGCAGCACAGATTCAACTCCGCACGACGGGGCCGCATGCGATATGGACGGCAGTGGATGCACCGTCGATGACACGTGTCTGGGTGGCTTCTGTCTGGCCGGCGCCGAGCCCGACTGTTCCGCCATGGATGACCCGTGCAACACCGGCATATGCAGTTCCACCGGCAACAACACCCATGAATGCCTGAAAGATCCCGGACCGAACGAAGGCCTGATGTGCGAGGCCGACTCTAACGGATGCACCGTCGATGACGAATGCAGGGCGGGCGAGTGCATCCCGGGTGCCGCACCGGACTGCTCAGCCGAAGACGATCAGTGCAACACCGGCGCCTGCCAGTCAGTAAACGCAAGTACTTATCTCTGCTATAAAAATGCGGCTCCCCTGCATCTGAAACCGTGTAACGCCGACTCCGACGGGTGTACGGCCAATGACATGTGCAATTCCGGTACGTGCGTCACGGGCAACGCAGTGGACTGTTCGGCCCGGGACGACCAGTGCAACACAGGTCTCTGTAATTCAACCGGCAACAACGCGCACGAATGTCTGGGGAATCCGGCACCGCACGAAGGCGCGGCCTGCAATTCCGATGGATCTGGATGCACGGTCGATGATGCCTGCGTTCTTGGCTCATGCGTTGCAGGATCCGCCCCGGACTGTTCCGCTGAAGACGACCAGTGCAACGTCGGCGTATGCAACTCGACCGGTGCTTTGACCTATGAATGCCTGAAGAATTGGGAATCTTTCCAGTACATGACATGCGATGCCGACAACGATGGATGCACCATCGGGGACGCATGCAGGTTCGGCACCTGCCAACCAGGACCGAGGTGGGACTGTCTATTAGATGAAGACCAGTGCAACGCCGCCTTCTGTAATTCCACCGGTGCGTATCGTCACGAATGTATAAAGGACCCGACGCCAAAAGAAGGTGCGCTGTGCAATTCTGACGGTTACGGATGCACGGTCGATGACACCTGCGTGCTCGGTTCGTGCGTCGCTGGTGACAGCCCGGATTGCACAATGGAAGATGACCAGTGCAACACTGGATATTGCAGTTCAACATCGGACAACGCCTTTGAATGCCTGAAAAATTCCGAGCC
>CAZFVA010000025.1:34693-42090 GCA_964522105.1 uncultured Anaeromyxobacteraceae bacterium
GATATTGCAGTTCAACATCGGACAACGCCTTTGAATGCCTGAAAAATTCCGAGCCTCATCAAGGACAGCTCTGCAACTCGGACAGCTCCGGATGCACCGCTGATGATGCCTGCTGGCTTGGATCCTGCATCGTCGGCGACACCCCGGATTGCTCTGCCAAGGACGATCAGTGCAACACAGGTTTCTGTAATTCAACCGGCTTTAACACCCACGAATGCCTGGGGAATCCAGCACCGCACGAAGGTGCGCTGTGCAATTCTGACGGTTACGGATGCACGGTCGATGACACCTGCGTGCTCGGTTCGTGCGTCGCTGGTGACAGCCCGGATTGCACAATGGAAGATGACCAGTGCAACACTGGATATTGCAGTTCAACATCGGACAACGCCTTTGAATGCCTGAAAAATTCCGAGCCAAATCAAGGACAGCTCTGCAACTCGGACAGCTTCGGATGCACCGTGAATGACGCCTGCGTGCTTGGCGAGTGCATCGCCGGTGACAGCCCGGATTGCACAATGGAAGACGACCAGTGCAATACCGGTATCTGCAATTCAACAGGTGCGGACACATACGAATGCCTGAAGAACCCGGCACCCATGGAAGGCGCACTGTGCAACTCTGACGGTTACGGATGCACGGTCGATGATGCCTGCGTACTTGGCGCATGCCTTGCCGGATCAGCCCCGGACTGTTCTGCCGAAGACGACCAGTGCAATACGGGAATCTGCGATTCCACAGGCGCGGACACGTACGAATGCCTGAAGAATCCGGCACCGCGCGAAGGTCTGCTGTGTAATTCCGACGACGACGGATGCACGTTCGAAGACGCCTGCGTGCTTGGTTCATGTGTCACCGGAGCCCCCTTCGATTGTTCTGGAGATGACGACCAGTGCAACATAGGAGTCTGCAATTCAGTCGGTGCCAACGAATTCATCTGCGTCAAGAATCCTGAACCGCTGGAAGGCGAACTGTGCAACGACGCAGATCTCTGCTCTGTTAACAGCACGTGCACTTCCGGCCAGTGTGAAGGCACGGCAAAGGTTTGCTCGGACGACTTTGCGTGTACGCAGAACTACTGCGACCAGGATACCGGTGACTGTACCTCGACTGCGACCGACTCTTCCTGCGACGACTCCAACCTGTGCACGGTTGACGTGTGTTCCAGAACTGACGGATGTCTGAACACGGCAACACCGGACTGGTCGTCCTGTTCTGACGACGACGACTACGCCTGCTTTACCGGCACCTGCGAAACACTGGCCGTCAACGACACGTGCCCGAAAGCAACCGCCCTTACAGAAGGCGAGCCAAAGCACATCGCAGCCGTCGGATATCACGCTTATCTGACGATACCTGAAGCCTGTCTGGGCCGTGAAGTATCCGGGCCGGACGGCTTCTACAGTTTCGTGCCGACAACAGGGTCCACTTATACGGTGTCCATAACAACAGATGCGGGAACAACCGTCACGGCCGCCCGGTGGTCAGCCTGCGGCGAATCTGCCGAATGTCTGTATGCATCTGACGTGGACGGCGAAAAGATTATCGAATGGACTCCAGATGCTCCCGACGGGACAGTTTTCCTTCAGGTCGTCGTGACCGGCTGTGAAGGCGAATGCACAACCCCGGGATACACCGTCACGGTGACTGAAGTCGTAAGGCCGGGCGACGAAGCGTCTGACGCAGGCGCAGATGAAGCGTTCGCGGACGAGGCTGCCGACATTTCGGAAGGCGTCACGACCGACACGACGTCAGATGTAATTGAAATCACTGATGATGTTGTGATTGGAACAGACCTGACCGTAACTGATGTCGCCAGACCCGACGTTAGACATGACTCAGCAAGTGACTCCACGATTGGACACGACGCTTTTGCAGACAGTTCAAACACCGATGACGGCACACAGCCCACGCCAGGTTCATCGGGCTGTTCAGCTTCTCCCACGGGATTTGCCAGCCAGGCGCTTGTTATCTGCCTGCTCTGCTTCGGGACATTCTTCATGTTAAGACTGCGCCGCAGGAATGCACGTCTGTAAAACTGATTGTAATTATTAGTTGAATCAGCGGTACATCATCTGAAGGTGAACTTCCGCCGCAGGACAAACAGCATCACAGCAGCCAGCACCAGTCCGAAAAGCACACCCGCGCCACCATCAGTCTGACCGGCGCTGCATCCGCCGCCGCTGCCAGGTTCAGACGTATCCGCGACAACATCAGCCACGGCAGGAATGTCAGACCCAACCTGCGAATCGACGCCTGCATCATCTACGACCTCGGCCACGTCGGCCGCCTCGTCAGCGTGTTCACCAGGATCGCTTTCTACAGGTGTTTCCGGGTCCGGCAAATGTAGCCCGGAAGAATGAAGCGGATCATGATCGTCAAACAGTGACGTGGCATATTCGGTGTCGTCTGCAGGTTCAGCAGCAAGCGTCATCGCGAAGATATGAATCCTTGGATCATCCGGAAGTTGCAGCTGTACCGTACCCGCAAAAAGCGGCAGAACGTGCCGGTACATATATGTGAAAACGTATGCCTCATCGCCACCCGGAGCATGCCGGTGTGACCCATAAAGCGCGACAGGATCAGGCTTCACAAAGCCAGGCGTCATCTCGTCCCTGCTTAAAACGATTTCACCGCCAACCACCTCGCTGTCCCACTGCCCTATGAAACCGGTCCATGCCTGCACCGGAAAGCGCGTACCCATCAGACCAATATTGAAATACATTTCGGCAACGTCTTCGGTGGCCGCCATTAACATATACAGACGCTGCCCTTCTTCGACTTCAAGCTCGATTGTCTGCCCCTTACATGTCAGAGCGTTCTTTTCACCAGGTCCTGTAGGCCCGAGGCTGTACGGGATACCTGAATGAACAAACTGGCCGGGCCACATCGCGGCAGACCACGTCGCACCGGAGCTGTCGAAGGCGCCATCCGCCCTGTCTTCATCAGTTGAAACGACGTCCCTGTCGAAATCAAGGACAATGGGCACGGCCTCTGGCGTAGTCGGCAGCCGCTGCGCCACAGGAACCAGTTCAAGGCCAACGGTCACCATCTGGTATGGGGTCATATCTATGACTGCCTTACCGCCAACGACCTGCAGCGGACTGACTTCAGTTTCCATCCCGTCCATCTTCCAGGCTTTCGAGATGCCGGACGCCGCAGCAATCTGTACACCGGCTGCCGCTTCGCCTTTCAGTTCCTGAAGCCTGACAATCGTGAGCCCGCGCCCGGCTTCATCGGCCTTGACTGCCCGAACCGCAACACGATCTCGATCACCTTCGGCCAGCGACAGGAAAGCCCACGTCTTTCCGTTTTCACCTTCATGCGACGCCGTGGCGAACGCCATCAATGGCTGATTGAACTGTGCAGCCCGCTCAGGTGCCCCGTTTCGCCAGTCGCCCGAGTGACCTGAAATCCCGAAGGCCAGGTGATTATTACCAAAATCAAGTGTCTGATGGTTATAAGACGCGCCGGCCGGTGTATGAATAAGCGTCAACCGCAGCGTACCGGCATCGGGATGATCCCAGCCGTACTTGCAGTCACTGGTTACCGAAACACCATAACTGTTGTCAGGGGCGCTGATGTCGGCCCACTGCTGGGCCGGAACCTCGAACAACTTGTCGGTATTTATGCCGCGCCTGATAGTTCCAAGGCCAAGGTCATACGTGGCGTCGGCGTTGCTGACGGCCATCGGGAACGTCGCCTTCAGCAGCGTCGCATACGAACGCCAGTCGATGTCCATGTCAACTTTAACGGTATCACCGGTCCCGCCTGCATCAAGGCTGATTCGCTCGACAAACTGCGACCCCTGACTGTCAGCGCGTTTTACCTCGATAGCGACCCTTACCGGTCCTGATTCAACTACACTGATTGCAGCCGGTGCCGCCAGACGTTCACGCGGACCATCACGAAGGCCCTCCCAGTGAAGCTCCCACGCCGGCCAGACAAACGAAAAATCATCAAACAGCGTGATCCCGACCGGGGCAGACAACACCTGCCGCAGATTCAACTTGTCATAAATCGACGCGATGTCGCCGGCATCATTCAGCTCAACTTTGTAGCGCTGATTTTCAAGCGCCCTGTCAGACACCTTCAGGCCTGTATCAAACTGACCCGACACGTCGGAAAACTGAACATCATAGACTGCATAGCCTGTCGCAGGAACCGTCGCCAGAAAAATGATATCCCTTTGATATGAACTGTATTTGACTTCCTGAGACGGCACTTCGGAACCGTCAGGACCGAGAACTTTCACGAATGCAAAGTCCCAGTAACCGGTCGCAATAGTCGCCTCGACCACTTCAGTCCGCTCGAACGAAAGCGGGTTATAGACCACGACCGGAATCCCCTGAGCACTCGTGTCAAGCGAACGTGCCACAGTCCCGACCGCATCGCGAAGCACCTGGGCAAACCGGTTCAGCGTCAGGATTTCATCGTTCCACGAAAACGTGTAAGCCTCGGGGATACTGGTGCCTGTCAGGTCATCATGGAACTGATGCCACAGAAACCTTATCCAGTCACTGGTCATCTGTTCAAGCGGATATGGCCTTCCACCAAGCCAGTCGGCCGCCACAGACGCCCTTTCTGCCGCATCTGCCAGCAATTCATTTTTACGGTTGAAACGCTTCATAGCTGACTGCGCGGTGTATGAACCGGTACCGTGAAGCTGCATCACAAGTTCGCCGCGATGAACGGGAAGTTCCGCTACCTGGACATCTGTAAGATCCCGGAATATCTGGTCTGATGGCGCGCTGACAACCTGCGGACCTTCAGTCCGTGCAATGGCTGCCTCGACGACAGCAACAGTGCTTTCACCGGGGGCACCGCCACGATCCCCGACGCCGAAATACGCAAACGCCAGACGCAGTCCTGACAACGATTCCTGCAGGTCCATCGCCGCAATCCTGACCGGATCAAGACCGGGATCAACAGTAAACTGATTTGTGTAACTGCCGGGGTTCAACGCTGCAACAAGACTTGCGCCGTCCGGCCCTTCCCATCGCCCGATCGGGAACGGAATCGGAATTGCGCCGCCCCATTCAAGCTTGGCCGATGAAAAACCTTTCAGCCCGAAATGGGCAGCCACAGAAGGCAGCGCCCACCCGAAACCGAAGCAGTCAGGAAGAAAGACATCAACACTTGTTTTGCCGAATTCGCGCTTGAAGTACCCGTTTCCATAAAGAAATTGTCTGGCCAGCGATTCCGTGGAAGGAACATTGACGTCACCCGCATCGACAGAACTGCCGCCCGGGAACCATCTGTCAGTGTCAACGTAACCCCGAATGCGCTGGAAGACCTGAGGCTGATATTCTTTCAGCAACATGTACCGAAACGAGCCTTCCCAGGAAAACTTGAAGCCGGGGTACTTGTCCAGCAGGTAAAACGTGTCTGAAAAAGTCGGTGTCAACAGGTCGGTAATCGTCTCCTGAATCGTCCACCACCACTGCGTGTCAAGGTGTGACGCCGCAACTATGTATATCTTGCCGTCCGGCCCTATCTCACCTTCGGGGGCTGCAGCGGCGACGGCGGGGGCAGCTGCCGCAGCCTTGGAAACCCCGGACATTACCAGCACAAAGGCCGCCACAATCACAATGACATTTCTAATCATCAGCAATCCCCCGAATCTACATTGAAACACTTGAAATCCGGCCACTTTCGGCCAGTTAAACTACCTTGTCGTCAGCGATTTCTTCGTCTATTTCAGGCTTGTAGGTTGAATAGTAGCGGTTTGAATAGTAACCGTAGCGGCCGTAGCCATATCCGTACCCGTATCCGTAGCCACGGCGGACTTCCATTTCGTTCAGGACAGTCCCGACCAGGTTGGAACCCACACTTGTAAGTTCGCGACACGATTGAACAAGCGCTTCATGCGTCGTCTTGCCAAGCTTCACGACAAGCAGGACAGCATCAACAGTGCTGCCGATGATGCGAGGGTCAACAACCGGAATAACCGGCGGCGAGTCAATCACGACCATATCGTACATGGTCCGCAGTTCCCTGATAGTTTCCGCAAACTTCCTGGACGAAAGAAGGTCGGCAGGGTTCGGCGGGACTGCGCCGCACGGCAGAACATCAAGATTTTCCAGGTGTGTCTTGACGATGACATCCTTCAAGTTCACGCCACCGACCAGAACGGACGACAGGCCCTTTTCGGGCGTAAGGCCAAACGCCCGGTGCAGACGCGGACGCCGCATATCGGCATCAACAATAATCGTCCTGACCCCGTATCGCGCCTCGGTCACGCCGAATGAAATGGCCATCGTGGACTTACCTTCCCACGAACTGCCTGACGTAATCAGCACCGTCTTGATTTCCCGATCAGGCTGCACAAACATCAGGTTCGTGCGGACGCTGTTCAAAGATTCCGCAACGACCGATGTTGGCTGATTTATTACGTAAAAATCGCGATCCTTCAACGTCTTGTCGCGCCGCCTGTCCCTGGTCTTCCTTGGCCCCGGAATAGCCGGAACAAGGCCAAGGCACGGCACACCGGTAAGCAACTCCAGTTCCTCGCGGCCCTTGACCGTGTTATCAAGCTGCTCGACCAGATACGAAACACCAAATCCAAGAATCAGACCAATCATCAATGCAATCAGCAGATTCAGGCGCAAATCAGGCTTAATCGGGCGCGCCGGAAGCTGAGCCATTTCATGAATTCTGACGTTGTTAGTTTCCACCTGCGCCGAAAGGTCAATTTCGGTGAAGCGGGCTCGAACCTGATCATAAACGGCCGACGCATCGGTCTTCCGCTCGGCCAGGGCGTTAACCTCGACCTGCAGGGTGCTCAGTTCGGCAAGCTCCTTATTTGTATTGGAAATCAGCGAATCAATGTCCTTAAGCGACATCACGACTTCGTCGAAATCACCACGGATGGACGCCATGTGCGCCTTGATTTCAGACGTCAGCGCACGTTCAAGTTCTACGATCTGATCGTTCAAGGATTTCAATTTCGGATGCAACGGCCCGTACTGGGCTTCCAATGACATCCTCTGATCCCGGATATCGACATATTTTGACTTCAGCGAACTGACAAGCGAGCTGGTCAAAACGTCATCAAGCGGTACCGAAAACAAGTCCTTATCGACGCCGAACGTCTTGATTCTTGTAACGCGGGCGCCCAGTTCAGACCTTTTCAAAAGCATCTGACCCTGCTTTTCATTCAAAAGCGCCAGTCGCTCTTCAAGGCTCTTTTTTCTGCTTTCAAATGACCCGATTGAATGCTCTTTTTCAAATTCAATCAGCTTGCGGTCGGCTTCTTCCTTGCGAATGCGGTAACGCTCGACCATGTCGCGCAGTTCGGAGTTAGCTTCCTGCGTAACCGACCGACGATATTCAATATTATGGGCGCGATACGACATCGCAAATTCATTCGCAATATCCATGGCGCGCTGCGCGTTGTT
>CAZFVA010000026.1:0-39215 GCA_964522105.1 uncultured Anaeromyxobacteraceae bacterium
AGGTAGCGGGTAAATGTGTACGAACGGTTTGTGTCAATGTCGTCCGTCAGCCCGTCGCCTTCCGTGAAGTGGGTAAGAACCGCAGTGGCTGATGACGAAAACAGCGGAATCATCAGCTTTGAGGGCATACATTCGTGGGCGGCGATCAGGTCAATTTTGACGTTGTTGTCAAATTTCTGGCTTAGAGATGCACCCTGGTCGGCCAGGACGCCATCTTTCCATTCATTGAAGGCAGCCAGTCTGTCTTCGGCACTCAGGTCTTCCCACGTGGATGCCGCCGGCGTCGTAACTTTGACCAGATAGATAGCCTTGTTGTCAACTACGGCGGTTTTTACGCGTGCCGCAGCGTCTTTCGGGCCGATTTTGTATGCAAGATCAAAGTCTTCGTTTTCCTGAAGTATTCCGGCAACGAAATCCCTGTCGTCATCTTCCACGCGGGAGATTGCCAGCCTGTAATAAGGACATTCGAAGTCTGACAGTTCGTTCGGGTTGGTCGTGGCCCAGGCGTAACTGACGTTTCTGCCGGTTGCGGCGACCCAGTCAACCGTGATCGGGCTGCCCATCGTGCCGACGCCGTCATACATGTTTTCATAGACTTTGCGATCAATATCGTACCCGGGGCCCGGGATGAAGGCGGGGGCTTCGGAGCCGAAAAACAGGAAGTCGCCTGCCACCACGCCGCCTTTCCACGTCGGGTCGGCCCAGTTTGTCGGTGTGCCGAGCAGAAGCGAGAAGAAGTCGCGCGGCTCGTTGAATGTGGGCATGTTCTTTGTTTCGCTGGCGCATACGCAGATCGGGCACATGCGTTTGTATGCCGTGCCGGAATCACTGAGCGATTCGGACAGTTCCTTCATTGCGTAACCGTTCGGACAGTCGGGGTTTTCACCGGTGGCCGTCAGATTACAGCTTGAAAGTGCAGGGCAGCCAGCCAGAAGGCCTGCGTATGGCGGTGAAAGCTTGATGCTTGTCACCAGCTTCAGCCAGGGCTTGCCAGGTTCAAGTATGTAGTCAGTCGAAAAGTCGATGCCAAGCTGCAGCCTGTTCAGCAGGCCGAAAAGGTTGACACCGGGGACCAGTCCGCCAACAAGATCGGCCAGCCCGCCGGGCGTGAATTCCATTCCACCGAAGCTGATCTTCTGAAGAAGTGAATCGATCAGTTCGCGGTTAAGGAACTTCAGCATGTCGAACATGTAGTCGGAGTGTCCGGTCATGCGCAGGACGGCTGCCGTTCCATCAGTTCCATCGTTGATTATTGAAAGCGCCCCTTTGGAATTGATCAGTTTGATCGAGCCGTCTTTCGGATCCAGACCAAGTTCGCTCATGATGCCGTTCGGATTCGGGGTCAGCAGATTCGCCAGAGGAAACGACTCAGAAAAAGAGTCCCAGCCATTATTCTGTCGATCTTCCGAGCGCCATCTCTGCAGATCTACGTCAAGAACACCGCCGCCAAACAGACCTGCGGCGTATGAAGCTCCGCTGCCCGCAATGATGACGCGGATTTTGTCGTTTTCAAGAAGGTAGTCCCCGATTTTTCCCTTGGCCGACGGTCCGCCAATCAGTTCGTCACCGCTTTCAATGACTTTCGCAAGCAGTTGCGTGTCATTGTTGCAGGCCGTAATCGAGGCTGCCGTGATGATCAGGAAGGCAATTGGAATGCCTTTTCTGAAATACTCGCGAATCATATATCCCTCCGCATCCAGAGCCTTACCCTTCCTTTTCGGGAAGAGCGGACGCGATAATCCGGTCCGGGCGGATCGACCGACCGGTCCCTGAATTGATGGCCGACTAGAACATGAGCTGGACGCCGGCAATCGCCGCGTCGTTGCTCAGGCTCTTTCCGTGGAGCTCGTACCTGTTCTGGTACTCGATCTGAACTTTCAGGAAATGCTCACAGGCGTAAAAAGACAGGGTGGCGGCCGTCAGAAGCTGGTCGCCTTCGTCTTTAATGTCCATGTTGTCGTCAATGTATTCACTGCGCAGAGCGATTCCGAGGTTAACTTTGGGAATCACGTAGCCGATCGAGCCGGTGAATGTCAGTCTGTTGATTTCGGCTGATACGACTGTCGGAACTGTCGGATCTTCCTGAGGCGTGCTGCGGTCCCACAGGACTTCAGTCATCAGGTGGAAGCCTTTCGCTTTCAGGTGGACGTATCCCGATGCGCCAAGAATTTCAGATGTCTTGCCGTTGCTGTACATGGCGGCGCCGCCGAAACCGATGCGCGGGGCGCTGTTGCTGATGTCAGCAATATCCCAGCCGAGCGAACCGAGTGGTTCAGCATCGATGCGACCGGCGTAAGCAAGGCGTTCAAACTTGTTGCCAAGTGACACGCCGACGCCTTCATATCCTTCAAAGAAGCTGGAGCGGCGCTGAAGGCCGTTGTAAACGCCGAACATAATCCGAAGCTTGTCTTTGATCGGTTCGGAATAGATCATCAGGCCCATCTGGCTTCCGGGGGCCATGGCGCGCGATGCTACTGAACTGTCCAGGTGTGACAGCCCTGCCGAAGACATCATTTCTTCTTTTGAATACAGGAACTTCATAAGACCGACTTTCATGCCGAAGTAGTGGGTCGGTTCATAGTTGACCCAGGCTTCATAAAGTGGTCCGCCGGTCTTTTCCTGATCAAACAGGTCGAGTTCCAGCTTGTAGGTGATGTTTTTTACAAGCTGTCCGCCGATGCCGAAGCGTGCGCGGCGAAGCCTGAAACCGTATTCCTGCATACGGTCGCCCTGCGAAAGAAGGGCATCTTCGCCGACCCAACCGCCCCACGCCTGAATGCGGGCATGGAATTCCAGGCTGAATGAGCCTTTCTGAATTTTGGCAGGTCCTTCCCTGAGGAAGGTCAGAAGGCTGGCTTCGGCCTGGTCTGCAGCAGCCTTTTCGGCCCCCGCCGCAGTTTCGGTCACTGCCGCAGTTTCGGTCACTGCCGCTTGTTTATCCTGGTCCGCAGAATTAACCTGGGCACCGGCAGAAACAGCAAAAAGAATTACAGAAACGATCGTAGTAATGCGCAGAATAAGTGATCTCATGGATCCCTCCGAAAAATCTCCTCCGGAATTCTGTGATGTAAAGGGGTTAAGGTCAATTAAAAAGGGAATATCCGTGACGAATTAACGTTATAGCAGTCAGATCCTGACAGGGTGTAAACAACTGAAGTCAGGTAAATGGTTGAAGTAAGTGTCGGCAATTGACAGAAAACACCGGATAGTTGACGATCCGGTGTCATTGAATCGGAGCTTTAAGATGATCAGGATTGGTGTTTTAGCTATTGCCGTTGTTGTGGCTGGTGCCTCGTTTGCAGGCGGATGTAAGAAACCGACCGATTGTGATGTGTTAGCTGATATGGTCTGCGCCGAGACGACCCCTGAAGATTGCGCCGGGGCCAGAAAGATGGCTAAGAACGCCAGCGAAAAAGAGGTAAAGGCGTGCGGAACCTTCATGAAGATGATTGTTGAAGGGCGCAAGGCCAATAAGGCGAAGGCGGACGCCGGTGGTAAGCCGCCAGCTAAACCGACTGCAGGTGATGCTGCCGGTAAAGGCGCCGGTTCGCTGACTCAGCCTGAAAAGAAAGAAGTTCCTGCCGTCGTTCCGGCGACCGGCACTGTTGATACCGGCACTGTGAAGCCTGCGGAAAACAAGGCCCCCGTTCCGGCCCCGGCTGAAGTCCCCGCACCAACAAATAAGTAAGTGTTCTTTTCGATCGCCCGCCCCCACCAATTTTTGATTCGCTCGCCGGAGGCAAATAGATGACTACTCATGGGAAAGCCGTTTTAATTATTGGATGCGTATTCGGGCTGATGGCGTGTCGCGACAAGGTGGATCCTGTCCAGCCGACCGCAGTCCGTGGCGGGGTCATTGAAGCTGCAGAAACCAGCTTTGATTTTGGTGAGGTAGTTCGCGGTACGGTCGTCAAGCACGTCTTTACCGTCAAGAATACAGGGGACGCGCCGGTCAAGATTCTGTCAGTCAAGGCTGGCTGTTCCTGCACGGCAGCCATTGTGTCAAATCCGGATGTTGCACCAGGTTCAACGGCCGGGATTGAAGTCAGCTTCAACACGAAAGGCCGGAGAGGGTTCCAATCAAAGTCAGTCAAAGTAATGACAGATTCGGCCATAAATCCCGGTTTCACCGTTGCGGTGTCGGGGCGGGTCGAGCCGGCTGTCACCTTCAGTCCTGAAAATATTGAGCTTGGTCAGGTTGCCAGAGGCTCCGTTGTTGTGCGGGAAGTCGAGATTGCCGGTATTCAGGCTGACGGGGTGAAGATCGAAAGCATCGAGGTTACGCCGGCCGGTGATGACAGGTTCAGCGCCGAAGTCGTTGCGGAAGGTGGCCCCGGGGCGTCAGGTCGCAAAATCAGGGTTACGTTCAAATCGCTTGGTGAATATGGACAATTCCGGGGGCGGGTGGCGGCTGTGACGAACAGCCCGATTGAACCGCAGATCGGGTTTGGTCTGTCTGCCGAAGTGACCGGGGATATTGTCGCGGATACTGCTGTTGTAAAGTTTCCGCCACGCGGGGACGTGTCCCCCGCAGGTCAGACAACGCAGAAATCAATCGTTAAATTGATGTCGCTTTCGCGGACCCCGTTCAGATTCCTGGGTATCAGGGATGCGTCCGGATTGATCAAGGTTGCCCTGACCGAGCCTGTTGAAGGTGGATTTCAGATAACTTTTGTCGGCCCTCTGGTATCTGAACCTGTTGAAGGTGAATTCTTTCTGATGACCGACAGGAAGGGCGAGGACCCGCTGAAAATGTATTTTACGGCGGGAAAGAAAGACCCGGCGCGCGTTGAATCAGGACGATTTGGTAATGACCGGAGGCAGATTAAAGGCAGCCCCGGATTGCCTGGTAAACAAAGGTTCGGGACCAATCGTATCAAGCAGAGTAGAACAATGTCAGGACTTCACAACAGGTAGCGTTTCGGAATGGCAGAGGACGTCATGGTTTTCACCGGGCGCCGAGAACGACAGCAGCATCTGGTCAAGCTCGTCCGTATTGAACATGCCTGTTTCAATGAACAGATATCCAGAATCATGTTCCGGGAGCTTTGCCTGCGGCAGGCTCTTTCGTTCAAGTTTTTCCGGCTTCAATCTGAACAGCGGTGAACGTTCGGTTTTTGCGACGTTTTTGGTATGTCCGATAATCCGGTCCAGACTGTTGAGTAGATTGCCGAAGATAACTCCGTGTATTGCATCGGTTTCCTGCGCCAGAATTTTTTCCTTGTAGTAGTCACGCGCCGCTTCACTCAGATCCCTGTATTCGCGCCGGGCTACATTGAGGGCCTCTGCCTTTTCTTCAAAGACCTCGTTTGCAGGATTAAGGGAATCGACCATTTTGCCAAGAACACAGTCAACTTTCTTGAATGCGTCCAGCAGGAATCTAAGGCTGTCGGTATCGAAAATCACGTTTCGACTGTCCTTTTCGTGGACAATCTCGGTGATTGATTCCGCGTGGTCCCCGATCCTTTCAATGTCTGAAACTGTTTTCATCAGGTAATGGATGATGATGGACTGTCGCCTGGACAACTGACGTTTGCTGATCTCGAACAGGTAGTCGTTCAATGACTCTTTCAGCAGATCAACAGACTCTTCTTCCCTGATAACAGCCGTCAGTGTCTGATCGTTGTACGGTTTGACGACTCCCATCATGGCCTGACGCAACATCTTGCGCACGATTGTCCCCATGCGCCGCGTTTCCTGCATTACCGCGACAATGGCCATTTCGGGCGTCTGCAGATATCTGTCTTCAAGGTTTGATTTTGGAACCGGCAGCTTGCTGCTGGGGGTCATTTTCCTGATAAGACTGGTGAATTGATTGGAAAAAGGCAGAATCAGAATGGCATTTACCAACTGCACAAGCGTATGGGTGTTCGCAATCTGATGGACCATGTCGCCGCCAATCGCCGGGATTATCCGTAGATAAATCGGGAACATTGCCAGCGCCGCACCTGCGCCCAGGACGTTAAATATTAAATGGGACATCGCGGATCTGCGCGATTCAATGTTGGTCCCGATGCTGCCCAGAAGTCCGACGATGCAGGTACCGATATGAGCACCCAGAACTATCGGGAATGGTTGCGAAAGCGAAGTAAATACACCTGCTGAACCCATCGCGAACAGCATACCGATCAGTGCGCCGCTCGACTGCATGACAGCCGAGCCAATCAGGCCGATTAGTACGCCTGCGGCCATGTCGGTAATTCCGAAACTGTCGGCCGGGGAAATGAAGCTTGCAAAGTAACCGGCGTCTTTCAGCGGGGCGACTGAGTCCCGCATGACTTCCATTCCAAGGAACAGAAGCCCGAATCCGAGGATCATCAGGCCGACCTGTCGTGCGCGATCCTTTTTGAACAGCATGCTGAGGAATAGGCCGGCGCCGATTGCGAAGTAGCAGAACTTACCGATTTGAAACGAGAAAAGCTGCATTGACAGCGTTGTGCCGAAGTTGTTGCCAAGCATCAGCGGAATCGACGCGCCAAGCGAGAGCAGGCCGGCGTTAATGAACCCGATGATCATGACCGACCCGGCCCCGGAGTGAACCATGAAGCCCATGGCGGTTCCGGCGCTGAAACCGGAAATCCGGTGGTTGGTGATTCGGCTTAAAATGCTTCTCATGCGGGTACCGGCCATCGCCTGAAGGGCGCCGGTAAGAAGCTTCATGCCATAGATGAAAAGGCCAAGTCCACCGAGTAACTGACCAAGAAGAAGAATAAGTTCAGAGGCTTGCATTTCAGTTAGCTCGCTTCGTCAATTCAGAGTACGTAATCAGCCCGTAATCGCCCGGACGGCGGCTATCTGGTTACTATACGATACCGTTGCGTAATATCAAAGCCAGCGTTCCCGCCACAGTTCGAAAACAAGCAGGCTGAAAAGTTCCTTGCGGTAGTTGTGGCGCCCTGACATGTGGGCCCGGATCATGGATGCCACGGCAGCAGGCTGAAAAAGCCCGCCGCTTTGAAGGCGTTCTGGCGAAAGGTACTGATCTACAAGGGGTTTCAGGTCTGATCGCAGCCACGTCGCGACCGGCACGCCGAACCCTTTCTTCGGAAGCTTTGCAATCCCGGCCGGTATTTTGTCAGCAAGGATTTTGCGGATAAGCGCTTTGGTGGTGCCGCCTTTCAGATTGAAGGCAGCAGGCAGCGAAAAAGCCAGGTTCACCATGGCCGTGTCAAGGAACGGTGACCTTACTTCAAGTGCAACGTTCATCGATGCCCGGTCAACTTTGACCAGAACGCCGTCAAGCATGTACAGCCTGCAGTAAAGCAGGGAAAGCCTCTTCATCGGGTCAAGGCCTTCAGAACCGGCCAGAATTCTTTCTGAATCAGGATATGGATGCTGTCGCCACATCGCGACATCACGTCTGACATCAGGGGCCAGGACACTTTGCGGGCTGTGAAGAGTATCCGGGTCAAAGCTGCCGGTCCATGCAAGGTGACGGTCAAAACGACCATATTTCAGGCCTCTGACCATGCGGTCCACTTTGTAGTCCAGACTCATGTTTTTGTCAGACACCGGTATCAGCGAAGACAGCGAAGGCAACACATTTCTGGTCATCCAGTCAGGAAGAATGGCTGTCGCCGCACGTGCCCAGCGGTCTGCCTGGAACGTTTCGTATCCGTGGAAAAGTTCGTCTCCGCCATCGCCGGACAAGGCAACTGACACGTGCTGTCTGGCAAACCGGGACAGAAGCGCAGTCGGCAGGATCGAGTAGTCAGACAGCGGCTCATCCGCAATTGTTGCCACGTCGCGAACAAGCGCCGGGGCTTCACTTCCATCAAGGATTTGTTCATGGTGCCGTGTGCCGAAGTGCGCGGCGACCTGACGTGCGGCGGCCGATTCGTCGTACGAAGGGTCTTTGAACCCTATCGTGAATGTTGAAATCGTTTCCGGTGCCTGATGTTTTGTCATGGCCGCCAGAACAGCGCTTGAATCAAGGCCGCCCGAAAGAAAAACACCAAGCGGAACTTCTGATTCAAGTCGTCTGCCGGTTGCGTCAACCAGGGTCGTCCAGACGTCTTCGGCGGCGCACTTTTCACCTTTTTCATAAAGAATCGGCGGTATCGGGATTTCATGGTATCTGCCGGTACGGGTGCCGTTTTCGTCGTGGATTACAAAGCCACCGGGTTCGACTTTACAGGCGCCTTCAATGATGCACATCGGGGTCGGGACGTAATCAAGCGTTAGGAATCGGTATATTGCGTCATGGGAAATCTTTTTCGGGACGGCAGGGTGGCACATCAAGGTTGAAAGCTCGGAACCGAAGACCAGATTGCTGTTGAAGTTGCCGTAGAACAAAGGCTTCTTGCCCATCCTGTCGCGTGCAAGCAGCAAAGTTCGGCTTCGCGAATCCCACAGCGCTATCGCGAACATCCCGTCAAGCCGGGCCAGCATCGCCGGTCCTTCGTCTTCCCACAGGTGCGCAATGACTTCGCAGTCCGAACGTGTTGCCGGATGATGCCCGCGCTGCTGGATAAGTTCCCGTAGTTCATGATGATTATAAATTTCGCCGTTGCAGATTACGGCGATTGACCTGTCTTCGGAAAACAGCGGTTGGTGACCGCCGGCCAGGTCGATGATCGACAGTCTTCTGTGACCGAGGTATGCCCCTTGATCGTAATAACGGCCTTCGTCATCGGGACCGCGGTGACTGATCGACGCCATCATTCGTGACAGCACGTGATCGTCATCATGGAAACAGGCGTTTTTCTTAACGAATCCGGTAATTCCGCACATTTTGTTCAGCCTGCACGCCGGGAAAAATCAAGGTTTGCTGAAAGGATCGTCTGTCAGATTAACCGTTCTTGCGACCATGTAGGGCGTCTTGTCCTGACTTTCGTAGTAGGTTCGCATACTTAATTCGGCCAGTAACCCGGAAAACAGGAACTGGAATCCTGCCAGGAACAGGAATATCGAGGCCAGAAAGAACGGGTCGGTATAAAGCGGAAATCCCCAGATCGCCTTTTTGACGATTGTCCATGTCAGTGACACACAACCGAGCGATATCGCCAGCAGGCCGTATTTACCAATGAAATAAAGTGGTTTGGTGGAATAACCGAGCAGGAAGCGAACCGTTATCAGGTCCAGAATCAGCCTGAAAGTCTTGCTTAGATTGTATTTTGATTGACCGAATTCCCTGGCCCGATGGTTGACCTTTTCTTCGACAACCTTGCCGCCTGCCCATTTTATGTAAGCAGGAATCAGTCGGTGCATCTCGCCGTACAGGTGAAACTGCTTCAGAAAACTGGCCCGGTAAGCCTTCAGCGTGCATCCGTAATCGTTAAGCTTCACGCCGGTAACGCGTGATACCACAAGCGTGTTTGCAATCTTTGAAGGCAGCGTTTTTGTAAGGTAATTGTCCCGCCGGTTGGCGCGCCAGCCTGACACCAGGTCCGCGCCTTCTTCGAGCCGTTGCAGCAGCTTCGGGATGTCTGCAGGGTCGTTTTGAAGGTCAGCGTCCATCGGGATTATTATTTCACCGGCGGCGGCGCGGAATCCGGCGTCCAGCGCGGCAGTCTGGCCGAAATTCCTGACAAAGAAGATCAGTTTGACCCTTTCGTCGGTGGCAGCTTTTGCCAGCAGCTTTTCGCGTGAACCGTCGGTGCTGCCATCGTCACAACAGATGATTTCCCACGGTCTGCCTGTGGTCGCCATCGTGCTGTTAATCTGGTCAAACAGCGGATCCAGGCTGTCTACTTCGTTGTACACAGGCAGGACTATCGAGACATAAGGTTGCGCCATTTGTGTACCTCCAGTCTATCTTGCTTCACATGAAGCGGACCCGCGCCCTTATTTTGATGTTATCATGGGTGCGTTCGAGCTTATATGATGATGCTGATTCAGGAGTCATTGTGGCAGAAAAAAACTTATCAGCTTTTCAGGTAACTGCAGACGAACGTCCATCAAGGCGCGGTGGCCCGGGTAAGAAGGCCGGCAGCGGTCGTTTGACCGCGATTCTTGCCGTTATTTTTGTTGCAGTGGCTGTGGTCGGTTTGATTGTCGCAACGACCGGTCGGGATTCATATGTCGCGCCGGTCAGTATTGATGCAGGCATGATTCCGAATGGAGCTGCTGCCGGAAGTGTCGCGCAGGAACAGGCGCCCGCCGGTGAAGCTACTGAAAATGCCTGGTGCAGGTCATACGTTTTCACCAGGTGTAACGTACTTGCGGTCAAAGGCACTGACTGTGTCCCGATTTCGAGGGTAGCCGTCCAGGTCCCGCTTGCTTCAGGTGTTGCCGGGTGTCGTGCGGCCGTCGATGCGATGCTGGCTGATGCAGCGGGGATCAGGGATGACGGTGATGCTGTGGTTGCAGTCGTCGATGCCGGCGGTGCCGGTGGCGAAGGGCAGGCATCGGCTTCAGGATCAGTTGCGCAGGTCGCAGCCGACGAACAGGAAAAGGCTGAAGATGGCGCGCCGCCTGAAGTTGTGAAAAAGAAGATAGATCCTGAAGTTAATGCGGCAGGCATTGCCAGAATTAATCAGCTTATGACCGAGATTGACGTCGCAAGAAACACTTACACAGGCACCGGGATCGGGGTTCAGGCCAGATTGGATGAAATTCGTGAAATTGCTGCCGGGCTTGATACCGACGAAGCGAAAAAAATGTACAACAACCTGATCGAAAGGCTTGGTCGTGCCGGCAGAGGGCCTTCAACAGGCAATTCAGTCAGCGGGCCGTCAGGTTCCGTGACGACAGGCAGCTCGACCACCATAGTCGATTCGCAGCCTGCCGCAGTTCAGGCAGTACCGACGACCGCAGTTGAAGCGGCCCCCTCGTCGTTCTGACCGCAGCTACAGCAGCCACCACACATCAATCATCGGATAGACAGGAATATCAATCACGTCTTCGACGTTGTCGCCGACTTTCGTTGGAAAGGAACCGTAGGCGATGCCGACCGACAGGCGCAGCTTTTCCCATGCGTGACTGTAAGTCATCATTATCGTGGGCATATCAGCGCCGCGACCGGCCGGGTGGTACTGGCCTGACACAGACAGTGAAAGCAGGTCGGATGGCGTCACAAGCCACGAAATATCGCCGCCGTACGTGAAGCCATGCGAGTTGGGGTCAAGCTCCAGCACATAACCGGCGCGCACGGTAATGGCGACGATGTCCTTGATCGGAACAGTCATGATCATATAAGGGCTGAGCGACCCTGGAATGTCGGTCGCTGTAGTGTCAAGAAAGCTTTGTATGTACGCAATATCAAAGGCAAGCGCGACCTTTTCATTGTCGAAGAACTTCCATTTCAGGTTGAAGTTTGGAATCAGGATCAGGTCCAGGATTGGATGGGTGGTCAGTGTCAGTTCTTCAACAAGCCCGAATGACATCGGACCAAGTATCCCGACGACAAAGTCACCCTGCGACAACGTGTACGCCGTGCCTGAAAAAACCCTTTTGATGTCGCCAAATTCGGCGTCAGCGTCGCGCGAAGCCAGGCTGACAATCATCATCGACAAAGCTGCCGCGACCAGAAGTCGTGTCGGTCGGCGCGGTTGTCGAGATTCGGTCATCAGGTCAGTCCTCGGGTGGGGTGTCGTCAATCAGTTTAAGATCCTGCAGATTCAAGCCTGCCGGATAACCATACGACACATATTGGTCGTACCCATAAGAAATGACGCCAAACGGTTCTTCCGACGAGGCCGTATGGACCCCGTCTGCGATTATCAGTCGCCACACTGCCCATTCGCCCTGACCGATTAAACTGTAGTCCCCGTAGCGGACCCCGAGCTGTGAAGGCTGCGTGTAACCTTTTTCAATCATTTCATTCCGGATCGCCTTGATATTCTTGAAAGTCAGATCTTCTTTTTTCAGTTCCAGTCCATCAAGGAACACAGGAACCCCGGGTTTCGCAATGATATTTACGCAGTCGAACATGTATTTGTCAGGTGCAAGGAAGACATACTGTGCCCTGAACTGTTCGACCGGTACGGCCAGAATGAATGTCGGGTCGCCTGTTTCTGCATCATCGGGACCTTTACCGGGGTCCGGTGCCTGTTGAGCCGTCAGGAACTGGCCGACCATAAGTGGCTTTTTCCCATAGATTTCAAAGTTTTCGTCAGATTCAAATTCAACAAATTCACCCCGGTTCAGGACCCATGAATTTGTTCTGGCAGGATAGGTCGTAAGCTGTGTGTTGTCTTCGCCGGCAAGAATTCGCCAGACATCCTTTTCGCCGCCCCTTGGATAACTGAGCGCGGCCAGGTACTTAGTTCCCCACGTCGTGACCGGAAACATCTGCATTTCCAGATGATCTGCGCAACATGTGTTGTAGCTGATGCAATCGTAATTGGTTTTACATTTGACTTCGCGCGGTGGTTCCAGATTCTGCATCGGCCATTCGCACATGCAGTCGTTACGGTCGCCGCATTCAAGCCACTGCTGGTGGTAAGCGCATTTTCCTTCAGGGCAGCAGTGATTCGTGTTCGGGGCGTTCGCGGCCTCGCTGCCCCCGAAGACTGAAACCGGATGATTTGAATAGATAATTGACCCGGTCAGATCCGCGCCGTAAGCGTTTGTTTCGATGTTTAGCAGCTCGAACTGGTTCAATATAAACGTCTTGCTGGAGCCGGGTTGCATCGCCGGAACGCCTGCACCGCCAAGAGTCGGGGCGGTCACCGTTACATTTATCTGAGTTTCGCCTTTTGCAACTGCGATGACAGTCAGGAAGCCTTTCAAGTCATCAAACGTCTGTTCGCGTGTCATTACCACATGGTACTTTCCAAGCGCATTTGACGGCAGCAGCAGGGACGCATCATTTGAAAAGACATCTTCGTTTGCAAGCGGGTTGAATTGATACGCTGTTATAGGAATCGATGATTTCACCCTGTATGCGATTGGCCGGATGTTCGTCCCGTCAACATCCATGCTGATTTCCTGACCGTACAGTTCGTTTGCCGGGTCATCCACCATGTATTTTCTGGCTATTGTGAAAATTCGCAGCCCCATCGGCGGAATAGGGGAAAGGTCCAGGTCCAGTCCGAAATGGTCCTTGGTTACAAGGCCATATTTGCAATCTATCTCGACAGTTGCCGGATATTTAAGGCTGGTGTTTGATACAACGATGGCCCATGGCGATCCCGCAGCGTCCGAAAATCCGCCTTCGCGGTTATTCGGGACGAACGCATTGTCCAGATCGGCAGCCCAGTACTCACAACCGATGTACGAGCTCAGTTTGGAATTCAGTTCGCACAGCCCGATACAAACGCCGAGTCTGCATACCTGACCGGACGTGGCGCCGTTGCAGTCTTTGAAATCTTCCCATCCGGCGCCGGTGTCACTGCACCGCTGGATCATATCTTCATTCAGGCAACGCAGGCTGCCCGGGATGCAGTCGGAACAGCGGCCCTGTTCTTCAAGGCATCTGCTGCCTGTCCCGCACGACACAAATTCCCATCCGGAACCGTCGGCCGCGCACACAACTTCCCCGGTTCCGTCAGTCGAGCACCCCTGGACTGTTCGTGGCCTGCAGACCTCGAATTCCTGAAGTTCAGCGACATCAACAGCGATGATATCTGCCACGTCGGCTGAAGCGTCGTCGTCATGGCCGACAATGACCGCATCGGAACATGCGGCAAGCCAGCACACGGCCATAACTGGTGCGATCAAAAGTCCCGGGAAACGGTGCATCTGAAAAGTCCTGTTGTTACGTCAAACTGATATCAGATTAGGGTTTATCCGACGAAAAATCTATAACGACTAGAAGTAAACCATGAATCCGGCGGACGCAAACAGGCTGCCCATCCCGAGGCTGAATCCATATCCAGATTTTTTCGTATTCATCGCCATCGAAGGATTCTGTCCACTTCCGCTCAGCACGACCTCGTCTTCGGTCACAATTGTCATGACGAAGCCTGAAGAAAGGGTGAACGCGAAATGGTCTGTAAGAAATATCTCGGCGGTCAACGGGACTTCGATATTGACCTGCCAGACATCGGAAGATGTCACCAGTCCCGGACAGGTCTGACCTTCGGCGCATCCCAGAGCATCGCGGCGCTCGGAATTGACGGCCACGTCATTCTTCCATCCGGCATTAACGCGAACCCCGATACCCATGTTGACAGACTTGAACCTGGCGAAATTGTACATTGCGCCGACAGCAAACCTGACAGCGGTTCTGGGGTCCGAGTCTACCGGCTTGAATATGTCGAATCCGATCGTTGCCGACACGTTGAAATTCTTGATGTGGTACTTGAGGTTGATTCCCGAAACGCCGCCCAGGCTCTGGTCGTAGCCGATGCCGAACTTCTGGTTCATGTCCCGGGCGTCAACCGTGGAAGTTATCAGACAGATGCTTGCAGCAAGCAGTACAGGAAGTATTTTCATGACGGACCTCGTCTAGAATCTGTAGTCGAGTCCAATTGTAAGCGATCTTCCGTCAGCCGCGCTTATCGGAGCCGCAGGGGCCAGATTTGTCATGGAAAATCCCGCGAACAGGTCGATTGAAGGAATCACCGTGTAACCAATCGTAAACGATATCGGAAGCCATCCCGAGCCGGAATATCCGGTCGTACCCATATAATCAGATGCAACCATTCTGCCTGGTCCCGGTAAGACCATGTGGCCATATCCAAGCGAGAAATCCATGAAAAGCTGAGGCGTGATGTTTGCGGTCAGGCCGGCGTCCATGAAAAGGGATATCTGGACATATTCACCGAAAGCCCTGGAGCTGCTGGCAAAACCGAACTTTGCCTCGGGTCTGAAATGGACGGCCAGGCGATGAGGGATGACTGTGAATTTGAAAGGTACCGCGACCGAAGCGCCCATCTGGTTCGCTTTTGTATTTTCAAGTGGAATCATGATGGCAATGTCGGCGGCCACGAAATCAGCCAGTTTGAATCTGGCCCAGATCGATATGGGCTGAAAGTGACTGCGGTTATTCGTGTTCAGGAACATCGGCCATCCGGCCATCGCCGTGTTGTACGCCTGCACCAGGTCACTGCGCATGTCACAGAAAAGCCAGGGCATTGAAATTCCGGCCTCTATACGCTTGGCGAACCCGTAACTGACCTCAAGACCGCCACGCGGGTCCTGAAGAAGATCACTGTAGATGCCGCCGGTACGTCCGAGTGCACCTTCGTTAAGTCCGACAGTCATATCAAATGACAGATTACCCTGTCCTGCCGGGATTACCAGCGGTCGGTCGGTCATCGGGACTGTCTGGGCAAAGGCGGTTGTGGAAGCAGCAACAATCACAATCATCAGGATCAATGATAGCTGTTTCATTACTTCGTTCCGCCTGGTTGGATTGATTAGGGACAAAAGGATGGCCCCGCTTAGAACCGGCACTGGATGCCGGTAGTCAGGCTGCGTGCGTCAGCCGGGTTGCCGTAAGCCGGGGTCATGTTATCAAGAGTGAAACCGGCATAAACGTCCAGCCTGGGAAGGACCTGATATCCGATAAGCATACTCAGCGGCACATAACCCTTTTTGTACGGGAGAACGTCAACACCGTAACCGACAGTCACATCAAAAAACAGTTTGGCAAGGGACAGGGTGATACCTGCATCAACATAGACACCCAGATTAACAACTTCGTTTGAAATCGTCGGGTCGAAAGGCTTGGAAGTCCCGAAACCAATCAACAGGTCCGGTCTGAAATGAAGCTTCAGCATGCCTTTAACAGCGATCCACTGAATTGGCACGCCAAGGCGCAGGGTCGGGCGGTTGAAGCCTTCAGCCTGCATCGTCGGAATGATGATTCCAAGTTCAACGGCCAGTTGATCAATGATCCTGACTCTGGCGTACAGGTATGCGGGAACGAGATGGTTGTATCCGTCTGTGTATCTGTATGAATATCCTGCGATTCTGCGGGTGCCATCGCCCTCGGGGCCGCGGTCGTTAACAGGTGGCAGTACGGTGCCGTCACCGTTACCTTTCTGTCTGGCCGACACGCCCTTATAAACAGTCTGAATGTACTGCATCGAAAGGCCCAGTTCGAACGGACCCACGATTCCGCCCCTGAACGTCAGACCGGCGGTCCTTTCAGATGCCAGACCGCTTCCGATGCCGAACGCGCGACCTTCAAAGCCTTTGTTCAGGCCGACATAAAGATCGATCCGGGCTTCGCCCGTTTTGGCCGGCAGCGTCAGCGGACGATCGGCGAAATACACCGTTTTGCCGAACACCATCGGTTTTTCAACGTCGAAAACTTCTTCAGCCGGTGCGGCCGCTTCTGATTCTTCGGCAGGTGCAACGGCATCCGACGCTTCAGCCGGAGAAGTGACTTCTGCGGCCTGAGCAGGCTTAATTTCTTCCATTTGAGCCAATGCGCCGGTCGAGAACATCATTGCAATTGCAGCACTAAGAAGCACCGGAAATCTTTTCAGCATCTTTTCCTCCGGCCGTACCAGATAGAAGGTTCAATACCGGAAATACCGGCAATAGTTCAGTTTGCCACAGGGCCTGCATCATTACGCCAGAGGTCTGTCGTGTCAACCATTAGTAAAGAATGGTTGCAGATGTACGGCACTGACAATCGCCGCAAGCATATCACAGGATTTGATAATTTTGGCACCAGTGATATCTGGGGTTGTGCGGTAAATTTTTTTTTGGTCAGGACACAGGGTCAGATTGTCATCCGGCGGGCTGTAACTCTAGTCAATGATGACGATATCGGCCGCCGTTCTGGGTGCCAGACGGTACTTGCCGAAATGGTAGCGGATGACGCCGGTGATGGACGTAATCGCTTTTCCGTTAACCGGGGTGAAATCTTCAATGAAGAACTGGTTGCTGATCTGGATTTCGGATCCGACGACGAACCATGTTTTTTCGTCCGAAGGCGCTGCGTTGGTGATCGACCCGCCGGTAATCTTGACCAGCATGCCTTCGTAAGGCTCCATCGCTGCTTTGTCGTCCAGACCACCGTTTTCCAGGAGGGCGGCACTGATGTTCACTGCAACAGGTGCCGCAGCGGTTGATATTTTTGCCGCCGCCACAATCTCAACCTGGCTCATGCAGTAGTATTCGTAATAGTCGGCCTGTGTCATCGAGATGACGTCACCCGGTACCCACGCCGTGTTCAGCGTCTTCGGCGCAACAATTGCCATGCCGTTGGAGTTGCGGGTGCCGCTGATCGGATAGTCTTCGGCATAGTATCCGTCAAGAACAGCACTTGCCGAGAATTTCGGCGTTGTGATGATCACAGGTGCAAAAGCCACCCCGTCCAGGACGTTTACGAAACCATCAGCCGAACAACCTGTCGAAGATACCATTGTCTGGATGTCATTCATTGTGTAGCCGCCTGTCGTGACTTCAACATCAGGCACAATGACATCGCTCAGGTCCTTTTCAACAATGATCGGGTCACCGTCAAAAGCCAGATCGTCCAGGGTTCTCGGCATGATTTCATATCTGCCGAACGAATACGCGACAACGCCGGTGATCGACAGGAATTTCTGTCCGACGGCTCTGCCATCTGTGGCCGATCTCATGTACTCAAGGTAGAAATCGTTTCCGACAATCAGGTCGCCTGTCACTTTGAAGGCGCCGTGATCTTTGCCGTCCGATCCGTTTGCCGGAGTTTCAATGATCTCGACGTCCTGGACCGTTACAAGCACACCTTCCAGCGGTTCGGCCATGGCCGTATTCTGGGTGCCGAGATCGGCCGGTTCGATTGCCAGCGGTTCCGGAACGGCGACCGATCCGACTGCAGTCGCTGAAGTCGCTGATATTTCCGAGAAGCAGTAGTACTCGATGTACTTGCCTTCAACGTTGATGATGTCACCAGGTTCAAATTTTTCAGGTGCTGCAACGTCAATGGCCATCGCCATGCAGGAATATGGCACTACCGGATCTATCATTCCCTGGCAGACGTAGTAGCCATCCAGTTTGTCGGTCTTCGCCACATATTTCGGGGTTACAACAACCAGTCCCTTCAGGGTCAGCCCTTCCGTGATGGTCTTGATCGCGCTTACGGTCGAGCAGCCTGTGCTGGTCGTCGAAGACTGCAGATCAATCAGTGATGACGGGGGTTCCACGCCTTCCGGCAGATCATACTGGATGTCCGGCGGCGCAATCATATCGCCGGGTTCAATAACGTCCGCAGGCTGTCCGCCTTTCAGGACGATGTCGCTGTTGGACCGTGGCAGCAGAACGTATTTGCCGTATGAATAGTCGACGACGCCGACGATTTCATCGAAGCTGTCTGTCGGGGCAGCCTGATAGGTGAAATCATAGGCCGGGCTGATAACCACGCCGCCTGTAACTTCAAACTGTCCGTATCCCAGATTTTCATTTGTAACCGCTACGTCCTTGAGCTTAACCAGGACGCCTTCCCATTTTTCTGCGGCAGCAGCGTCCTGCCCACCGATTGCCGCCGGGTCAATCTCGACCGGGTTCAGCGTCTTGCCGGTATCAAGTCTTGCTGCAGCGGTCGCTTCAATCTGGGTCGTGCAATAGTATTCAAGGTGGTCAGCGGTGATTGTCAGGACGTCCCCGACCGCAAAGTCAGGCAGGCCAAGGGTCTTTTCCACAGTCATTGCTGCGCCGGAAAATGCGGTGGCCCTTGTCAGGCCGGCGTCGGCCACAAAGTAGCGGTCAAGTTTGGCTGACGCTTCCAGTTTGCCGGCGGTCACGACTACGTCCATGACCAGGCCTGTCTCGCCATTCTGAAAAGCAGGGGCTTCGGTCACGCCTTCCGGAGGGCACACGACGCTTAGAGTCGTCTGCTGAATCTTTGCGACTCCGCCTTCCGAAATCCAACCGTCCTGCAGGCTGTTCAGGTCAAGACCATTGAGGTCCAGACCCGTAAGGTCCATCCCGATAATGTCTACAGTCCAGCCATCGTTATTGATGGTGTCACGGCCGGGGTTTGTGCCGCGTCCGCCACAACCGGGCAGTACGACGATTGCTGTCAACGAAAGAACAAAGGCAACTGATAAAAGGATCCTCATTGTCGTGGATCTCCGGGTAAGACTTCAGCAGTTTGAAATCTACCGGAACTTATGTCAACGATTGAGGGTTAGTTTGATTAGTTGAATCGGGAAAAAATATCAGAACTATTTGCAGACGTTGAATTCATCGAGATTCGTGGCTGCGATCTGGCAGGTGGCCTTGGTTTCGGTCGTGCGGGCTTTGACGGCGGCGTCGGTGCAATCCGCAATGGCCTTTTCCGTGGCGGCGAGAGCTTCGGCATCCATCTTGGCCTTGGCTTCTTCGGCGATCTTCACTGCTTCAACTTTGGCCTGATTCAGTTCGACGAACTTCGGGGCCCATTCCTGAGCCTTATCGTTCTTCTTCGTGCTGCAAGCTTCGGCAGCGGCGACCTTTTCTTCTTCCTTGGTCAGGTTGGCAGCGGCGGTGTCACATTCCACCTGGATGGCTGCGATTTCTTCGCCCTGAGCTTTCTGCAGTTCGCCCAGCTTGACCTGGAATTCATCGGTAACCTTCTGCACGGGGTTGACAGCAGCAGCCTCATCCTGAGGAGCGGCGGCCTTCTGGAGCTCGACAGCCTTCGCACAAGCTTCTTTGCAAGCCTCAGGCGTAGCCTTCTTTGCACAGGAAGCAGCGAAAACGAGAGCGAATGAGCACGCAAGAACGATAGACAGCTTTTTCATTTAATCCTCCTTCCGTCCCACCATAGGACCGAAGCTTCAAACGAAGTGATGCCATTATCTCCAAAACTGGCAAAATGTCAATGACTTGTCATTTAACAACAACTATTCTCGATTTTTGCTGTTTAAGATAAGATTTCAGGGCCATTTATTGAGGGGAGATTGTTCATGCCTTACGGTAGAAAAAAGGTTTTTGTAGTTGGCTATCACCAGAGTGCTTTCGGGAAACTTGGGGCCATGACCGTGTCCGAGATGCTCGCGAATGCGGCAGAAGGCGCGGCAGCAGATGCCGGCATAACTCTGGCTTCGGTTGACGTGGCTTCAGTGTCAGGCCTGCTCACGCCGATCCTTAATGAACAGACTTTGTTGTCCGGGCTTGTCGCGATGATTCCCGGCATGGGCGGAAAAAGCATCGAGACAGTCGAGAACGCCTGCGCCAGCGGCGGGCAGGCAATTCTTTCCGTCCTGTATAAACTGATGCTCGGCCAGGGTGATGTCGGCGTCGCGATCGGTATTGAAAAGATGCGCACTGACGATGGCAAGATGGATGGAAAACTTATAGCCAGTGCGCTCGGGACGGCGTCGCACCCGGAAAATCGGCCTGGAAAAGTCTTCATATTTCCCCACCTTTTTGCCGAGGTCATGGATCTATATATGAAGGAATGGGGTGTTTCCGAAGAAGAGCTGGCCCATGTCCCGGTTACGATGTACCGGCATGCCAATCTTAATCCGTACGCCCACATGCAGAATGTCCAGATGACTGTTGACAAGGTGATGACGATTGACGGACCCAACAGGTATGTCGTTGATGGTCTGCCCCTGAAGACGTTTGAGTGTTCGCAGATCTCTGATGGCTTTGCCGGCATTATCCTGGCGACCGAAGCCGGGATTGAAAAGCTTGGGATTCCGCGTGAAAAGGTTGTCGAACTGGCTGGATTTGGCCAGATTACCGATCCGTTGTCAGTGACGGGCAGGGACGTAATCAGGCCGGCCGGGGCATACAAGGCCGTTAACGCCGCCTACGATATGGCCGGAATTCATGCGGAAAGCATAGACGTCGCTGAAGTCCATGATTGTTTCGGAATCATGGGTGCTTTGTCGGTTGAGATACTGGGGCTTGTTGACCCGGGGAAGGGCGCCGGCTATTTCGTTGATGGCAAGGCAAGGGTTGACGGGGGTGGCGTGCCAATCAATACGTCCGGCGGTCTTATAGCCAAAGGTCATCCGGTAGGGGCAACAGGGGTCGCGATGGTCGGCTGGAATTACCGCCAGCTTACCGGTGCAGTTCCGGCAGGGCTTCAGGTCAAAAATCCGGGATACGCAGCATCATTTAATATAGGTGGCCCGATTTGTTCATCGGTATGCATCGTTCTGAAGGCACCTTCCTGAACATAATCTGCTCAGTCAAGCAACCACAGCAGCGCCTTCCCGGTTAATCCCCGGCGTATGATCCGGCAAATTCCTCGCGGGTTTTGCGGCCCTGATGGCATCTGTAACAGGCTGACCTTTTTCTTTCAAAGGCGTTCGCCGTTACGAAATCGTTGATACATGACTCCATATCAACTTCCTTCCGCTTTGCCCTGCAGTAAAAACAGCCGTTGGCACTTTTTGTTCTGAAAACGTTTAACGCATCAGTCTGTGCAGTACGCATGTTTCCTTCCTCCATCCTTCGAGCTCTTAACCATTTTTAATTCAAACAACTAAGATGAAATTAATCCTGATTAACGACATAGTCAAGTAAATATGATAAAAATTGTCCTAATTAACTAAAATGATGTGAAATCGAGATGTTGGCGGTTTATTTGAGCTGCTGGTTGTTTATGTCTGGCGGTTGGCTGCAGATCTTTTTACAAGTTCCTGTGCGATAAATCCGGCTACATGGTTCGGTTTTGTGCCAGGTCCGAAGCCGGCATCAAACCCGAGTTCCAGGGCGACTTCGTGGGATATTCTGGGGCCGCCGCAGATTAACAGCACGTTCTGTCTGATGCCTTCGGCCTCGACCATGTCGACAAGTTCAGCAAGGTTGGTCAGGTGGACATCCCTCTGCGTCACAACCTGACTGACCAGCACTGCGTCGGCCTTGAAATCAATAATCTTTGCCAGCAGGACTTCGTTTGGAATCTGGCTTCCCATGTTGACTGTCTCGAAAGTACTGTACCGTTCAAGGCCGTATTCGCCGTTGTACCCTTTCATATCCATTATTGCGTCAATTCCGACGGTGTGGGCATCGCTGCCGGTACAGGCCCCGACCAGACGGATGCGCCGGTCGAAATGTTCTTCCATGTAATGTTCGATTTCGTGGAATCCCATTATTTCGACATCAAGTTTCGGGACAACGATCCTTGAATAGTCAACGCTGTGGACACATTTGCCGTAAATGATGAAGTATGAAAACCCGTGGCCCATGTCGACTTCATGATAGACCTGAGGTTCCTTCAGTCCCATCTGACCGGCCAGTCTTCTGGCGGCTTCGCGCGCCTCGGGTCCCATCGGTACAGGCAGGCTGAATGATATCTGCACCTGCCCGTCATCCATTGTGTCGCCATACGGCCTGATGTTCTGCGGGTCTGCCCCGTCCGGAAGTTTCTGCTGCGACTCCGCCGGTATATTGTTTGAAGGTCTGTTGTCAGACATCTTGAATTACTCCTTTCAGTTCTTTTCAGACCCCGGCCAGCCGTTTCAGCATGTCGTCTACCGGATTGCAGTAGTCGGATGCCTTCAAAGTCACGCCGTCAAGGCCTCTGCCTGATTCCATGCCACGTTTGACGTCTGCGAATACGCCACGGGAAATGGCCGAAAACAGTCCTTCCTGACGGACCAGGGCCAGAAGTTCGTTGGCTTCGTCAAGCACCTGCGCCGCCCGCTTTTGAATCATACCGTCAGGTTTGAACGTGATTTCGTCCGAAAGATGCCTTGCCGCCTTCCTGATCATCATGCCTGACTCAAGAGCCAGCCATCGGTCATGTATATGCGGCGTGTGCATTGCTTCCGTCATCATCCCGAGCAGATGAATCCCCTGATCTGTCATGACGGCCGTCAGATTGAACAGGGCGTCCTGGACGTGTCCCCGGAAAATGTTGCCGGTCATGAATTTTGTAGGTGGCATGTACTTGATCGGGCATCCCGGGAAGACTTCGCGGACAAGCTGCGCCATGGCGATTTCGTTTACAAACATGTCCTCGGAACACGGATCGATCTGCATCGCATGGCCAAGGCCCAGTTGTTCAGCTTTCAGTCCGCAGCGAAGGGCTATCTGCTCGTTGATAAGGTCGGATGCCAGCACTGTATGTCCGGCCCTGTATGCGTCCGCAGTCGTCAGATAATTGTCTTCGCCAGTATTTATGATGAATCCGCCGGCTGCCGCTGCCAGTCTGGCAAATCTCTGGTCGGTCAGGGTTCTTTGCATGTTGATGTTTCTAAACAGGATTCCGTACAGCGCATCATTCAGCATCACGTCAAGGCGTTCAATCGCGCCAAGACACGACATTTCCGGCATGCAAAGTCCGCTGGCGTAGTTGCACAGGCGTATGTAGCGCCCTTCCTGTTCCGAAACTTCGTCAAGTGCTTCGCGCATTATTCTGAAGTTCTGCTGTGTTGCGAACGTGCCGCCAAATCCTTCCGTTGTCGCCCCTTCCGGGATGTAATCAAGCAGGCTCTGGGCGGTCGATCTTATGACTGCGATGACCTGAGCCCCGGCTTTCGCGGCGACCCTCGCCTGGTCAACGTCTTCGTAGATGTTGCCGGTCGCGACAATAACGTACAGAAGCGGGCGCTCACCTTCGCCAAGTCGTTCGATTGAGGCCTGTCTGAAAGCCTTCTGGGCCAGAATTTTTTCTGCGGCGGCTGCTGCAAGGTCGGTGGCCAGTTTGTTGGCTGCGACGATGTCTTCGCCTTCGGGCATCTTCATGACGATTGTGCCGTCAGCGATGCCTGCGGCAGTTTCCGATACCGACTTTCCGTTCGCAAGAACAGCATGTGCGAACGGTATGGCAAGTCCATGGGCCATAAGTGCGCGCCCCGATTCCGAATCAACGACTCTGTTTGAAAAATGAACTCCATCGCGATCGGCGCCTTCCACGCCAAGCATGCGTAATGTGGCCCTTTCAACCGATGTCGTCGTCCGCATCATTGCAAATTCCATTACGGAATCAGCAATTGCCCGGGCAGACTCGCGGGCCGCGCTGACCAGGTTCAGGTCAAGGGCAAGCTTGGATTGCGTCGTCGTACCGTTTCCCATTTCAGTCTCCTTAAACGCTCGCGCCGGAATTGTGGGCAGAGGCGGCGACAAAGTCCACTACTGGAATGCCCGGGACCATTTTTTCTATTGCCGCGACCAGCTCTTCAGATGGCAGTGTGTAACCGAGTACGCTGACCGGGTTAATGGCAATGGCAATAAGATGGATCCGTTTTGCGACCTGAATCCGATGGCCTTTTCTGACAAATCGATTGAATTCGTCGCCTTTGATGAAGATTCTGGTCGCATCCTGAATCAGCAGGGTGAAAGTGCACCCATCTTTCAACAGGGCGCCACAGCCCGGGCCGCCAGCCAGCCGGTCACAGAAACCAGGTGGAATAACCCCCGGAACTGCCATTGCCACTGTCTGGTAACCTGGTTTTGCCACCAGCGCCAGAGCGGCCTCGGGTCCCGGTCCGTCGGCGGTCGTCATCGCGCCGTCACGGCCGCACATGACTGCCATTCCTGTCGTGACAGTTAACTGAAACAGGCTCTGGAATATGGGGTCATCAATCTGCGGCAGTCTGATTCTGTCAATGAATTCAAGTGATTTTTCGGTAACTTCCGCGACCGTCTTTCCCAGAATGGCCCCTGTCGCAAGGATCAGGCCGTCCGAAATGTCAGGGTCGGCCGACATAAGCCGCTGGTAAGCTCCATCGATCACTATTTTCCCGGCGCCAATGTATTTCATGCGGCTGCAGATATCTGCGACATCAGCCTTGTGCCTGATGCCTGCAAGCAGGACCATGCCGGGCGTGACCGCTTCAGCAATCACCAGTTCCCCGAGCGGGGTTCCGATACCGGTTCGTTGAACAATCTTCATGTCGGCTGTTGAAGCGTCAAGGGCTCTCTCGGCGGTCGCGATAATTGTGCCCGGTACGACGGCGACGCGTGGTTTAGGTATTCCAAGCCAGAAGTCGGCATCCTCGCCGTCGATGCCGATTGAAAGAATGCCGAGTCTGGTTTCCTGCCAGTTGCGCGTCAGGACGTTCATGACAGTCGTCTTGCCGGCATTTTTCGAGCAACCGGCTACTGATACCGTCATGGCCGGGTCTGACAGCACTTTCAAAAGCAGGTCTTTTTCAGATATGGCAGTCAAGTGATACCCCTGAAATGCTGGCGCGTAACCGCCCTTTACAGCGTGAATCCTATTTCAGAGTGAGGGTTGTGTACAGGTGACGTGGATCTGATACAGGCCGCCCGGTCGTTTTCACGCGACCGGACGGTGTATCAAATATTTCTTGATTGGATTTACAGTACGCTCTTGAGCTTCGGGGCCGGCTTGAATCCAACGGTCTTCGATGCTTTGATCGTGATTTCCTGGCCGTTCTGGGGATTGCGGCCCTTGCGCGCCTTGCGGCCACGGACTGCGAATGTACCAAAACCGGGGAACGCGAATCTTTTGTCTTTTTTGATCGCGGCGGTCATAGCTTCGAACACGGCATTGAGCATGACTTCCGTCTGCTTTTTGGTCAGATCGATACCTTTGGCCTGGCGTACTTCTTCGATCAGTTCAGCCTTCGTCATAATGGATCCTCCTGCTGGAAACAATAACCCCTCAGGTGCAAAAAGCACCTGGAAACCACAGTCAGGCGCTCATACCTGACCGCCGCTCAACCTAGAGCATGCCTGAATGTCCCATTTGCACAAAAACCTTGTCAAGTACTTTTTTTCGGGTAAACCGTGAAAAATCAGGGGGATATGCGGGGTGCTTATTGTAAGGCTTTGATTTTACAGGGAATTAGGTTTCAGACCTCGATTCCAAGGCTTGAAGCCATTTGAAATATTTCGTCTTTAGCGTGAAGTTTCAGCTTCTTCAGTCTGGCAACTTCAAGCTGGTCCTCGGTTGAAAGGTAGGTCGCCGAAGTCAGTTCTTTGATTTGCTCGTCAAGTTTGCGATGTTCCTCGCGCAGCTTCTCGAGCTTCTCGGGTGTGTTCTTTGGTTCCGTGGTCACGCTTTCAGTTGTCATGGAGACTCCTTGAGTTTGAAGTCCAAGAGTTCGAATTTAGACTACCAGACGTAACCGGTCAAGCAAACCTGTTCCATATGTGCCAATAAATTAGCTGAACGTGGTTTTCAGGTCAGTTTTTACTTCAATATCCGGCGGTCAGGTGGTATTGATTGCCAACTGGACGTTTTGCATCTGCATCTGATTCGGAGCCTTGGCGTGGGTCGGATTTTTCTTGACAGGTATGAGGTTGATCGCGAAATAGGCCGTGGCGGCATGGCGGTCGTCTATCGTGGCGTTGACCTTACGCTGAACAGACCGGTCGCTGTCAAGGTGATGCATTCCCATCTGTTGCGCCGTGCCGATGCACGCGAGCGGTTCTGCCGTGAAGCCCGGGTTATCGCAAAGCTGAAACACGAAAATATTGTCGAGGTCTACGATTATTCCGGCAATGTAGTCGATCCGTCCGCGTCACTTTCTGAAGACGCAATGATAGTGACCGAACTTGTTGACGGCGTTTCCCTTGCCGAACATATGACTTCCTGCGGGCCCATGCTGCCCGAAATGGCCGCCATGGTCACCTCGGTGGTGGCAAGGGCCCTTGATCATGCGCACGCCAACGGTGTAGTTCACCGTGACATCAAACCTGAAAACATAATGATCGGGGCCGACGGAGTTCTGAAGTTGATGGACTTCGGGATTGCCCATGTAATGGACATGGAGCATCTGACGGTTACCGGCGCGATAGTCGGCTCCCCTGCCCATATGTCACCGGAACAGGTCGACGGGAAGGCGCTGGATGCCAGAACCGACATATTTTCCCTTGGAACGTTGCTGTTTCTTCTTTCCAGCGGGACGTTCCCGTTCAGTTCGGATACGCCTTCAGGGCTTCTGCGGGCGATTGCCGAGGCTCGCACGCCAGATATCCGTACAAGGGTTAAAGGCTTTCCTGATGATATCTACGCAATTCTGACAAAGATGATGGCCCGCGATGCCACCAGGCGCTATCAGACTGCCGGAGAGGTCGCGGACGCGCTTGAAGCGGTCCTTGAAAGTGTCGGTATTGGCCCGATTCGCGGCGAGATGAAGCAGTTTTTCGGTGACCCGCATGCTCAGGCTCCGTTATTGCGCCATCGGGTTTCCGTTGGAAGGGTCAGGCTTGGTCAGAAGTATCTTGCTGCGGGGCGTAAGGCGAAGGCCATCCGCGAAGCTGACACGGCGGTCTTGACCGATCCTTCCTGTGATGAAGCCATAAAGTTCATCGAAGTCGTCCGCAGAAGCATAAGGGTCAGTAAGGTACTTAAGATAATACTGGCTGTTGCTGTGGTTGCGGTGGTGGTCCTGATCGGTGTCATGGAATTGTCCGGGATTCGGAATGCGATTGACCGGGCGGGCTTTCTTTCTGCACCGGCCGAGTGTGTTTCATTGCCTGGCCGGCCGGCCGAGATGCCGGTTCCCGTCAGACGTGGCATTGATAACGGCACGGGTGGGGTTTCGGCGTTGTCGCGCGGTTTGACAAGGGCAAAGGGCGGTCTGGCCGTGGCGTCCACTGATGCCGTGTCTTCTGCGGGCGTTGATGAAAAAGGTGCGGTCGTATCAGCGCCAGGGGATGCTCCTTTGCGGTTCCCGGTGTCTATTCAGGCCTATCCGCCGGCCGTCCGCATCAGACTTGATGGCAGGCAGGTCGGGGTTGGCCGCGTGGAAGCGTTACCGGTCGAGCCGGGCAGACATCAGATTGACCTGTCGCATCCCAGTTGCGATCAGTGCAGGGATGTATCAACCGAAATTATTGTTGATCCGGATAATCCGCCGAAAGCGACTTTAAGGTTGTCCATCGCCTACCGTGACGCAAGATTGATAGTGTCCGGCCCGCCGGGCGGCAACGTTTACCTGAACAATGAATCGGTACCGCGTGGCACCACCAACGCGTCAATAATGGTTTCGATGGACAGGCCGACGCCTGTTGATATGACGGTCAGGGTCGTTATGGAAGGGCATCCCGATTTCAGCGACACGGTCAGGCTTCAGGCAGGTAAAGCGTCTGCGGTCAGGATAGGTCGATAGCCGGGCCAACTTTCATTTTGAAACTGGTTTCCTGCGATTGACGCAGGTTTCACATGATGGTAATTGACCATTTGCCGGTTCCTTTTAAGTGAACGCGGCAAGTTTTTGTTCTGAACCCTGGGTGGGAGTCGCCGTTGGCTGATACAAAACGACGAAGCCCCTGGAAACCGGCTCTTGCAACGATGTCCATCGGAATCGAGATGGGCGTCGCGATTACTGTCGGTTACCTGGTCGGAAACTGGCTTGACACCAAGCTGAACACGGCCCCCTGGTTGATGTATCTGTTTCTGGTTCTTGGTATTGCGGCGGCCTTCAGGGGCCTGTGGCGTACCGCAAAAAAGAACTGGAGCGGCGACGACGATGGCGATTCGGGGAAACCGATTTGACCGCGAAACGCTTTTTATTAACGACGTTCTTTGTAAATCTGGTCTTCGTTGTTCTGGCGGCTGCGGTCTGTCTGTGCATGTCGGGTCTGCCGATGTGTGCCGGTGTCGTTCTTGGTGGCGGTCTTGGTGCGGTAAACCTTTATATTCTGGGGGTTATCATCCTGAGGCTGCTTTCTTCCGGTACCGGTAAGCTGGGGTTGGCATTGCTGCTTGTTCTGAAGATGACAGTCCTGCTCGTTGCAGCATTTATTCTGATAAAGTATGCGGCTGTTGATGTCGTCAGCTTCGCAGCCGGTCTTACGACGACGGTTCTGGCCATCATTGTTAATTCGGCCAGAGTCGCATTGCAGGGGCTTGAGATTTCTATCTGAGGTTCGGTTAGATGAAAACTGGAATTTTCGGGATAATCGTTGTCGCAGCATCCATGCTGCTGATGACCTCGGCCTCTGCTTCAGAAGGTGCCGCCGCGGACGCTCACGGGGCCGTTTCTCACGGGTCGCCTCATGCCAGCAATGCGCACTGGTCCCTTGCTGACGAACTGATTCCGGAATCGTTCGGTCTGGCGCTGCGCGAAAAGCTTGGCACGACCTGGATTGCCAGAGAGAATGTCAGGGATTCAAGTCACATAGTGTTCGGTATCCTGATATTCGCCATTCTTGTCACGATGCTGGTCTTTGCCGCCCTGAAAATGGCAGCCAACAGGGCCAATAACGACTCTTTAGTACCTGAATCGAAGTTTTCCCCGCTGGCTGTCTTTCAATTTCTTGCGGATGCGCTGCTTGGACTGATGGAAGGGCTGATGGGCCGCGAAAAAGCCCTGCATTTTCTGCCGCTGGTCGGTTCACTCGGAATATTTATCCTGTTTTCAAATCTGATGGGTCTGATCCCCGGGTTCCTTCCGCCGACCGCCAATCTGAACACGACACTGGCACTTGGTGTCGTCGTTTTTGTTGCCACGCACTATTACGGCGTCAGGACTCATGGAATCGTCTATTTCAAAGAATTCTTCGGTCCCATCGTCAAGTGGTATGCTCTGCCGCTGATGATTCTGATGTTCTGCATCGAGATGATCAGCCACATCGCCAGGCCCGTCTCGCTTGCAATTCGTCTGTTTGGAAACATGTTTGGTGACCACGCCGCTCTGGCCGCTTTTTTGTTGATGGCAGCCGGAACGCTTGTCGGCGGTCCCTGGATCGCGAAAATATCTGTGGTGATGCCGTTGATTCCGATGTTGCTCGGGATTTTCGTTTCTGTTGTTCAGACGCTCGTTTTCTGTATCCTCTCGACCGTGTATATTTACATGGCCACCGAGGAACATGGGGGCGAGGAGGCACACGCGTAACGGACGGTCGTGCCTTCCCGTGTGGATGTGCCGGCCGTTTTTGATGAAGTTGTTTCATCTGGAGGAACCAAGATGTCCCAGGTCAGGAAGTTCTTTGCTGGTGTCAGTGCTGCTTTTGTATCCATGATTCTTTTTGTTCCGTCCGCTTTCGCCGAGGGTGCTGCCGGTGATGACAACGCTTTCACCGTCAAGGTCTATGTTGCCATCGCAGCCGGTTTCGGTATCGCAATTGCGGCATTCGGTGGAGCTCTTGCTCAGGGTAAGGCAGTCACGGCCGCCATGGAAGGCATCGCCCGTAATCCCGGCGCCCAGAACAAGATGTTTGTTCCGATGATTCTCGGTCTCGCGCTGATCGAATCACTGGTTATTTATTCACTGGTTATTTCGTTCTCGCTGATCGGCAAGCTCTAGGATCAGGCGTCCGCAGCGGCCCTCAGTGCAAGAGCCTTTGTCTGGGCAAGGGTTTGATCTGCTTCATTCGCCGCAAACCACATCAAGTCAGTCAGGTCGTTTTCAAAGATGCCGTACGCTGAATAGACAGCCAGCTCAAAAGCGACCACGCCTGTCCTTTCGTCACAGAAATGCCGACCAAGAACTGCCGCGACGTTCTTGTGGTTAAGGTAGTGCAGGAGCGCGTGTTCCGGTACCCCTTCCTTCATTGCTGAATATCCCGGGCTGTATGAAAGAAAACGCAGCAGTACCGGATGGTTCTCGCCATCCTGCCCGACTGAGAGGTGAAGATGAAGATCGCCGTTTTCGCCTGGCAGCGGGATGTTTATCCGGTCATGTTCAGCATCTTTATTCCACGAAAACTTCAGTCGATCCAGAAGGTTTCCGATGGTATCCAGATCAAATTTGATCAGTTCCGGCGTCCCGGTCGGCGTGTCCATTGCAGGGCCTCGTGAAAGAGTCTTTTAACGGTTTAATCAGGGGTTGTTGCAGCCCTGTGGCTGTATTCTGCGTCGTCCGACGGAATTTTGCCAGTCCGTAGGCAGCGTCCGTGATTGACGCGGTCCCGTCAAACCTTCATAATTTCGGTGATTTATTTTCCGGGGGTTCCGGTGAGACATTTAGACATTTCTTTTGTGAAAAGTGCTTTTTCGAAAAACGTGATTGCTTCCAGTCTGTTGTCCGTGGCGCTTTGCGGCCTGGTTTTTTCAGGCTGTGGAACGCAGAACGCGGTGACTGATATTGCCGGGGATCCTGACGTTGTTTCAGTCGACGATGTCGCTGCCGACGTTGCGGGCGTGGACGTTTCTTCTGATGAAATGGAAAGGGACGTGTCAGTAGATCTGGTGGTCGTTCCAGACGTTGTTGTCCCGGATGTTGTCGGTGATGCCGGTGACGATTTGACCGACGTCCCGGTCGTTTCGACTGAAGTTAACTATCTGGTCGTGACGGCTGATTCCCTTCTTGAATCCGCCACCGCCCTCGCGGAATACAGAACTTCCAGAGGTTACAGAACAAAGGTTATGACCCGAGATGAAATTCTTGACGGTCAGAGTGTCAGTAATTTTGGAAATCTGCTGCGGGCGAATATCAATATCCTGCGCAATGCCCTTGGTGGTGCGGGCACATTATTTGTAGTTTTAGTCGGTGATGCGGCTGTTGACAGTGACGACGGTTTTACCGGCTTCCTGCCGGTCGAGGAATGTGAAAACGTCATAGGCGACTGCTACACGGACAATCGTTACGCTGACTTTGATGATGATAACGTTCCGGACGTGGCACTTGGCCGAATCCCGGCCTCGTCGAATGCCGAAGTCACGGCTTACCTGAACAAGATTAAGCACCATGAATCGACCTACGTTACCGGCACGTGGAACCGCCGGGTGTCGCTTTACATCGGGGAAGCCGGATTCTCGCCTGAAATTGATACTCTGTTGGAAACGTTTACATTTATGGGTCTTGACCTTGTTCCACATGCATTTGATCTGGTCGGAGCCTACGATAATAAAAATTCAATCTATTACTACAAGCCATTCCACGACAAGGTCATAGATCTGTTTAATGCCGGATCGTTGTTGCAGGTTTATATCGGTCATGGAAATTCTCAATGGACTCAGGGCCTTGAGATGTCCCAGATTGATCAGATCAACTGTCAGAATAAGATGCCTGTGCTGGTCCTCCTGGCCTGTTTGAACGGTAATTTTGCCAGCTCCGAAGACACCATTTCCGAGGGCCTCCTGCACCTTGAAAACGGCCCGGTTGGTGTGTTTGCATCGACCGCCGATTCCCATCCTGTCGGTAATGCGGTGCTTGCGTACGAAGTGACGCGAGTGGCTATGGGCGAACGTCCGGCCACGGTCGGGGAAGTCTTCATGCGCACCAAGTACGAGATGTTCTATCACGATGACGATTTCAGACAGACGATCGACCAGGCTGCCGTTGTGTCGGGCGAAGAAGGCTGCGATGACCCGGCCCTTCTGTACTTCCAGCACGAGGATTTGTACAACCTGCTTGGTGATCCGGCGGTGGAGATGCGCTACCCGGCCGCTGACGTTGTTTTCGGTGAAATAACCGGCTCTCTTGCTTCAAAAAACGTGACGGTTTCCGGCACCGTCCCCGGTGTTTCATCAGGCAAGGCGTTTGTCAGTATTGAAGTGTCCAGAACCGAGTACGTCGGCGTAATTGATTCGGAAAACACTGACGAAGCCACCATCCAGTCCAACTGGGCGATCGCCAACAACAAGACGTTTGCATCCACGACCGTTGATGTCGTTGACGGCGCCTTCACCGCAAACCTCACATGGGAAAAGAATGTGGGCGGCGGTGACCGTTACATCAAGGTTTATGCCTGGGATGGCGAAGAATTCGGTCAGGGCACTGAAGATGCGTTCGGCGAATCATGGATCAATAAGTAGCCTCCCTCCGATTCCCTTTTTGTCACTTTGTTCTATCAAACAAAAAGGGGGCATGCCATGGAAAGCGTACCTGTAACGACTATCGGTTCTCTTGTTATCATTCATCGCGACAACCCATCAGACACAACTGTCAGAAATCGTGTTCATGCACTGCTGAACGGCACCAGAAGGCTTCCGCAGAAGGGCATCATCGAGGCGTGGCCCGGCGAAAACCCGGATGAATTTCACTGGAAAACGGTCATCGGCTCCTTCTGCCCCGCCGCCTGAACATTACCTTCGAAATTTCAGTGTGAAAAACGTAACTGCACGCCACAAAAACCCAGTCTGATCTGTGATATTTTGCAGGGGTAAGGTCCTGGCGGTATTGCTCAACTAAATCAAGCTGTTGTCCCGATTTCCAGTCTGACGCGCCGTGTCATCGCCGTAAGTCTGATTTTATTAGAAAGGTATTTAATTTCTTAACGTAATGCGGTAAAACGTGTGCGCGGTTGTGTTTGATGTTGTCAGACATGTTGTTTTGGCATCCTTACCGACCGTTTTCCGGGGCATTTTGGCTCCGGGTTGCGTCTTTCGGGTTCCGGCGCTGAACCGTTTGGCGTGATTTTGTTCGGGCGCCCAGACAAAGGAGTTGCGCGTGGCTAGGATTCTCATCGTTGATGACGACCCGGATGTCGTGGACGATTGCACACTAATCCTCGAGAAGAACGGCTACGAGGTAGTGTCAGCCCACAACGTTACGGACGGCAAGGCACAAATCAAAAAGGCAGATCCCGATCTCCTGATCCTCGACGTAATGATGGATCAGCCGGATGACGGGATCGTAATGGCTCAGGATCTTCGTCGGACTGGTTTTACAAAGCCCATCCTTATGCTTACCTCGATCAGCAAGGTAACCGGGATGACCTTTGGTAAAGATTCCGACCTCGTTCCGGTTGACGCTTTCCAGGAAAAGCCAATTCCCCCGAAGAAGCTGCTGGAAACGGTCGCCGAACTGTTGAAAAAGGAGGTCTGACGCGATGCTTGTCAGCGAACAGGACATTCTTAAACAGGACATAGCTGCCTGGGTTAAGCACTACGGAAAGGATCGTTGTTACCTGATTCCGATCCTTCAGGACGTTGAAAGAAAGTACGCTCAGATTTCCGAATTTGCGATGCAGGTCATTGCGGACGAACTGGACATTCATCCCGTTGAAGTATTCAGCGTGGTGTCGTTCTATTCTTTCCTGGACCACCGCCCGCACGGAAAGTACGTGATCCGCCTCTGCCGCACCATTTCCTGCGACATGATTGGCAAGGATCAGGTTGCGAACCAGCTTGTTACCGACCTTGGAATCGATTTCGGCGAAACGACCCCTGATGGCAAGTTCACGCTTGAGTGGACGAACTGTCTTGGTCTCTGCGACCAGGGTCCCGCCATGTTGGTTAACGAATCTATTTACGCCCAGGTCACCCCGGAAGCGGCCCATGACATTGTTGAGGCCTGCCGCAAGACGTTCGGCGTTTATGCCCTGCAGACGAAGGAGGGCCACGCATGATTAAGTCTCACAAAGCTCCTTTGACCTTTGATTCGATTCAGTCCGGCACCGGCCTCAAGGCTGCTCTTGGAATGAATCGTGCCGACGTCATCAAAGCCGTCTCTGATTCAGGGATGCGTGGTCGTGGTGGCGCTGGATTCCCGACAGGCGTGAAGTGGAACCTCTGCGCGGCTGCTTCGGGACCGGAAAAGTTTGTAGTCTGCAACGCAGATGAAGGCGAGCCCGGAACGTTCAAGGATCGCGTCCTGCTGTCCGATTATGCCGACAAGGTCTTTGAAGGCATGACGATCGCCGGATACGCGACCGGCGCGAAGGAAGGCATCCTTTACCTGCGGGCCGAGTACATGTATCTGCGCCCCGCTCTTGAAGCGAATCTGGCTGCCATGCGCAAGGCAAATCTGCTCGGGGAAAACATCCTCGGTAAGCAGGGCTTCACGTATGACATCCGCATTCAGATGGGCTCCGGCGCATACGTTTGTGGCGAAGAAACCGCGCTGATTGAGTCCCTGGAAGGGCATCGCGGCGAACCTCGCAACCGTCCGCCGTTCCCTGTTGACACAGGTTTCAAAGGTCGTCCGACAGCGGTCAACAATGTTGAAACGTTTGCCTGGGCCACCTGCATCCTGTCGAAGGGCCCGGCATGGTTCAAGGGCCTTGGAACTGAAAAGTCAGCCGGCCTTAAGCTGTTCTCGGTTTCCGGTGACTGCGAAGAACCCGGCGTTTATGAGTTCGCACTTGGCATCACCATTGCTGATCTGCTTGAAGCGGTCGGTGGTGAAGGCGCGAAGGCTGTCCAGATTGGCGGCGCTTCCGGCCATTGCGTTCCGTACTGGGAATTCGAAAGAAAGATCTGTTTTGAAGATGTGGCCACCGGTGGTTCCATCATCATCTTTGACTGGGAAAGGGACATGCTCGAAGTCGCAATGAATTTCATGGAATTTTTCTGTGAAGAGAGTTGCGGTCAGTGCACACCTTGCCGTGATGGGAACAGCGCAATCCTCGAAGGCCTTGAAATGCTTGAAGAGGGTAGCTGCTCGATGAACTACCTCAAGGAGCTTTGCGACCTTGGTGAGACGATGCAGCTCGCGTCGAAGTGCGGACTGGGACAGTCCAGCCCGAACGCGTTCCTGTCGATCGTCAAGAATTTCAAGGATGAGCTGCTTGGACGCGGCGAGTAAAGCTGGCCCTGAGGGGTTTTATTGGAGATGAGGAATTAAATGGCTGACACCATTGATAAGACTGGCGGAATTGATACTGCCGCCAACCGTGCTCCCAGAAGCCAGCAGGGTCAGACGATTGACCCGGGCACTGAAGGTGGCATCGGTGGAAAAGTATCCGTCACAATAGACGGCAGGGACATTAAGGTTCCGCTCGGAACTACGATCCTTCAAGCGGCCGAACTGCTTGGCGTCAAGATTCCGACGCTGTGTCATCATGCTGACCTCTGCGCGGCCGGCCTCTGCCGTATCTGCGTAGTCGAGGTTGATGGACAGCCACGGCTTCAGGCGGCATGCGCCTATCCGATTTCTTCACCGCTGAAGATTCACACACACACCCGCAAGGTCCGTAAGGCCCGCCGCCACATCATCGATTTGATGCTGCGCAACCATTACGGCGAATGCTATGCCTGCGTCAGAAACAACAACTGCCAACTGCAGTCGCTGGCGAAGGAATACGGAGTTGACTTCTTCCGCTTCGGCCGTCCCGATGAGCCGATGTTCGATGAAGACGCTTCGTCGCATTCAGTTATCCGGGACATGAACAAGTGCGTTCTGTGTCGTCGCTGCGTCCGTACCTGCATCGATCTGCAGGAAGTTGGCTGCCTTGAAGCCATCAACAAGGGCGAAGACACCGAAATCGCAACGTTCATGGATAAGCCGCTGGGCGATGTCGTCTGCATCAATTGCGGACAGTGCATCAACCGCTGCCCGACCGGAGCTCTGCGCGCCAATGACCCGACAGACGAAGTCTGGGATGCCATTGACGATCCGACCAAGCATGTCGTTATCCAGACGGCCCCGGCACCGCGCGCCGCTATCGGCGAGTGTTTCGGCCAGGCCCCGGGCAAGGCGCTGACGTTCGAAATGAACACAGCTCTGCGTCAGGCTGGTTTCGACAAGGTCTTTGACACCAACTTCACGGCTGACTTGACGATCATCGAAGAAGGCACCGAGCTTCTGCTCCGCCTCCAGGATGCTCTTGTCAAGGCCAAGCCGGTTGCCCTTCCGCAGTTCACAAGCTGTTCACCGGGATGGGTCAAGTATCTTGAACATTTCTACCCGGATTACATTCCGAACATGTCGTCGGCCAAGAGCCCGCAGCAGATGTTCGGTGCGGTCATCAAGACGTACTATGCCCAGAAGATGGGGATTGACCCCAAGGACATCGTTACCGTCGCCCTGATGCCGTGTTCCGCGAAGAAGTTTGAGTGTAACCGTCCGGAAATGGCAGACTCCGGGTTCAAGGACGTCGATTACGGCCTTACGACCCGCGAGCTGGCCAAGATGATCAGCGAAGCCGGTATCGACCTTCCGACCTGTGAAAAGTCGGACTTCGACGATCCGTTCGGCACCGCAACCGGTTCCGGCGTCATTTTCGGAGCCACCGGCGGCGTCATGGAAGCGGCCCTTCGTACCGTCATCGAACTGGTGTGCGGTATCAAGGTCGAAGACGTGTTCGCCCATGCGGATATCATTCCCGTTCGTGGTATGGAAGGCGTCAAGTATGCCGAACTGAAGATCCCGCTGGTCGGGGAAGTTCCGGCAGTCCTGAAGCCTCTGTTTGCGGATTGGAAGTGGCTTGATGGCGTAACCGTGAAGGTCGCTGTTGCCCACGGAACCGCGAACGCCAAAAAGGTCATGGAAAACATCAAGGCCGGCGGCAAGATGTCTGAATGTCACTTCATCGAGTTCATGGGCTGCCCCGGCGGTTGCATCGGTGGTGGCGGACAGCCAATTCCGACCAGCCCGGACATCCGCATGGCCCGCGCCAAGGCGATCTACGACGAAGATTCGGCCTACCCGATTCGCAAGTCGCATGAAAACCCGGCCGTCTGGGAACTGTACACGAACTTCCTGACCGACGGCCCCTGCGGCCACAAGAGCCACAAGCTCCTGCACACCGGTTACACAAAGCGCGGCAAGTACATCGCCTGATGACGATGTAGGCTGACGCCTGAAAAGTCGACTCGCCCCGTTCTGGAAGGGGGTTCCGGAACGGGGCGGGGTCACTTTTTAATCAACACTTTCTGTCCATGATTCCTTCGGGAAGGCCTGTAATATTGCGTTCAGAAAGGAATCATAACTTACCCGGCGTTACAATCTGCCTTTGTAGCCGATCTGCCGTTCGAGTTTATTGATGGAGTCGGCCTTGCATGCTATCCGTGAAAGCGTTAATATTTCCTGGCTGAAGGGGTGAAACATGATTTCATCATTCGGGGACAAGGCAACGGAGGCTCTATTTCATGGGTCTCCAAGGAAAGCCATCGCGAAGTTCCCTTCAGAAATCCTAAGTGTCGCGCTTCGGAAGCTCGATGCTTTGAATGCTGCTGCGGATCTGCTGGATCTGCGGTCACCACCGGGAAACCGGTTGGAGGCTTTGACAGGGGATTTGAATGGATTCCACAGCATTCGTGTTAATGACCAGTGGCGTTTGATTTTCCGATGGCAGAAAACATCTGCCGCTGACGTTAGCCTGGTTGATTACCATCGTTAACGTCTTGAATGATGGAGGGGCAGGTCATGAATCCCAAAAATCGGATTTCGACTCATCCGGGCGAGATTCTGGTCGAAGACTTTTTGAAGCCACTCGGGATTTCACAGGTGGCGTTTGCGAAGCACCTCGGGATTCCGGTTCAGCGGATTAATGAACTGATTCGGGGCAAGCGCGGCGTTACTCCTGATACGGCCTGGCTTCTGTCCCAGGCTCTAAGAACCACTCCGGAATTCTGGATGAATCTGCAGGCCACATACGATCTTGCGACTTGTCGCCCGCCAAAATCAATCCAGCCCTGTCTACCCCACTGAATTCAGATTTCCCCAGAATGAACATCTGTCGATTTCCCTGTGTTATTTGAGGGCGTTCAAGGGTAAAACAGTAGACGTCAAAGTGGTTCAGAAGTTGTCGGGATTTGAATGGTTCGGACGGGAGGATGTGATGCGCAGATTGATGTCGCGGTTGGTGGTGTCGCAGGCGTTGGTGGTGGCTTCAGCCCTTGTATTGACTGGCTGCGAGGTTTTGCCCAACTGGTATGAATCTGGCATAGACACGGCTACACCTGATGTCGTCGACGATGTTCAACTGACTGATGTCATTGATGATATTCGGCCGGTGGATGTGCCGGTGGATGTCCAGGCAGATTTGCAGCCGACCGACTTGGTCCTGGATGTGACTGTCGATCCTTTGATCCCTGTTGAAGACGGCGACAAGCTGACCGTTTCGAACGGCACTGTGACGCTGGTATATGACCTTGCGAAAGGCACTTTCGATCTTGGCGCTGTTCCCGGTCAGAACGGCCTTATCAAGGCCCGTTCGGAAGCCATATTGAAGGTTGGCGGCGTCGAAAAGGTCATGGCGTCGGCCACCCCTGCCGCGCGGGTCCAGTACCTTGTTGAAAACACTGTTGATGCCCTTGGCGACGCGGTCGTAATCAGCTTTGACGCGGTCGCGGCAGATAATTCCGGTTCACTGAAGACTGTCATTACTTTTCATTACGCCAGCCCGGCCGTCACTTTTAAGACTTTTGTAACGATGCCGGACCCGCAAGGTGCTGTGGTCAAGGAAATCCGTCCGTTTGCGGTGGATTTTGCCTACAGAGGTACCCTTCATCTTGGCCCCGGCACCAAAAAGGCCATCGTTGTGGACAACGGCAGCGAGCTGCTGCTGGACTTTGCTGCCGATGCCAGGATGGTCGGCGAAAACTCAGGTGGTGTTGTCGGTAAAGGTTTTGCGTCGAACTGGAGCGCGGCTGTTTGCACGGCGGCGAAGTCGTGTGCCGTTGCTGGTTTCGTGACTACGAACATCGCGATTGGCGTTGTAACGACTGACCGCATACCCGGCGAGTCAGTCATCATTAACGGCGATGACGGCCTGACCACGTTTTCCGTTCGCAACCTTTTCCGGCCGACAGTGGCTCTTGTGGCAGGTGTTTCTTTGGCTTCGGACCTGGCGTATCTTGACTTGACAGACAACTCTCATGAAGGCCTGTTGCGATTGGGCCGCGCCATCGCTGCGTTTAATGACCGTCAACCGCCGGCGGTGCCCCCGTCGTCCTGGAATTCCTGGGCCGGTGG
>CAZFVA010000026.1:39315-40424 GCA_964522105.1 uncultured Anaeromyxobacteraceae bacterium
ATGTTCGATCAGGGCATCAGGACTACAGTGCTCAGTGCTTCCCACAGATACTGGATGGGTAATACTGTCTGGTCCAACAACCCGGATCTGCTGTTTTTCCGTGATACTCAGGGGTTGACGGCCAATGAAGCCCACACGTTTGCGCTGTTCGCATCGGTTTACAGCGGGATAGTTAAACTTGGGGAATCGTTCACTGATCTGGCCGCGCTTCCTGAAGCGCTGGCTCTGGTTGAAAGGATGGTTCCGCCGATAGCGGCGTTCCCCGAACCGATGGACCTGTTCCAGAAACGTTACCCTGAATTGTGGCGCGTTCCGATGGCGGCGACCGGCGCGAACTACGACGTTTACGGGCTGTTCCACTGGGGCGAAAACCGGGACATGCCTGCTCAGAAAGATATGGACGAATCCGAGCGCATGCTGACGATACCGGCCGAAGTGACGCCCCGTGTCTATTTTGATCTTGAGTCCGGAGTTGCGCTTACTGATGTCGAGGGCAACGCCATTCGCCAGGGCGACGTTGAAGTTCTGATGTCCGCGCGATCCGGGCGGATAGTCATGGCAAGGGCCGTGTCTGCCCTTGGTAGTTCAGGGCCGGTATTTCTGGCGACCGACCGCCATCTGATGGGCGGCGCCGGAGTTCTTGCCGAGCAGGTAGATGGCGACAAAGGTACAAAGGTTGTCTTCACAAAGGCAGTCCCGGGCCGCGTTACGAAGGTTTCTTTCCTAGTGGCAAAAGATGCAGTTGTTGACGTGCAGACCACTGACGCTACCGACGTGATGAAAGTGATAATGCCATATGCTGACGCGGATCTGTTGACGATCAGGCTGACCCCCACGACAACAATCACTACAATAACGGCAAGTTATCCGACTATGTAGGTGAAGGAGATGTGACATGCGGCTGACCAGAGGGCTCACATATTCAATTTTGATCTGTGCACTATTGATGCTTTTTGCGTGCAGTGGTGTGTCTGCAGTGACTGATCACGGAATTGATGTGGCGGACGATGTTTCGGCCGCGACTGACACAATCGGGCCTGACGAAAGTTCCGCCGCAGACGTGAAGGATGTGGCTGAAACGACCGGATCGGACGCCGGATCGGACGCCG
>CAZFVA010000027.1:0-39909 GCA_964522105.1 uncultured Anaeromyxobacteraceae bacterium
CTTCGCTTCAACCTTTACATCTGGCTTCCGTTCCGGCTGGACTGCCGCGGCCTGTACAGGCTGCACGTTACCTGGCTGAGTTGGCTGAACTGCTGCGGCCTGGACAGGAGCCTGCCCGGTCACCTGCGCCGGAACCTGCTGACCTGCCTGAACCGGCTTCCCGGCTGCGGCCGTTCCGACAGCACCGGCCTGCACCGGCTGCGCATTACCTGGCTGCGCGGCCTGCGTCGGCTGCGCCACGACTGGCTGAGCTACCTGCGCTGCAGCTGCCTGCGTCGGCTGTGCAGCCTGCACCGCGCCTGCCTGCACCACATCGGCCGCACCGGCGACCGCCGGATCAGTGCCACGCGACTGCGTCAGCAAAAATATGCCCATACCGACTACGGCGGCCACAACCACAACGGCCACCGCAACCATCGCAATCTTCTTACCGGACCCGCTTCCCTTCTTTTCAACGACCGGCTTGGCCTCGGCCGGCAACATGGCCTTCAACCTTTCCGCGATTTCGGCCGCATCAGCCGGACGGTCGTCCGGATTCTTTTTCAGCATCTGCATCAACAGCGCGTCAAATGCAGGCGGGACCTGAGCTTCGGGACATTTGAGCAGGACCGACGTCGGCTCCTCGGTCACGTGGGCAATCAACATGCCCTGATCAGTTTTGGCGTTAAACGGACGGCAACCGCACACCAGGCGGTACATCATGGCACCAAGGCTGTACAGATCGGACCTGTGGTCAACGACCTGCCCTTTCGCCTGCTCGGGACTCATGAACGATGGGGTCCCGATGACTCTCGGCACACTGTCCATCGTGGTCAGGTCCATGTCGCCCGACTGCGCCAGACTGGCGATACCGAAATCGACGACTTTGGCCATCAACTGTCCGCCGCGACCTTTGATCATCATGACGTTCCCCGGCTTCAGGTCCCGGTGAACAATGCCCTGCTCATGAGCGTCTTCAAGCGCGTCGCACATCTGAATAACTATACGAGCCGTTTCCTGCCAGCCAAGCCGCCTGGTATCCGGCGAAACAACCTTCAAATGATCTTCAAGGTCCTGACCACGCAGGAATTCCATAACTATAAAAATGCGACCCGCCGAATCTTCATCAACGTCATGAACGACGACCGCGTGGCGCGACTGAATGCGCATAAGTGCCCGGGCTTCCTTCAGAAACTGCCGCCGGGCCTTCACGTTGTCACGAATCTCGTCACGGATAACCTTAATGGCGATTTCAGCTTTGGCCAGTTTGTGTGTGGCGCGGTAAACGTGGCCGAACCCACCCGAACCGATAAGTTGAACCAGGACGTACTTATCCTTTAGAACGGTTCCCGCAAGGTCATTGCCGAAACCGACCGGCAGAAGGCCGGTGCCATCCTCGGTGCAATTTGAAGTCCCGCCGGGGAAATGCCCGCCGCATGTCGGACAGAAAAGTTCACTGACGGCCCGCGTCGAGTCATCGTCAATCAAAACAGTCGGCGCAGCAGCTTCATCAGCCACGAACTCGCCAACGTTTCCGGTCAATGTCGGCACCGAGCCTTCATTAGCCTGCCCGTCGTTCATTGCGTCACTCATCGGATACCCCGGCAGTCGAAAATTCGCCGAAATCATATCACCCATTTTAATGCGTGGGGAGGTGTCAGAATTCACATAAAAATCATCTACATCGGGACCCACGCAAGGGCAATATCAACGTCAGGTGGCCTGAACTCGCGCATTTCTATATAATCAACCGCAGCAGCGATACCGTTAACAGGTATGCGCACCTTTATGATTCATGCAGGTACGATCGGTTCCGGATGGCCGTGGCGATTCGGCGACAGGGGAAACTTAAATGAGAATGCGACGACTGTTGATGGCCATTTCCATCGCTTTTCTGGTATCCGGGTGCGGCGACAGTTATCTGCCAATCCTGGAAGAAGACATCAAGACTGATGCCCCGGCGACCGATCAGATGGAATCAGACGTTGTCGACGCAAAAGAAGACACCGGCGATCGTGACCTTGTAGTTATTGAGGGCAAATACCAGATTCTGCCGCAGATAGATAATTCCAAGCCGATTGAAGCCGTTGTCGGGACTCAAATTAAGCTGGACGCCCTGGTGGTCGACTATATGGCGGACGCCCCGGCCCCTGACATAACGGTCAACTACGTAATCACAAATATTGAAGACCTGAACGGCGATCCGGCAGACGGCGACGCAAACCTTGAATCAGCAGCAATCTTTACAGACCAGAATGGCCGCGTCAGCAACGATTTCTTTGTCGGCATGGTCCCGGAAGTCATCTATACCATTACGCTTTCGCTGCCCGACTATCCAGATACCGAACCTGTCCAGATTCAGGTCAAGGTCAACGAATTCGCGTGCGGCTGCCTGAACGTCAACTTTACATACGAGGGCGTCATAACAGCCCCGCTTCACGACATTGAAGTTTTTGTCGTACCGTCAGCTTACCAGTGCGGCAAGCATATTTTCCCGGGAACAATTCTGTCCGAAGACGTTATTTATGCACAAAGAAGCGCCACCAGCATCAATTCAGAAGTCACGTTTGACTGCCTTCCCGCAGGCGCGTTCTACACTGTGTACGCACAGGCAAAAGGCCAGCAGGGCGCTTGTACGGTGGCCGGTGGATGTTCCCGTACACTGATCATCATGCCGGACACATGCGACTCGATGACCCTTGAATTTTCAGAGGTTACATTCCAGGCGGCCGGACGTTACAACGCGGTCGACCACTTCAATTTTGAGCCTATGATCGAGATGTGCGCCGGCGGGGGTACTACCATCATCGGGTGTATAACTGCCGGAACTGAAGACATCGGCAAGCTGGTCTGCTGCGCCATTCAGGAAGTCATCAAGCTGTTCAAGACCCCGGGTACAACGATTGTCGAACTGGTGTTCGATGCCCTCAAGTTGTGGATAGGCAGCGCGATAATCGACACAGTCGAAGCCATCATCGGCGGGCCGCTCAAGGGCCTGCTGAACGATCTGATTCAGCAGTGGTCTGCAGACACGCCCTGGCTGGCTGCCTTCCTGGCAATGGGGACCGACATCACGCAGATCATCAGCAATCTTGAGCTTGAGTCAGAGCTTCAGCTTGATAAGGTCGGCGGCAATTACACAATTCAGGGAACGCACTACTGGCACGCGCTGAACCTGTATTGGCGGGCCGGCTGCGCTGCCGAAGGTGCACCGGGATATGACCCGGAATGTGGCAAATTCTCGCTGAACATGAAGGACATCGACCCGGATTCGCTGCCACCGAATTTCCCGATGGATATTCTTGAAGGCCAGTTCATTGCGGACGTTCTTAACTTTGACAGACTGAGCCTGCGCCAGCACGAGATTGCCCTCAGTTACGGCAAACTGGTGCTGTGGGCACTGAACGAGATCGTCATCCCGCAGGTATCTGGCGGTCAGGCCCACTCGATCGATGAGCTGGCCAAGCTGTGGTTGAACTGCGCCGGACTGGCTGCTGGACAACTCGGGGATTACTGGGAGCAGGCAGGTGGTGACAGAGACGACGTTGAAAATACATGCAACGGGGTCGTCAACACACTGATCAATCCTGTTGACACTATCCTTGGCAAACTGACCCTCGCGACAACGCTGACGCTGACCGGGACCGGCAGGATGATGGACGAAAACTGTGACATGATTATCGACAAAATCGTCGATGGGACTTACATTGGCTACATTGAAAGTAATTCACAGCAGGCTTCGGTTACCGGTGACTGGGAAGCGACGCGCATAACCGCCCAATAAATCCCGCACTGAAGACTGCTTTTTGGGGAATCAAAAAATGACAGACACTGTGAATCGACTGGCAGAAACGGCTGCAGCCGCAATTGATGACGTCCTGGCCGAAATGAAAGAACACGTTTTTTCAGACCTTCCGCGCCGGGAACTGATTGCAAAAGCTGTTGAAAACAGGGACGCCATCGTCGCCGCGTGCGGTGCTCTGGCCACCTGGTCGCCCGAACCATCGACCGGGCGCCGTCCCAAAGACACCGTAATAGTCAGGCGCGCCAGCAGCGAAGCCCGGATTGACTGGGATTCACCGAACAATCTGGCGATCGCCCCGTCCACATGGGACAAAATCTTTGATGAAGTATGTGAAAAGCTGAAATCGAAAGATGAAATCTTCGTGACGCACCGTGTTCTGGGGGCTGATTCCGACTGGGCCATGCCTGTAACAACCATTTCGGACAGCGCACTTGCGGCAGTGTTCACCGACAACATGTTTCGACCGATTCCGGCTGATATCAATAAAAGCGTTTTTGCGGATAAACCGTTCACAATCGTGTCGCTTCCCTGGGACATGCTGGACGCGCACCGCTACGCCGGACTGCTGCGGCTTGACACTGAAACCGGCAAAACGTCGCGCGTCATCATCGCCATGGATTACGACCGCCGCATCGGGCTGATCGTGGGTTCCACGTACCTCGGCTCGGTAAAAAAGATGGCGTTCACAGTTATGAATTACTTTCTGCCGGACTACGGAATCCTGCCGCTGCACTGCTCGGCAAACGAAGGTCCCGATGGCAGCAGCGCACTGATGCTGGGCCTTTCAGGGACGGGCAAAACGACGCTGTCGGCCGACCCCCATCGCGCCCTGCTTGGTGACGACGAACACGGATGGGGACAAAACGGCATCGCAAACTTCGAAAACGGCTGCTACGCCAAACTGATAGACCTGAATCCTGTCAAGGAACCTGAAATCTTCCGGGCAGTTTTCCATGATGACGACTACCTGAACCACGGTTCCATAATTGAAAATGCCATGATGTACCCGTACGGCGAGTTTGACCTTACCGACAGGCGACTGACCGAAAATTCGCGGGCATCTTATCCCCTTGAATTCCTGACAAACATCAAGCCTTCATCGATAAGCGGCCACCCGACATCAATCCTGTTCCTGACAGCAGATGCCAACGGCGTTCTGCCACCAATATCGCGGCTGAACAGAAATCAGGCGATGCTGTGGTTCCTGATGGGTTACACCAGCAAACTGGCCGGGACTGAAACAGGCGTTATCAAACCAAGTTCAGTTTTTTCCCGTTTCTTTGGCGAACCATTTATGCCCAGGACCCCGGAAACCTATGCCGGCATGCTTGGTGACCTGATGGAAAAACATAACACCGATGTATATCTGGTTAACACCGGGTGGGTCGGCGGAGCCTACGGCTCGGCCCGCCGAATCGACATCGACCTTACCCGCGGGATGGTAAGTGATGCAGTCGAAGGCCGCCTGAAGAACGTCAAGTATCACAGGGACGCGATTTTCAAAGTTGAAGTGCCGGAATCCTGCCCGTCTGTGAAGCACAGTGAAATATTGAGCCCGGAATCAATGTGGGGGGACAAAGCGGCCTACATTGCCAGCGCTTTGAAACTGGCCGCCGAGTTTACAGCCCATTTCACAAAGGCTTTCGGCAACAAGGGAATCGCACAGGCTATCGCTGACGAATGTCCCGGACGCCCGTAAATAACGCTGAAACCCCTTACAAATAGAAACTGTCCGTAATAAAATAACTGCCGGACTTTTTTCTGAAAACTGGTCCCTGAATTTCGACTTGCGGGGGGTTCCATGCGGTTAAGACTTTTTATTTCGATGCTGATAGCGGCAATATCTGTACTTTCCGCCTGCGGGAACTCTGAAATCCCCCCGTGGCTGCTTGACAACGGAAATCCACAGGACGCCCTCAGCGACACAAACCGGGACGTGCTGAATCCTGTAGATACACATTCTGACACGTTGACTGACGGACCACGGGACACCGGTCCGGACAGTTATCAGGATACCGCTGACACGACCGCAGATGACGGTTTCCTGACTGACGAAAAGACGACCGATGACGGCGACACGTCCGACATTTCTTCTGACCTGGCTGTCGATATTGTCGATGCTCAAAATACCGATACCGCAGGCGACACCGGTTCTGATGCAAAGACTGACGCTGTGGTTGATTCAGGCTGGGAGTGCGACCGCGACGATGACTGCCAGGAACCGCAGGACCTGAAGATTTGCGAAAAAATGACGTGCCTTCTTCATGTGTGCCAGCGGGAAACGCTGCCCGACCTGCAGAATTGTGAAGACCTCAGCCAATGCACCATAAACGACAAATGTTCCGACGGCGAATGTCTTGGCACAGCCATCAGCTGTGATGACAGCAACATCTGTACAAGTGATTACTGCAGTCCGTCAACCGGCTGCGCCCATTCGGCAAAGAACAACATTGGTTGTGATGACAACAATTCATGCACGACTGTGGACAAATGCAACAACAAGGTGTGTGCCGGAACTCCGATCACATGTACAAACGCACCGGTTGCCACATGCAATCAGGACAATACCGCAATCACGACATATTCAAGCCCGGGAAGCTGCAGCGGCGGGGTGTGTTCATACCCGACCCAGTCAACCCCGTGTCCGGCAGGGTGCCTGAACGCCCGGTGCATCGTTGATCCGTGCGCAAACGTCCAGTGTTTGAATCCACCGAATTCGTGCTATCTGCCGACGGGCACGTGCAGTGGCGGCAACTGCTCGTATTCATTCGATAACAGCGCCACATGCACCGACAACAACCTGTGTACTGTCGACACCTGTAATCAAGGTGTCTGTAACAGCGTCGCCATAACCTGTAAGACTCCGCCTCCGAAAAAATGCGACGTCGATGGAAGGACCTTGATCAGCTACCGCCCGACCGGTACATGTGCGGGCGGCGAATGTGTTTATGGCTTCACGTCATTTACCTGTCAGAACGGATGCATTGACGGGGCCTGCGATGGCGACCCGTGTGGCGGCGTAGATTGTACCGAGGCACCCGACCAGTGCCTTAAATCGCCGGGGACGTGCGTTGGCGGCGACTGTGTCTGGGAGGCCGACGACCAGGCTGTATGCACCGACAGCAACGCATGTACCGAAGGCGACATCTGTCAGGGCAAGGTATGCACGGCCGGAACCGAAGTTAACTGCAACGACTTTGATGCATGTACAGCCGAATACTGCGACATGGTTTCAGGGTGCCATTACGAATCTTCAGTGGCGTTGTGCGATGACAACAAGGTCTGTACTACCGACAGTTGCGACCCGCTGGCCGGATGTCTGAACGAAAACAACACAGTGCCTTGCGAAGACGGGAGCGTCTGTACAACGAATGACGTCTGTTCAAACGGCACGTGCGTATCAGGTCCCGATTTTGACTGCTCTGATAACAACATCTGCACGAACGACTTATGTGACCCGTTTTCAGGATGCGACTACGAAAACAACACAGTTCAGTGCCGGGCAGCTTCCTGCACCGGAAAGGTTTTCAACCCGACGGCTGTGTGTGCGGCCGGTTCGTGCCAGTACCCGCAGGCAGTCAACTGTGATGACCAGAACGTCTGTACAACCGACGTGTGCAGCGAGACCGGCGGTTGCTCCAACACATTCAACACCATTGGATGCAACGACAATAATCTGTGCACAACAGGCGACACCTGCAGTTTCGGAAACTGCGGCGGAACAGCGGTCGTCTGCAATGACCCGCCTGATGACTACTGCACTGGTGCCACGGTGCGCCGGTATGAGCTTACGGGAACATGCACCGACGGAACGTGTGGCTACGAATTTACCGACTATCTTTGTGCGTTCGGATGTACTGCCGGAAAATGTGATGGCAACCCGTGCGAAGGCATAGTGTGCAATAACCCGCCGAGCGGCTGTTACGTCGGCACCGGAACTTGCGCCGACGGCACCTGCACATACGGTTTTGCAAATGGAACGGCGTGCTCGGACAACAGCGAATGTACGGTCGCGGACAAGTGCCTTGACGGCGCCTGTGTACCGGGCACGGCATTGAACTGCGACGATGGCAAGATCTGCACCGACCAGGTATGCAACCCGGCAACAGGGTGCGTTTACACAAACAATACGAGTGGTTGTACTGACGGAACTTTGTGTACTGATGGTGATGTCTGCGCCGACGGACTGTGCGTCCCCGGCCCGGACCTTAACTGCAATGACGACAAAATCTGCACCACCGACAGTTGCAACGCAACGACCGGGTGCGTCAATACAAATGTACCGAACGGCGATGCATGTGATGACAACGACCCGTGTACGACGACCGGCACATGTCAGGACGGCTTCTGCCGCACATTTGCAAAGAACTGCGCCGACACCACCGACTGCACAACCGATTACTGCGACCCGCTGACCGGGTGCGTCAACGCCCCCAATACCAACGGGTGCAGCGACAACAACGCGTGCACGGAAAATGACATCTGCGCTGGAGGTACGTGCACTTCTGGAACGCCAAAGGTCTGTACTGACACCAACGTATGCACAGACAATTCGTGCAACCCGGCGTCAGGCTGCGTTGTTACGAACAACACGGTCAAATGCGTTGACCAGGGCTGCACCGCCCTTGTCTTCCAGGCCGAAGGGTTCTGCGGCGGCGGCACATGTAATCCGCCACTGAGCGTCAACTGCAATGACGGCATTTCATGTACCGTGGACTCTTGCGATCCGGTGACCGGCTGCCACAACGTCGCGAACGCAGCTTTGTGTCCCGACAGCGGTACCGTGTGCGCTTCGGCAGTCTGTGATCTGGAAGAAGGCTGCGGACTGGCCTACAACAATGTCGGCTGCGACGACGGCCAGGCCTGCACATCAAGCGATTTCTGCATGACCGGGGTCTGCTCGGGCACGCCATACACATGTCCCGATCTCCCATGCGCCACAGGCGTGTGCAACGGCGATCTGGGCTGTTCCTGGAACATCAGCGCCGGATGGTGCGTGATTGACGAAACGTGCTATCCGGATTCGGCGCAAAACCCGAATAACTCATGCCAGGTCTGTTCTTCTGTCGATTCGACCAGCGAATGGACCGGTATTGACGCTCCGTGCTCGGACAGTGACGCATGCACAGTCGGGGACACGTGTTTCCTGGGCAATTGCCTGTCCGGTTCAGACGATTTGTGCGAAGACAACAACCCGTGCACATCTAACGACTGCGCCCCGGCGTCAGGATGCCTGAACACCCCGAATACACTTCCGTGCAATGACAATAACGCGTGCACAATTAACGACACGTGTGGCGGCGGCCTTTGCACAGGCCCTGCCAGAGACTGTGATGACGAAGCCGAGTGTACGATTGACGGTTGCGACCCGGCCACCGGATGTACAACTGATTACCGTGAAGGTACCTGCGATGACGGCGACGCATGCACGATTGGCGATGAGTGCCTTATGGGCATGTGCGCGTCAGCCGGTGTCGACACATGCAACGACTACAAACCCTGCACAACAGATAACTGCAATCCTTTGACGGGCTGCTACCACACCAACCTTCCCAATCTCACAGTGTGCGATGACAACAATCCATGCACTGATAATGACAAATGCTGGCTTGGATTCTGCGGAGGCGACGGGCCTGACTGCAACGATGAAAATGAATGCACCGACGACTCATGTACCCTGCCCGACCAGATTTGCATCAACCCGTTCAACACAAATAACTGCGACGACAACAACAAATGCACTACAAATGACCGCTGCGCCAACGGCACGTGCGCCGGGGCGACGCCGGTCGTGTGTAACGACAACAACGTCTGCACAGACGACACGTGCAACCCGGCAACGGGATGCGTCTTTACGGCCAACACGGCCCCCTGTAATGACGCAAACCCCTGCACTGAAAACGAAACGTGCAGCAACAAAGTCTGCGGCGGCGGGACAGCAATATCCTGTGACGACTCAAACGAGTGTACGAACGACAGTTGCCTGACGACATCGGGCTGCGTCCACGTGAATGTAAGCAAAGCTTGCAACGACAACAACTTGTGTACTTACAGTGACTACTGCGTCAACGGAAACTGCGGTGGCCAGCCAATAGTCTGCACCAATTATCTGGCATGTACGGCGACGGTCTGCGACGGAACAGACCAGTGTGCACTGACAATCAACGAGGGTTGGTGCGTGATCGGCGGAGCATGTGTGGCTGCAGACGCGACGCCGCCCGGAAACGCCTGCAAGAGCTGCGACCCGACCGTCAGTCAGGAAAGCTGGACAATTGACGACACAGCGATCTGCAGCGACGGGAACATGTGCACGTCATTCGACACGTGCAGCAATGGCACCTGCGGCGGAACGACTTATGACTGCGATGACCACCTGGCCTGCACGACCGATTCATGCGACGGCCTGGGCGGATGCAACAACAATCCGATTGCCGGATGGTGCGCCATTGAAGGGGCCTGCGTTGCCGATCAAGCCACAAATTCAGGAAACAACTGCCTGATCTGTGACCACGCTTTGAACAGCCATGCCTGGTCTTTCAATAACAGCGTTACGTGCAGTGACGGCGATCCGTGTACGATTAACGACACCTGCGGCGCAGGCGTCTGTAGCGGTGGCGGTCAGAAAAACTGCGACGACAACAATATCTGCACTGACAACATCTGCGACAGCACACTTCCCAATGGCTGCAAAAACCAGCCAGTTGTCGCCATATGTGCGGACTCCGTGTGCAACGGCCTGATCTACACCGCCGCCGCCATGTGTATTGGCGGAATGTGCCCGACCCCGACACCCGTAAATTGTGATGACAGCAACATCTGTACGACCGACGAATGTACGGCGACCGGGTGCAGACATACCGCAAACACACTTCCATGCAATGACAACACCGCGTGTACTTCCAATGACACCTGCAACAACAGCGTCTGCAGTGGCACGCCGTACACATGTCCGATTACAGGTGACTGCATTCTGTCCAGCGCGTGCAATGGCAGCGGCGGATGCACCGACACGCCTAAAACTGCGGGCGTAGCATGCACCAGCGACGGTTCCCCCTGCACTACAGACGTGTGTAACGCGACCGGCACCTGTGTCCACAATGCCGTGGCGAATGGCCAGCCCTGTAATGACAACAACCTGTGCACAACCGGTGACACATGCCTGAATGGCGCGTGTTCCAACGGAAACGACGTGGTCTGCCAGCCACTCGACACGTGCCATGTGGCCGGTACCTGCAACGCCGGGACCGGAATCTGCTCGAACCCCCTGAAAGGAAACGGCGAATCGTGTAATGACGGGAATGCCTGTACTTCAGGCGACGTCTGCACAGACGGCAACTGCGCCGGTCCGATCTTTAACTCGTGCCCGGCACTTGATTCCTGTCACAACGACGGCTCGTGCAACCCGACAACCGGGGCGTGCACCTACACAACGAAGGGCGACGGCACGGCATGCGACGACGCCAGTCTGTGTACAACCAGGGACGTCTGTTCACGAGGCGTATGTCGCGGCCTGGACCCGATCGTGTGTTCACCGGTTGACTCATGCCACCTGGCCGGTGTGTGCATGCCCCTGACTGGAACATGCACGACTCCGGAACGCCAGGACGGCCTGTCATGTGAAGACGGTAACCTGTGCACATCAGGCGAAACGTGCCTTTCCGGATCATGTCAGGGCGGCACAGCCAGAACGTGTCCTGCAGTCAACGACTGCCATGAAGCAGGCATCTGCAACACCTCGACCGGAATCTGCACAAGTCCCCTCAAAGACGATAACACCCCCTGCAGTGACGCCAACAGTTGCACAAAGCTTGACCACTGCGTTTCCGGAAACTGCGTCAGCACGCCATACACATGTTTCGACGGCAAATCCTGCACTACCGACTCATGCGCGGGCGACGGCACATGTCTGTTCCCGGTGATTGCGGACTGGTGTCTGATATCCTCGACATGCAGACCAGCAGGCCAGACCAACCCTTCAAACAGTTGCCTGATATGCAACCCGCTGGTGGCTAACAACTCATGGTCTGTCAACGACGGCACGGCCTGCAACGACTACCTGCAGAGCACAAAAAACGACGTCTGTGTTGGCTCCGTATGTACCGGAACGCCATATTCATGCAGCGACGGTCTTGATTGCACCGAAGACGTTTGCGACGGAATCGGGGGCGCCACTCACACAATCAGTTCGGGCTTCTGCGTGATCGACGGTGCCTGCCACGCAGACAATATTGTCAACCCGGTAAACCCGTGCCAGAGATGCCTTTCAACGACGAATAACCAGGCTTGGTCGGCTGTAAACAACGGACTGTCGTGTAATGACAGCGACACTTGCACGTACAGTGACAAGTGTCAGGCCGGGGTATGCGCCGGCACAACATACTCGTGCGATGACAGCCTGGAATGCACGAACAATTCGTGCAGGGGCAATGGCGAATGTGACGTAACACTTCAGCCTGGTTTCTGCGTCATCTGGAACGCATGCGTTGCGACCAACGACCAGAACCCGCTTAACACATGCCAGAAGTGTGACCCTGCAACCGCCATTGCCGCATGGTCGCCAGCCAATGAAAGTCTGGCGTGTGATGACAACAACCCACAGACGATTGACGACGTTTGCACCAACGGCTTCTGCATCGGGACCGGTCCGACATGCGTTGACAGCCTGGAATGCACTGAAGACATCGTTGTGCCGGAAGGCTGCAGTAACCCGGTAATGGCGGGATATTGCGTGATCGACGAGGCGTGCTACTACACCGGAACTGTCGACCTGGTGAACCGCTGCAGAATATGTGACGCAAGTGTCAACCAGTTTGCGTGGTCGCCCAATAACGGCGGTTCGTGTTCGGATGATGACGAATGCACGACCGATGATGTCTGCGTAAACAGCACCTGTACCGGTACAGAAATAACTTGCAGCGATGGAAAAGCGTGCACTGCGGACAGTTGCAGTCAGGGCTTGTGTGTCTTCCAGATTAACGCCGGATCATGCCTGATCAACGGCGAATGTCTGGCGGACGGAGCTGTGAATCCGACCAACATCTGCGAAAAGTGCAATTCTGCAGTGCTGACAGTTAACTGGTCCAGCAATGACGGGCAGGCATGCGGCGACAATGACGCATGCACATCCAATGACGTCTGCGTATCCAAGATGTGCCGTGGAACCAGTTACAGTTGTGACGATGGACGGGCATGCACTGCCGACGCGTGCAACGGCACTGGCGGATGTAACAGAACGGTCAATGACGGCTGGTGCATGATTGATGGAAACTGCATCGCCGACAACACTTTGAATTCATTTAATTCATGTCAGAAATGTAACCATGACACTGCCTCTGATGACTGGTCCGGCAATACGGGGGCGACGTGCAACGACAATGACTCATGCACCTGGCCCGACCAGTGTAACGGTGAAATGTGTCAGGGAACAGCCGCGCCATGCAACGATGGTCTGACCTGCACCACCGACACATGCAACGGCACAGGCGGATGTAATGTCCCTGTATTGAAGGCTGGCTGGTGTCTGATTGGCAACCAGTGTTATGCAAACCGCGAGGTTGACCCGACCAACGTCTGCCGCATGTGCATTCCTGAACAGGCAACAGATTTGTGGTCGAACCGCGATGGCGTTCAGTGCAGCGATCTGAATGACTGTACCGCCTGGGACACCTGCAGTGACGGCACCTGCGAAGGAACCGCCTATGGCTGTAACGACGGCCTGGCATGTACAACCGACGTCTGTGATGGTCTGGGCGGATGCGACAACAGCGGGTTGGTCGCTGGCTCGTGCCTGATCAGCGGGACATGCCGCAGCAACGGCGATGTGCTTGCAACCAATTCCTGCATGGGTTGTGTGGCTGCCACCGACCAGCATGTCTGGACGCCGCTGACAGGAACATCCTGCAGCGACAGCAACACATGTACCACACAGGATACCTGCAGCGCAGGAACATGCAGCGGCCAGAACCACCCGTGCACTGACGGGATCGTCTGCACTGACGACGTCTGCGACGGCACCGGCGGATGCGGTTTCCCGATTTCCGAAAACTGGTGTCGCATCGAAGGCGAATGTCTGGCAGCCGGCACCGGCCATCCCACTAACTTGTGCATGGTCTGTGCGCCGACCATCAGCAACACGCAGTGGACGTCACAGGAATCGGGGGCTCAGGAAGTCTGCAACGGATTCGACGACAACTGCGACGGCATAGCCGACCCTGAAAACTCGCCGGGCTGCGTCGTCTATTATCTTGACGCGGACAACGACGGGACAGGAATCGGCACTGATTACAAATGCCTGTGCAGCGCGTCTGGCAACTGGCGCGCGCTGAACGCAGGGGACTGCGACGACAGCGAACCGGCATCATTCCCGGGGAACCTGGAAATATGCGACAGCCTGGATAACGACTGTGACGGAATAGTGAACAACAGCGGGGCTATCGGATGTCAGACTTACTACTACGACTATGATGGCGACGATTTTGGTCAGAACGGCACTCAATTCTGCCTGTGCGGGGCCGATGGATTCTATACAGCCGCTGTAGGCGGGGACTGTAACGATTCCACTACCGCCGTCAAGCCAACTGCGACGGAAGTCTGCAACGGGATCGATGACAACTGCGACGGATTCACAGATCCGGACAATACAACCGGATGCACTCAGCGTTATGCCGACCAGGATCTGGACGGGGTGGGGGCCGGCACTGGACTTTGTCTTTGTCAGACAAGGGGTCTTTACACTTCCCTGCTCAACACCGACTGCAACGACACATCGCCGGGCATTCGCCCGGGCGCCACAGAACTTTGCAACGGAATTGATGAAAACTGTGACAACACCCCTGACAACGGACCAATGACAAGTATGTGCCCGCTGACGCCGGGGTATGTGGCCCACGGGACTCAAACGTGCATGCTGGGGGAATGTGGGCTGACGTGCGACACTTACAGGGCCAGCCCGCTCAGGCACGACTGGTACAACATGGACGGCTTGACTGAAACCGGCTGCGAATGTGAAGCAGACCAATACCAGAAAGTGTCGGGCGATTCCTGCGCCACCGCGACAAATCTTGGTTCCATGCCTGATGACGGAAGTTCAGTGACTATCACCGGTAACATCCCGGAATCCGGGCTGGTTGACTGGTACACCGTTACAATGACCGATCCGACATGGAACGCAGAACCGGACAACGCCGACCTGTTCAACGCAAGAATCGGGCTTACCCAGGGATCAGGCGGGGAGTTCGAGATGTCCATCACAGAAGGCACGTGCGGCGGCACCTCTTTGTGCGGCAGCGGCGTAGATTTTGACTGGTCAGTTGACTTCACGGCCCCCAATTTCGGTGAAAACCCGTGCGCAGTCCTGGGCGATTCGTGCCCCGACGGCAATCCGACGGATTATGCGGAATGCATGCGGCTTGAAATGGATGCCGCAAAGTGCGGTTCCTGCCCGGCCCTGCCCGCCCCCGGCTTCCATCAGTGTACTGACAATACCCGTACGTTCCTGGTCAGCGTCAAGCGGCGAGCCAACAATCCGGTCTCGTGCAACAACTACACGCTGAGCATCAAGAACGGGACAGCAGTGCAGAATTCAAATTCAGCGAAGGTTGGCCTGAAAGGACTTGATACGCCCCGAAGACTCCCGAATACGATCCAATCCAACAACACCAGAATTTACAATATCTTCAAAGACCTGCATCAAGCCCTGTGATTCCCCGCTGATTCCACAGTGAAGAAAGATATCGACACCGGCTTCAAGACCAAGCGTGATTACCTGCGCCGGACTGAAGCGATCACTGATAGCCTTCATACCTAAATCATCTGTAATTACAACGCCTTCAAAGCCAAGTCGGTCACGCAGATAAGGACGGATAAACTGTGGTGAAAGCGTTGCAGGCAGCAGTGGATCGACCGACGGGTACAGGCAGTGGGCCGTCATAATCATGCCGAAGCCTGAAGCGACGGCGGCGGCGAACGGAAGAAGTTCACGGGACTCGATTGTCTTCCGATTGACATTGATTTCGGGCAGTTCAAGGTGTGAATCTGCCGAAGCATCGCCATGCCCCGGAAAGTGCTTGCCGCATCCCGCAACGCCAGCCGACAACAACCCTTCATAAAAGGCGACCGCACAACGCGACACAACTTCGGGATCACTTGAAAACGACCGATCGCCAATTATCGGGTTGCCCGGATTGGAATCGACATCCAGCACCGGCGCAAAATCAAGATTGAACCCAAGCGACGCAAGATCGTGGCCGGTTGAAATACCGGCCTGACGCACGCCATCCATACCGCCCGCAGCGACCTGCCTCATCGGCGGCACAAGAGTAATAATGTCGCGCAACCGTTGAACCCGGCCACCTTCCTGATCGACCGCAATAATTGGCACAAGACCGGTGGGAGCGGCCGCACTCCGTATGTCCCGGCAGAGAGTTGCCACCTGGGCAGAGTCTTTGATATTCCGCTTGAAAAGAGTCACTCCGGCCAGACCGCGGGCAAGCAGAGACGCAGTATCATCGGGCAGATCGTACCCGTCAAAACCTGTGACAAAAAGACCGTATATGTCGTTACAAACGGGGTGCTGTCGTTTCATAAACAATCATGGCAGGGGTACTTTTGCCAGGAACCTGTCCGACCCTGACATCAGATTCGGCAAAGGTGGTGTAAAGCAACCACCCCAGAACTGCCGCAGCGACTAACATCGCAATTATCACAACGGCCCTTGTTAAGTTGCTTTTGCGCTCACCGCCCGAAATCATCATGGAAAGCTCGTCATCGCCGATTTCATCAGGCCTTGAACTTCCGGCGCCGGCCCGTGGAGCCGTCGAAGCCACACGCTCCATTTCCATCAGTATCTTCAGACTTTCATCCTCGGCAACGGCGACGGTGTAGGGAACACCGAACACTTCATCAGTTAAATTCTTTACTTCCGGTTTCGCCACATCAGCTTCAACTTCCGGTTCGCGGACGGCCGCCATTCTGACTGTGCCTGCGGCTGTCTGCCGACCGTCTTCTTCCGAAAGAATCAGTTCAAACTGGTTGTCACCAATCACAAACACATCGCCATTCTGAAGCACAGCTTCCGACTCGACGAATTCGCCGTTTAACCTGATGCCATAGCTGGAACCGGAATCGACTAACAAGACATGATCCGGCCACGTTTCGACACGGGCATGATGACGGGAAACGTTAATGTCACTCAACACAAGGTCGTTGTCGGCCCCCCGGCCAATAGACCAGCGGTCCTTGTCCAGAACAATCCGGCGCACTTCGCCTCGATCGTTTTCAACCCTGAGTGAATGCATTCAATTTCCCCCTGACCGGATTACTATACCACATTATATTCCATCTCCTGTCCACCGCCGAATTGGTGGCACAGATTCGTTTATCCCTTCAAGTGCCCTGCTGATTCTGGCGGTAGCAGACTCGGAAATACGCCCCCGCCCGGAAATCGCCCCGCCAAGAATTCGCGTGGCTGCGGCGGACGGATATCGCAGAATAGCCTGCAAAGCACGATCGGCCACAACGTATGTGGTGGAAAATACGCCATTATTCACAGTCAACTCTCGTTCGACACCAAGCAGACGCACCCACAGCAGGGCGCGTTGTTCACGACCGGTATGTGCAACAAGGACTCCAATCAACCTGTCAACAAGCCAGTCAGGCGTCCCGGGGGCCGTAATCTTATCAACGACCGTCCGCTCGATACCCGCAATTCCAAGCCACATGATGGCGTCAGCGGCAGCACGCGAAACTGCGGGGTCCAGATCATCAAGATTTTTCGCAAGAAGCGAAGCTGCCCGCGAATCTCCAAAATGGCCAAGCACTTCGACCGCATCGCGCCTGACCGCAGGATCCTTTGACCTGGCAAGTCTGACCAGTTCCTGATACCGCTTTTCAAGCCTGGGACCGGGCGGACTGTACCAGGGTCGATTACTTCCCATGTCACGGCACCCTTCCAGCAGATCGTCCTTCGAACAATAGATCCGCAGGTGGATATGGTCGTCATGCTTCAAGCCGCGTGGCTGGGCAATCACCTGGTCTGCAAGTGCAATTATGCCGGCCGGTTCCCTGTGTTTGCGGGCATATTCCAACAGTCGTCTGTGTAAATGATCCGCCATGAATATCCACTGAATACTGATGTTGCGATCAGTCAGCAGCGACCGGATCATGGCCCAGTTTCTGGCCGTGTCATAACTGGCAACGGTGCCGTCTTCAAGAACGGTCAACCCGTCCCGCGATATGTTGCCCATCGAATTCTGAAATACCTGACGCCCACCCGCGTCTTTCAGGTAAAACCCGAAATCGACGTCACGACCGGCCCTGTGCGACACAGACCACTTCAAAGCGCCGCCACCGATACGTGACAAATTTCCAACGGGCAGCGTCGAACCCGGGAATTTCCGATCAACTTCGGCAGCGGCCTTCAACACGGCCTCAACAAGTTCATCAACCGCACACGTGGTTCGACGGCCGACCTGCTGAGCCATAACTCGATGATGCGCCCCTTCCGCCGGAAGTTCCCGACAGTTATATACAAATCCAGAGGTTGAAGAGCCGATTGAAAGCGAACCGTGACCTTTCAGGGAACCGACTTCGGGGTGCGTCCGGTGGCGGGGACTTAAGGGCAGGCTGTCAAAATCTGTCTCAAGCTGCCGCCGTGATGAAAACGGGCTGACTTCGGCTGACCGGGCTTCAATAAAGGCCGGCCCGGGGCGGTACCTGACCCTGCCCGGACAACCGGCACAACTGACAAGCACGCCCATGACAACGACCGGAACAACCCACCGCATTACAACAATTCCTGTTCCTGATTTGGCGTCCGTACTCAGAATCATACTCCGTTTACGGGTCAATCAACTTCAACCAGATGATCAAATACTCCAAACGGCTCTCAACAGCAATTTTGCAGAATGCTGTCGGAAACATCCCGCACAATGATTGTGTGACTTGACCGGCCACCGCTGCCCTGATACTAAACCTTCAACAGCAGTGTGGTTTGATTTGCAGATGGATGTGCAGATTCCCTTCAGTCAGGAAGTCAAACGTATCTACGAAATCGGTATGGACATCTGTACCGCCGCCAGAAAACCGTTTGATACCAGTGCCATTCTGCTGGCAATGTTCGCTGTTCCATGTACGGCGCAGTCCATTCTGTGCGACAGCAAGATTGACGACCTCAAAATAACTGACCTGCTGCCGTCTGTGCCTGCCGAACCGGCAACCATGGTTCAATCCGTATTTTCAACGGCGTCAAGAATTGCAGAAAATATCGGTTCAAGGCACGCCGCATCGGTCCACCTGTTGCTGGCCATTTCACGCATGCCGACATCAAGGGCCGCACGGGTACTTCAGGCGGCCGGCCTGCCTCTGTTCACGCTTAGAACTCAATCAATGGCTCATCTGACCGATCCAAGACTGCGCCAGGCTGCGACCCAGAAAGCCATGTATTCGCTCGGCACGCCGGAAGACACGCCGCCCCTTCATACGGCAGTCCCGCGCCAGCCGATGACTTTTGCCCCGACCCCGAGATCGACAGCGACAGCCGCAAAAGTACAGAACGTCCGCAGTTCGACTTCTTCGACTGTCAGACAACCGGAAATATCCCCGGATGATGATGAAGCGATCGTATTCGACAGTGACACTGACATTGCTGGGGACGCCTGTTCACCAATCTTTACCGAGTCTTACGCCCACCACGAAGAACTGACAGACAGAAGGTCCACAGACAGCGAATGTTTTGAAAGTGACCGGGAAGACGCACTGGAAAGCGAAGAATCAGCCCCGACTGAACACGTTTTTTCCAACCCGTCCATATTCCGGCTGGACCAGTCAAAATTCAGAATATTGTGCATGCTGGGACGAAACCTGACGCTGGACGCCGCCGAGGGCAGGATCGACCCTCTGATCGGTCGCGACCGCGAACTTAATTCCGTCGTGGATATCCTCAGCAAACGACGTTCAAACAACCCGTTACTTATCGGCGAACCAGGTGTCGGCAAAACCGCCCTTGTTGAAGGGCTGGCCTTGATGATCGTCCGTCGGGGACACGAGATACCTGCCCTGCAGGGCAAAATCATCATTTCAATTTCAACTGCTGATCTTGTGGCCGGCACAGCAATGCGCGGGGCTTTTGCCGAACGACTGAAAGCCATGAAACAGGAAGTGGCCGCGTCAGAAGGCAGGGTCATACTGTTCATCGACGAAATCCACACAATCATCGGCGCCGGTTCGGGCGACGGCGGATCTGACGCTGCCAACGACCTTAAAGGCGATCTGGCGCGTGGAAACCTGCCATGCATCGGTGCCACGACCTTTGGTGAATACAAACGTCACATCCAGACCGACACCGCCCTGGACCGTCGATTTGAGATAGTCAAGTTGACCGAGCCGACGCTTGACGAGGCCGAAAACATTCTTGCCGGCATTGCACCGGGCTACGAAGAACACCACGGGGTCAAATACACCGAAGATGCCATCCGGGCTGCGGTGCGCCTGACAGACCGAGTCATACCTGACCGTGGCCTGCCATCAAAGGCGATTGACCTGCTGGACCGTGCCGGCGCCCGCGTCCGCCGCCTTGGACGAACCAATGTGACCAGGGACGACATTACCGATGTCCTTTCCACCCTTGTCAACCTGCCAAAAGACTTTCTGGACATGGCCCCGGCAAGGCGCATGGTCCAGATGCAGGAGCTGCTTGGCAATTCGGTTTTCGGCTGCGAAGAAAACATTAAGAAGATGGTTGGCTGCATCGCCTCGAACTGGGCCAGATTCGGAACACGCAAACCGATCGGCTCGTTCATATTTGCGGGGCCGTCAGGCACAGGAAAAAGAACGCTGGCAAAAGAACTTGCAAAAGTTCTGTTCGGCACAGATTCAGCGCTTCTTGAAATTGATCTTGCCGACTATTCGGAAGCCCATTCGCTTTCCACACTGATTGGCGCCCCGGCCGGGTTTGTCGGGTATGAAGACGGCGGACTTCTGCTGGAAACCCTTATTAGAAAACCTTTTCTGACCGTCGTCTGGCACAACGCGGACCGTGCGCACAACTCGGTCCTTGCCCAGATGGTCAGCATAGTGCGTGACGGTTCAATCACGAACCGACTGGGGCGCAGGCTTGATTTCAGAAATTCTGTGCAGATCCTGACGTGTGAAGCCCCCGAAATATTCGGTTCTGCATCCCGGACTGTCGGTTTTGGACGGGATTCATCAGGAAAAGACAGCGAACGGATCGAAGCTGCCGTCAAAAAGATGCTTTCGCCTGAACTGGTAAAGGAATTTGACCGCACGTTGCTGTTTTCAGAACCGGACGAAGCGGCATCGGCGGCGATTGCCGCAAAAGTTCTGGCCGACCAGATAAATAACTTCTGTGATGAACACGGTGTAAAACTTCAAACATCGCAGGATACGGTCGAAACTGTTACCCGCACCTGGAAGTCATCGCGTAACGCCGGGATCGAAGAAATCGTGGCGTCATACATTCTTAAACCGGCAGCAGACTACGTTTCCATGTCGGCCACACCATCCGGGGCAACAGTCATCGTGATTAAAAATGGTGACGGGAAATTCGCGTTTGAACCGGGGCCGGACGCGGTCGCGGACTGAATAACTACTTCTTCGGGGCGTTACAGGACCCGGTCATGGCCGGAGCATCCTGACCACGGGTATCACCGCCGCACGTCTTGGTGCCGCCTTCTTTGTCCGACTTTTTGTCACCCTTGTCCTGCTTGCCGGAATTCACAGTGGCCACTGCCGGACCATTATTTCCAGACTGTTCCACAGCCCCGCCAACAGGCGCTCCACCCTGCTGTTCACCTTTCTGTTCCAGTCCAAACCCGTCCGCCAGACTCGAAAGAATCTGATTGGGCGACAGAATACGGACGAACATTTCGTTCTTCTGAGCACCGTCCTTAAGGACTGCGGAAACGTCCGCAATCAAACGGACCTCAAGCCCGGTAATTGCCTTCAACACACCGGTAAGTTCGTCCAGCTTTGCCTTGAATGCGGCCTGGTCGATCGGCACGACCGTCATCATAACCCGCAGAGCCCCGTCGCCGGCCAGCAACTGGGACCGCAGGGGAATCAACTCACTGACATATTTAATGCGAATTTTGTCCAGCTTGACCTTCTGACCTTCGTCAAGAGCTGGAAGTCCAAAATAATCCCAATCAAAAGAATTGACGTTGGCTGGCTGAGTCCGGGCAAATCCAACTGTGGAAACCAGCATCAGACATGCAAAAAACGCAATTACCAACTTCTTCATGACCAGAACCCCCGATTGTTAACTTGACCCAAAACGCCGAAAGCCCTGTTACCCTCGGCAATTACACTGTTATCAGCACACTGGACAGTGTTGAAACATTATCACCCCGACCGTCCGCGATTCGCAAGCTCAAAAGCAGTCAGGCGCAGATATTGTCGCCCTTTCCATTGAATTCCAGACCCCTTAATGACCACGAACCGACACTACCCTGTTTGCCCGGGACAAATTCACCTTGACTGCCTGACACTCGCCTTATATATTGCCACCGCGAGGGCAGGTTTACCCTCGATTATCAATCCCTGACTCCAAACCGGACGGGTGAGGCAAAATGGGCGAAATGGTTAAGGAAAAGAATGCTCGGGACGTTGAAGAACTCCTTCTGCCCGGTAATGAAAAGAAGCCAAGAATCAACATCGAAGAAGAACTGCAGAAAGACAAGGCCGCTGAACCGAAGAAAAAGGTCAACGGATCTTTGATGACTGTAGTCGTCGTTTTGATATTGACGGCCATCGGCATGGCGATCGTTTATACAAACGATAATCTGTCGGAACAGTTTGACGCGATCATGCGCGGCGAACTTGGCAAGTACAAGGAAGAACTGCGGAAAGTCAAAGAAGACCGAATCCGTGACCAGGAAGAACTGACTGTGAACAAGTACGGCAGCGTTACGCTGTTTTACTCACCGAAAGATTCCATAGTCACTATTCAGCAGAAGCGCTATGCCAAGGACTGCTCTCAGGTCGGCGGCAATGAAGAAGACGTTCTGGTGTGCCTGAAAAAGGACTTCGACTACACGAAGGAACCTGAAGTAAAGGACATCGAGAACAAGTCGCAGAAGCTTGATCGCGAAAAGAAGGAAGTCGTTGATTCAATTCCCTTTAACGACATCCCGATTCAGGAATCGAACGAAGAACGGACCATCGTATGGACATACGAAATGGAAATTCAGATTAATCGCGAAGGCTACGAGCCCCGCAAATTCCATTTCACCGGCGAAAAGAACCGCCTTGGCAAAGTCGGCGAAGGCTGGGAATCAAAATACTGGGATCAGAAAGGTCCCGGCGTGTTCATGGTTGATTTCCAGGGCGCAGACCTGCTGCCGAAGCCTGAAACAGCCAAGAACAACTACATTGCCGCAGTCAAAGATATGGAATGCATCAAGCGTGAAATCGCGACCAAACGCGCTGCCGGCAAAGTTATCTCTGAAGATTCCGTTAACGGCGTTTACAGCGAAATCCTGAACAAGCACGAGCTGAAGACGTTCGAAGAATACGACAGAATCGACCAGGCTCTGCGCGCGACCGATGCCGAATGGTATGAAGCGTTCCATAAAGAAGTCGGAGCCATGCCCTGCGAAGCCGCCACGAAATAGTAACCATTCAAGTCTGAAACTACTTTCTTATGTCTGCAGAATCCAGAATCAAGGTAACCGGTCCATCATTGCAGATGACACACTTCATATCACCCTGGAAGACGCCAAACTGACATGGAACGCCACAGGACTGGAAGCGGCTCTCGACCTCTGCCCACATCGCGCGGGCTTCTGATACCGGCATTGCATCTACAAAAGATGGTCTGCACCCCTTTCTTGTGTTTCCATAAAGGGTAAACTGACTGACGACAAGTATCTGACCGCAGACATCCGCTACCGACAGATTCATTTTTCCTTCGGCATCCCCGAATATCCTGAGCGACGGTATCTTTGCAGCCATATAATCGGCATCGCCTGCCGCATCACCGATCCGAAGTCCCAGAAAGACCATCAGGCCATGCCCGATTTCAGCCACAGTCTGACCATCTACAACTACGCTTGATGAAGTCACTCGTTGAACTACAGCCTTCAATACAACCTCCGGAACATGCAGCGGCCGCCTGCAAAATCAGTCATCAGGGACATAACGGCGTCATGCAGGCGTTAAACGCCTGTGAAGACGCTGAAAACGACGCAGAGACACCAACGCACGCACTTCCAGAGCTTGACGAACAATCGGCATCCGTATCACACGTTCGGACACAGCGCAGGCTGTTTACCCAGTAATTACCTGAAACGTTCGCACATCGGAAACCTTCCGAACAGTCGGCATCATCTTCGCAGATGACGCATTCCCCTTCCATAAGGCAAACGTCTGCGGCCAGGTCACGCCTGTCGGTCGAGTAGCCCATATGTACGCTGCCACAGGTGACACCTTCACCGAACATAAGGCAGTCAATTTCATTTCCGCACACGTACGAACAGAAACCGATACCGCCAGTTGTTGACGCCACACACAGACGGGATGCGCAGTCACTGCCGTCGCCGAACGGGTCGCAAATGGCGCCGATCGGGCCGCCGTCACCGGCTTCAAGACACAGATAATCCACCCGTTCATGCAATGCACCCGGCCCGGCACGAAGCACTGGCGAACACACAAGGGACGGGTCGGCGCAGAACCGGGAAACCGAACAGTCTTCAAGACTTCCGGCAGCCCCCGTTGGCACGCACCACGAAGCATAAAGGTCATCTTCAACGACGCCGCTCGACTGTCCGAAAACCGGCAGACCGGCACATATCCAGCGGTAGTCAACTGAACCGAGGGGCGCCAGTTCGGGACAGTCGGCATCGACAGAACAAAGGCGTGAACACCATCCGGGCTGACCATTTGCGATATCTTCACCGTGACAGAACCTGTTTTCACAAACGGTGTTCCACGCCAGCTCTCCACATTCAGTGCCAAGCGGCCAGGAGTCAGCAGGGGGGGCCATGCACGATGTCATCACAAACTGGCCATCATCAGTATCAACGGTCCACGGCGTACATACGCCTTCACGGCAGTCGGAATTGTCCACGCAAAAACCACTCCTGGTTCCTGTGTGGATGCACCATCCGGTATTTATCCATAGATTCGGCCCGATGAAACCGCTTGAATAGTATTCCTGACGAATCCCGCATACCGAACCGGGGGCATCCGCACAATCAGAGGCCTGTTCACAGCGTGCGCTGCAGAAGCCGTCAAAACACATGTCACGATTGCGGCAGACCACGGTCCCGCCTCCGGCGGTGTCAGCCCCGCAGGCCGCCCCGACCGGCGCACCACCCACCACGGCCTTCCTGCACACACCGACTGCCACAACTGCGCCGGCATCATCTGTTCCAAACGAATCAGCACAGTAATAATCCGGGTTGCGGCAGTCACGATCGGCTACACAATTACGCGGGGTACACGCCTTCACTGCGAAACCGTCGATTGCAACCGCCTCACCGCAGACCATCGGGCTGCAGTCCGAATCTTCTGCGCATTCGGTCTGACATTCATCATCGGTGTCACACGGAACGGTACACCCTTCGTCGGCACACAACCATGAACGACACAGCACGGTCTGCCCCGTAATCTGGTTGAATCCACATTCATCGCCAGTCTTCGCGCCACCGGGAATCACAGCCGTGCATCTGCGTTCCATCACACCCATAATGTTAACGTACGAACAATCTTCAATCCCGGGACAGGCATCAGCAGGATTACACGCCATGAAAGAAGAAGCCGGGTGGCAGACACCGACCAGTTGCCCCTTTGAATTCATATACCGGCCAACACACATCATTTCGCCCTGCCAGGCGCTGCCTTCAGCTTTGTAGCAATCGCTGCTTGACGTGTCGTCTTCGATCCCGTCAGCACCATCAAGCTCGCTGCCATTAAAACGAGTGTCGTTTCTGACAACACACTGGCCGGTACACAACCCGCGCTCGCACAAAAGGTCATGACATTGATAGTCAAGGCAGCCGGGCCATTCGGGATTGTCATAAAAGACACCGGGCGTTGAATAATCTTCAATCAGGGGATCGCAGACACTGGTCTGACCGCAGACAGAACCGGTCGGCAGCAGCACGCTTTCTTCCAGGCATATCGAGTAGTCCAGCGCACACAGGGTACCTACGGGACACGTTCCACATGTTCCGCCACAGTCGTCAGGGCCGCAGACACGATCCCAGCAATTCCTTTCGCACACGGCCGTTTCAGATTCGACCTCAAAAACATCAACAATAACGCCGTCAGGCTGTGAAACGTCCTGCAACCCTGAATAGTCGGGATAAGACGGCAAAAAGTCATCAAGGCAGCCCGCGAACAGAACCGGCACAACAGCCAGAACTGCAAACGAGACACGACTCGACCACCTGATGCTGCCTGCCATAACGTTTACAAACCAGTGATACAGACTAAGACTGCAACAGAACATGAAAACGGTACCAGTTTGCGTGTTCTGCTTCAAGGACTGGACAGACTTAACCGCGTGAAAGACCGTCTGAAAGCCAGTTAATCCACTTAGGACCAAGGCGGTGCCAGGAAAAGCTGGTGGCGGCATCCAGAGCCTGGCGCCGAAGCTCGCCAAGCATCCCGCGGTCGCCGTTTATCTGAATAAGTCTTTCTTTCAGGGAAGTGTGATCACCGGGGGGAAAAAGAAGACCCCCGCCAAAAGTGCCGACAGCATCCTTCAGCCCGCCGGTACTGGCAGCCAGAACGGGAAGACCGACAGACCAGGACTCCAGCAGAACCCTCGGCAAACCTTCTTCACGCCCGAAAAGGCCACGTCGCGAAGGTATAACCATCAGATCCGACATGCACATCTGCCGCATGACGTCCTGACGCTTCAAAGGACCCATGAAACGGATGTCGGCATGCAGCAGCGAAGACAGGCTTTCCAGTGCGCGCTGTGAAGGGCCTTCGCCGGCGACTGAAACATTGAAACCGTCAACACCTTTGACTGCCATAATCAGAACATCGAGCCCCTTGATCGGCACAAGTCGCCCCGCAAAGAAAAGATTTAGCGGCCTGTCAGGGTCGGGCTTCTTTTCAATACTCGGCTTCAGATCAACGCCCATCGGCAGCACAACCAACTTGTCAGGATCGACTGAACTGACGCCGGCCATTATCTTGCTTTTTACAGATTCAGAAACGCAGGCAATCGAAGTGGCCGAAGATACAACTTTTTTCAAAATTGAAGACAGCGGCGGCACCCGCGCCGGAGCTGGCGGTCCCGAATGGGCAATTATCAGATGCGGCTTACCTGAAAACGATGACAGCGCGGCCCCGACTGCCCCCATGGGAAGCAGCCAGTTCGAAACTATGACGTCAACAAAAGGCAGCATCAGCATGCACTCGGCGGCGAAAGCTGCAAGCGCCGGGGGCAGCGAAAACGCGCTCAACGGGGACCGCATCAGATTGCTTTCAATCCCGGCCCCGTGAAAAGCTGCTGAACGGCCGGGAAGGATTGCCGGCAGCCAGTGAACCTTTATCATTCCGTCTGTGGCTGCGCTGTAATCAATAAATTCAGGTAGTTCCTGCGGGCGGGGAACTGCCACATCGATATTTATGCCCCGGGACGCAAGATCAAGAACAAGGTCTTCAACAAACCCGCCTCTGAAATCACCGTCATGCAGGGGCCACGAACTTGTAAGCATCAGAATGCGCATCAGATTACCCTGTTACAACCGGACGAAGTGCCAACCTTGCGCGCCTGCCGAATCTTACTGCTGCGCCGCCAGGCAACGACCCTGGTCAAGCCTGATCGTACCAATATCAAAGGATAAACGAACATCGCAACAACTGGCCGGATGCCGGACGATTCGTCATCATAAACAGGACGGACCACAACGTCTGCGACTGTAAGACCGGCGCCCGAAATGGCCGCAAGCATGTCATTTGGAAATCCGTACCGTGGATAAAGTCTGTCCAGGGGAAGCATCTCCAGGCAGTCAAGCTTCAGGGCGGTATAGCCGCACTGTGAATCGGTAACCTGCAGGCCGCAGAAAAGTCTTGTCAGGAAAGTCAGGCAGCAATTACCGAATCGTCTTGGCAAAGGCATTACGTTGCGACAATCTGGATGTGACAGTCTGTCACCTTTTGAATAGGATGGACCGCCGTCAGCAAGCGGGGCAAGAAGCGCCGCCATATCATCCGGGTCCATCTGATCGTCGGCACCCATTACTACCGCGACATCAAGCCCGAGCTCATGACATCTGCGATAACCGGAAACGATTGCCGCGCCAACACCCATGTTGATTTCATGCCGCAAAATGTGAAGACTGACCGATGACGGCCCGGGCGCGTCACCGAAATGCCCGGCGACAATCGGGTTTGCCGACCCGTCATCTACAACCACGACCACAGAAACGGCCGGGGGCAGATTGGATATCACTCTGGCAAGTCTATGACATGGATTATAGGCTGGAATTACGACTCCGACCGTGGTTGTCTGGTCGGCCATGGATGTAATCAGAATTCAAAGGCCAGGCCGCCGACAAACATGCCGGACGACAGGTCCATACTGTTGGACGAGCCGAAGTCATTGACCCAGCTCCAGACGTATTCAAAGAAGATATAGGAATTATTCACACCGACGTCCACGTCAAACGTCTGCGCCATTTTCGGGGCCATGAAATCAAGCAGAAAAGCCAGCCCGACCGACACATGTCCACCCCAGGTACCGCCCCGCCCGTACTGATTCGCCCCTGTCGAAGTAGGCTTGTTGGCCACATCCCCGACACCGTTTTCAATCCACCACAGGTAGTAATCAAAACCGCCCTTTACGTGGGGTACCAGCGGAACCTTATACTTCTGGGCCAGCCAGTCAAACCGGTAAACCAGTTGAATGGTGAACGGCATGATGTTCATTGCGGTCGAATCTGTCGATTTTTCCATCGTTTTCGGATTGATACCGTAACCGGCCATTCTGGAATATCCGACAGTTCCGCCAAGGGCGATGATTCCGACCTTGTTCCAGAGTTCATATTCGAATTCAAGCTGGCTCATCAGGAACAGACCGCCACCGAACACATCTTTGAAAGGCGTTGTCCCGTTGAATTCCGAATCAATCGCCGGACGATACGGGGCAAACTTCAGCTCAACAATGAACCGCCTGGGGGATTCTTTATACTTGTCGCTTGTCTGCGTTGCTTCCTTGGCGGACGCAGAAACCGAAACCAGTCCAACCAGTGCTGCCGCAAGCACAAACGACGAAACATATCTGCGGTGACGAACATCAATCAATTTCATGAGCGCCTCCATGCCCGCACGGCGACGCTGATGAACAAACCGGACAGCAGCATTAACAACACGACCGCAACAACACCGAAGGCAACCGGCATCGCGACGAGCGCCCTGGCAACAACAACAAACGGCGCAATCACAACGCGGGCAACTGCCTTAAGAGCCGGACTCTCGGAAATAAACTTTGCCAGCGGCGGACTTACGGCGTAGTACGTCCTGACAAACAACCTTCCCGGGCCGTTCGTCAACAGATACTGATCGCGGAATGCGCGCAAAGTCCGAACTTCAGGGGCCATGTAGCTGCCCCAGGCGGCAGTCGCCACGAAGCAGAAGCCGCCGTCATCTTTGCCGCCACCGGACTGATACATCTCCCAGAAATCACGGACGTCAATTGGCATGGCAGAGCTGGATGATGACAACGGGCTTTCATTGTCGTTTTCATCCTGGGACGAAACCGCAAAAAAGTATTCCGTGTCGTTGACCAGGTCTGCACCGTCGAAGGTTGTTACCTGATAGCTTGTGCCGGACATCGGGCCTTCGACATCTGCGTTGGCCTTGGTCGCGTCGGTAAAAACCGAATCGCTCCAGTAAACAAAATACTCGATTGTGGAATCGGAACTGTCATCAATGGCCTTCCACTTCACAGTGATATTGGCATCACCTTCATCCGATTCCTGAAGTTCCGGCGGCGCCGGACGTTTCAGATCGACGTCGAACAGGATCGTTTCCGACGTGACCGAAGTCCCGCTTTCCTTGATGATGATGTAAATCTTGGTGCCAAGGTCGGTACCGGCCTTACAGTCACCACCGCTTAAATAGTCAAACGGCACCGAAAATGTCATGTAATTAGGCGAAGAGATTGACTTCTCGTCGACTAAAAGCTCGTCATGGCAGGTCGTGCCAAGCGTCGTGAAATCGGTGTCAACACAGGCCCCGCCCGGATTGCTGACCTTCACGGCGTAAGTCGCGCCTGTGGCAGGGGTGCGATCAAGTCCCCATTTGACTTCAAGGGAACACCCTGTGTAGTCATCACAGTCTGCGATATTGATTACGTGTGTCGTTGCACCACTGATTTTGCCTATGCGGTCATCAAGCCCGCAGGTATCACCGACCCCGTCAATCCCAAGAAACTTAAACGCCTGGATTGTCGCGAAGGCTGGACCCGGCACAAGCAGCGCCACCAACGAAACGGCCAACAGGAACAGGTATGTTTTTTTTCCGTCCATCATAGTCCGTATTCTAAAGCAACTATCGTGCCACAGCCAGTTACACCGCCTTTACGACGGAACCCTAGAAAACCTTAACAATTTTTCCAAAAGCGGCATACCGGCCATACCGGCATAACGTGCCATTTTGTCAATCGAGCGACATAAAACCGGTCCTGGTTGTCACGCACCCCTGCGACCGACATCAAAAAGCTGTTCCGCGATCTGTACAGCGTTCAAGGCCGCGCCCTTTCTTATGTTATCAGCAGACAGCCATAAATTCAGACCTGATTCAACAGTTTCGTCGGCACGGATTCTGCCGACAAGGACTTCGTCCCTTCCCGACGCCTCAATCGCCATCGGATAGACCCCTTCAAGCGGATCATCCATAACCTTGATTCCAGGCGAACCTGCAAGTATCTGACGGGCTTCTTCGGGCGAAACCGGCTTTTCAAATTCAATATTTACCGATTCAGAATGACCGTTGATTACAGGCACTCTGACGCACGTTGCAGTCACACGAAGATCAGGCAAGCCCATGATTTTCCTTGTTTCATCACGAACTTTTTCTTCTTCGGTAGTGTATCCGGCCAACTCGGGTGTGAACGTCTCGACCTGCGGAATCACATTAAACGCGATCTGATGTGGAAACGCTTCCAGCGGCATCGGCCGGCGATTCAGGATCGCCGTCGTCTGCGCGATAAGTTCGTCGCCACCCTTCTGACCGGCACCGCTGACGGCCTGGTAAGTCGATACGACGACACGCTTGACCACAAATTGTCTGTGAAGAGGCGCCAGCACCATGACCAGTGGAATCGTCGAACAGTTCGGACTGGAAATTATGCCCTTTGATTTGAACGCTTCGGCGCCGTTAACTTCAGGAACGACCAGCGGAACTTCCGTGTCCATCCTGAACGCGCTCGACTTATCAATAACGATGGCACCGGCCTTGACTGCCAGCGGGGCAAATTCACGACTGACCGATGCACCGGCCGACGAAAAAACTACGTCCACACCGGTAAAGTCAGCAGCAGCCAGGGCCTCGACAGTAATATCCTTTCCACAACACTGGATTATTTCGCCAGCAGACCTGCCCGACGCCATCAGCCTCAGTTCGCCCACAGGAAAATTGCGCTCTTCCAGCAGACCGATTACTTCTGCGCCGACAATCCCTGTTGCCCCAACAACCGCCACATTCAGTTTTCTGGACATATAAACCTCGTAACCCGGGATTTGTCTGGAATAATCAGACTGATCAAACGGCGCGGGCAATCTTCAGGGCCGCTGCCATTTTAAGAATGTCACCTGGAATAAACGGAAGCGAACCGGCAACCAGAAGCGGCCATCCGACCGGCATTCCAATCGCTGCAAGGCCGGCACATCCACACAGATGAATAACCGCTGTGCCTGCAAGACAACCGATCGTCGCGTGATGACGTGATGCAAAGAATGATATCAAAGGGGCTGCCACGATGAATCCGACCAGATAACCCCACGTACCTGAACCAATGGCCGCCAGAAAAGGCAGACCGGCCATGCCCAGAATTACGTAAAGAATCTGGGACACTGCAGCCGCCCACGGCGCAAGCACCAGCCCCGCAAGCATGACGGCCATCGTCTGCATCGTTACCGGAACCGGCGTAAACGGCAGGAATATCCTGGCATGGGCACCAATCGCGGTCATAAACGTGACTGCACATATCAATGCGACCGTAGTGGCCACCGATCTTGATGATTTATCAGCAAATCCCGGCACTACAGCAAGTCCTGACACAGTTGCCGCCTTCAAAATCACAGTAAACCCCCGGCCTGTCCCTGCGTACGATACACCCGGTAATCAATCACAGGAAAGATCGAATCACGCCACATCAGACCGCCAAGCCAGGACTCATCAATCCTGCCGCTTCTAATCTGTTCGGCAAGCTTCTGAAAACGAAGGACATGTTCGCGAACGCGCCTGTGGGCATACTGCGTCATCGTGCCCATCGTAATAATGAACGGCCAGTCCGACGACTGGGCCAGCAGCAGCTCGCGGGCACACTGGTTAAGCGCACGCGTTTCAAGTTCAGTCGGGTTACGGTAGTCCCGGGCCAGCGCAATCATCTGATCGGCACACGCAAACAGGTGGCGCGGAATGTAGTCGTTGGCAGGATTTACCCACACCTCGAAGTATCCCTTGTCGCCCCAGGACCCTGTCGCGGGGGTACCACTCTGCTGCACCGGCAGCATTTCAAGGTACTGGCCGAGCGAAACAAATTCAAAAGTCTTCTGATCCCAGGCCGCCTTTTTGAAAAGCGCCTCCAGGAAGTCCGGGCCCTCGAACCACCAGTGACCGAAAAGTTCGGCGTCATAAGGGGCCACGACGATCGGGGGACGTCCCAGAACGCCCGCAAGATGCTCGACCTGACGTTCACGGTTGAACATGAAGTTCGCGGCGTGCTCGTCAGCCCTGCGCAGCGCGTCGGGCCGGGAATACGCGAGCTTCTGTGAAAGGTCCACGTCGCCGGTAATCTTGTGATACTTCAGGCCGGTCTGCTTGCGAAGCCCGGTCGGCTGGACGTATTCCTTTACCTCTTCGAACGGGCGGTCATATCCGACATCCCGGTAAAATTCGCGGTAACTGGCGTCACCCGGGTAGCCTTCCTTCGCGCTCCAGACCTGCTTGCTTGACTCGATGTCACGCCCGAACGCGGCGACACCGGACTTCGTGAACATCGGCGCGTAAACGCCGTAAACAGGCTTTGGGGCTGCATAATTCAGGCAATGAGTATCAACCAGGAAGTACCGTATATCTTCGTCGGCCAGGAAATCTTCAACGCCTTCGTAGTATCCGCATTCCGGCAGCCAGATCCCTTTCGGACGTCTGCCAAAATGACGTTCAAATTCCGACGCGCCAATCTTAACCTGAGCCCGCACCGATTCAGGGTGCATCCGCAACAGGGGCAGAAGGCCGTGCGTCGCCGAGCAGGTCATCAATTCCAGACTGCCGGACTCCATGACATTGCGGAAGGCCCCGATAAGATTACTGTTGTACACATTTACAAACTTGTCGTACAGATGGGCAAGCCGGTCCTGATAGAACCTGGAAACGGGACCGAAATCGGGGTCATCCCGAAGCCGCGCAGCTTCCTTCCCGCCCAGCTCCATGGCCTTCTGCATGTACCGGCGAAGCCTTTCCTGATGGTGACGATCCTCCATCATGGCGGCCAGCGACGGGGAAACGACCATATTCATTCTGAACTTGTGCCCTTCAGTGTTCAGGCGTTCCATCATGTCCAGAATCGGCAGATAGGTCTCGACGGCGGCCTCGAAAAACCAGTCCTCTTCAAGGAAATCCTGATATTCGGGATGCTTGACGAAAGGCAGATGGGAATGAAGTACTAATGAAACGAAACCTTTAGACATTTCACTTCCCCCTGCTGGACGGCATATCGCTGAAGGCGGCACGCCGGGCTTCGGCATCCCCGTCCTGTGACATCATGGTCTGCGGAACCACGCCAGCCGGACTGACCGCGCTGATTCGACTGTCGGACGAAGTACCAGCAAGAGAAATTGTTGTATCAACTTTGACAAAAGCGGCGTCGGACACGCGCTCAAAGGCGATGGCCAGACCGACCGGCCCGAATGACATCAGAGTGACCATGCCGGTATCGGTCCGCATGCCAAGGTCAACCGACACATTCAGCATGCCCCGGGGGACCGCACAGTAGTAATGACTGAGGTCAATATCAACATCATCAGACATATCAACGGATTTCCGCCCGTCGCCGAATCTGAACGTTATTACAAGCGCCCTTTCACCAATTCCGCCACGTGTCGCGCCCGACAATTCCCAGACCGCAAATACACGCTCGGGATCCCGGGGGAAAGCGTAAAGGCTGTTCCTGTCATATCTTGAAGGCAGCAGGCCAAGGTCTTCTTCCGGTATCGCAGGAATGACTTCCGCAAAGGTGCCCGCATCAAGCGGCCCATGCGCTATTTCAGGGGTCGGGGCCGGGAGCGCGCCCGATTCAATTATCGGATCCGGCATAAACGACGCCGGTGGAACGACTGGTCTGGCGACTTTTGCCGGTTTAACGGCCTTCGTTGACTTAGCGGCCTTCACAGCGGTTGCCGGTTTAACGGCCTTCGTTGACTTAGCGGCCTTCACAGCGGTTGCCGGTTTAACGGCCTTCGTCGGCTTAACAGCCTTCACAGCGGTTGTCGGCTTAACGGCCTTCGCTGGCTTTGCCGGCTTCGCTGCGGTTGCAACCGTGGAGACCTTTACGACCTTACTTATTTCCTGAATCTTTGACATCAGTTCTAAATCCCTTTGCGCCGGTTCGCAGGCGCAATAGTGCGACCGCTATTATGCCCGTCAAGGGCTTGACAGTCAATCGCGGCAAGGCCTTGCGCCCGGTTAAACCCACGATTTATTATGGATTTTTTATCGAAGTTCCTGAAGAAGTCTGGTGGAACCGGCTGGCAGGTATAGTCAGTCCCCGATGATCACGTCACTGCTGCCCGAAACCATGAACCCGACACCGCCACAGTGGGCATCGCTGTCGCCAATCCGATGAACGGGCCGTCCATTGATAAGTACTGTTCTGGACCCCTGCACTGCTTTCCAGTTATTCGGCCCGCAACATCCGACATGAAATCCTGAATCGCCCACGCGCAAAGCACCAATACCGTTTATCAGAACATCAGCGGAACCGGTAATCGCAGGACCGGATACCTGATGCGGACACAGCGGGCATCCGTGCGCATCTACGGGACAGAATGAAGTGTCATTGATTCTTGAAGCACCGGCCATAACCACCTCAAACAAACATCTGGCAATCAAAAAAACTGACACCGGTAATCGGAAAATATGACACGGGTTTTCAAAACACGCCGGATGACGGACAATCACATGACTTCCGATGCGGGCAGGCAGGCGAGGCAAATGAATAAATTTTTGTTTAAGTGGCTGATAACCATGCTTTCTGCAGCCCTTATGACATGCGTCGCCTGCCAGGGCAGGAAAGGCAGCGACAGGGCGGACATCACTGCACCTGCCAGACCGGCCACCACGGAACTGGTTTTCTGGCACCCGCTTCAGGGACCGGCTGCTGCGGCACTTGAAGAAGCCGTAATGGACTTCGACAAGTCACGGGACGACCTGACCGTAAGAATTGAACAAATCCCCCGAAGCGAAAATGACGACAGGATTGAACGGGACATACCTGGCGGCAACGGGCCCGACGTATTCGTTGCGGCTGACACTTTCGCCAGATTATGGATTGAAAAACAGCACCTGATTGAACCGATTGACCAGTTCACGAAAAAAAGCCCGGAAAAGCTGACCGGACCGGCTGAAAACTATCAGGAACGCTACCTGACGCGGCTGTCATCGGAAGGCCTTGTTTATGGCCTGCCCCTTGCCGTCCGGGTTCCACTGCTTATCGCAGATCCCGATGTCGTTACAAGGGGATACGTTATCCGGGCAGAGCCCGGCACCAACTCAGCACAACCCCTGGCCTTTGATGAAACAGACTGGCTGATGACTGCCGGATTTCTGCCGGCATTCGGGGGCGCCATTGTGGACGGGGCCGGCATGCCGGTTTTTGATTCGGACAACGCAGCCAGGGCCCTTGATTTCGTGGCACGCCAGATTCAGGGGGGCGGAATCATTGCAGTTCACGGTCCCGATGCCCTGATTGAATCATTCAATCGCGGGTCAATCCCGGCAATTCTGGTGTGGCCCGAATATGTGCCAATGATTTCAAAGGCAAGAGCCTGGGTAATCATGCCGATGCCGGGAATCGAAAAGGCCGGGCGCATGACCCCATGGTGGCAGGTAGATTCCCTGTTCCTTGCATCATGGTCACGCAACAAAAAGGCCGGGGCCGACCTGATCCTGTGGCTTGCCGACACGGAAAGGCAGAATTTTCTGGCCAGAAGCGGCTTCCCGGGACTGTCTGTTACAAGCCATCAGATGTCGGCCGAATATGACGACAGCAAACTTTCGGAAGGGATCAGACAACAGCAGACGTTGTCTGTAGCCTCACCTGATTTCGTGGCTTTACGCACGGCGATGGCCGCATTTTCACCGAAGGTCGCCGGCATAATTTCTGCCGGTAATACTTCGGTTTCGGCAATATCAACTGTGCTGAAACCGATTGCTGACAACGCCAGACAATCTGTTACAAAACTTATGCAGAGTTCTTCTGTGCGCCTGAAGTAGAATGTTTAACCGTGTTCAAGGCTTCGGTTACAAAACGAAACGGGCACATGCCCGTAACCTGGAAATATAATGGCGTCTGATGGCATTTTCACTAAATACGAGCTTATCCGGCGCCTGGGCACCGGGGGCATGGGTGAAATATTCCTGGCCCGCCAGAAAGGCGTGGCCGGATCTGAACGAACTGTCATCATCAAAATGATCCTTGCGCATCTGGCCGGCGATCCCGAATTTGTGGACCGGTTCACCGACGAAAGCAGACTTGCAGCCGGTCTTTCCCACGGCAACATCGTCCAGATTTTTGAGTCGGGGTGCTTTGAAGGCCGCTTTTTCATGGTCATGGAGTACGTTGACGGCCTGGACCTGAAAGCGCTGCTGCAGAAAACTGACGGCCGACGGCCGACCGCTGTCTGGACGCCTTTTTACGTCCACGTGCTGTCCGAGATTGCAAAAGCCCTGGCTTTTGCTCACCAGAAAAAAGACGAAAGCGGCAGTCCCCTTCGAATTGTCCACCGCGACGTCAGCCCGTCCAACATATTGATTTCACGTGAAGGCCTGGTAAAACTGACCGATTTCGGCGTCGCCAAGGCCACGCGCCGCACGTCTGTAAGCCTGCCGGGCAGACTGCACGGCAAAGTAAACTACATGGCGCCCGAGCAGGTCCGTGGCGGCGAATGCGACCACAGGTCCGACATCTTCAGTCTTGGCGTCGTCGGTTACGAGATGTTGACTGGAAGGCGGCCGTTTGATGGCGATTCAGACGTAGCCATCCTTGAAAAGATTCGCACAATGAGTTTTGTTCCGCTCGGTGTCGCCGCCCCGGATGCGCCGGCAACGCTTTGCGCAATTATTTCGAAGTGCCTCGAAACCGACGCCGGCCAGCGGTGGCAGTCTGCCGAAGACCTGTCGGCCGCCCTTATGACATTTGCCCACAACAACGGACTGAGCCTGCTTTCCAAGGACATTGCCGGCCTGCTGGTGGAAGACTTTGAAAAAGAGGCCCCTGTCACAGGGCCGGGGATTTCAATTGACGACGCCATAAATGGCCTTCTGCGAACACCTTCGGCCGGTTCACAGATGCCGGGGGGCTTGACGCCTGTCGCCGAAAGAACCAGGACGATTTCCAAGGAAGTGCCTGCACCGGAATCATCACCCGCACAGCCTGAAGGGGCGGCAGGCAAGTCGGCACGGCGTAAAACTTTCAGAAGCGGTGCCCTTGCCGGGATTGCATTTGCCGTTCTTGCTGTTGCCGCTTTGACCGTCGCGGGAATAAACGTTGGCGGATTATTTGGTAATGACCTGCCAGACAACGGGATTGCGGGCGAAGTTGCCGTGGTCACTGCGGATTCGGCCGACACCGGGAACGAAAAATCAGATGAAAATGACCGGGCGGTTGATGCTGAAACCGGCGATGGGGATCGTTCAACAGATGTCGTTACCGCAGTGGACGACCAGGGCACAGCCAGACAGGGCAATCCAGACAAAACAACGAAAACAGCGATGGAAACCAGGATAGTCAGCGTCAGATCAAATCCGACCGGGGCATCAATTCTGATCGACGGCCGCGACGCCGGAACGACACCGCAGAAACTTGAAATCAAGGCCGGTGAAAAGATCAGAATGACTCTGCACAAAGATGGCTTTGCGGACGCTTTGGAAGTGATTGATCAACGCTCGGCTGCAACTGTCACTGTCAACCTTACACCGCCAGAAGGCCGCGTTGTCTTCCGATTCTTCCCTGCAGACTCGGTCGTGCAGATCGATGGCAAAAGCATCAGCCCCGATGGAAATCTGGTTGAACTTGACCTGAAGCCAGGGGAACACCTGCTGGTCCTGACTTCCAACAAAGGTGACACCAGAAAGACCAGATCGTTTACCATTGAGCCTGGAAAAACGGTTGCGCTCGGTACCATTGAACTGGAACGGGTTCAGTAGCCCGGGGCGATTGTTGTGGTTTCAGTTTTCAGGCCAGGTGTTGCGATATGTCTGTTGAAGAAACGTGTACAGTTCACCTTGATATACCGGTCGAAGACCTTACCCTGAACAAATACTGCCTGAAGGTGATTGCAGGTCCGGACAAGGGACTTTCGCGCACTTTTCAAAAGCGGCAGGTGTCGATTGGAACCGACCAGTCATGCGACCTTGCGCTGTCCGACCCGACGACATCAAGGCAGCACGCCGGAATCGAATTCGGGGCCACCGGATACAGACTTCGCGACGAAAACAGTAAAAATGGTATTTACATCGGTGACATCCGGGTTTTTGACGCCGTCATTTCCGACCGTACCGAATTCGCGCTTGGCAAGACGCGCATCCTGTTTTCCAGAAGCAGCGAAACGATCAACATCCAGATTGCAACGTCTGGACGATTCGGGAAGCTGCTTGGCGACTCGCTGGAAATGCGCGAAGTGTTTGCGATGCTGAAAAAGGTCGCACCGACCGACTCAAACATCCTGATTCAGGGCGAAAGTGGCACCGGCAAGGAGCTGGTCGCCGAGGCCCTGCATCAGTGCAGCAACAGGGCGCGCGGGCCGTTCATTGTGTTTGACTGTTCTGCCGTGCCTGCCGAACTGATCGAAAGCGAACTGTTCGGGCACGTCAAAGGCGCCTTCACCGGGGCCGTACGCGACCGGACCGGCGCAATCGCCGAGGCCGATGGCGGGACCCTGTTTTTGGACGAAATCGGCGAGCTTCCGATCGAGATGCAGCCGAAGCTGCTGCGCGCGCTGGAGGGCCGCGAAGTCAGGCCTGTCGGTGGCAGCAAGGTCACGAAGGTCAATTTCAGACTGGTTGCGGCGACCAACAAGTTCCTGGAACAGGAAATCACGGCTGGCCACTTCAGGGCCGACCTGTTTTACCGGCTTGGCGTCATCACTGTCAGTCTGCCACCGTTGCGGCGCAGGCCACAGGATATCCCGGGGCTGGTTAACCACTTCCTGGACGAAATTGCGACCCGCGAAGGCGGCAGCAAGGTCAGGCTTTCCTGGGAAACGATGGAAAAGCTGAAGAAGCATCCATGGCCGGGAAACGTCCGGGAACTGAAGAATTTTGTTGAGCGATCCCTGATTCTGTCAGGCGCACTGACCGGGACGCCGAGAGCACTTGACCTGCCTGCGCCGCTGACCGGCCCGATTGCCCTGCCCGATCACGGCGAAGACGCGATGCACTTAAACCTTGATGCGCCGTTCAAGTTCGAAAAGGACCGCATCGTTGACGAATTCCAGCGCAAATACTTCACAAAGCTGCTGAAGCAGACCGACGGCAACATCTCGAAAGCCGCCCGCATCGCCGGCATCCACCGCAAAAGTCTTGAGTACCTGTTGAAAAACATGGACATCGAGGGTGAGTAGCGGGGGTGGATGTCAGACCTTGATATAAGACTGCAAAGCAGGCCGGAGACTATTAGTCTACCTCATGGTAGCCAACGACGGTCGCCG
>CAZFVA010000028.1:0-39151 GCA_964522105.1 uncultured Anaeromyxobacteraceae bacterium
ACAAATAATTATGGCGAGTTGATGGGGTGCTATCTGGCCATGAAACTGGCGATGTCCACGGGACAGAAGCTTGTCTGTGGTGACAGTCAACTGGTTCTTGATTTCTGGTCGCGGGGCAGGGTAAATGCAGACACGGCCGCAAAAGACGCGGACCTTGCGCTGCTTGTTTCAAAGACGGCGCAACTGCGCAAGATGTTTGAAAAGGCTGGCGGCAAACTGCAGCATGTACCTGGTGGCATTAACCCGGCAGACCTCGGTTTTCACCGCGACTAACAAACTTCAGTCTTTACATGAAGCGAAACTGGGAATATTCAGGCATCTGACTGATTTCCCGCCGGGGGTTTTTGTGAAATTGAACAAATCGTTGCTGTCACTTTTTGCTGCTGTCTGTCTGGCGGCTTTCGCTCTGTCTGGATGTGGAAACACTGCGGGGACGCCTGATGTTGGCTCGGATGTGGCTGACACAATTAATCCGGATACTTCCGTTTCGGATGACGGCGTCGCTGATGCTGCAGATTCGACGGTGCGTGATGTCGCGGGCGATTCAGTCCCGGTTGATGTTTCTGATGTTGAAGACGGCTACCAGCAGGAACTGCCGGCCGAGATCTGCCGCACCGGATCGATGTGGAATTCGGCCAACACAACCGCCAGAGTGTTTACAGATGTGACTGCAACAAGCGGTCTGAAGGATCTTGGCGTTGCAGGGGTCAGGGTCGGTACGGTCGATTTTGACAATGACGGGCTTCCCGATCTTGTGACGCGAAATGTGGCGCAGACCCGCGACAGTTTTGAAGCTGGCGGCGCAAGATACACATGGTTGCTTCGTAATACCGGCGGTTTCAAGTTTGAGGATGTGACCGAATCAAGCGGCTTCACGGCAACCCGTGACGAAGGCAATGTCCAGGGCAGAGTTTCCCACGTCGTCGTGTGGGGTGATGTGGACAACGACGGTGATCTTGATGCCTTCAGCGGTCGGTCCGTTAACACAAACGCCGCTAACGATAATCACGACCGTGCGGAGTTGATGCTGAATAATGGCAACGGCACTTTCACTCTGGCTGCGCCGACCGATTTCCAGCATCCGCTGGCCTATGATCCGACCCTGGGCGGTTCATTTCTGGACTATGACCGGGATGGCCTGCTTGATATTTTTATCGGGTATGGGACACAGGGTGCCACTACTTATCAGGACAGGCTCTACAAAGGTAATGGTGCTGGTGCGTTTACTGATGTTACCGAAGAAGCAGGTTTGATTCAGGCCCCTGTGCTGATGGTCCCCGACGAAAATTATAAAACCGGTAAATCAGTCAGGAACACATGGGGAACGACGGTGGCAGACCTGAATAATGACGGCTGGCCCGACATCATGTGTTCTGTTTATGGTCGTTATTTCAATGCCTTATGGCTTGGTGGTCCTGACGGATTTACAGACTGGTCGATGGAATCGGGATTCGCGTCCGATGATCGCGAAGACTGGACCACGAACCTGAACGCGCAGTGTTATTGCAAGTTGAATCCGACCGCAGAGGGTTGTGATACGTGCCCCGCGCCACCGAATTATTTCGATTGCAGCGGGACCCTTCGCTGGAACCACGCGCAGGATCGCCAGTCGTACCGTCTTGGCGGAAACACGTTCTCAACCGTCGCGGGTGACGTTGATAACGACGGCGACATGGACCTTTTCAACTTCGAGATTGTTCACTGGGATGTCGGCGACACGTCTGACCCGGCCGAATTGCTGATGAATGACGGCGCCGCGATGCCAACGTTTGCCAGACCTGGTAATGAAATGATGGGTTTTGTCCGGGACTGGGACGGAAATATAGATTGGAACGCCGGCGACATGACCGGTGCGATGTTTGATTTCGACAACGACGGCAGGCTGGACGTGCTGATAGCCAGCTCTGATTACCCCTATACCCGGGCGTTCCTTTACCACCAGAAAACGGATGGCAAGTTCGAAGAAGTTCCTGTCGATGTCGGTATTGATCACCCGCATGCCCACGGTGTCGCAGTCGCAGATTATGACCTTGATGGCGACCTTGATGTTGTTCTGGGACACAGCACGGCGCGATGCAGTTCCAGCCCTGAAGAGTGCTACCCGACTCAGGAAGTCCATGTTTTCCGCAATGATCTCGGGCAGAACGGTAACTGGCTGCGGGTTAATCTGGTTGGCGGCGAAGGTTCCAATCGTGCGGCAGTCGGTGCTGTCGTCAAGGTCGTGACAGGCGATGTCACTCAGATGCGGGAAGTCGGCGGCGGTCACGGTCATGTCGGGATTCAGCACGAAATGACCCAGCACTTCGGCCTTGGTGATGCCTGTAATGCCGAAAAGGTTATTGTTCGCTGGCCTGATTCTGCCGGCACGGTCGAGGTCTTCAAAAACGTCCGTGGTAACTACCTGATTACGATTGAGCAGGGTAAAGGCGTCATTGAGTACGTTTCACCTTGATACGTCGGCTCGTTTCAGCCGTTACGAAATCACTGCATTCAACAGTCAAAGTGTGTAAAATATTGCGGACACCTGCACGGGGCGAGTGATGCGAAGAATAATTGTCGGTCTTGTACTTCCAGTATGCCTGTTTTGTTGTGCTTCATGCGGGTCAACGGTCAATCCGACCGACAACGGCCAGGATGTTGCTCGTGATATTGCCGTGAATGATGACGGGGCGTCTGATCCGGGATCGCCGGACGTTTCTGATGTCCGCGATGTCGTCGACCCCGACGCGTCTGATTCGTCGGACATTCATGATGCCGTGGATTCTGTGGAAGTTCCGGACGTTCGCCCGGACGTGACCGAAGTGGTCGATGTGCAGGACGATTCAGACGCCGCTGACGCCCGTGACGTTGCTGATGTTCAGGATGATGGTGGTATTGAACCTTGTCTGGATGACGGCCTGGCCTGTACGTTCGAGGCCAGAGGCGAAGATGGCGAGTGCTTTTCGACCATAATGGAAAACTGGTGTCTTATTGAAGGCGTCTGTTACGGGGACGGAGTCGTTAATCCGGAATCCGTGTGTTCTGAATGTGTTGTTGAATCATCGACGTCTGAATGGACAGTGATGTTTGCCAAAGTTTGTGATGACCTGGATCTGTGCACGTTGAACGATGCCTGCAATATCGACGGTTTTTGTCTGGGTGTCGGCGTTGTCTGCACCGATGATGGCAATTCATGTACCCAGGAATATTGCGATCTTGCGGACGGCAATTGTAAAGCGACCGTCCTTCCCAACGGCCGCAATTGTATAGATGACGGTAATCAGTGCACTCTGGACCGGTGTTCGGGCGGGACCTGTATTCATTCTGTCTGGATCAGTACCTGTAATGATGGTGATGCCTGTACCACGGGCGACACGTGTAACGCTCAGGCGGAATGCAAAGGCATAGCTAAGAATTGTCCAGATGACGGCAATATCTGTACTGACAACGGTTGCAATCCGCTGACCGGCCAGTGCAGAAATGACTTGATAAACGATGGTCGCGAGTGTGATGACCTTGACTATTGCACCGTTGAAGACGGCTGTTATCTTGGTCAGTGTACGGGCGCAAACCGTGACTGCGCGGACACCGACCGCTGCACCAGTGATTTGTGCGTGGACGGACCGGCGGGGTACTGTACGCATGACGTCATGTTCGGGTCATGCGACGATGGCAACGCATGCACAATCAACGAAGCCTGCGGCGGCGATGGAATCTGCAAAGGTGGCGTCCTGATCTCATGTAACGACTTTAATTCATGTACAAATGATACGTGCAATGAAGCTACCGGTTGCGTTTTCACGGCTAACTCCATCCCTTGTACCGACAACAATTCCTGTACGTTGAATGATGTCTGTACCAACAAGGTATGCGTCGGAACTCCGTTGGATTGCGACGACGAAAACGACTGCACAACTGACTCCTGTTTCGAGGGCAACTGTCGCCATACCTCTGTTTCAAATGGTCTGCCTTGTGATGACAACAACGTTTGCACAACGAACGGCACGTGCAGTTCAGGTGATTGCGTGTCTTCAGGTGCCGTTGATTGTGCGGACACGAACGCATGTACTCTGGATGGGTGCGATGCCGTAACTGGCTGTACTCATTCTACAATTGTGTGCAATGACTCTAACAACTGCACCACTGATTCATGCAATACCACGACCGGTTGCGTGTACACGCCTAATTCCATTCCATGTAATGACAGCGATCCCTGTACGGAATATGACATCTGCGCCCTTGGCGAATGCGCCGGCAGCCCGCTTGATTGCGGTGACAATGATCCGTGCACGCTTGATGAATGCAACGGCGGAGTCTGCGCTAATCCGCCAAACCTTGGTAATTGCGATGATGGCAACGCATGCACCGAAGGCGAGCAGTGTTTTTCTGGTGTCTGTTCCGGCGGCGAGACAATCGTCTGTCGTGACTCCAGTGATTGCACGAATGACACCTGCAACACCGCAACCGGCTGTGTCTTTACGCCGCTGTCCGGTCCATGTGATGACGGGACTGTATGCACCCTTAACGACCGTTGTCAGGGCGGCTTGTGCGTTGGTGATCGCATAAGTTGCAATGATGGAAATTACTGTACCGACGATTTGTGCCACCCGCTGGACGGTTGCTATGGGCAGAATAATGCCCTTCTGTGTGACGACTCGAACCCGTGCACCATCATGGATGTGTGTGGGGCTGCGCAGTGTAATGGTATGAATACGTTCAGAAATCCGGTTGTAAAGGCCGCGACCTATTTGATCGGGTCTGACGGAAATGCCGGTAACGGTCTGGACGTTGATGATAATCCGGGCACCTGCATGCCTGCCAATAAGTGTGAAAACGGTATCGATAATGCATTTGCCGGGCTGACTCTGATGGTAAAAGATCAGTTTAATCCTGATCTTACAGCCAGGGTCGCTTCCGGTGATCTTGCGATGGTTCTGGAAATTGAAGAGCCAGGCCCGATCGGTTCACCGTATGACATCAAGATGCTTTTCGGGCATAAGACGGCGCCGACCACTTGTAATGCTGCAAGTACGGGATGCAATTACCTGGTTTTCAAGGACGACACGATCGGTCAGTGTACCCCGCGATATGCGTTTGATAATTCTGTGACGACCGGTCAGCACATCGTTGCAGGTGGTACGGATTTTGAGACGGTTGTGTACTTCATGATTGGCAGCTATCCGATGCCGGTGGCGTTGAAGTGGGCCAGGATTGAAGCGGATGTCACGTTAAGCGGTAACATGGTCACCGGCGGTACGGGCATCCTGGGCGGGGTCATTAACAAAGTCGATTTCAAGTATGCCCTGCAGTCTGTGCCGGAAAGCTATTTCAGCCCTTACACGCGGGCTCAGGTCATTCAGAACGTTGACCAGACGCTGACAACCGATGCTGACGTTGACGGCAACACCACAAAAGAATCCGCATCAATCGGCATCAAATTCACAATCACCACCGGTAACGTAACTGGCCGGACTAACTGATTTATTCAAATATGTGACGTCTGGTTCGTGTTTTGGCGGGGTAATTCTATTAAGTCTGCGTGACTCGAGTGGGATTCACTTTCCCGGGGGTGCTGTGTTGCCTTCGTTGCCGGTCGCTTTGTTGCCTTCGGTGCCGGTCGCTTTGTTGCCTTCGGTTCCTGCAGCAGCGTTTTCTTCGGCTCTGGTGGCGGCCGCCGCCGCTGCTGCCGCGCTTTCTTTAACCTGCAACTGCACTTCGTCAGTTTCAACATCAGTTACTTCGGGATACAACGCCCAGTTCGGTTGATATCCTTTCAACTTGTGAACTGCAAGTGCCAGTCTTGACTGAAGCTTTTCGCGGTTTTCTTCGGGGATGCCCTTCTTGATTTCATCCATCCAGAACGCATACTGATTGGCAAGAAAGACCTGTCCGGGGAAAGGCGAACGCCACTTGCCGTCCTGCCTTGCCATCGGAAAGCCAAATTCGTAGCCGTCGATTGAAAAAATCACCCGTGCCAGCTTTGAACGAGGGTCGATTGCCATTCGCAGAATCTTCGTGTTTTCAGTCGTGAAGCCTGCTTTTGATGCAATCAGGCAAACCCACAGCGCGCCTTTATCCTTTGTAACGCCAGCCCGCGCCGGGTCCAGAAACGCCGGATCAACAATGTCATCAAGCGATTTTAACGCCGCCTGCGCCTGTATCGTCTGGGTGGCGACATAGGCGGTCATGTCGTTACATTTGTCCTGCAGCGCGACGATCGCTTTGAAGCCGGCGACCAGATCGTCCTGCATCTGCTGCGTGACGACCGGCGGCGCTTCGGGCGTGCTGCCGCACCCTGCGAAAGCGGTAAGGGCAGCCATCGCGGCAGCCATCAGCAGCAATCTGATTTCTGTAAGCGGACTTGTTCCCGAGCCCCGATTTTTCAGTTGCATGTTACCCACCAGTCGTCATTTTACAGTTGAAAATTCGTCGTAAAGGCGCACGCCGCACTCGATGCCCTTTTTGAAGTGTTCAAGTTTGAACTTTTCATTCGGGCTGTGGATGTTGTCTTCGTTAAGTCCGTATCCGACCATGATTGACGGTGCGTTCAGTGCGGTCAGGAACGTCGCGGTAATCGGGATTGAAGCGCCTTCGCGGACCAATGCCGGACGTATGCCGAACGTCTTTTCAAACGCGTTCTGTCCGGCTGTGATGAACGGGCTGTCAACCGGGACCATGACCGGTGTGGCGCCGTGCAGGTAGGTCACCTTGACCCGGACCCCCGGCGGGCAGATTTCGTGAATGTATTCCTGGAACTGGCGGCCCACCTTTTCAGGGTCCTGTCCTGCGACAAGCCGCGAGCTGACCTTGAATCCGCCTTCTGCTGCAATGACGGTCTTGGCGCCTTCGCCGCTGAATCCGCCCCAGATGCCGTGGACATCAAAGCTTGGCCGACCCCAGTTACGTTCCAGCGCGGTGTAGCCTTTTTCGCCCCACAGTCGGGTCACGCCAAGTTCTTCAGCCAGTTTTTCTTCCGGGATTTCGACCTTTTTGAATTCGGCCTTTTCCACGTCGGTCAGCTTGATGACGTCGTCATAGTAACCGGGGATAGTAATTTTGCCGTCTTCATCCTGAAGCTTGGAAATAATCCTGGCAATTGCGTTCAGCGGGTTCTGGATCATTCCGCCATAAACGCCCGAGTGCAGGTCACGGTTCGGTCCGTACACATCGACGTGAAAGTACGCCATGCCGCGCAACGCATAAACGATTGTCGGCAGCTCGGGCGAATGCCAGGACGTGTCCGAAATGGCCACGGCGTCGCAGGCCAGAAGATCGCGATGTGCTTCAACAAATGCCGCCGTCCCGCCGGTCCCGCCTTCTTCTTCGCCTTCAATGAATACTTTGACGTTGCATGGAAGCTTGCCACGAATCTTCAGAATGGATTCAAGCGCGAACAGATGTGTCGCGACCTGAGCCTTGTCGTCCGATGTACCGCGTCCGTAAATCCAGCCATCCTTGATGACCGGTTCAAATGGCGCCGAGCTCCATTTTTCAATCGGATCAACCGGTTGAACGTCGTAATGTCCGTAAACCAGAATCGTCGGCTTGCCCGGGGCGTGCAGCCACTCGCCGTACACCGCCGGATGCCCGGTAGTTTCCTTCAGACCAACGTTTTCAAAACCGGCTTTGTTCAGTCGGTCCGCGACCCACTCACCGGCCTTGCGCACATCGCCCGCGTTTTCCGGCAGTGCCGAAATGCTTGGAATGCGCAGCCATACAAGCAGGTCCTTTAGAAAGTTGTCCTGGTTCGCTTTGACGTAATCAAGAATGTCGTTATTCATTTCGGGCTCCATTTTGATAATTGCCGGTGTGTAACCGTTTCAACCGTTGAAGTTACCCTTTAGGCATGAAGCGGTCAAGCCACGCAAAGGAATCCTGATTGACACTGAGGTCGACGGCTTCCTGCGTCTTTCCATGCTACGGCACGCACTTCCGGTCGCCACGGGGGCATTTGAAGCGGATGTGGATGTGGGACGAGTGGTAGGCGTCGCCTTCGATGACGCCGTCTTCCTTGAACATCTGCAGGTATTTGCGAAGCAGTTTGTTGTTGCTGCGGTAGATCTTCTTCACGTAGGTTTTGATTTCGTCAACCAGGGCCCGGTGCATGAAAATGTACTGCACGTCGCCGGTATCCAGGAATGACTTCAGCATAACCCATGTCCGCAGGTCGTCCATGTTCAAGCGGTCGGCCGTTGCAAACGTCCCCGGTTTGTTGCCGTCTGTCAGGATTACGCCGACGTCCACGTCGCGGCCGCTCTGGTGCGATGCATGGGGCGGAAGCTCGCCGCCGTGGCGCTGTGACAGGGTACCGATTGCCAGTGGCACATACGGCATTCCGCGTCCCTTGAAGTAATTTCTGTAATCAAGCGCGGCTTTTCTGATGTTTCGGATTGTTTCCGGTGTGCCGTAGATGTTTGTCCGCTGCGACGAGATAATCCAGCCAAATCCTTTGTCATCGCCATCGCAGTCAAGGCTGACGCCACCCACAAGCCTGCCGGAGCTGGGCCGCCCGACAGATTCGCTTGTCAGTTTCTTTGATGAATAAAAGATGATTCTGGTAACGCCTTTTCTGAATTTGTTACCCCGTATCAGCGCCTTGTTCCAGCGCAGCAGGTCTTTTTCAGGTACGTCCAGGAATTCCGAAGCAGTCTGGACCGTGTCGTAGTGGCAAAGCCGGTACGTCTGTCTGACCGGTGCTGATTTTGCTGTTACGATTGCCGGTGATGCCGCGCAAATTACCAGCAGCAGTGCGGCCACAATTAATCTGGAACGCGATGATGAACATTCTGGTTTGAAATCATGAAGTTGATTCACCAGCGCTCCCGTTGTCAGCAGTCAGAAACAATCATCAATCGCCGGGCGTGGCCGCAGGCCCGGTTGACGGCTCGCTGAATTTTACAGGTGTAAGGAAGGATGATCTATCAAAATGAAGTATGTCCGCAGATAACAGTGCCTTCGGCGTTGACTTTAGTTTTTGGCGTGGTAACTTTCTGCGAGGTCTATATGTACTTACTGGCGCGGGTTCAGACCTGCTTCATGTTGGAGTCGACGTTATGAGGAAATGGCTGCTTGTAGTCGCTTTCGTTGTGCCTTTTGCTGTTGGTTGTGGCTGGGTCGCTGAGGTGCCCGTGACTTTCCCACCCTGCTCGGCTGACGGAAAATGCGATATCGGATTGAAATGCGGAACTTACACGTGCGCTGACGCCGGTGAGGCATGCTGGGTTGCTCTTGGCTGCATCGACGACGGGACCGATTGCATTCGCGAGAATGTCTGCTTCAAGGATCCGGCTGCCTGCGCAGCGGGGGCCTGCGGCGAGATGGTCAAAGTGGCCCGTGGTTCGTTCTCGATGGGTTGTACCGATGAAGACGCCGACTGTGCGAAGACCTCAAAGCCAGCGCATACAGTTACGTTTGTCGGTGATTTCTATATTGATAAAACTGAAGTAACCGTAGCCGACTACGCTTCATGCGCAGCCGAAGGCGAATACAACAAAGACGGTTATGTCACCAATGCGTGTGACATGCCTGACATGGACGCCGGTAACTGCAACTGGGAAGGAGCTGAAGACTACCCGGTCGTCTGCGTTTCCTGGTATCAGGCTGAACGTTTCTGCGCGTGGAATAAGAAGCGCCTCTGCTCGGAATCTGAGTGGGAATATGCGGCTCGTGGCGACGCGCCCGGCGTTTACCCGTGGGACGTTGATGCCGAAAATCCGAGCCCGACCTGTGAACAGACCAACATAATCAGCGTTTCGATTGATTCTGATCTGGCCGGTTGCGGCGGCGGCATTACGATGCCGGCAACGCCGACTGGCGATCTGCCGGATACCAGCCCGTTCGGCGCATATTACATGGCCGGAAATGCCTGGGAATGGACGGCTGATTTCTATCGTGATTCATATTCCGGTGCCCCGGTTGATGGTTCTGTCTGGGTAAATCCTCTCGGTGGTCGTAAGGTTGCACGCGGCGGTCGCCCCGATTTCGAGAACCCCACCAATGTCCGTCTGGACCGTCGATTTGCTGAATTCCCACCTTTCGCAAGTGATTCTCTTGGGTTCCGTTGCTGTCAAGGATGTATGTCAGATGATGACTGTGCCGCTGACTCGAAGTGCGACCTCACGACCCACGCGTGCCGTCCTCGCTGATTGATGGCGCTTCCGAGCCGCCATTTTTCCAATCAACCTCGCAGTTTGTAAACTAATCTGACACAGACATGGCACATTCTGGGTATTTACCTCAAACTTCGGTTAATATTGTCGGCGGTGAGGTTTGTATCCGGTATTCCGGGCTTTGCCTTTCTGTATCATTTGTATTGCGGTGGTTGCGGAACCGGTATTTGAAGAATGTCAGAATTTCGGGATATTTGGAGTATTGCTGATGACTTGTCGTAACCGAAGGCTTACCGGCCTTTTCAAAGCCTTTGCGACAGCCTTTTTGTGCATATCACTGTGCGCCCCCTGCGCGCTGGCTCAACAGGGTGGTCGTAACGGTTCCGACCTTTATACATTGATTGAGCAGGCGCAGGCATATGTCGTTGCCGGGCGCTGGCAGTCGGCCATTAACGTCTATCTTGATGCATGGAAACTTTCACGTGATCCGGGATATCTTTATAATATCGCGGTTTTATATCTGGTCAGATTGAAGGATGACGTCAAGGCACTCGAGTTTGCTGAAAAATATGTCGCTCAGGCCAGGACCGATTCCGAGAAACTTGAGGCCGAAGGATTAATCAAAAGAATCAAGGACAACATCTCGGGAACTCACGGGAAATTGACTGTGACCGTTACGCCGAAGTCTGCTGAGTCAAAGATTTTTGTTGATGGTAAGCGGCTTGGTGATGACAACTGGGTTGTGGCCGGTAATCACATACTTGGCGTCGAAGCGCCGGGATATCTGCCTTATTCGCGCGAGGTTGCCGTTATTGCGGGTACGGAAACAGCCCTTGCGGTTACGTTGAAGACTGTTGAAGGCCAGCTTGCGGTGCGGTGTTCGGCTGGCAGGTGCGTTATTTCTGTTGATGGTGAAGACATCGGCGAAGGTTCGGTTTTCAAGAAGCTCAGTCCTGGCGAACACTCGGTCGAGGTTACGTCCGGCGGTTCTACTGTTTTCTCGGACTGGGTCGTAATCGAGTCAGGGATGCAGAAGCTTGTTTCCGTGGCAGTAGATACAGCGCGGGTAGATATCCAGTCAGTTGAAATGGGTGTTGATTCGGCCGCCATTGTTACTGATGTTGCCCTGCCGGTCGTTGAAAAAGACAGCGGCGCTGCCTGGGCAAAGAATATTGAAACAAGCAGGAAGAATTCCAAAAAAATCGGGCCTCAGAAAGCTGCGGCAATTTCGATGTGGGTTATTTCTGCAGTGGCGGCCGGGGCTGGAACTGGCGTGTTCTTCATGGGCCAGGACAAAATCAACAGCGCCGGTGATATAAAACCGTCTGATTATCCGCGCTACTCCTACTACGAGTGGGAATACAACAATCGTGTCAAGAATGGTGAATTGCTGGCATATGTCGGTTACGGCTCATGGGGCTTGAGTGCGGCCGCCCTTGTGGTCGGTCTTGCTTTGTGGTTTACAGCCCCGGTCGATATGCCCGTCGTTTTTGTGCCTGCCGGTCCTGACGGGCCTGGCGCAACGGCCATAGTTCGGTGGTAGTGACTGGCCGTTTTTTGTTAACCTGAACTTGGACGATGACTGGTTATGAAAACCCGTTTTGCACTTCTGACAGTTTTGATGATGACTCCGGCAGTCATGCTGTCGGCTTGTCTTCAATATCCCGAGAAGTATCCCAATCCTGACAGCATTGTGGACGTCAGCGACGTAGTCGTCGCAGATACAGGCGATCACGGCGTCGTTGATGTTTCTGATGTTGAAGATGATATTGCAGACGTTTCGGATGTCAGGGATGTATCGGACGTTGATGCCGGTGATGTGGTCCCGTTCTGTGTGAAGGACGAGCTTTGTGACGACAAAAATCCCTGCACAATCGAGGACACATGCGATGGTGTGGGCGTGTGTGTGGGTCGTGTAGTCGCCGAATGCGATGATTCGCTGGCGTGCACCGATGATTCCTGCGTTGATGATGGCGAATGTGTACATCCGCTGAAGGCCGGGTTCTGTCTGGTTGCCGGCAAGTGTTACGCGCCGGACGAACTTGATGTTGCAGGGTCAGGCCCGTGCAAGGCGTGTAAGCCTGATGTCGCTACTGATGAAATGACCGATGATGATTCGTTGACATGCGATGATGCGTCGGCTTGTACTACGTCTGATCACTGTGTTTCCGGGGTGTGTACAGGTACAGCGGCCGTGTGTGACGATTCCAAGGTCTGCACGACCGATTCATGTGTTCCGGCGACCGGCTGTCTGAACGTAGATAACACCGATGAGTGCACGCCGGCCCGTTGCGAGGCGTTGCTGTTCTATCCCGCGGCCATCTGTGCAGGTGGCGCCTGTCCGGTCGCTGTTGCAGAAAACTGCGATGACGGAAATCCGTGTACGACTGACACGTGCAAGGCTTCCACCGGCTGCAGTAATGTCGCCAGAAATGGTCAGCAGTGCGCCGCCGGCAGGTGTGAACTTGGCACTTTCTACGCTCCGTCGATCTGTGATGGTGATTTCTGTCCGCCTCAGGACAGCACGTACTGTGACGATGGAAACATCTGTACTCAGGACAACTGCTCGCCGCAGGGTGGATGCCTGACGCCGCCGGCCAACGGTGTGACGTGCGGGGACGCCAGGTGCGAAGCTTTGATATTCTTTCCAAAGGCTATCTGCAATGCCGGCCTCTGTCCGACTCCGGTAACGCAGAACTGCAATGACAATAATGTATGCACAACTGACTCCTGTACTTTGACCGGTTGTCTTAACGCGGCCAATACGCTGGATTGTGCTGACACTAATCTGTGTACTGAAAACGACAAGTGCCAGAACAAGACATGTAAGCCAGGCACTCAGAAAAACTGTGATGACGGTCTGGCCTGTACAATTGACTCATGTACGACATCGACAGGCGTCTGCAAGCACGCCCACGTCGGATATTGCGTCATTGATAACCAGTGTTATCAGGATGGACAGGCTGACCCGAATAATCCCTGCAGGGTTTGTGCTTCGACAACGTCCCCGACCGCCTGGGTTCCCGGCCAGAATGGATATCCGTGCGCAGACTACCCGAATGGTGCCGCTGAGTGTCTTGGTGGCGAATGTATCTACTCCTGCGATCTGAATCTTGGCGACTGTGACCTGGCCGTGGAAAACGGCTGCGAAGCAAATCTTCTTAACGATCCTGATTATTGCAGTGACTGTTTCACGGATTGTGGCACCCAGGTATGTTCGTGGGGTGTGTGCGCTGATAATTGTGCCGGTGACCTGCTTCTGTGTGCCAACCGCTGTCAGGATATCAAGACAAGCCTTGATCACTGCGGTGGGTGTAACGTTCCGTGCCACCTTGATAATGCCGTTGAAACTTGTTCCAACGGGGTCTGCACGCTGACAAGGTGTGACGGCGGTTATGTTGATGTTGATCACCTGAAGGAAAATGGTTGCGAGTGTCAGAACACCGGCATTGAATTGTGTGATGGCAAGGATAATGACTGCAATGGTGTCACTGATGACGTAAATGCCATTATGCTGCAGTCCGATCCCGACAACTGCGGATTATGCGGCCGGATCTGCAATGAGGGCGACAAGAGTGTGTACGGGTTCTGTCGGGACGCTGTCTGTCTGTCGGCGCCATGCGGTGCAAACGAATGGGACATCGACAAGAAACCTTTGAACGTCTGTGAATACTACTGTGTTCAGTCCGGAATCGAAGTCTGCGGCAACGCGATTGACGAAGACTGCAGCGGCTCTATTGACGACGGTTGCTGAATACATCCGATAATCCACGTCCTGAATTTCATGATTAATTCTGTCTGGCAATATAATGGCGACGGTTCATCTGGAGATGTGAATGCGCACCTTGAAAGCTATACCCTTGATTCTGCTGTTCCTGCTGATTGCCGGCGTTGCGGGTGCCAGGCCGAAACCTGGTCAGAATGAGCCAGTCGGTAACTGGTCGTTCACGACCGACAAAGCTATAAAAGTAATCGTTATTGGCGGTTCCGTTTCTGAATTTAACCGTGGTTACAGTGACTGGATCGGCAAGACGTGCAGCAATGTCGAAGTTGTAAACGAAGCGAAGGCCAGATACGGCTCGGCGGCCATCGGCAAAAGGTTCGAGGCGCAGGTCCTGAAAAATCCGAATGTTGATCTGAAGGCCCCCGGCATCACCTATTGGATTGTCCTTCAGGGTGGTCTGAACAATATATGGGAGCCGACGCAGGTCAATTATGATTTCATGAAGCTGTTTCAGACAGCGCATGCGAATGGAATAAACGTTCTTGGCCTGTCGCTGTCACCCTGGGGATCTGACAAAGATAAGCGCTGGGTAGGTGTCGAGGCAATTCGAAATCAGGATCGCACAAGGCTTTGTATTGACTGGATGCTGGGGCGTTTGACACCGGCTCAGGCCCTTGGAAAACTGGCGTCCGGCAAGACTTCATGGAAAAAACAGGACCTGCCCGATGTGGCTGTGGAACTTTATGATACTGAACTGCGTGATACGAAAGCGGCACTGAGGTCTGCCGAAGACATTGAACGACAGATTGATTCAGACAAAGAAATTACTAAATATCTTTCTTCCCTGTCTGCGGAAAAACGTAAAGTCGAACGTGACCGCATTGTAAAACAGGGAGTTGAGATTCCAAGATGGTTCCTGCGTCCGGAATTGAAGTCCTTTGATCACATCCATCCCAACAGGGAAGGCCATCGCATTATTGTGGAAACGGCATGCCCGAAGCTGCCTGCTGAATGGGGATGTGACTGCGAGTTCATCAAAAATGCCGGGAAAGGCTCAAAGTAGTCTTCAATCCTGCGGGTAGCCGTCCGGATTCTGCTGCTGCCATCGCCACGAATCTGCGCACATCTGGTCCATGTCTCTTGTGGCCTTCCAGTCCAGTTCACGTTCCGCCTTTGAAGGGTCGCACCATACCTCGGCGGCGTCGCCAGGTCGCCGGTCAACTATTGTGTACGGAATTTTGCGCCCCGAAGCTTTTGAAAACGCGTTGATAACATCAAGTACTGACTGGGCGTGACCGGTTCCAAGGTTCCAGGCAACGCATCCGGGGTTCTGCGACAGCTTTTCGATGGCTTTAAGATGTCCCTTCGCCAGATCAACGACGTGGATGTAGTCGCGGACGCCTGTTCCGTCGTGCGTCGGGTAGTCGCCGCCAAAAACCCGGACTTCGGCCAGCTTACCGACAGCAACTTTCGTTATGAACGGCATCAGGTTGTTCGGAATTCCATCCGGGTCTTCGCCGATCAGGCCGCTGTCGTGTGCGCCAACCGGGTTGAAGTAGCGCAGCAGGGCTATGTTCCATGACGGGTCGGCGGTGTAAAGGTCCTGCATCATTCCCTCGATGACCAGCTTCGTCCGGCCATACGGGTTGCAGACCTTCAGCGGGAAGTCTTCAGTGATCGGAACTGCGTGAGGGTCGCCGTAAACGGTGGCCGACGACGAAAACACCATGTTACGGACGCCGTATTTGTTCATCAGGTCCAGAAGCACGATCGTGCCGGTCAGGTTGTTGTGGAAGTATTTTAACGGCTTGTTGACCGATTCGCCGACAGCCTTCAGCCCTGCGAAATGGATGACGGACGAAAAATGGTGCTTTTGAAAGACCTTTTCAAGCGCGTCCCGGTCACAGATGTCGACCTTATAAAATTCAATCGCCTTGCCGGTAATCTTTTCAACGCGTCTGAGCGCCTCGTAGCGGCTGTTGCACAGATTGTCGACGACGACAAAATCTATCCCCGCCCTGAGCATTTCAAGGCAGGTGTGGCTTCCGATGTATCCCGCCCCGCCTGTTACAAGTATCTTCGACATTGGGATTCCCCCGCCTGATAAGGCTTTCATTCCACTGATAGATATTATCTGGAACCCTGCGGTAATTGAATATAAAATACGCGACCGCCGGACAGGGGCCGGTTAAACAGAAATTCGAGCCTGAACGGGATTATGCTTTTTCACAGCCTTGACTACATGCTGTTCCTGATGATCGCGGTCGCCGGTTTCTGGGCGCTCGCACGTCACAGGACCCTTAAAATACTGTTTATTTTCCTGATGTCCTGCCGTTTCTACATGGTCTGGAATCCTTACTACATTCTGCTGATGCTCGGTTCGACGACCGTTGACTACACCGTCGGCAGGATGATTCCCCGCGCAAAGACACAGTCAGGAAAAAAGCGCTGGCTGGGACTGGCCATCTTTACCAACCTGGGCTTGCTGGCCGTATTCAAGTATTACAATTTCTTCTTTTCTGCGGCGCAGGACACTCTTGGGTTTTTCGGGATATCCGTGCCACCCATGTATTTGAACCTGATTTTGCCGGTCGGGATTTCGTTCTATACCTTCCAGGCGATGGCCTACACGATTGACGTGTATCAGGGCAAGATCCAGCCGGTGAAGAATTTTCTGCATTACGCCGGTTTTATTACATTTTTTCCGCAGCTTGTGGCCGGTCCGATAGTCAAGGCCGGTCAGCTCGTTCCGCAGTTGGTAAACACCCCGAAGCTGACGAAGGCCATCGTTGGCATGGGCACCTTCCTTATAATGAAAGGTTTGATAAAGAAGGTAGTCTTTGCGGACTTCCTTGCCATTAATCTGGTTGACCGTGTTTTTGACAATCCGGCCGCGTTCACATCGGTGGAAACCCTGATTGCTCTGTACGGTTATACCCTTCAGATTTATTGCGATTTTTCAGGATACGTCGATGTCGCCCGGGGGTCTGCGTACCTGATGGGCATTGAGTTGCCCGAAAACTTTAATCGACCCTATCGCGCTGCCAGCCCGGCTCAGTTCTGGCGAAGATGGCACATGACCCTGAGCGGTTGGTTACGCATGTACGTTTACTACCCGCTTGGCGGTTCGAGGGGTTCGACCGCAAGAACGTACTGGAATCTGTGGCTTACGTTGTTTCTGATCGGTATCTGGCATGGCGCCGGCTGGACGTTCGTCGTTTACGGCACCGTTCACGGTCTGGCGATGGTCGTTCACCGGTATTTCTACAAGCGGTCGGGGCGCACCGCGGACACTGTTGATCCAAAGTGGCTCGAGATTGCCAAGATATTCATCACGTTCCATTTTGTGGTCTTTTCAAGGATTCTTTTCAGGTCACCAGGTTTGCCGGCAGCCGGGGATATCGTGTCGCAGCTTGCGGCAGGTACTTCGTCGGTTGCCCAGGTTTCGTGGCGGGTCTGGCTGCTGCTGGCGATCGGTTTTGGTATTCACTGGTCCCCGAAAGAGTGGATGACGAAACTGATGGATTCATACAGGGCGCTGCCGGCGGTCGTTCAGGGTCTGGTGATGGCCGCAGTCGGGGCATTGCTTGTAAAGCTTGGTTCGAGCCAGGTCGTTCCATATATCTATTTCCAGTTCTGATCCGGGGGTTACGTGGCTGAATCGGAAAATACAGTTGAACCAGGTCTTATTGGTTCTGCCGAATGGAAGTCTGCGATCGTTCGCCTTGCTGTGTCGCTTGGTACTTTCGTAGTCGTTGTTCTGCTTTCATACCTGATTCCGCAGGCCGAGTCATTCCGGCCGTGGGTACCCGGTGATGATGCGCCGTTGAAGAAGGTTTTCCTGTTTCAGGGTCGGACCGGCGAGTCTGCCGCAGCGTCGTCAGAAACAGAGTCTGCGTTGACCGGCGACCTGGCCGTCGCTTCCCTGGCTTCCAATCTCGGGTCCGATCTCGCAGCGAACCTTGGCGAAGCCGCCGGTGTCGATCAAACTCCGGTCGGTGCAAATCATGACAGGGAAGGCGAATCGCTGCTGATTGACAAGGTTGAACTTGAAGGTCTGGTCAAGCATATCGAGGACCCGTCCGGTCGCGCCATGGCGTCTTTTTATAAGTCACTTTACGAAACGGCAAAGGGGCAGAAGGTTTCCCGGGTGGCTCACTGGGGTGATTCGACTATTGCCGCAGATGACGTGACCGGAACGTTGCGGCGACGCCTTCAGAAGCGTTTCGGGGACTCCGGCCACGGCTTCATGCTTGTGGGTAAGGGAACGATGCCTTACCGCCATAAAGATGTGAAGACTGCGCAGGAAGGCCCGTGGACGTTCAATTCAATTATCCGGGATGAACTTGGTGACGGACTGTACGGCTATGGCGGCGTCGTCTTCAGTTCCAGCGGTGGCGGGTCTGCTTATTACCAGACGGTGGACAACGGTCCGATTGGCAGGTCTGTGACTTCGTTCGAAGTTTTCTATCAGAAATCAAAGGGTGGCGGCGCGTTTTCAGTTGCCGTAGATTCGGGTAAACCGGAACTTGTTCAGACCGGCACCGCAGGGCAGGCCGATAACGCCGGGACAGACGGCTTTTTCAAGATCGACGTGGCACGTGGGTCGCACAGGCTTGATCTTCGCGCCGAGGGGCCGGTCCGGCTGTTTGGTGTTGCCATGGAAGACAATGTGCCGGGTGTTGTTTATGACTCACTCGGTATTGTCGGCGCCCGGGCCTCGCGCATGCTGAACGCCAATCCGCAGCATTTCAAATCACAGGTTGAGCACCGGGCCCCGGACCTGCTGGTAATTGCCTTTGGTGGCAACGAAAGTGGTGATCGCGGGATGAATTTTGATACATACAGGGACACTCTGCGCAAGGCGGTGGCAGCCATCCGTGCCGGGCGGCCAGAGGCTTCCTGCCTGCTTCTTGCGCCGCTCGATCAGGGCGAAGTCGGGCCACGTGGAAAGGTAAGGACGATTCCGACCATTCCGAAGATTGTCAAGGTCCAGCGCGAGGTGGCGGCAAGCGAAGGCTGTGCCTTTTTTGATACGTTCTCGGCGATGGGTGGCGATGGCGCGATGGGCCGCTGGTACAAGTCAAAACCACGGCTTGGCTGGGGGGACTATCGCCATGCTACCCCGGCAGGCTATGAGATCGTTGGAAACATGATTTACAAAGGTCTGATGGCCGGATTTGTTGATTACCTTGTCAGTGCGGGGCTTGGCGGGCTGGCCGGGTCAGAAACTGAAAAACAGCCGGGGTCAAAAACGGCGCCGGTAAAGTAGATAATTCATTTCTTCTTCTGATAAAAACCCAGTTTAATCAAGGTTTTATGTGGTTTTTCCTTGTAGGGCGATACCTGTCCATAAGGAAGGCTGTCGAAGTTGAGTTCGTCAATTACCGTGGTTCCGGCAAACAGGTCAGCGCAGTCAGGTCCATCCTGGAAGTTGCAGTCCAGCGACCGGTAAACAATGTGGCAGTCGAAAGCCCCGGCCAGAGGTTCGTCAGTCAACTTGACTGCGTTGCCGAAATGCATGTCAACGAATTTTCCATGATCCAGAACTCTTGTTGTGAAAATACATTTCGGATAACTGCGAATCATTGTCAGCAGATAGTTGACCTCGATCTGCGGGTTTTGCTGCCGGATCGGGTTCCCGGACTGGTGCGTTTTTGGATATTGTCCCGGGTTCACGGCAGTTGCAGGAACAATCAGTACAGAAAAGGCGACGGCGATGCCGGCAGCCGACTTCCACAGCCTGTGAAATCCCGTCGGCCACTGTATGTCCAGAAAGGCGCGAAGACCGAACACTGCAAGAAGCATCACGGCGGGAACGTCGGTCGTGAACAGCCTCAACCAGTGGTTGAATTCAATATTGGCGGCTGAAACGTGCAGCCGTAGAAGCATTATGGCTGATACAGGCAGCAGCAGATACGTCAGGGGTCTTCTGATTGTGTGGATCAGTCCGACCACCGCAAGCGCAATCAGCGGCAGTGACAGGAAAGACATCAGGTGGGTCGGCACCGTAGACAGTCCGTCATTGAACAGGTTCAAGCTGCCCGCAAACCAGCTTGCCGGCGGTTCGAGCATTTTTTCCAGAAAAATGGCGAACCCGGTCAATGCCGCAAATATCAAAAATGGAATAATCGCCTTCGCTGGTTTTTCAGCGACCGACTTAAAATATCCGGCTATCCCGGTTTGTGCCGCAGCCACGCTTTCTTCAGGTACAACAACGACCGCCAGAGCGGCAATAAACGCCAGTACACCTGCCAGCCCCAGTTCCGGCCGCAGTCCGCCTGCAAGAATCGTGATGATGCCAATGGCAGTCAGTGCGGCGATGGTGGCGACCCGTCCGGCTCGTTTTCTGCCATTTATGACCGCACCGCAGATCGTGATTAACAGTATCAGCAGAGTTGCCGGAGCGGCAGGGTACTCGGATGTTGCCGCCGCCTGAGTGGCGAAATTGCTGAAAAACACCATGGTTAAGGGCACTGCATAAATAACGGACCCCAGGATGGAACTTGCTGTCAGCAGAAACAGGGCAGAGTTGTATATGGTCAGCCACGTGTTCAACGAAACTACCGCAGGCAGTTTGATCAGGGAGCCTGCGGCCGGCAGTGTGTCGGCGATCTCCCTGCTGAACGGGCTGCTGTGAACGCCCCTTCCATAGAGGTGAAGCAGGTTCTGGCCACTTGTTCCATCCTGAAGCACAGAGATTGCCTTCAGTTCTGGTTTGTCACGAATTATGAACGGAGCGGACAACACAATGCCTGCAGCCGCGACAATGGCAGCCAGCGCCTGCCATTTGTTTATTGTGCTGGCCCGGAAAAGTCCAAAAAGAACAGGCAGCATGAAAAGCATCAGCACAACAGATAACATTAGAAAAATATGATGTTCCAGGAAATAGATCACGTTTTCAGACATGGTGGCAGTGCGGGCGGGCGACTTGATTTCAGCCCTGGCTGCCGGGTATCCACTGGAGGGATTCTGCGGCAGCACCTTCACCGACGCTGCAAGGACTTCCACAGGTGGCGAATATCCCGGGGCAGGTTGGATACAGTAAGCTGAGGTGCAGAAGTCCGAACGTTTGCCGTTTCCGGCAATTATCTCGATTCCAGTAAGCTCGCTTCCTTTTTCAAAAATGATTCTGATGAATTCGGGATGACGCGTGACTTCGGCAACGGTCCATGAATCTGTAAGAATTGTTCCTTTCTGCCAGATATCACCCGCTGCATCGGCCTTTTGCGGCAAATCGGCGGCCACCGGTGGCTGAAGGTTTTCACCAGGCTCTGTCGCCTGCGCCCCTGATGGCATGGCCAGCAGACAGAAAGTCAGAACAACCAAAGCAGCAGTTCGCTCAAGTGTTTTGTTGCAGTTCATGTGACGCCTCGGGCACCGTTTCCCATTTTATGGATAATACTATGAGTCCGGGGTATTGTGTTCCGGTTTCCTGGACGTGCCTGCATATTGTCAGGGGTTGGGATGACTGGCGAATCTGTGTTGTTGTTATTGCTGCCTTTTTTTGTGGTTTTTGCCGTGCTGTCTGCCATTGCGGCAAGGCGCAGGGCGCGGGCAAGAAAGGCGGTTGCGTGGATACGGGCAAAATATGGCCGTGATATTCAACTGATAGCCGGGTGTGAAATCATTGACAGTCGGAAACGGGCCGGAGTAATTGCCCTGGCCGGTAATTTGATTGTGTGGCGCAGTGTTGTTTTCAACAAAGAATTTCTGGGCGAGATTCAACTGTCAGATATCGAACTTCTGATGTGGGAGGACGCCGGTCGTTTTCACAAAGGAAGACTTTTGACAGTTAAAGAGAGGTCCGGGATCGAGTATCATTTCGTGCTTCATCCGTCGCATGCGGCGGTATGGGAAAAGGTTCTTGAATATCGTGTCGTCTGATTGTCTGGAGGCTATTTGAATTATGACGAGTTTCAAGTTTGCGGCTTCTGCCGTCTGTCTTCTGGTTCTTTCTGCCTGTGGTTCGCCCACAGAAAGCGATGTTGATGTCGTTATTGATGCTGCAGTTGATGTCGCCGTGGATGCCGTCGGTGATGTGTCGGTTGACGTTTCGGTGGATATCCCTGTCACCCCTGACGTTGTAGCTGACGCCGACATCCCGTCGGCTGACATTTTTGATGATGTCGTGCCGGTTGAACCGCCCGACCTGGCCGTCTGGGTAAATCAGTATGTCGGGACTTCCGGTCAGGGTAATGTCTTCATCGGCGCCTGTGTTCCCCATGGCATGGTGAAGCTTGGTCCGAACACCAATGTGCGCGAAGGTTCCATGTCGGGATACGACTACAATGGCGAAAAGATTATCGGTTTCCCCCACTCGCATCTTGAAGGTCCGGGTGGATCCGGTAACGGATATAACCGAATTCTTGTGATCCCTGTTACCGGCACACCGGGGACCGAAGTTGCCGATTTTGCTTCCCCGTTTCTGCATGCAAATGAAGTCAGTGAACCGGGATACTATTCGGTACTTCTTGATAAATATGGCGTAAAGGCTGAACTGACTGCAACAAGGCTGGTCGGGTTCCACCGTTACACATATCCCGCCGCTGAAAGAGCGGCTGTCCAGATCGACCTGCGCTATAACCTGGGTCTGTGGATTGATTCCGACCTTTCTGTTGTGGGAAATGACACAGTTGAAGGGTGGAGCAGGTACCAGACAAATCCGCTCGTCAATATGTTCGTCGAACCGATTGACCCGGGAACCGGCATCTCAAAAGTGTATTTTTCCGCGAAACTGAGCCGCACATTTGATTCAGCGGAAGTCTGGGGTGATATTTCAAAACGGGGCGCCACGCTTGTTTTCCCGACGACGGACGGCGAGCAGGTCGAGCTGCGGGTAGGTATTTCCTACATTTCAGTGGATCAGGCGCGTGCCAACCGGGAAGAAGTTGATGGTATTGAATTTGACGATGCGAGGGCCGATGCGCGCCTGCAGTGGAACCGTCTGCTTTCAAGGGCCGAGATCGAGTCTGACGATGTGACCTTGAAAACCCGTTTTTATACGGCACTTTACCATTCATTCCTGGCGCCTGCCGACTACACTGAAGGCAACGGGTTCTTTTCAGGTGCCGACAACATCGGCCAGACCGTGCTGGCCCCTGACTGGCGCTTCTACACTGATGACTGGTGCATCTGGGATACCGTCAGAACAACACACCCGCTTTTTACAATTCTTGAGCCTGAAGTGAACTCCGACATGGTCAGGTCGCTGGTGCACACCTACGAAGCCGGTGGCTGGATGCAGAAGTGCACCTGGAACGCTCTTGGTGATTCGCGCGTCATGACATCGAATCTGGTTTTCTGTGTAGTTGCCGATGCTTACATGAAGGGATACCGCAGGTTTGATGCCGAGGTTGCGTTTGAAGGTATGAAAAAAGGTTCCATGGAGGATTCCGTGAACCCGATGCCGGATGGCATGTGTGGATACTTCAACCGTGGCACGCCCCCTGAATATGTGGAAAATGGTTTTGTTTCAATGGATTGCGATATTGACCAGTCGGCATCGATGACGCTTGAACACGCCTATAACGACTGGTGTGTGGCGAAGATGGCCGATGCCCTGGGCAAGCCCGACGAAGCCGAATTTTTCTACGCAAGGGCGCATAACTACGAAAAACATTGGAACGCCGAAGAAGGCTTCATGGTTCCGAAGTATCGTGACGGTACATGGATAGAAGATTTTGCGCCTGAAAACAAACCTGGTTTCTGCGAAGCTAATTCATGGGAGTACACCTGGTTCGTTCCTCATGATGTGTGCGGACTTGTGTCCTTGATGGGTGGTGACACGCCTTTTACCGACAAGCTTGACAGGTTTTTCGGTGAGAACTGGTTCTCGATGGACAACGAGCCGGATTTCCACGCCCCCTGGCTTTACAATTACGCCGGGGCACCGGCGAAGACCCAGGACACCATCTATGATCTTCTGGCCACTCACTTCAATACGACTCCGGGCGGACTCCCTGGCAATGATGACGCAGGGGCCATGTCGGCGTGGGTCGTTTTTGCGTCGATCGGTCTGTACCCTGTGACGCCCGGTGACAATTCCTATCAGATCAACAGCCCGGCGTTTTCAAAGGTCACCCTGCACATCGACCCAGCCCGCAAGAACGGAATTGACTTCGTGATCCTTGCGGACGGCGTAAGTGATACCAATAGATACATTCAGTCGGCGGAACTTAACGGGGCGCCGCTTACCACGACCACGTTGACTCATAAGCAGATAATGGACGGCGGGACGCTGGCTCTTGTTATGGGGCCGCAGCCTTCGAACTGGGGCGTTACCGGGTGCGACAGCGGAAGTAAATAAGTATGAAACGTACAGAGATCTATCTGGTACCCGGTTTTTTCGGGTTCAAGTCACTTGGCGCGCTTGAGTACTTTTATCGCGTACCCGAGCTTTTGAGCCGCCAGCTTGAGTCGCGTGGTGTTGACGCCAGAATCCACGAGTGCGAGGTGCTTCCTGCCGGCTCAATCAGCCGCAGGGCTGAAAGTGTTTATGAAACGGTTCAGAAGACTGGCGGGCTGCAGGCGGATGACATCCATTTTATAGGTCATTCAACCGGCGGCCTTGACATCAGGCTTCTGCTTTCCCGCGCGATCGGTATGGATGGTAACTGGGCCCACGTACTGGAAAAAACCAGGACGGCGATTACCATTTCAACACCGCATTATGGTTCCCCCCTGGCAAATTTCTTCCTTACGGCTCAGGGAAGGCACGTTCTGCGTCTGATTGCCGGTGCGGCCACAACAGATAACGGTCGTCGCGCTTTGCACATCATGGCAAGGCTGCTCAGTTTTGTTGCCCATCTTGATGATCCGCTCAAGTCGACAGACACATGGCTGGACGTTGCTTCAGATAAGTTGCTGCGGCAGATTTCTTCCGACAAGGATGACCCGTTGTTCAAGTTTATCGCCGGGTTGGCGTCCGACCAGGGCGCAATGATTCAACTGACTCCTGAAGCCATGAACCTGTTTAATGCTGCGGTTTCGGATCCACCCGGAGTGCAGTTCTGGAGCGTTATTACCGGTTCGCCCTACCTGTTCGCCGGAAACATGAATCTGAGGGGATGGTCAATTGAAAAGGCCGTCCTAGCTATTGCGTATGCGATTTTGAACACGATCACGGGAACCAGTCTTGTTCATTACCCTTATCCCGAGCCTGATCGCGAAACAATGGAAAGGATCAGGGCCGGTTTTCCCTACGAGGTTTCTTCCCGCACCAATGACGCGATGGTTCCAACGCTCAGTCAGGTATATGGCAAGCTTCTGATGGTGGTCGAAAGTGATCATCTTGACATCGTGGGTCAGTACGCCGGGGCTTCAGGCAATTACCTGTCTGACTGGCTGCCATCAGGATCAGGTTTTGATGACGCCAGATTCAGAATGGTCTGGGGTCGGGTTGCTGATGCCATTGCAGGAAAGGTTGATTGAATCAGGGAATCGGGTGCAGGCCGGCGTCAGGGATTGTTTGTCCGCAGGAATGAAAGCTTTTCAAGTTTAGCCGAGATATCAACGTCTTCAATAAAGGTACCTGCAGGGGCATTTATAAGCCGTGGTACGAAGTTCAGGACGTGTTTTACACCAAGTGTGGACAGTTTCAGCACCAGCTCATCAAGGTCGGCCGGCCCGCAGGCCAGAATAGCTATCTGAACATCAAGCCCGGTCAGCGCCGATTCAAGTTCATCTATATGCAGGATTCTGCGACCGGCAAATATCTTGTCGGTTTTTTCACGGTCGCGATCAAACGCCACAACCAGCTTGAAACCGCGCTCTTCGAATCCCCGGTATGTAAGAAGCGTCTTCCCAAGGTTACCCACACCGAACAACGCGACGTTCTTCGTTACATTGGTGCCAAGCAGTTGGCCGATGGTTTCGCTTAACCCGCGGACTTTATAACCTTTTGCGACATTCCCAAACGACCCGAATGACGCCAGATCCCGCCTTAGCTGAGCTGGCGTTACGCACGACAGTTCGGCCAGTCTGTGGGAAAAAATGTACTCGGTGCCTTCGTCGGCAAGATCAGTAAGAACTTTCCGGTAAACGGTAAGTCTTTCAACAGTTCTGATGGAAACGCTTTCGGGATTCATCAGGGCCTCGCATCGAATCGGCTGATAGATGATGCATTGTCGCAGAACCGTAACTGATTGTGAAAAAAAAGAGATCGAGGAAAATTTCGGCCGCGCGTCCAGCGCAGACGCAGAAAATGTGGAAAATTCGTTGACAAGAGAGGAGATAAGACGGAGACTACACATGCTGTGACAATAATCACAGTATGAAATTTGAAGCAACGCATGGTGTTAAGAAAGAACAACAGCCTCGGACCTTTATCAATCAATTTCAACTGAGGATGCGAAATGCTATCGGAAAGAACAATTGAAAGGCTCAGCGAGTACAGGCGTTACCTTATGGGACTTAAGGAGCGCGGGATCACTCATGTCTATTCGCATGTTCTGGCTGTAGAAACCGAGGTGACCGCTGCTCAGGTTCGTCGTGACATGATGAATCTGGGCCTGACCGGAAGTACATCTACAGGCTATCAGGTAGATAATTTGCTTGAGCATCTTGGCAGCCTGCTGGATCACCCGCTTTCCACCAAGGTCGCGCTTATCGGTACTGGCAATCTTGGCCGGTCTTTGCTGGCCTACTTCAAGACTCGCCCGAAACACGCTGTGATTTCGATGGCTTTTGATTCCGATCCTGAAAAATGTGATCGAGTTCTGCATGGGTGTCGCGTGTATCACGCTGACAAACTGAAGGAAGTTATTTCCCGCGAAGGCCTTAAGACCGCGATTATTTGTGTACCTGCCATTGATGCCAATCGTGTCGCCGGTAAATTGGTGGATGCCGGTATCACCGGGATCGTCAGTTTTGCCCCTGTGAAGCTGAAGGTTCCGGACGGAGTTTTTGTGCATGTGATGGATATCACAACTGTTATCGAGAAGGTTGGTTTCTTCGCGGTCAGGGATATCAGGTCCCCGGGGTGGAAGGAAATGGTGGCGAAATGAGTGATCAGATGAATGAGATTCTGGGTCGGTACACGAATGCCGGCAGGGACAGCCTGATACCGCTTCTTCAGGAGATTCAAAGGGCCGATGGCTTTTTGTCCCGGGAAGCGGTCGTTCGTGTGGCCGATCACCTGAAGATTGCACCAAGCAAAGTTTATGGCGTGGCCACGTTTTATAACCAGTTCAGGTTTCAGGCGCAGGGCAAATATAACGTTCAGGTCTGTCGCGGTACTGCCTGTCATGTCAAAGGTTCGGCCGCAGTCCTGGAAGCAATGAAAAGAAATCTGAAGATCGAGCCGGGGCAGACAACTAAAGATGGTCTGTTCAGCCTTGAGGTCGTTGCGTGCATCGGCGCTTGCGGATTGGCTCCGGTCATTGCGGTTAATGGTGAATTTCATGCCGGTGTCACGCCCGACAAGGTGACGCGGATTCTGAATACGTACCGGAGGAGGGCGGAATGATGCACGCCGAAAGCAGGATTGGTGGGATTGGTCGCCTGGTCAGCCGTGACCTCAGATCTGAGATGCTTTCCGTTATCAGTAACGGGGCTGCCGGTTCAGAAGAACTGCTCAGTAATCTTCGTCGCGAGACTGTGGTGCGCCCGACCATTTTTATTGGAACTGGTACTTGCGGGCTTGGCGCCGGGGCTGCGGCCTCGCTTGAAAGTGTGCGTGGATATCTTGCGGAACACGACGTGCAGGCCGACATTGTTGAAGTCGGTTGCATCGGGCTGTGTTCGTGCGAGCCGCTGATGGATGTTCAGCTTCCCGGTCGCCCGCGGTTGTCTTTCAAGCATGTCACGGCTGACAGAGTGCACCCGATTCTGGAAGCGGTGCTGTCAGGCTCGATTCCGCAGGAAATGATGGTCGACGACGTTCTGCTGCAGTTTGAACCTGGTCAGAAGGATCGGCCGTGGGACGGCGTCGTGACGATGAAGGACCATCCGTTCTTCGGCCCGCAGAAGCGCTGGGTGCTGGAAAACTGTGGCAATATTGATCCGGCCAGCGTTGCCGAATATGTCGCGCGCGGCGGTTACAGCGCCCTGGCATCGACCATTACGAAGATTACACCACCGGAAGTATGCAATCTTGTTGAGAAAAGCGGCCTTCAGGGTCGTGGAGGCGGCGGATTCCGGACAGGTCTGAAGTGGAAATTTGCCCATCAGGCGCAGTCAGATCAGAAGTACCTGATTTGTAACGCGGACGAAGGTGACCCGGGTGCGTTCATGGATCGCGCCGTCATCGAAGGTGACCCTCACAGACTGGTCGAAGGCATGGCAATAGCTGCTTATGCCATCGGCGCATCTAAAGGTTACGTCTATATCCGTGCCGAATATCCGCTGGCGATTGCCCGTCTGAAAGAGGCAATTTCGGTTGCCCGCGGGATGGGCCTTCTTGGTCACAACATCCTGGACAGCGGCTTTGACTTTGATATCAAGATCAAGGAAGGCGCCGGGGCGTTCGTGTGTGGCGAAGAAACGGCGCTGATCAATTCCATCGAGGGAAAACGCGGAATGCCGAGGCCACGGCCGCCGTACCCGGCAGTTAAGGGCCTGTTTGGCAAACCGACCGTTATCAATAACGTCGAGACACTTGCTAACCTGCCGATTCTGCTTCGGAATGGAGCCGAATGGTTTGCATCGGTCGGAACGGCCGGTTCGAAAGGTACCAAAGTCTTTGCGCTGTCCGGAAAGGTCGTGAATACCGGTCTCGTCGAAATTCCGATGGGAACGACCATCCGTGATGTCGTTATGAAGATCGGCGGTGGCATTCCCGGCGGACACCAGTTCAAGGCAGTTCAGATTGGCGGCCCGTCAGGCGGTTGTGTTCCGGAACAGAACCTTGATACCGAAGTTGACTATGAATCCATAAAGAAGATCGGGGCCATGATGGGTTCCGGTGGCCTGGTCGTCATGGACGAAAACACGTGCATGGTTGACCTCGCGAAGTTTTTCATGGACTTCATTCAAAGGGAAAGCTGCGGAAAGTGCATTCCGTGCCGTGAAGGTACCAGGCGCATGCTGGAAATCCTTCAGCGTATTACCAGGGGACGGCGCAACGAAAAGGACATCGAAGCACTTGAACGTTTTCAGGGCGTCATGTACTTGGAAAGATTGGGAAAAGTCATTCAGGACACCAGTCTTTGCGGTCTTGGTCAGACGGCCCCCAACCCGGTCTTGTCGACCCTGCGATGGTTCAGAAGCGAATATGAAGAACATATTTACGACAGGAAATGCCGGGCCGGTGTCTGCACCGAGCTTCTGCAGTATTCCATTGATGCTGATAAGTGCATCGGATGCACGCTGTGTGCCCGCCATTGCCCGGCTGACGCGATTATGGGGGCCCCGAAAAGCCCGCATTACATCGTTCCGGACAAGTGCATCGGGTGTGGAACATGCGTTACCGATTGCCGTCACGGCGCAGTCATCATAGCGTGACGGGGAGGCTCAGCCATGATCAATATAACTGTCAATGATCGCGTGATCGAGGCCAATGCTGGCGAGATGCTTATAGAATCTCTTAACCGTGCCGGCATCAAGGTCCCCACGCTGTGTTACATGAAAGACCTGTTCCCGACCGGTGCCTGCCGCATGTGCGTTGTCGAGATTGAAGGCGTTGCCGGGCTTGCCCCGAGCTGCGCCTTCCCGGTGCGCGAAGGCATGAAGGTTTTGACTCATTCGGACCGCGCCGTCAATGCGCGTAAGACTATCCTGGAGCTGCTGCTTTCCAATCATCCTGACGATTGCCTGTACTGTGCGCGGAACGCCGATTGCCATTTGCAGAGCCTTTCTGCCGAACTTGGTGTTCGTCAGCGCAGATACACCGGGATACGCACAAACGTGAACCCTGATACGTCAAGCCCGGCCATTGTCAGGGATCCCAATAAGTGCATTCTTTGCGGAAAGTGCGTTCGTACATGTGAAGAAATTCAGACAGTTTCGGCGATTGACTTCGTCGGTCGGGGCTCGAAGACGATGGTCGCCCCGGCGTTCAATCGTGGCCTGAACGTTTCAAGCTGCGTTGACTGTGGTCAGTGCATTCTTGTATGTCCGACCGGTGCCCTGACAGAAAAAAGCAAGTTCAAGGACATCTTTAACGCTATCCGTGACCCCGGGAAGTTTGTTGTTGTGCAGCATGCCCCGGCCGTTTCCGTCACGCTTGGTGAACTTTTCGGGTTGAAAGCCGGTACCGATGTGGTCGGCGTGATGAATACCGCGCTGCGGCAGCTTGGTTTTGACAAAGTTTTTGACACCGGTTTCGCGGCAGATCTCACGATCATGGAAGAAGCCAGTGAATTACTTCACAGGGTCACTGACGGTGGCACGCTTCCAATGTTTACGTCCTGCTGTCCTGCCTGGATCGACTTCGTGGAACAGAACTACCCGGACATGCTCGGGAATCTGTCTTCATGCAAAAGCCCGCAACAGATGCTGGGCGCCGTGGTCAAAAGTTTCTACGCTGAAAAGCAGGGTATCAAACCGGAAGACATTTATATGGTCGCCGTGATGCCGTGTACGGCCAAGAAGTATGAAGCTTCGCTGCCGAATCACGAGCGTGATGGTGTGCCTGATGTTGACGCCGTTATTACGACCAGGGAACTGGCCCGCATCATCAAGATGCGCGGACTTCACCTGGAAACAATGATACCGGAAGGCGCTGACACTGCGTTTGGTGAAAGAAGTTCTGCCGGAAAGCTGTTCGGTGCAACTGGCGGTGTCATGGAAGCTGCAGTTCGTACAGCTCATTTCCTGGCTACCGGTACTGAACTGGATGACCTCAAAATCAAGGCGGCGCGTGGCTTCGAAGGTATCAAGGAAGCTCACGTCATGGTGGGCAACATCGAAGTCGGGGTAGCTGTAGTCAACACACTGGGCAACGCCAGAAAGCTGGTTGAAGAGATTCGTGGCGGAAGGAAAGATCTGCACTTCATCGAGATCATGTCGTGTCCAGGTGGTTGCATTGGTGGCGGCGGCCAGCCGATCGGTGCCGACATCGAAGCTGTCAGGGCCAGAATGAAGGCCCTGTACGTGATTGACCGTGACGAGCCTGTGCGAGTTTCCCATAAAAATCGCCAGGTTAAACGTCTGTACGACGAGTATCTTGGTAAGCCGCTTGGCGAAAAGAGCCACAAGTTGCTTCACACCAGTTACACTGAACGGGAAGTTGATTTCTGATTTCCGGTGCCCGTTTCGGGTACTGAACGGAAATTCGGAGGCTTTTTCGATGTCAATTCCTTTGGTTACGACCATAGGCGACCGGTGCAGGGTCTGTTACACGTGTGTTCGTGAATGTCCGGCCAAGGCCATCAGAATATCCGGGGGCCAGGCCGAGGTCATTCAGGACAGGTGTATCGGCTGCGGCAACTGTGTGCAGGTCTGCAGCCAGAAAGCCAAGCGGGTCCTCAGCTCAATCAAAGACGTCAGAGCGTTGCTTGAAGATAGTGGCCGCAGGGTTTCGGCCTGCATTGCGCCAAGCTTTCCCGTCGAGTTTTCAGAGTTTCCGGCACTGAAGTTTATTGGAATGACAAAGGCGCTCGGTTTTGACTTTGTTAACGAAGTTGCGTTCGGCGCCGATCTGGTTTCGCAGAAATATAACGAACTGGTTAAGGAAACCGGGGACAGCGGCCAGCGGTATCTGGCAACGGCCTGTGCTGCGGCGGTCGAATACGTTGAACATCTGGCGCCCCACCTTACGAACTCGCTGGCCCCGATTGCATCACCGATGGTTGCGATGGCCAGATATATCCACCGCATGTACGGCGATGATTTAGCAATCGTCTTTGTCGGACCTTGCATCGCGAAGAAGGCCGAGGCTGCAGAGCTTTCCAGGGGCGAAGTGGACGCCGTTCTGACTTTTGGTGAACTGCGCGAAATGTTTGTTGAATCCGGGATTGATGTTGATTCGGTAGAGCCGTCACAGTTTGACCCCCCGCTTGCGAAACTTGGCGGCATCTATCCGGTAAGCGGCGGGATGCTTCAGACTGCCGGCATTGATGATCATCTGATGTCCCCGGCCGGCGCCGTTGTTGACGGTCACCACACGTTTGTCGAGGCGATGCGCGAGTTCGACTCCGGGGCGATTCGCGCCACCGTCGTCGAGGTCATGGCATGCACCGGTTGTATCATGGGACCGTCAATTTCCACGCCTGTGCCTTTATATTCGCGACGCGCGATGATTGCTGAATACGTTCGCGGCCGCATGAAGGAATTTGATGCGAATCGCTGGTCGGAAGACATGGACCGTTTTCCGGACCTTGATCTGTCGCAGACGTTTTGCCCCGATGACAGGCGGCTTTCAACTCCGACGCGGGAAGAAGTCAACGATATCCTCGAGATCCTTGGCAAAATTTCGCCCGAGGACGAGCTTAATTGCGGCGCGTGCGGCTACGAGACATGCCTTGAACATGCAATCGCCATTTTTCAGGGGCTTGCTGAAGGCGAGATGTGCCTGCCCCACACAATAGAAAAGCTGCGCAGTACGGTTGGTGAACTGGCCGATTCAAATAATGCCCTGGCCCACGTCCAGCAGGCTCTGGTGCAGGCCGAAAAGCTTGCCAGCATGGGGCAGCTTGCGGCCGGTATCGCCCATGAAGTGAACAATCCCCTTGGTGTTGTGCTGATGTACGCCCATATGCTTGCAGAAGATTGTGAAATCAGTCCTGACTTGAAAAAGGATCTGCAGGTGATTGCCGAGCAGGCTGACCGATGCAAAAGAATCGTTTCGGGGTTGTTGAATTTCGCGCGGCAGAGCAGGGTGTCGCTGCAGTCCGTAAACGTCGCGCAATTGATTCAGGCGGCCTTGCGGGGCGTGCAGGTACCTGAAACGGTCACGGTTGAAACCGAGATGCCGCCTGAAGAAGATATGGCCGAGCTTGATCGCGATCAGATGCTGCAGGTTCTGACAAATCTGCTGTCGAACGCGATCGAGGCCATGCCCGAAGGTGGAAAGGTCGTAATCGGGTGCAAAGTCACCGAACGTCAGTTGATCTTCAAGGTTTCCGACACAGGGGTTGGCATTCCGCCGGAAAATGTGGGCAGGATATACACTCCGTTTTTCACTACGAAGCCGATGGGGCGCGGGACCGGTCTTGGTCTTCCGGTCACATATGGTATTGTGAAGATGCACCGGGGTGACATCAGGTTTGAATCGAATGCCGACCCTCACAGGGGACCGACCGGCACAACTTTTTATGTTACCGTGCCCAGGTACGGCAATGACCAGTGAATCTGGAAAAGGTGATCAGTATGAGTGAACAAACAATGACTGCTGCTTCTGGAAAAACCATTTTGATTGTAGATGATGATCTGGATTTTCTGGACGTCATCGAAGCCCGCTTGAAGGCTGACGGGTTTAACGTTGTCAGGTGCGAAGGGCAGGTCCCGGCCGATGCGTTTTTAGACGGCAACGGCAGTTTCGACCTGGCTGTCGTCGATCTGATGATGGAATATATGGACAGCGGCTTTGTGCTCAGTCGCAGGATTAAGAAGGCCGATCCGACAAAGCCGGTCATCATGGCAACAGGCGTCGAGTCTGAAACCGGTATGGGTTTTGACGCCGGTACCCGTGAAGAAAAGTCATGGATTCAGGCAGATGTGATGCTTGAAAAGCCGATTCGGTATGACCAACTGAAGAAGCAGATCGACAGGTTGCTTCCTGCTGGATGAGCTGATTCCTGTTTTTTCAGGCCGGCATAAGCGAGGTAAGCCATGGACGAACTGCGGGTTCTTGTCGTTGACGACGAAGAAGGCATCAGGATGGCAATCGCCAGGGCTCTGCGTGGCGTTTGTGTAGACGTCCCTGAATTCAATTCTTCTTTCAGTTTAGTCATCGAGTCCGCCGAGTCTGCCGAGGAAGCCCTCGATATGATTCGCGAATCTGTTCCGGATATTTTGCTGCTGGACCACAAATTGCCGGGCATGACCGGGATTGAACTGCTTGAAAAGCTGGTCAGTGAATCGATTGATGTCCTGACAATCATGATCACGGCTTATGCTTCACTTGAAACCGCGATTACGGCCACAAAACGTGGCGCTTTCGATTTTCTTGCCAAACCTTTTACGCCGTACGAACTTCGAGCCTGTCTTCTGAAAGCCGCAAAACACATCGTTCTGCAGCGCCAGGCAATGAAACTGGCCGAGGAGCGCAAGCGCGTCCGTTTTGAGTTTATTTCTGTAGTTGCGCACGAGATGAAGTCGCCGACGGCTGCCATCGAAGGTTACCTTCTGATGATGAAGGACCGCGTCCTTGGTGGGCAACTTGATGATTACAACGAGGTAGTCGACAGGGCCATATTTCGGCTGGGCGGGATGCGGAAGTTGATTTCTGATCTGCTGGACCTGACCAGAATTGAGTCCGGTCACAAGCGTCGGGAAATCACAGATGTGGATGTCATTAAAGTCGCGCAGATGTCGGCGGAATCGGGGCGTGAGCTTGGAAAGGCCCGTGGAATCTCTGTGAATGTTGTGGCTGACGGCCCGGTTTTGATGAAGGCTGATTACGGCGAAATCGAGCTGATTCTTAATAATTTTGTGTCTAACTCGGTCAAGTATAACCGCGACGGTGGCCGCGTTGACGTGACGGTCGGACGTCAGGAAGACGGCACGATGCGTATCTGTGTCGCTGATACAGGTATTGGTATGATGCCTGAAGACGTCGCGCGTCTGTTCGGTGAATTTGTCAGAATCAAGAATGATAAAACCAGGCGCATTGAAGGGTCGGGCCTTGGTCTTTCCATCGTAAAGAAGCTTGTGGACATTTATGATGGCAAGGTTGATGTTGCCAGTGAGTGGGAAGTCGGTTCAACGTTCACAGTGACACTGAACGACGCCGTTCCTGTTGAAGATGCAGTTGAATGACCTGGTCGCCCCTTACGCATCCAGAACTTGTCTGACTACCCTCAGAAATTCATCAAGCGAAAACGGCTTGCTAAGCAAATCGACGTTGGCACTCAGGATTCCGTGGGCTGTAATTGTGTCGCGCGGATAACCGGACATGTACAGAATCTTTATGTCCGGGTGCAGTGCACTTACCTGTTCCGCCAGATCCTTGCCGCTCATTTCGGGCATCACAACATCGGTAACAAGTATGTCCGGTTTTTCCTGAGCCGCCATCCTGACTGCCAGACCGGGCCTGTCAGCCGCCAGCACGTTGTACCCGGCGTTTGACAGAACTACGCTTAGAAGCTGGAACAGTCCTTCTTCATCTTCAACCAGCAGGACAGTCTCGGTGCCTGTCGAGCATTCGGATATCTGTATGAAGTCGCCTGAAACGACAGGCTCATTGTTTACCCTGGGAATAAACAGCTTGAACGTTGAGCCTTTGCCGGGGGCACTTGTAAGTTCGATATGGCCGCCATTCTGCTTGACAATGCCGTAAACGATTGACAGGCCCAGGCCGGTCCCTTTACCGATTTCCTTTGTCGTGAAGAATGGTTCAAAGACCAGTTTCTGGGTTTCTTCATTTATTCCGATGCCGTCGTCAGTCATCGACAGCACGACGTAATCACCCGGAATTGCTTCGATATTCGAAATTGATTCCCCGCACTTGATCGTCACGTTTTCGACGTGGATGTCCATTGAACCTTTGCTGCCCATTGCATCACGGGCGTTTGCCACAATATTAATGATTACCTGTTCAAGCTGGGTGCGATCCATTTCAATCGTGCCGATCGGTTCTTCCATCACGATTCGCAGGTCGATATTTTCACCGAGCATAACCGCGATTGTCTTCTGCATGTCTTTGATGACTGACGCCGGGTTCAGAATTTCGAGCCGTCGTACCTGTTTGCGCGAAAAGGCCAGCAGGCTGCTGGTCAAAGATGATGAGTGATCAACCGCTTTCCGGATTTCTTCAATGATCCTGAGGTCATCCACAGCGGTTATGCGTTTGCCCAGAATGTCGCTGTATCCACGGATAATCGTTAACTGGTTGTTGAAGTCGTGGGCCACACCACCAGCCAGTCGGCCGGCCATTTCAATCTTCTGGACCTGTCTTAACTGGTTTTCAAGCAGTGCCTTTTCGCGTTCCGTTTCGCGAAGTTCAGTGATGTCGTTGATGATGGTCATAATCAGTCTTTCGCCTGAAATTACGACCATTTCGACGTTGATGATGCATTCCATGCGTTTGCCGGTGCGACTCCGAAATACAATTTCCCGGTTGCGGCAAAAGCCGTTTGTGCGGACTTCTGAATGAACTTTCAGGCGGTCGTTGTCGTTGTCCCACAGGCCAAGCTCAACCGATGTCTTGCCGATTGCCTCTTCCCGCGAGTACCCGGTGGCCTTCGTAAATACCGGATTAACTTCCTTGTAGCGTTCGTCAGGTAGTGTTGAAATTCCCATCTGCAAGGGATTGGACGAAAAGAACTGGTAGAACAATTCTTCAGACTTTCGCAGTTCTTCTTCTGTTCTGGTTCTTTCCAGCAGTTCGGCCTCAAGTTGTCGATTTCTGGCCGAAACCCTTCGCTTAAGGACAAATGTCCAGGTCGCCAGCCAGATGACAGTAAAAATCACCATGGCAAGGACATACCATCCGTAGTGTCGGAAAAATTGTTCAGCAGGTGTAAAGGTTGGCTGTAATTCAAGCCACTTCGACTCAAGTTTCCCGTAACGTCCGTCAGCCCTTAATTTAGCCAGAGCTTCGTTAATCGCCGGCAGCAGATTTGCCTTATCCTTTGTGGCTGTCAGTGAATAAGGCCTTGGGAGCACGGAAGTCCCTGTTTTCCTGATGTTCTTCAGCCCCAGTTTCTTGATCGATGTTCGTGCAGCCAACTCAAGAAGCATCGCGCAGTCGCCGCGACCGGAAGCAAGCGCTTTCAGCGTCTGAGGTTCTGAATTGACCAGGATCAGTTTGGCCGATGGGACATTCTCGGTCAGGTATTCGGCGGTAAATCCGGTGGCCTGCACTATGACAGTGCGGTCAGCAAGATCATCAAGTGATTGGATTTCCTTGTCGCCTTTCCTGATCCAGATCGTGTCGTAATCGACCGACATCGGGTTCGAAAAGGCGAGGTGTTCCGCCCGGGCTGCAGATTTGAACATGGCTGTAATGTCAATCCAGCCTTCGCGCTGCCCCTTCTTGATTTGTGGCCATGGTCCGTGAACAAACTTGATATTTGCGCCTGTTACGGCGCCGATTTCGCGCATCAAGTCAATATTGAAGCCTTGAAGTGTGCCATCGTCCGAAACCCATTCATATGGCGCGAAGTCTTCATCGGCACCGTAAACTATGGTCAGTGGTTGCTTGACTGAGTTTTCAGACCCGGGGGCGGCAGGGGTGCCAGTTGCAGGCAAGGTCAGGAGGGCAAAGAATATGACGACCGCAATCCGCAGAACCGGGATCTGCTGTCGATTCATACGACCCACCCCCTGAATTTCATTCTGGTCATTTGCCGCATGGTATCACGCCCGCGCCGTTTCTGTAACAAAAGGAGCCCTCTCACCTACTGAAATTCTGAATTTCCGTGGTTTTTTTAAGTTGTAAACCAATACAATCAAGGCCTGAACATATCCGGAGTATGTGCATGAACAGTTCTGCGATGGATAGATTGAAGAAGCGCTTTAATCTGTGGGCATGGCGCCATTATGTCGATTTTGAATTCGGTCACCCGCACCTGACATATTTGTTCTGGGAAGCGACTCTTGACTGCAATATGGCCTGTCGCCACTGCGGATCTGACTGTCGTCGCTCTTCCGATGTTTCGGCTGAACTGAAGGCCGACGAAGTTGTCAAAGCTTTTGAAGGCATTGCAAAAAATCATAATCCGCGCAAGGTTTTTGTGGCCGTGACCGGGGGTGAGCCACTGGTCAGGCCGGACCTGTTTGAAGTCATGGGGCGGATCAATAAGCTGGGGTTCCCCTGGGGTATGGTTACGAACGGATGGGCTGTTGATGATCGGGTCGTGTCGGAAGCGAAGCGCACGGGGATGAGGACGCTTGTTATAAGTCTGGACGGCGTTTCGGCCGAATCTCATGACTGGCTGCGCGGCGCAGGCTCGTTTGAAAGGGCTGTGTCGGCGATTGACCGGTTTCGTGATGCAAAATTCCTGAAAGCGCTTCAGGTTACTTCAACTTTTCACCGGCGCAACATTAATGAGCTTGAGCCAATGTACCGGTTTCTGGTCGACCGTGGTGTGCGCGACTGGCGCGTCGTGTCGGTGTTCCCGAACGGGCGTGCGGCAAAGCAGAGCGACTTCCTGCTGCAACCGGAAGAACTGAAGCAGTTGCTTGATTTCATTGCCGAAAAACGGTCGAAGATGCGGCCGATGAAAGTTTCCTACGGCGACGAAGGTTATCTTGGCTGTGACTACGAACGGTCAGTCAGGGACTTTTTCTACGTCTGTTTTTCAGGCGTCAGGATCGCGTCGATACTGGCTGACGGCGGTGTCTGCGGTTGTCCGAACAATCCCCGGACGCTTGTACAGGGAAACGTTCGCGAGCAGTCGTTTGATGAAATCTGGAACAACAGCTTCCAGAAGTTCCGCGACCGTAAATGGATGCGCCAGGGCGACTGTGCGAAGTGCGGCGACTTCGGTATCTGCAAAGGTAACAGCATGCACCTGTGGGATACCGAAAAAAGCGGACCCAAGGTCTGTCACATCGGCATGATCAGGGACGCAGTCAGGGCTGAAGGTCAGTGCCGGCAGCCAGGGTAGAAAGTCTGCGGTAGTCGGCAGGTTGATGTTTGTTCTTGTTTTACTTACACTAACGCATCGGACGAGGGGTGAATCATGCTTGTAATTCTGATGGCCATCATAGATTTCAGTCGCGTGAAACTGTACGCGGCGACTCGCTGGCTTTGGCTGGCGCTGTCGGGCGGCATGTTTGTCGGGGCGCAGGTCGGGTGCTTCGAAGCGCAGCCCTTGTACGGCGTGGAAAGTGACGTGACTGAAGACTGTTTAGTGCCTGATGCTGACCGCGACTCCAGTGTGCAGCCTCTGTATGGCCCGGTTGAAGTTATTACGAATGATTATCAGGTGCTCTACGGGCCGCCGACAGATTACATCCAGGGTGACGCCCAGCCCGATGTATATATGGACAACATTCAGCCGCTCTACGGCCCGATGGAAATCATTGATCCCGAAGTGCAGGACGATGCTGTCGCTTCCGACGTTCAGGTTCTTTACGGTCCCCCCGCGAAGTAATTTTCCCCTGGATAACAGTCAAATCAGCGTTTACGCGGGCAACTGGTTTTTTGCGGTCCGTAATCCATCATTTCTTCTGGACAATCAATAGACCCTCGCGGTAACTTTCATTCTGCTGTGATCTAAAGCAAGTTCATTGTCCAATCTCAAGGAGACAGTCCTATGGCCAGCGATTTCAAACCTTACGTTGACCC
>CAZFVA010000029.1:0-9877 GCA_964522105.1 uncultured Anaeromyxobacteraceae bacterium
GAAGCGGTTGTCCTGTCCGCGACAGGTGGCCTGATCGGTGTGGCCCTCGGAATCGGGGGTGCGACGTATCTGGTTGCAAAGTTTGACTGGCCGCTGCTGATCCAGCCGTTCTTTTCCGTTCTGGCGGTGGCGTTCAGTGCCCTTGTTGGTATAACTTTCGGTCTGTATCCGGCCTGGAAGGCTTCGCGCCTTGACCCGATTCAGGCGTTGCGGTTCGAGTAACAGTTGGGTGAAAAATGAAACTTAGAATTGGTTTTGTGTTGCCGATGGCTGCCTGTCTGATTGGTATTGCAGGGACAGGCCTGTTTGCCTGCCAGTCATTTGCGGCGACGCCCGGTTTTTCCCTGCCCGAACTGCCGCAGCCCGATCCCGGCCCTGTCGTGACTCTGGCAGACGCAGTCCGGCAGGCCGACAGTGGCAATCGCAGCCTGCTGGCGGTTCGTGAAAACGTGCAGATTGCAGCGGTAAAACTCCAATCTTCACGGGCAGTTCTGATTCCAAGTCTTTATGGAAGCATGAACTACACGTTGCGCGACAGTGCGCCTGCGTCCGGTGCCACAGGCCTGACCGGCCAGACCGGCTCCAGAAATTCACTGTCGGCCGGGCTTGCGTTGACCGTGCCCCTTATTGCAGCGCAGGAATGGCTGAATGCCGATGCTGCCCGCCTTGGCAGCGAGCTTACCGAGCTTCAGGTTGAGCAGACCCGTCAGGTGCTGCTGTATTCGGTTGCCGAGGCGTACTACCAGGCTGCAACGGCGCTTTCGCTGATTGAGGTTTACAAAGTTCAGTTCGAGGCCGTCCGTGGCCACCTTGAGCTTGCTGAAGGTCGCCTGTCGGCCGGTGTTGGAAAGATTACAGACGTGAAAAGCGCACAGACTGACATGGTTTCGGCCTGGACCGAGATTGTCAAGGCGGGTTACGCACTTGCGGACGCCCGGGACGCTCTGGCCCTGTTGATGGGGACTGACCAGCTTCCGATGCCTGTTTCGCGGCCAGCGCCGATGCCTGAACCTGTTGTTACGGGCGATCAGCTTGATTCCCGGTGGGATATGAGGGTGCAGCGCAAACAGATGACGGTGCTTGGAAAGGAGCTGAAGGCCGGTTACATGCAGTTTGTGCCAAAGCTTTCCGGGTCGTTCCAGTACAGCGTTGATGTACTTGGCAACAGCATTACCCAGAACAATGACTGGGGCGCGTGGGCAATCGGTCTGGCGCTTTCGGTGCCGCTGTTTGATTACAAGATTTATCCGACAGTCCGGGCGAAGAAGGCCGGGATTCTGCAGGCTGAACTTCAGATGGATGACATCCGGGCTCAGGGTTCGCAGAAAGTCAGGGAAGGGCTTAGAAACCTTCAGAAATTTGAAAAACTGGTCGGGGCTGCAACGACTAAGGCTGCCCTGGCCGACGACCTGCTGTCGCTGGCCGAGGCTGATTACGCGAATGGGACCGGACTGGCCATCAACGTGACCGATGCCCGCCGTACCTCGCAGGCGGCGCACGTTGAACTGACTACCGTGACGTTTGAACTGGACATGGGGCGTCTTGCGTTGAACCGCGAGCTTGGCATTGATATTTCAGGTGTTTTGAACGGTCGATGATTTTGAATTGTTGTCTGGTCTGGTGTTTGCCTGCTGACCGGTGCTGTGCTGACTAGTCCCAGGGTGCGCCGGCCGCGTAAATTGCCTCGTAACCGAGTCCGTCAGCGTCAATAAACACAGGGTTGGTGACCGAGAAGGGCTGCTTGCTGCTGACCGGGATCATCTGGTGTTCCGGCAGGTTAGACCCGGCATACGCCACGATCCAGGCGTCTGAAGTCAATTCAACTGTGAATGATTCGTCTACGCGCAGGACTGCGCCGTTAATTACCGGCGTGAATTCCTTGACCACTTCACCGTTCATTACGACCTTGGTGAAGTTAAGGCCCATCCATTCCGGCGCTTCGACAATCAGGCGGACTTCAACCGAAGTCCCGTCTGCAGGAAGCACCTGTCCCATACCAAGACCTTCTACTGTTATGGTGATGACCGGGCCGCCGACAACCTGTGATTCGAACGCTTTGATATGGTTAAATATTTCGGTCTTGTCGATGTCGCCGGGCAAGTCAGTTGACGACATGACCATGTTTCTGGGGTTGCCGTAGTTGCCGCTGAATCCGTGCTCGTCCGAACCGCCGATTGCGGCGATGATGTAGCCACGGTTCAGAAGGTTGAACCACGCAGGCAGGTTTTCATTGATGATGTTGTCCTGGCTGTCGTTTTTGTTATAGACCTCGACAGCGTCAACCATGTGCAGGTCCAGGTCCGGCTTCGCATCTTCGGGGTTTGAAGTCGCGGTGATTGCGTACGTTTCGAACGTCGGGCCACCACGGTACGGATGGTTGACCGCCAGGAACTGACAGCCGAAATCGTCCCGCGCCTGCGTATAGACTTCAACCGGAGTCATGCCACGGTCGACGCCACCCATTTCGTTGTAAAGCGTGTAATTGATGGCGAAGTACATCGGGTAAGCTGGCGGTGTACTGCAGTTTGCGGCCGTCGTGTGTCCCCATCCCGGCGAGACTTCGTATGACAGGTTGCTTTTTACTTTGTCGGTAAGTCCAAGTTCCGCAATTGTCTGTTCGTGTGTGCCAAAGTAGTCATGGTCGGTCGGGTTCATCAACTCGACGCCGTTCGCTATGGCGTTGTAAACGCGGTCTTCAGCCGGAACTGCGCTGTCGATGCTGCGTTCGCAATGTTCGTGGGTATTCAGCATGATGGCGCCGGTCGTGCTTACAGCTTCATGAATTGTGGCGGTAAGTTCGGTCGTTTCACCGGCAAGCACGGTGATATTCTGTCTGTCGATGCTCCAGACCAGTCCTTTGGCCACTGTTGCCGTGTAGTTGCCCGCAACTACCGGGATTGTCCAGTCGCCGTTTCTGATGACATCAAATTTTGAAACACCGGCCGTCCAGACGGCATCGTTGCCAGCCTGAAGTGAAAGTGCCGCCGTTACGGGATTGTCGGCAGCATCCTTGACCGTGACATGAAGCCAGCCTGCAGCGTACGTTGATATGGGTACGATATTTTCGCCGTCCGCTGTGATTACAACGTCTGTTGCCGTGTAATCCGGTGCTCCGGGAACGGATATCACGAAGTCGTAAGTGCCCGGTTCAAGATGGAATATCGCCTTACCTTCCGAATCCGGGGAAGACGCAGAAACCCAACCGGTCGTGCTAGATTCTGCCGTCAGTTTCGCCTGAATCCAGACTTTATCCATTGAAGAATAATCATCAGAAATGGTGACATTGACGGTAACTTCGGCGCCTTCAGGTTCGCCCCGGATTCCATTCATGATCTGGCGTACGCCGTCGATAGTTCCATCTGCAACGGCCACATACTGATGGGTCGTGATTTCCGAACCGGCCGGAATTTCAAAAGAACCACCCTTCAGAATCATCAGTTCATTCTGCGCAAGCAGCAGTTCCACGTTGTCGGTCCCGGGAACGGTCACGCCGTAAGAAACGTCGCCGGCAGCACTGGCAAGCCAACGAACATTCTTTTTCCCGCGAAGGCAGTCCTGGTCAGTTCCGCAGCGGTCAAAAAATGCGGTCGTGCGGTTTCCAAACTGCAGGAATTGTCCAACATCTACGGGGACTCCGAGGTTGTTCGGGTCCTTGATGGTCGTTTTGATTTCGATGAATTTTGCGTCGGGGGTAAGGATATAGTCGGTCGTGACGTCAAGTCCCAGCGGGAACGTCGGGATCATCGAGTCGATCAGCGCCATCCCGCCGTCAGTACCTTTGAAGCGAACGATGGCGGTGCCTGAATAAGCGCCGTCATCCACGATTTCCATGCTGGCCGGCTTGAAGATTCGGGCGAATCCTGACATCAGGAACGTTTCAAAGAATTTGTCGTGTTTGTTGTCGCCTTCAGCGCGGACGATGTCGGCATCGACAAGGGCGCCGCTGTAAGGTGAATACAGGCTGTGGGCCTGGTTTCTGACCACAAATCTGACGTTTTTATTGCTTATGACGATGTCGCCAACTACGCCGGCCTTCATCGGGCCGCCAATCAGTTGATCATCCGACGCTGAAATCAGGGCCTTCGCGCCGTTTTCAAACGGGACATTTGTGTCGCCTTCGTCAGCGGTGATGTCCGGCGTATTTGAGTCGACCACAGAAACGTCCGCAACGTCGCCAGACCCGATGTCGGCTGTGTCAGCTTGAATGGTGTCTACCGGATTTCCAATGTCTTCTTGTACAGGTTCGCTTGAACAGGCAAAAGCAAAGACAAGTGTTGTTGCAACAATCAGAAGCGCGAATCTTTTCATTCTGTTTACTCCGTAGCCGCCCGGCAGCTACTCCGAAGTCACTTCCCGGTCCGTTTTCCAGGAAAGAACCGCCGTTCTCGAACAATTAACGGAATCCTAACACAAGCACCATAACCCTCAAACCGGCTTATTATAAAAGAAGGTGGGAACGAACGTTTCAAATCACGCTATAATTTTTGGCAAGCGCGGGGTGCATATGAGCAGGGAAAAGATTCTTGTTGTAGATGACGAGGAAGATATCCTGGAACTTCTAAGGTACAACCTTGAAAGGGAAGGGTACTCGGTCGTTCTGGCGCAGTCCGGCGAAGAAGCTGTTGAACTGGCCGCCAATGTAGTTCCCGACCTTGTGCTGCTTGACCTGATGCTTCCCGGCATGAACGGCCTGGAGGTCTGTCGGATTCTTTCCCATGATGCGCGTACGTCCGCGATTCCAATCATTATTCTGACTGCCAGATGCGAGGAAGCCGACATTGTCGCCGGTCTTGAACTGGGCGCAGATGACTATGTTGCCAAACCTTTCAGCCCGCGTGTTGTAACTGCCCGTGTTCGCAGCGTTCTTCGCCGTGGGCGTCGCAGCGTGACCGATGAATCACGCCTGATTGATACAGGTGATATCAAGATTGATGTGGAAAGGCATCACGTTCTGGTCAGCGGAAAGGAAGTCGATTTGACGGTAACCGAGTTTTCCGTTCTTCTTTTCCTGGCAAGGCATCGCGGATGGGTCTTTACCCGCGATCAGATAATTGACTCGGTCAAAGGGACCGACTATCCGGTGACCGATCGCTCGGTAGATGTGCAGATAGTCGGTCTTCGCAAGAAACTTGGCGCGGCAGGCACCCTGATTGAAACTGTTCGAGGTGTCGGGTATCGAATGAAAGACGATTCAAATGGTCAAAGCTAAAAAGCTTCAGTGGGTACTTTATCCGTCGTTTCTGGTGGTTGTGGCCGTCACCTTGTTGTCGGTCGGTACATACACCGTCATTACCGTCAAAGACCTTTTCATGAGCCAGACCGAGGCCCGTCTTGCTGCCAACGGCAAACTGGCGGCTGATCTGGTCGGGCCGATGATCGGGCAACCCACCGACATTTCCCCGGGCCACTCCATTGATGATATTGCGAAGAAAATCGGGCGCAATCTTTCATCCAGAGTCACGGTAATCACGCCTTCAGGCGTCGTCATCGGTGATTCCGATGAACCGCTGCTGCGCCTTGGAAATCATGTGGATCGCCCTGAATTTATTGAAGCAGTTAAGTCTGGAACCGGTCGTTCGGTCAGACACAGCGCGACACAGGATAAAGATCTGATGTACCTGACTTTTGCGGTCAGGGAAGGCGGCGAATTGAAAGGCGTCGTGCGCGTCGCCAGGCCCCTTGTCGAGATTAACAGCGTCCTTCGCGATCTGATGGCCAAGATTGCGCTTGGTGGATTGATTGCCGTTGTCCTTGCGGCCTTCGCAGCCTGGCTTGCGTCGCGGCGGGTGGCCCGACCGGTCGAAGATATGGCGTTGGGGGTTAACAGGCTTATTAATGATGATTTGTCCGGCAGGATATCTCCGCCGTCGATCGAGGAATTTGAAACACTCGCGGCGGCCATGAACACTCTGGCTGCAGGCCTGAAAGATCGTCTTTCAGCCAGTACACAGCAGCAGAAGGAACTTGAAACAACGCTTTCTGGTATGAGCGAGGCCGTCCTTCTGATTAATCCTGATGGCAAAATCAGGCGAATCAATTCAGCAGGCGAAAAGATGCTGCGGGTCGAGCCCGGCATGGCAGCCGGCCGCGAGGTTCTGGACATAATCCGCAGCCGCAGCCTGCACGACTTTGTGGTTCTGCCTGTGACGGGAACTGATCCTGTTGAAGAGGACCTTACCCTTGAAGGTGACAAGGTTCGGTTTCTGCACGCGTTCAAGACGGCTATCCGCGATGATGACGGGCGTTTTACCGGAACTCTGGTCGTTCTTCATGACATTACGCGCCTGAAGCGGCTTGAAAACATCAGGCAGGATTTTGTGGCCAACGTCTCTCACGAATTGAAAACACCCATTACATCAATCAAGGGATTTGTTGAAACGCTACGCGAAGACGATTCCCATGACCCCGAAATTACTAAACATTTTCTGGACATTATTGCCCGTCATACTGACAGGCTGAATTCGATTATCGAAGACTTGCTGGTACTTTCGCGAATTGAGCAGGCCGAAAATACAAAGCAGAACCCAGGGGAAGTCGGTCCCGGAATCATCAGGGAACGTGTCCTTGTGCGCGATATGATCGAGTCTGCGGTGCAGGTCTGTGATTCGAAGGCGGCCACAAAAAACATCGTAGTATCAATGACTTGTGACCCTGAAGCGGTGGCGTGTGTGAACCAGCAGTTGCTGGAACAGGCCATCGTCAATCTTGTGGATAACGCCATCAAGTATTGTGAGCCTGATGGCCGTGTTTCGGTCGAAGCCGGTGTAGCAGATGGCAGGCTGAAAATAGTTGTGACCGACAACGGCTGCGGCATCCCGATGGAAGATCAGTCAAGAATATTCGAGCGTTTCTATCGTGTTGACAAGGGGCGCAGCAGGGCTCAGGGCGGCACTGGACTTGGGCTTTCAATCGTAAGACACGTCGCCAGGATTCATGATGGAAAGGTTCGTGTTACAAGTGTGCCGGGTGAAGGCAGTTCATTTGTGATTGATGTCCCGGCCGAGATTTCCGGTGACGAACGGTCCGGCGTTTAGGATTTTGCCAATTCGGGGTAAGTAATTTGGAAACTGGCAGTTTTGCAGAAGTTATCTGGAAGGATCTTGAAATCATTCGTCGAAGAAGGCCCTTGATTCATAACATAACCAATTTTGTGGTCATGAATGAAACGGCCAATGCGTTGCTGGCAGTCGGCGGTTCGCCGGTGATGGCTCATGCTGCTGAAGAAGTCGGGCAGATGGCCGGTATTGCTGATGCATTAGTGTTGAATATCGGCACGTTATGGCCTGACTTGGTTGATGCAATGATCGTGGCAGGAAAGGCTGCCAACAGGAAGGGCATTCCTGTCGTGTTAGATCCTGTCGGCGTTGGCGCGACTGACCTTCGTACGGCGTCGGCAAGGCGCATCATGTCGGAAGTTGATGTTACGCTGGTCCGCGCAAATCAGGCCGAGGCGATGGCCCTTGCCGGGATGGACTCTGTTATTCGCGGCGTCGATTCAGTTTCTGAAAATGACAGTTTTGCATCGACAGCCATTAAGATTTCGCAGCAGCTTGGCTGTGCGGTCGCGGTAACCGGGAAGACCGATGTCATAACGGATGGCAGCAGGACGTACCTGTGTTCCAACGGTCATTCGATGCTGCAGAACGTGACCGGGACCGGTTGCACAGCCACGGCGCTTTGCGGTTGCTTTCTGGCCGTCTGTCCCGATGTCGTCCGGGGTGCGGCCGAAGCCCTCGCTTTTTTCGGGCTGTGCGGCGAGCTGGCGGCCTTAACCTGCCGGGGGCCCGGTTCGTTTGAAATGAATCTGCGTGACCGCCTGTATTCGCTCAGTCTTGAAGACCTTGTGGTCGGAACCAGGGTTCAGTCTTTGTAAAATGGTGTTTTATCAATGGCGAATATGGACTTGAATTCATTAAGGATTTACCTTGTTACGCATCCGGTTTTGAAGCTGCCGGAACGTAGCCTGTATGAAATAGTTGAGCGTGCGTGTGCGGCCGGGGTCAGCATCGTCCAGTACAGGGATAAGGATTGTGACAACGATGTCTTCGTTGAAGTCGGCAGGGAAATCCGCAGGATTACAACAGCATATGGCGTTCCGATGGTCGTCAATGATCGCGTTGACACTGTCCTGGCGATCGGTGCTGACGGGGTTCATGTCGGTCAGGATGACATGCCTGCGGCCGAAATCAGGCAGTTGCTGGGGCCGGACGCCATAGTTGGTGTGTCTGTGCTTGATGCGAAACAGGCCGCAAAGGCTGAATCAGATGGCGCATCGTATGTGGCCGTAAACGGTGTTTTTGCAACTGGAACGAAGGAATTGATTACTGGCGCAGTCGGCCTGAAAGTCGTTTCCGATGTTTGCCGGGCCGTCAGCATCCCTGTTGTTGGCATAGGCGGCATAAATCCGACCAATGCGGCTGAAGTGATTCGCGCCGGGGCATGCGGTGTGGCGGTCGTTACGGCGATCACGATGCAGGATGACGTCCAGGCAGCGGTACAGGCTCTGGCTGCGGCTGTCAGGAGTGGTTTATGACCGATTCACAGAATGTAATCAGATTTGATGCGGCCGCTGTTACGTGGGATGACAATCCGGTCAGGGTTCAGATGGCGGCCGCCGTGTACGATGGGATCGCGGGCCATATCGATTTGACGGCAGACATGAAGGCCCTTGATATTGGTTGTGGAACCGGCCTGATTGCCCTGCCGCTGGCCGCCAGGGTGGGGGCGCTGACTGCGGCCGATTCGTCCCCGGTGATGCTGAAGGTGCTTGCCGCGAAGGCAGTCGCAGCAGGTTTAACTAACGTAGTCACAGTCCAGACCGACGCTGATGACGACTTTAACGTGACCGGGTCATTTAACCTTGTTACCTGTGTCATGGTTCTTCATCACATCAATGACATTGCAGCAATGATTGATAAGACGTCACGGATGATGGTCGCGGGCGGTACCCTTGTTCTGGTTGACCTGTATTCCGAGGACGGGACGTTTCATTCGGATCCCCGGTCAGTCGTTCATAACGGCCTGGACCCGCTCTGGCTTTCCCGGTTGATGATTGCTGCCGGACTCATCCCGTCCGATCCGGTCACGGTTCATACGGTCCGACGCACTGACGAATATTCAAAAGCGACTCGTGAATACCCTCTGTTTATGTTGATCGGCCGGAAGACTTGACGTCATTTGGCGCAGTAAATCTTATCATTTCAATCTGTTGTGATATATTCGGATAAATTTTATCCGAATTAAGCGCTTTTGTGTTATCATCCGGTCAGTGGCTGATTTAACGAGGTGTTCCAATGGCCGTAAGGAAGATAGTCAGGATTGATGAAGACCTTTGTAACGGGTGTGGCGTCTGTGTGCCTTCGTGCGCGGAAGGGGCTATCAAGATTATCAACGGCAAGGCCAGATTGATTGGCGACAATCTTTGTGACGGCCTTGGAGCTTGCCTTGGCGAGTGTCCCGAGGGCGCGATTACGGTCGAGGAGCGCGAGGCAGATGAATTTGACGAGGTTGCAGCCATGAATATGAAAGCAGGAAGTCACGGACACCATGGCCATGCCGCACATCAAGGGCATCAGGCCGCATCGGCTGGTGTCCCGCACGAGCCATGTGGTTGCCCCGGTGCCGCAGCACGGGACTTCCGTGGTCAGGCAGAGCCGGTTGCGCCCGGATCTTGTTGTGATGCAGGGCCTTCCCAGCTTCGTCAGTGGCCGATCCAGTTGCACCTTCTTGCCCCGACAGCATCCTTTTTGAAGGGCGCTGATCTTGTTCTGGCGGCGGATTGTGTGGCCTTTTCGTTCGGTGACTTCCACAATCGTTTTCTTGCCGGTAAGGCAATTGCCATCGCGTGCCCGAAGCTCGATTCAGGCCTGGATGAGTA